>NZ_KE384097.1:57089-104977 GCF_000423845.1 Thermodesulfobacterium hveragerdense DSM 12571 | reverse complement strand
GGTGATAAACAAGGTCCCTGTTGAGGAATATCCTTATATAAAGGAAAAGGTGGTGCCTTATTTAGAGGGTAAAGGGATAGAGGTTTTAGGGGTGTTTAAGAAGGATAAGTTGCTTGAGGCAGTAACCGTTAGGACTTTACTTGAGGTGGTTAACGGGGGTATTGTGTGTTGTGAGGACAAGCTTGATGAGTTTGTAGAGAACATCACGATAGGTGCGATGGACCCTGAGAATGCGATGAGGTATTTTTTAAGGATACCTAACAAGTTAGTGATAACAGGGGTGAACAGGACAGACATTCAGATTTTAGCTTTAGAGACTTCTACCAAGTGTTTACTTTTGACAGGAGGATTATATCCAAGCGAGATGGTGGTAAACATAGCTAAGACAAAAGGAGTGCCAGTTGTGGTGACCTCTCTTGATACCTTCTCAGCAGTTGAAAAAATACAGGCCTTAGTAGGCAAAGCCATCTTAAAAGAAAAAGGCAAAGCCCTAAGGGCTAAAGAGATGGTAGCCAAAGAGCTTAATTTAGAAAAATTTTTAAACTTAGTAAGAGGTTAGACAATATGGATGAGAGGTTGATTTTAGCCAAATGGATAGTGCCCTCGGCTTATGAACCTCCTATAAGGGAAGGTGGGGTTTTTATAAAGAAGGGGGTTATTTTAGATATAGGTAATAAGGAGCAACTCATTAATAAATATCCAAACATAGAAAGAGAAATATTTGAAAACGGTATTTTGATGCCGGGGTTGGTTAACGGGCACACCCATATTCCTATGAGTATCTTAAGAGGTTTAGCAGAGGACCTATCTTTGATGACCTGGTTAAACCAATATATTTTTCCTGTAGAAGCTAAATTAAAAAGAGAATGGGTTTATTGGGGAAGTTTACTTTCTCTCATAGAGATGATAAAGTCAGGGGTCACTCTTTTCTGTGATATGTATCTTTTTGAAGAAGAGGTGATAAAAGCCACGGAAGAATCTGGAATCAAAGGGTTACTTGGGGAAGGGCTTTTTGATTTTCCTTCTCCTAATTATGGTCCTTTAGTTAAAGGATTAGAACTTACAGAAAGTTTGTTAAAAAATTTTCAAAACCATCCTTTGATAAAAATATCGGTATGTCCTCACACTTTATATACTTGCTCTCCGGATACGGTCAAGTCTTGTCTCAAAATTTCTGAGAGATATGGAGCTAAACTTCACATCCATCTTTCTGAAAATCAAGAAGAGATAAAGCTGATAAGGGAGCGTTATGGTAAAAATCCTATAGAACTTCTGGCTGAAATAGGAGGGGTTAATGAAAATCTTATAGCTGTCCATGGGGTTAAGGTAACTCCTAAAGAAATAGAACTTATGTCTAAAGCTAAGTCCAGTTTTATCCATTGTCCAGAGAGTAATTTAAAGTTAGGTTCAGGGGTCGCCCCTATCCCTGAAATAATAAAAGCAGGTATAAACTTGGCTTTAGGTACTGATGGGCCTGCTAGTAATAACGACCTTGATATGTTTTCTGAAATGAGGACTGCTTGTTTAATCCAAAAAGGGATACATGAAGATCCAACTATTATTACCGCTAAAGAAATGTTCTACGCTGCTACCGAAGGAGGAAGTAAAGCCTTAGGTTTTTTTGATACAGGAAAACTTTCCATAGGTTATAAAGCAGATTTAGCTGTGATAGACCTCAGCAACCACTCTTTACAACCAGACTACAATCCTCTTGCCCTTATAGTCTATACAGCAAAGACAGGTTGTGTGTCTCACCTAATGGTTGATGGAAAATGGATCATGAAAAATTATCAAGTTTTGACTGTCGATGAAGAAAAGGTAAGAGAAGAGATAGAAAAAATAAAAAAAGAGGTTTTGAAGATAATTTCTTAGAAGATATAACTGAGGTATTTTTTCTCATTGAGGTCTTTTTCATCACTTATTTTTTTTATAAAACGTCAGCTTTTTGTGAATTTTTGATTATAAGAAGACAGGCATAAATCTTGTTATAAAAAGCATACTCCTATAAATTTAGGTTAGTGAAATTTTTAACAAAGCTATTTTAAATTTTGTTATGTTTGTAATATAAAATTTAATAAACCATAAAAAATTATTTTATAGGAAGGAGGGGCTTATGATAGAGATTGAAAAGATAAAAGTTAGAGATGTAATGACTACTCCAGTAGCTACTATTGATGGTAACGCTACGGTTAAAGAAGCAGCAGAGTTGATGATGAAAACTGGTTACAGAGGATTGGTAGTCGATAAGGTAGACGAAGAAGATGCTTACGGGATTATTACAGTTAAAGATATAGTTTATAAAGTTATAGCTAAAGGGTTACCTTTGGAAAAGGTTAGGGTTTTAGAGGTTATGACCAAACCATGTATTACCGTTCCTGATTATTATGATATAAAATATGCGGCTAAACTTATGGCGATGGCAAATGTAGTAAGGCTTCCGGTTACTTCAGGAGAAAAATTGGTAGGTATGATAACCTTAAGAGATATCATAAAACCTCATGTATAACAGAAAGATAATTTTTTAATATTTTGAAAAAAAACTTTAAAAAGGAGGTAGACATGGCGGAATTGACATCTTTGTTAAAAGAGGGGAGGATTTTCTATCCCCCTCAAGAAGGTAAGGACCAGGCTTACATTTCTTCTCGTTATAAATATAAACAGATTTATCAGTATTCTTTAGATGACCCTGATGAGTTTTGGGCTGAAAGGGCTAAAGAGTTGATTACTTGGTTTAAGTACTGGGATAGGACTTGTTATTGGGATTTTTACAAGCCAGAGATCAAGTTTTTTGAAGGTGGTAAGCTAAATGCTTGTTTTAATTGTGTAGACAGACATTTAGACAATCCAGCTATAAAAAATAAGGCTGCTATCATTTGGCAAGGAGAACCTGACAGAGACACTAAGGTTTATACCTATCATATGCTGCACAGTGAGATATGTAAGTTTGCTAAGATTTTAAAGAATTTAGGTGTAGAAAAAGGTGATAGGGTAACCATTTATCTTCCTACTATGCCAGAGGCTGTGGCAGCGATGTTGGCTTGTGCAAGAATAGGGGCTATCCATAGTGTAGTGTTTGGAGGTTTTTCCTCAGAAGCCCTTAAAGTTCGTATTCTTGATGCTCAGGCTAAGGTAGTTATCACTTGTGATGGCACTTATAGAGCTGGAAGAAGAATAACTCTTTTAGATAGGGCAGAAGAGGCTATAAGAGATTGTGCTTGTGTGGAATATTGTATTGTGTTAAATCGTTTTGGTGATCCTATAGAACTAAAAGATAACCGTTGTATCCTATATGACGACTTAAAAAAAGATTTAAGTGTAGCTGAGTATTGTGAATATGAAGTAATGGATGCTGAAGATCCTCTTTTTATTCTATATACCTCAGGTACTACAGGAAAACCTAAAGGAGTTTACCATACCACAGGTGGATACTTGGTATATGCCGCGCATACCACCCAGTGGGTTTTTGACCTAAAACCAGACGATATCTATTGGTGTACTGCTGATATAGGTTGGATTACCGGGCATTCCTATGTAGTTTACGGTCCTTTAGCTTTAGGAGCTACGGTTTTTATGTATGAGGGGGTTCCAACTTATCCAGATCCAGGAAGATGGTGGGAGTTGGTAGACCGTTATGGTGTAACTGTTCTATATACAGCTCCTACAGCGATAAGGGCGTTGATGAGAGAGGGAGATCAGTGGCCTAAGAAATACAATCTTTCGAGCTTAAGGATTTTAGGAACGGTGGGAGAACCTATAAACCCAGAGGCTTGGGTTTGGTTTTATGTTAATGTAGGACGTAAACGCTGTCCTGTAGTAGATACTTGGTGGCAAACCGAGACCGGTGGACATATGATAGCCCCTATACCCTTTGCAGTACCTCAGAAACCTGGTTCAGCTACTTATCCTTTACCTGGAATAGAGCCTATTATCCTAAGAGCTGATGGAACAGAGGCAGACATCAACGAGGGAGGTCATCTTTGTATCAAAAGAGCCTGGCCTGGTATGGCAAGAGGGGTTTGGGGGGATGAAAAAAGGTTTAAAGAGGTCTATTTTAGCAGGTTTCCAGGATATTATTACACCGGAGATGGTGCCAGAAAAGACGAAGACGGCTATTTCTGGATTATGGGAAGACTTGACGATGTCATTAATGTTTCTGGACACAGACTTGGTACGATGGAATTAGAGTCTGCTTTTGTAGAACACCCTGCAGTAGCAGAGGCTGCAGTTGTGGGATTCCCTCATGACATCAAAGGAGAAGGAATCTTTGCTTACATCGTACTTAAGGAAGGGTTTGAGCCTACCCCAGAACTTAAGAAAGAGTTAGTCTTTCATATCAGAAAAGTAATAGGTCCTATAGCAACTCCTGATTTCATACTTTTTGCCCCTGGATTACCTAAAACTCGAAGCGGAAAAATCATGAGAAGGATCTTAAGAAAGATAGCTGCCCAGCAGTTTGAAGATTTGGGAGATACCAGTACATTGGCAGAACCTGAGGTGGTAGAGAAACTGGTAGAGTCGAGAAAAAATTTAAAATAACCGGTTGATTTATTTTTGTTTTTGATTAAAAATAGACCTATAGGGGTAAGCCCTATAGGTCTATTTTTATTTTAGAAGGGGGGTTAATCGATGAAAAATTTTGAGTTTTATCTTCCTACAAAAGTTTTTTTCGGTAAAAAAGTTTTGAGACAATTTCCTAAAGAAGTTTCTGGTATAGGAAAAAAGGCTCTTTGGGTTTTTGGAAGAGGATCCATAATAAGAAATGGGGTTTATGACCAAGTTAAAGAGATTTTAAAAAAAGCTAAGATAGAATATATAGAATTTGGAGGAGTAAAGGCTAACCCTCTTTTATCTAAGGTCTTAGAGGGTATCAAGGTAGTCAAAGAAGAAAAGGTTGATTTCATCTTAGCTACCGGTGGCGGGAGTGTAATAGACACTGCCAAGGCTATTGCTTGTGGGGTTTTTGCAGAGGAAAAGATATGGGATTTTTATGAAAGAAAGGATTTTCCTAAACAGGCTCTTCCTATAGTAGCAGTGCCTACTATCGCTGGTACTGGTTCAGAGCTAAACAACATAAGCGTTATAGTAAACGATGAAACAAAGGTTAAACTTTCTATGAACTCTCCCTGGATTTTCCCTAAACTTACTTTTTTAGACCCTACCTTTACTTTTACTGTGCCCCCTGATTATACCGCTTATGGAGCTTTTGATGCCTTTTCTCATGTTTTTGAGGTTTTTATAAGTAGAGAGTATAAGAAAGACTGCCTTACAGAAGACTTTATGGTAGCTTTGATGAAAAACCTTATGAAGTGGTCTAAAGCTGCTATGTATGATCCTACTAATTATGAAGCCAGGGCTAATCTTATGTGGGCTTCTTCCTTAGCTTTATGCGGATTACCTAAGGCAGGTATGGGAAAATATAGGTTTTTTATCCATGCTTTAGAACATACTTTAAGCGGAGTATATGACCTTCCTCATGGATTGGGTTTAGCGGTCATAACTTATGCCTGGATGAAGGTTTATAAAAAAAACAAGCTTCTTCATAAATTTTTTGAAAAGGTTCTTAACATAAAAGTAGAAGATAAAATCTCTGTAGAGATGGGGATAGAAGTCTTTGAAAACTGGTTAAGGGACCTGAGACTTCTTTATACTTTAAAAGATTTAAAACTCCCTCAAGAAGATTTAGAGTACTTGATAGACAAGGCTTATCATATCCTAACCATATGGCAAGTAGCCGATGAGTATTCTAAAGAAGAGGTAAGTAAAGTATTTTATACAGCTTATTTTGGAGAGTCTAAACCATAAAAATAGGTATCTTTGAAATCGAAAGAGACTGAGAAAAGAAAGTTTATTTAGAAACTTTAAAACAAAACTTAGGAGAATCCTTAGGCAATTTGAAGCTCGTTTTTACCTTAGAACCTTTGGATAGTTTTACGGGTAATGCTTATTCAGATCTAAATGTGGCAGTGATTTACATTCGTTCTTTGGTTGACGAAAAAGTGCTAGATCAACTTTCTAACTTAAAACTTCTCATCACAAGAACCATAGGCACAAATCATATAGATATTTTGTCCTGTCAAAAAAGAGGTATAGTAGTAGCCAATTCTCCTTACTTTGCTTTTACCACCGTAGCAGAACATACTATCGGTCTTATTTTTACTTTGGCAAAAAGGATTTCTACGGCCATCTCAAAGGTTAAAAACTTAGATTTTTCAAGAGAAGGACTTTTGGGGTTAGACTTATTTGGTAAAACCATAGGGATTATAGGTACAGGTAACATAGGTAAAGAAGTTGCAAGGATAGCTTACGGAATAGGTATGAAAATTTTAGCGCATGACATAAAGCCTGACCTTCAGTTAAAAGAAAAATTTGGGGTAAGTTATGTTCTCTTTAGAGGAGTTGTTAAAACATTTTGATATAATAGTAGTTATGGTTCCATATTATTCTAAGACTCATCATATGATAAACCTTGAGAATATAAAATTAGTAAAAGATGAAGCTATGTTGATTAATACCGCCCGTGGGCCTATAGTAGATACAGAAGCTTTAATATGGGATTTACAAAATCGAAAACTACAAGGAGGGATTACTCTTGATGTATTTGAAGGAGAAAGGGTATTACTTGAAATGGAAAAAATTTTAGAGAATAGATTTTCAAATTCAAGATTATGAAAAAGCTTTGAAAACCCTTCATATTTTGAGTTATCCTCACGTTGCTTTTACCCCCCATACCTCACATTACACTAAAGATGCTCTACAAATAAACATAAATTGGGTAGCAGAAACCATAACTCAATTTGGTAAAAACAAATGCCTTTTAACCACTTATTCTTTTTATTTTTGAACTTTCCACTCAGAAATCAAAAAATCGTCTATCTGAAAGAATTTTTGGATTTTTAGTTTTAAGACCTTGGTAAGCGACTTAAACCCTTCTCCTCCTACAAAGGTAGGTACGTTTTCTCCACCAACTATTACTGGAAGATGAATGATTCTGATTTCATCTACATATCTATTTTTTACAAACTCCCAGTTTATAGAAGAGCCTCCTTCTACCATCAGTATTTTGATTCCTCTTTGATAAAGCTCTGGTAAAAGTACCCCAAAGTCTACCAACTCTTCCCCGACAACGATAACCTCAGCCCCAAGCTCTTCAAGTTTTTTGATTTTTTCTTTAGGAGCTCTTTTGGTAGTAGCAATGATGGTAGGAGCGTCTTTAGAAAAGATATTTGCGTTATAGGGAACGTTGGCGGTAGAGCAAGGAATGATTCTTATAGGATTTTTACCTTCTACATATCTAACAGTCAAACTCGGGTCATCTGTTCTTACTGTTTCGCAACCTACCATGATCCCGTCTACCTCAGCCCTTATGCCATGTAAATAGCGGTAAACTTCTTTGGTCATCAAACTCATTAGTTCTTTGCTTGAAGCTCCTCTATATAACGTAAGCTTTCCGTCTATCGTAACCTCAGATACTATTATCACATAAGGTCTATTCATCTTTTATCCCTCTAAAGTTTTGATATAGATATACCAGCCTTGTGATAAGAGAAAATAAAGTAAAAATAGTAATGAACTTTATACCAAACTCAAGTCCGATTTCATAAGAGGTAATTTTTTCTAAAAAGGTAAAGATTAATATGCTTAGATGAGTTTCAGGGCGACCAAAAAAACCGACGTTTTCTAAAGGATCTTGGATTTTTCCTTTTAGTTTTACCTGATATCCTATTTCAGCATATACCACAGGTTTGAGAAAGGAATGGAGCATAGAAGATACTATAGCTAATATCGTCCAAAAACCATCAGTATAGATATAGGCAATAGTACCTAATACTATACCATCTACCCACTTATCTGATATCCAATCAAAAACCGCTCCAAATTTAGTAGTATTACCAGAGAGTCTTGCTATTTCTCCATCTATAAGGTCTAAAAGGCCTGATAAAAGTAACAAAAAGGCAGCTGTCAATAAATATTCATAATAAAAACAAACACCAGCTATCGTCCCTGATACTAAAGAAAGAGAAGTAACAAAATTAGGAGAAAGATTGCCTTTGTAAAGTAGCAGACTTAATGGAAAATAAAACCTTCTAAAATAAGCCCTTTTTGAAGTAAGGTTCATGATTAATATTTTATTAGTATTTGTTTAAAAGTCAATAAAATAACGGCATTTGGAGGCTAAAAATAGATTGTTCTACCGAGGATAGACTCTTTCTTGAAAAGTATCTCTTTTTCAGAATTAAATTTTTTATGTAAAAAATAACGTGGTATTTTAACTTTAAAAAAATAAATAGATGATTTAAAATGTCAGGACTAATCATAGCAGAAAAACAAATTTTAAAACAACAGATAAACAATATTGACAAAACCTGTTTTTAAGATATCTTTTAAGGTGAAAAATTTCTGGAAAGAGGGATTTTCGTGTTTGCGGTGATCAAGACTGGTGGAAAGCAATATGTAGTAAAACCTGGTGATAAAATCAAAGTAGAAAAAGTCGAAGCTAATGTAGGAGATACTGTAGAAATTTCAGAGGTTCTTTTAGTTAATAAAGATGGAGAAATAAAACTGGGGACCCCCTTAGTCGAAGGAGTGAAGGTCATTGCTTCTGTGGTAGAACATTCTAAAGGACCGAAAGTAATCGTTTTTAAGAAAAAGCCAAAAAAGGGTTATAAAAGAAAAAGAGGGCATAGACAGCTTATAACTACATTAGAAATTAAGGAAATTTTGTAATAGGGGGAAGGATAAATGGCTCATAAGAAGGCAGGAGGATCTTCAAGAAACGGAAGAGATTCTAACTCTAAACGTTTAGGTGTTAAAAGGTATGGCGGTCAGTTTGTAAAAGCAGGTGAAATCATCGTTAGGCAAAGAGGTACCAAGGTTCATCCTGGTTTTAACGTGGGAGTTGGCAAAGACTACACCATTTTTGCAAAGATAAATGGATTTGTTAAGTTTGAAACAAGAAACGGAAGAAAAGTAGTCAGCGTTTATCCCAGTTTATAACCCAAAATTTTAAAGGTCAGTAGTATCTTTAGTACTGACTTTTTTATTTTTACTTGCTTGTTTCTTGTCAATTTTAAAAATTCGTTTAAAATTTCTTTGTGGTTTATTTAATTTTTATCTCTATATTAAGCTATATTTTAGGGTCTATTCCTTTTGCCTTAGTGGTATGTTTGCCCTTTGGAGTAGACCCAAGAAAAGAAGGTAGTAAAAATCCTGGGGCTACTAACGTTGCCAGACTTTTAGGTAAAAAATGGGGTTTTATAACCTTTTTAGGAGATGCCTCTAAGGGTGTTTTAGCTCTTTTAATAGCCTTTTTTTTAAGCTCAAAAACACCGTATTCACAGGAATTAATCCTTTCTTTAGCTGGTTTTTTTGCTGTAGTAGGCCATCTTTTCTCTGTTTTCTTGGGTTTTAAGGGGGGAAAGGGGGTGGCTACTACCATAGGTGTTTTTCTATTTCTTGCACCTAAAGCTATTTTAGTAAGTTTGTTAACCTTTTTAGCAGGTGTAGCTTTGACAGGTTTTGTTTCTGTAGGATCTTTATTGGCAACATTTTTCTTGCCTATAAACCTTTTTATTTTTAACTATCCTACCGAATATATAATATGTGCAACCTTTTTGGGTATTTTAATCTGGTATAAGCATAAAGAGAACATAAAGAGGATTTTAAGAGGAGAAGAAAAATCCTGGAAAAAAGAGCCACATGGATAAGGATAAATTAAAAAAAGAAGGAGTTAATCTGGAAGGGTTTGATTTTAGAGTATCTGACGATGAATTGATGTTTTTTTGGGCTGAACCACCTACTGAAGAGAATTCAAAGAAGTTTAAAGAAGCTTGGCCTCAGGTAAAATCGAAACTTATAGAAGAAGGTATCTTTGGGGTGCTTGAAGAACCAGAGATCTTAGATAATAGATTGATAGTGGCAAAAGGAGTACCTATCACTCCTTTTGTACCAGAAAAAATAGAACTTTTGGAAAAATTTGCTAAGGTTATTTTTTTTCAAGACGAACCTTTGGATTTACAGGATAAAGGAGAGAGAAAAGATATAAGAGAAATTCACAGAAAGATAGTGTGTGCCGAAGAAAACGAAGTAGTTGGAAAATGGTATCCTCCTATTCCTGGTTTAGATGGGGTTAATGTGTTTGGAGAAACCCTTCAGGCTCCTCAACCTTCCTCTCAATCTCAGATTCAGTTAGGAGAAAATTTATTTATAGATGAAGAAAAATCTATCAGAGCTAAACAGGCAGGGGTTGTGGTTTACCATCAAAATACCATCGATATTCTCCCTGAGTATGAAATAAAGGGAGATGTAGATTTTTCTGTAGGAAACATAGATTTTATAGGTAAAAAGTTGATTATAAAAGGAGATGTAAAGTTTGGTTTTAAGGTTAGGGTCAGAGGGGACTTAGAAGTTTATGGAGGGACAGAAAACAAGGTTTTGATAGAGGTAGAAGGAAACTTTTTGTGCGATGGGATCATAAGAGGAGAAGAAACCAGGGTTAAAGTAAAGGGTAGAGCAGAGGTTAAAGGGGTTGAGCATGCTAAATTGGAGGTTTTAGGAGATCTGATAGTTAAAAACTACCTTATTTTTTCCGAAATCTCTGTTTCTGGAAAGATAGAGGTTAATGCAGGTAAAGGGATCATCTATGGAGGGGTGATTAAAGCTTCGGATGTTATAGAAGCTAAAATCTTGGGAAATGAAACCAATACTTCTACCAAAATTTTAGCCGGATACCAACCTGATTTGATAGATGACTATCTAAAAAAGCTACAACATTCTATACTTTTAGAAGAGACGCTAAACAAACTTAAAGTGGGCATTGAGTTAGGAGAAAGGCTTAAAAAAGAAAAAAACTTATCCCCGGAAAAACAAAAGATTTTCGAAAAGATCCAAAAACAGTACGAACTTTATTCTAAAGAGTTAGAAGAGCTTTTACAACAACTAAAAACCATTAAAAAAGAACTTTCTTTTTATCAGTCTAAGTTTATTAAAGTTCAAGAAAGGGTTTATCCAGGGGTTATGCTAGGGATTGCTGATGTGTTTTATACAGTTGTTGAGGAGATACCTGGACCGATAATTTTTAGTTTAGAAAATGGTAAGATCAATATCCAGAAAAGTTAAAGCAAAATGATAAAAGACTGGGATGAGTTTTCAGAAAGTTTAAGCATAGAAATTAAAAAAGAAATAGCTGAAAACTATTTTAGAGAAAAAGTTTATTTAGAAGAAAAATGGAACCTTTTCAAAGAGGAATGCGACCAACTAAAAAAACTATATAAGAGAGTTTTTAACAACAGTTGGCGGATTTTTTTTTTATTAAATAAGGATGAGACTTTAGTTTATGAATTTGAAAAAGTTACTGCCTTTCCTTTGAGCGAAGTTTGTATTTTAAGTAAGGAAATTTTCTTTAAAGAATTCAATCAGCCTGAAGAAAATCTAAAAAAAAAGCTTTTTGCTAATGTAACCTCTTGTTTTGCTCTAACCACCAAAAGTAAGTTTGTAAAGCTTTTTTTTACTGTGTATAAAAGGTTTAATAGGGTTTTAGAGGAGTATTTATTAAAATTAGAGAACCTTAAAAAGTTTTATCAAGAGTTAAAAGAAGAAACCAAAAACTTTTATAAAAAATTTGATTTAAGTTATATTTTAAGTTTTTTTAACAGACTTTCTGGAGAAGGATTAGAAATTGGTGCTATAGAAGACAAAGAAAAAGTCTGGTCTTCTCTTTCTGAGGCTTTAAAAATAGAGACACCTCCTCCCTTGGATTTAATTTTTAAAGAATTTAAACCTCTTCCCGAGTTGGGAAAGGTTTATCAACAACTTTCATTACTTGCTAAAAAGGCCTACGAGCTTTATCCTGAAAACACTAAGGATATCCTTAGATATGTTTATTAACACCATCAAACAGACTATCGAAAAGTTTAAGCTTTTACAAAAAGGAGACCGGGTGCTTCTTGCTATCTCTGGTGGGCTTGATTCTGTAGCCCTTTTAGAAGTTTTTTATATCTTCAAAAAGGAGTACCAACTTTCTCTGTTTGTGTCTCATTATGACCATAAAATAAGAAAGAATTCTCATCAAGATGCGATGTTTGTTTATCAGTTTTGCAAACAAAAGGGAATTCCTTTTTTTTATACAGCTTCTCCTGTGTCTCTTTATGCCAAGCGTGAAAAGCTTAGTTTAGAAATGGCAGGAAGAGAATTAAGATACAGATTGTGGTATTTTTTAGCCAAAAAGTATGATTTTCAAAAAGTAGCCTTGGCTCACCATTTAGACGACTTGGCAGAAGAAATTTTTTTAAAAATCATAAAAGGTACTGGTAAAAGAGGTCTTGCAGGAATACCTATAAAACGAGAAGATCTTATCATAAGACCCTTTTTATTTGTAAGTAAAGAAGAAATAAAAAACTTTGCTCAAGAGAGAGGACTTAGATGGGTTGAAGACCCAACCAACGATGATTTAAGGTTTTTAAGAAACCGAGTAAGGCATCTTTTAATCCCATATTTAGAACAAACCTTTAACAAAAACATTAAACAAAATCTTAAAAAAGTTGCGTTAATCATAGCAGAAGAAGAGGAGCTTATCGAGGATCTTGCTAAAAAGCATTATGAAAAATTAAAAGTGTTTGAGGGAAACACACTGCGTTTAAAATTTCATGAACTTAAAAATCTTTCTCCTACTTTAAGGAAGAGAATATATTTTTTGGTTTTTCAAGAGGTAGGTCTTCCCTTGTTTAGGATTACTTTTACCCATCTTGAAAGTTTAGAACGTTTGGTTACCCAGAATATAAAAGGTCCTGTATATCTTCCCGGAGACTATATAGCCTATCGTGGTCCAGGTTATTTAGCTTTTTCTAAAAAAAGCCCTACTCTTCCTTATTTTGAAATAGAAATAACGGCCGAAGGGGAGTACTTACTTCCAACTCAAGAGATTTTAAAAGTTTATAAGATGAAATCTTTAGAGGAGGTAAAGGAAACACCTTTGATGATGTGTTTTTCAGCTGAGCAACTTACTTTTCCTTTTAAGGTTAGAAACAGAAAGCCTGGAGATAGAGTGTTTATCCCTGGTTTAGGACATAAAAAGATAAAAAAGTTTTTTCAAGAAAAGGGTGTAGCCCATCATCTTAGAGATCAGGTTTTAATCGTAGAACATAAAGAAAAAATCATAGCTATATGGAAGATATACGTTGACCTAGAATATAAGATAAAAGAAAATCAAGAGGCATTGGTGTTGGAGGTCTATTCTTTAAGATGATAGACAAGTTAAAGTTTAAAAAAGAGGGTTTGTGGTTTGGAGATTTTCTTTTATATCTAAGTCAAGATGAAATGATGATATATTTGCCTGTAAAACCTTCAGAAAGGGTTCTTCTTAAAGATTTTATCAAAAACTGGGAAACAATAAAAGAAGAATTGAAAAAAGCAAACATTTTTGGAGTTTTAGAGGAGCCAGAACTTGTAGACGATAAACTGATAGTAGTAAAAGGAATACTTCCCAAACCACCCATTCCGGAAAAGTTAGAATTTTTAGAAAAGTTTGCCCCTTTATTGTCAGAGCCTAAGGCTGAAAAACTCGAATTAGATACTCAAGATTTGAGAGAAACACCTAAAAGACTTATTTGTGTTGAACCAAATGAAATCATAGCAAAATGGATTCCTCCTATTCCAGGTATACCAGGCATTAACGTTTTAGGGGAACCTATACCCTCTCCTGAGATAAAAGAATCTTCCAAGATTATCTTAGGGGAAAATCTTTTTATCGACGAAGAAGGATGGGTTAAGGCTAAAACAAGCGGAGTGGTGGTTTTACAAGGTAATAAACTTGAAATTTTGACAGAGTATACCATCGAAGGTGATGTAGATTTTTCTGTAGGTAACATAAGGTTTGTAGGTAAAAAATTAACCATCAAAGGAGATGTAAAATTTGGTTTTAAGGTTAGGGTTAAGGGAGACTTAGAGCTTTATGGAGGGACAGAAAACAAGGTTTTGATAGAGGTAGAAGGGAATTTTCTGTGTGATGGGATCCTAAGAGGGGAAGAAACCAAGGTTAAGGTAAAAGGTAGAGCTGAGATTAAAGGGATTGAGCATGCAAGTTTAGAAGTAGACGGAGATCTTTTGGTTAAAAATTATATGATTTTTGTTAAGGCTACAGTTTCAGGAGATTGTTTAGCTACTATAGGTAAAGGTTTAATTTATGGTACAGAAATGAAGTGTGGTGGTAACGTAGAGGTTAAAATTTTAGGCAACCAAAGCCAGACCTTTACTAAGGTTTATGCAGGATATAAGATTGATTTGATCACTGAGTATTTTGAGATACTCCAAAAAAGTATTATTTATGAAGAAACCTTAAATAAATTAAAAACAGGGATTGAAATAGGGAAAAAGCTTATAAAGGAGGGTAGGGTTACTCCTGAAAAAGAAACCATAATCAAAAGACTTTTTGAACAGTATGAGCTTTACGACAGAGAATTGAAAAAACTATTAGAAAGGTTAAAAGAACTGAAAAAAAATCTTGGTGTATTTAAACAAAAAACCGTAAAAGTTTTAGAAAAGGTCTATCCAGGGGTTATCATCGGTATAGCTGACCAACAAAAAATAATCTCAGAAGAGATAAAAGGTCCTTTAGTTTTCTTTTATGAGGAAGGTAGTATCGATTGTAAAAAGATTTAAAAAAGTATTTTAAAAATTTTAGCTTATTTTTATGTATGCTTATAGTTTCAGATAAAAAAGTTGAAAAAATTAAAAAAAATAAAAAAAATCCTTTTTTAAACCTAAAAAGAAGGCTAAAAGAAAGGTTTACTTTTTAAAACAAGGATTGACTTTTCTTAAGATAAAGGTATAAATTTAGTTTAAAATTCCTTTTAGAGGGCCTTAGATTGTCTGAAGAGCTAATAAGATTTTTAGAAGATAACCAAGAGAAGGTTTTTAAAAAGTGGAAATCTGTTTTTTTAAGTTCTTTAGGAGAGGAGGCTCAGAAGTTTTTTAACAGAGAAGTTGATCCCTTTCAAAATCCTTTTGGTCATAGGATAGAAGAAACCTTTCAAGGTTTGGTAAGGCTTGTGTTGGGTGAGTTTAACTGGGAAGAAGCTAATTATTATTTAAAAAGGCTTGTGCAATTGCTGGCTGTCCAAGAACAAGTTCCTTCAAAAGCTTTAAATTTATTCATTCAGCTCAAGGGTATTATAAGAGAAGAAATGGGAGAAGAATTTTTAAAAAGGTTTGGTGTAGAAGAATTCTTAAGGTTAGAAGATAAGATAAATGCCCTTCTTGTCAAAGGATTTGATTATTTTTATGAATATAGAGAAAGGTTAAATCAGATCAAATATGATGAATGGAAAAGGAATCATTTTTTATTGTTAAAAAGAGCAGGGTTAGTTTACGATCCTATGGAAGGAATGCCTCAAATTGAGGCAGAAGACAAAATAAACCAATAAGAGAGGGAGAGAGGTATGAACGTAGGCTGGAGTTTTTTGATTTTTTTAGTCTTACTTCTTATCCCCTGGGTTGGAGTAGGGGTTTTAGGTTTGCAAGGATTGTTTGCTATAGTAATTCCTTATGTATGTTTTTTGGTTTTTGTGATAGGCCTTATTTACAGGATATTAAACTGGGCTAAGTCTCCTCAGCCATTTAAAATCCCTACTACTTGTGGTCAACAAAAGAGTTTGCCCTGGATAAAGTATAGTCGTTTAGAATCTCCTTTTAACACCTTTGAGGTAGTTTTAAGAATGGTTTTAGAAGTATTGTTCTTTAGGAGCTTGTTTAGAAATCTCAGGGCTGACCTTCAGGGAAAAAAGCTTATTTATGGGTCTGCTAAGTGGTTGTGGTTAGGGGCTATTCTTTTTCATTGGTCCTTTTTGATCATTCTTATAAGACATCTTAGGTTGTTTACGAACCCTGTTCCTTCGGTAATTCAATTTTTGGACTATATGGATAGTTTTATTCATAGTTTTGGTGTTCCTCCAGTTTATATTACCGATATTTTAATTATTGCAGGTCTTTCCTTTTTGCTTCTCAGAAGATTGGTAGACGCTAAGGTTTCTTATATTTCTCATGGTTCAGATTATTTTCCGTTATTTCTTATTTTAGGTATAGTAATAACTGGTGTTTTGATGAGGTATAACTTAAAGGTTGATGTATATGCCATCAAACAGTTAACCTTAGGGTTGGCTACTTTTAAACCAGTTGTGCCTGAAGTGAAAATAGGAACGATCTTTTATGTGCATCTTTTCTTAGTTTCAGTTTTAGCTGCTTATTTTCCATTTAGTAAGCTTGCCCATATGATAGGGGTGTTCTTTAGCCCCACACGTAATATGCCCAATAACAACCGTGCTGATATGCATGTTAATCCTTGGAACTATCCGGTTAAACATTTAACCTATGCAGAATGGCAGGAAAGGTTTAGAGAACCTATGGAAAACGCCGGAATTCCTATAGACGAAGAAGCAGAAAAAGAGGAGCATGAATGGTATACCATTTATGGTCCTAATAAAAATTTAAACCTATAAACTAAAGGAGGTAAGAATGAGCCTTCCCAAGCCTGACGAATTAATATCTGATGTAAAATTGCACAGTACTCCAGCTAAAGATTGGATGGAGATAAAACCTGAATTGAAGAAAGGTTATTATCTAAGTATTGTAGAGCCTAAATATTTAGAAGAGTTAGACCTTAACCACATGGGGAAATGGCAGCCTTATGATGAGAAATGGCCCTTGCCTGATGGTTGGCAAGAAACGGTGAAGGAAGAACTTCAAAGAAGGATGAGAATGAATCGTGCTTTTAAGCTGTTTATGGATATATGTGTAAGATGTGGAGCTTGTGCCGATAAATGTCACTTTTTCCTTGGTACAGGAGATCCTAAGAACATGCCGGTTTTAAGGGCTGAGTTGGTCAGGTCTGTTATAAAAGGTGAGTTTAGTACTTTTGGAAAGTTATTTGGAAGGTTAGCTGGAGCTAGGAAATTAGATGAAGATGTAATAAAAGAATGGTTTTATTATTTTTATCAGTGTACAGAATGTAGAAGATGTTCGGTTTTCTGTCCTTATGGGATTGATACCGCAGAGATAACCATGATGATGAGAGAGATCTTGCTTGAGCTTGGAATTGGTACAGATTGGGGAATTAAGCCTGTTCATAACAGTTATTATATAGGTAACCATGTAGGTGTACCTCCTCAATCTTTTAGAGAAAACTTGGAGTTTTTGGTTTGGGAGTTTGAAGAGATTACGGGAATTAAGATTGATTTAGACAAGTATATAAACAGAAAAGGTGCTGAAATCATGTTTGTTCCCCTATCAGGGGACTATTTTGCTGAGCCAGGTATTTATACTATGTTAGGTTATCTTGTTCTTTTCCATTATTTAGACCTAGATGTTACGATGAGCCCTTTTGCTACTGAGGGTGGAAACTTCGGCTTTTTCAATTCTTTAGAAATGGCTAAGAGACTACATTCAAAAATATATGATGAAGCTAAAAGGCTTAAGGTTAAATGGTTGATGGGTGGAGAATGTGGGCACAAGTGGAGGATTTGGCATCAATACCATAATACTTTCTTTGGTCCATTAGATTTCTTAGAGGTTCCTAAATCACCTATCACTGGAACAGTTTTTGAGCATGCTAAATCTAACAAAATCATTCACATAGTTGAGTTTACCGCTGACTTGATCGCTCACGGAAAATTAAAATTAGATCCATCAAGAAACGACCACTTAGTAGTTACTTTCCACGACTCTTGTAACACTTCAAGAGGTATGGGAATTTTTGAGGAACCAAGGTTTGTCTTAAAGCATGTATGTAATAATTTTGTAGAAATGCCAGAAAATACCATTCGTGAAAAGACCTTCTGTTGTGGAAGTGGATCTGGACTTAATGCTGGAGAAAACATGGAAATCAGGATGAGAGGTGGTTTACCAAGGGCTAACGCAGTAGAATATGTCCATAAAGAATATGGGGTCAATCATCTTGCCTGTATTTGTGCTATAGATAGAGCTGCTTTACCCACTCTTTTACAATATTGGGTTCCTGGAGTTGAGGTAGGAGGTCTTCATGAGTTGGTTGCCAATGCCTTAGTGTTTGAAGGAGAGAGGTCAAGGGATGTAGATTTGAGGAGAAGGCCATTAAAAACTCCTGTAAAAGGCGTAGATTAAATCTTCCTAAGGAGGAAATGGTATGTATAATGCTGGAAAGGTGATAGTTTTTATAGTAGTTCTTATCGTATTTTTTACGATACCTATGTGGTTAAATTTTGGAAGGGTAGAGGCTATTCCTCAACCAGAGCTGCCTAAAGACAAGGCTAAATGTATTGAATCTAAGGAATACATGAGAGCCTATCATATGAAACTTTTAGATGATTGGAGGAAACAAGCCATTCGTGAAAACAAACATGTATATGTTGCTAAAGATGGAGAAAAATATTTTATTAATTTACAAAAAACTTGTATGAAGTGCCATAACAACAAAGAAAAGTTTTGTGATAGTTGTCATAATTTTGTAGTAACACACCCAGATTGTTGGAGTTGTCACATTGCACCGGAGGTGGCAGAAAAATGGCAATAAAAAGAAGAGACCTTTTAAAATTAGGTGGTTTAACTTTAATAGGTACAGCAGCTTCAGCTGCTGTAGGGGGTGTTTATACAAAGCCTCAAGAGGCTTTGAAAGGTAGTCGATGGGCTTTAGCGATTGACGTGGTTAAATGTAAGGAGAACCGAGCTACCTGTGGTTTGAAATGTGTAGAGGTATGTCATTCTTTACATAATGTTCCCAGCATCCCTGATAAGAAAAAAGAAATTAAGTGGATCTGGGAGGAGAAGTTTGAACATGCTTTTCCTGAGCATGAAGCTAATCATTATTTAAACGAAAAACTTCATGATACACCTTTCTTGCTTTTATGTAACCATTGTGATAACCCACCATGTGTTAGAGTCTGTCCTACCAAGGCAACTTTTAAGAGAGAAGATGGTATTGTAATGATGGACTATCACAGATGTATAGGTTGTCGTTTTTGTATGGCTGCCTGTCCTTATGGGGCAAGGTCGTTTAACTGGATAGATCCAAGACCTTTTATTGCTAAGGTAAATCCTGAATATCCTAGTCGTATGAAAGGTGTAGTAGAAAAATGTACTTTTTGTTATGAAAGGATAGCTGAAGGTAAAATACCTGCTTGCGTAGAAGCCTGTCCTGCCAAGGCAATCGTTTTTGGAGATCTTAAAAATCCAAACGATGAGATTAACAAGATATTAAAAGAACGTTTAGCTGTTAGAAGAAAGGAGGAATTGACTACCTATCCTTCGGTTTTTTATTTGATCGGATAGAAAATTTTAAACAGAGAGGGGTAGAAATATGATAGAAAAGGCATTAACAGGAAGTAAAAAGTATTGGTTATGGCTTGCCTTTTTAGGCACCCTTATTTTTATAGGGTTTTTATGCTATCTGCTCCAGTGGAAGATTGGTTTAGGTATCACTGGTATGAGTAGAGATGTTTCCTGGGGATTTTATATTGCCAACTTTACCTTTTTGGTTGGTGTAGCAGCTTCAGCTGTCATGGTAGTTCTTCCCTACTACTGGCATAACTATAAAGATTTTGGAAAGATTACAGTTTTAGGAGAGTTTTTAGCCATTTCAGCGGTTTTGATGTGTATGCTTTTTATTTTTGTAGACCTTGGTCAACCAAATAGAGTTTTAAATGTTTTAAGATATCCTACCCCGAACTCGGTTTTCTTCTTTGACGCTTGTGTTCTCTCTGGATATCTTATTTTAAACCTTCTCTGTGGATGGACGGTTTTGCATGCTGAATATAAAGGAACAAAATATCCTTCCTGGTTAAAGCCTTTTATTTACTTAGCTATTCTTTGGGCTCCAAGTATCCATATTGTAACCGCTTTTATATACCAAGGTATACCTGGAAGACACTTTTGGTTAACAGCAATCATGGCTCCCAGATTTTTAGCTTCTGCGTTTTCTGCCGGTCCAGCGTTAATCATCATATTAGCTTTGTTGCTAAAGAGGGTTGCTAATTTTGACGCAGGACAAAAGGCAATACAGACTTTGGCTAAGATAGTAACCTATGCCTTTGTTTTAAATTTACTCTTCTTCTTCTTTGAAGTCTTTACAGCTTTTTACAGTGGTATCCATTCCCATCAAGCCCCTATTAAATATTTGTTTACTGGATTAAAGGGACATGCTGAGTGGGTGCCTTTTATGTGGGCTTCTTATATTCTTGCTTTTATAGCATTAATCCTTTTAGTGATTCCAGCTACGAGAAAGAATGAAACTACATTAGCCGTTGCTTGTTTAAGTGTTTTTATAGCAGCTTGGATAGACAAAGGTATTGGTCTGATTACCGGAGGATATACTCCTACTCCATTTGAAACCATAACTCCTTATCGTCCTACATTACCTGAAATAGGTATCGCTATCGGTATTTGGGCCTTAGGGTTTTTTGTTTTAACCATTCTTTATAAGATAGCCTTAGGGGTCAAAGAAGCTAAGGAGTTAAGGGTTAAATATCAAGGGGTATTGATTAAAAAGTAGAAAGGAATGAGATTTAAAATATAAAAGGGAAGAAGTTACTCTAAACTTCTTCCCTTTTAATTTTTTTTAATCTATGATATATTCCCTGTATGAATAAAGAGTTCAACGTTCCCAGGTTTTTAGTTTCTTCTCACAAAGGTGGTTCTGGTAAAACGTTGTTAACCATTGGTCTTATCTATGTTTTTCGGGATTTGGGATTAAAGGTAGCAGGGTTTAAAAAAGGTCCTGACTACATCGATGCAGGTTGGTTGTCTAAAGTCTCTGGGGTAGTCTGTAGAAATTTAGACCCTTTTTTATTTAAAGAAGAAGATGTTTTAAAGTCTTTTTATCAGGGAGCTAAACAAAGTGACCTTGTGATAATAGAGGGGAATAGAGGGCTTTTTGACGGATTAGACGTTTATGGAAGTTATAGTACTGCCAAGTTAGCTCAAGTTTTAAAAACCCCTGTAGTTTTAGTGCTTGATTGTACCAAGGTTACCAGAAGTTTAGCCCCTTTGGTTAAGGGATTTTTAAACTTTGAACAAGGTGTGGAAATCAAGGGGGTTGTTTTAAACAAGATAGCCAGACCCAGGCACGAAGATATCATAAGAAAGTCTATAGAATATTATACAGGAGTAAAGGTTTTAGGAGCTTTACCTAAACTGAAAAATTTACCTCCTGAAAGGCATTTAGGGTTGGTTACCTCTTTTGAATATCAACAGGAACTCTTTTTGAATGAACTTTCTCAAGCGATTAAGCAGAATTTTGATTTAGAAAAATTTTTGACCATGGCTAAGGATGTTCCTTCTCTTGAGTTATCCCTTTCATCTCAAGATTCAACAGAAAATAAAAATAAATTAAATGGGATTAAAATCGGTGTTTTTTGGGATAAGGCTTTTCAATTTTACTATCCAGAAAATTTAGAAAGTTTTCAAAACCTTGGAGCAGAAATTAAGTTGATAAACGCTTTTGAAGATAAATCTCTTGAAGATATAGACGGGCTTTATTTAGGAGGAGGGTTCCCTGAGGTTCAGGCAGAAGCTCTTTCGGAGAATAAAGCCTTGATGAAAGAGGTGAAAGAGGCAGTTTTAGAAGGGATGCCGGTTTATGCTGAATGTGGTGGTTTAATGTATTTAGGAAAAAAGATAATTTGGAAAAATAAGGAATATCCAATGTCAGAAGTATTACCGATAATTTTTAAGGTAGAACCGACCCCTCAAGGACATGGATACGTAGTTGCCAAGGTAAAAGAGAAAAATCCTTATTTTGACGTAGGGCTTTCTATAAAGGGACATGAATTTCATTATTCAAAACCTGTAGATTTTGAACTTAATCAAGATGTTAAGTTTGTCTTTGACTTGGAAAAAGGAGTAGGGTTTAAAGAAAAAAAAGATGGTATTTTATTTAAAAATTTACTGGCAGCCTATACACATATTCATGTTTTTAGTGTAAAATGTTGGACAGAGAAGTTTTTAAAAAAAGCCAAAGAGTTTAACCTACAAAAATCATCATAAAAGGAGGTGCAACATGTTTGAAATTACCGTGAATTATGACACTTGTGATGGTTGTGGGACCTGCATTGAATCTTGTCCTGCTCAGGTTTATGACAAAGGAGATGATGGGAAACCTGTCATTTCAAGAGCAGAGGATTGTCTTGGTTGCATGACCTGTGTGGAGGTATGCCCAACAGGTTCTATCACTGTTAAAGAAATTTAGTTGTTTTAGACTGTTTCCCTCTGAGGGCTTTAAAGCCCCAGAGGGAACTTTTCTTTCAGTTTTTCAAAAACTATCTTAGGAACTAAATCTTCTACTTTTCCACCTAATCTTGCAGCCTCCTTTACTATAGAAGAGCTTAAAAAGATCCATTTAAGGCTTGATAAAAGGAAAATGGTGTCAATGCTGTTAGAAAGTTTCCTGTTCATCAAGGCTAATTGCATTTCATATTCAAAATCAGAAACTGCCCTTAGACCTCTGATAATGGCACATGCGTTTTTAGCTTTAGCAAACTCTACCAACAATCCAGAAAAGGTTTCCACTTCTACTCGATGTCCTTCTGGAAGTTCTTTGACTGCTTCCTCCACCATCATCAACCTCTCTTCTATAGAAAAAAGGGGTTTTTTGGCTGGATTTTCACCTATTGCCACAATTACCTTGTCAAAAAGCTTTAAAGCCCTGTTTATTATGTCTAAGTGTCCATTGGTAATAGGGTCAAAAGTTCCAGGATAAATAACTACCTTAGGACAACTCATCAATGCCTCCTTTTTTTGACTTTTAAATGTGTTGGGTGTTTACTCTTTAATTGGAATATAAAATATTTTGAGAACAGCTGAACCGTCTTTTTGACCTATTCCAAAAAGTCCTTCTAAAATTTCTACATAACCTGTCTTCTCACCATCTACTATCCTTAAGATAGGGCCTATTTCCTGTACTTTTCTAGTTTTATATCTTTCATATCTATAAAGACCCCATAGTATCTTAAAAATAACATATTCTTCTTTTTTGTAGTATTCCATCAGTTTTAAAAGTGGACCATAGTTTCTTTCTAACCCTTCGTCAAAAATAGGTAAAATCGTTGGAAAATACCAGATTTTGACCTCAGGTGAACCTTGAGAAATAGTATGAAAAAGAGGCCAGATCTTAAACTCTCTGGCAACTGTTTGGTTACCTTCCCACGTTTTTTGAGCTTTAGAAAGAATTAAGAAACGATGTATCTCTTCATGATAGTTTTTTCCTTTATAAGATATGTAAGTTTTTTGATAAAAATAGAGAGGCCATAAAACAAAAGAATCAAAGGTGTCTTCTTTTTTGACATAACCGTACAAAGGCCAAAAACGTTTTCCTTCTATTTCTTTACCTTGAATTTTTCTGAAAAATGGCCATGGTGCATCTAACTGAGAGTATGAGTTGTCTGGGGTGGTGATTTTTTGAAAAAATGGCCAAAGTATTATCTTTTTTTTGAAGTCCTCGTTTTTTTCGCGAATATAAAAAGGAAAGATTATCAGTTTTTCTGAAGAATCTTCTTCTGAAGAATGGATGGTTTCTTTTATATAAAAAGGCCATAGGATAAACTTGCGTTCCTGTTCCTCTTCTCTGAAGTTTCCATAAAAAGGCCAGATTTTAAAGCCTTGGTAAAGAGCTCGGTTTTTTTCTTGGTTAGCAGATACAGTTCTTATAAAAGGCCATAGGATGTTGTAGGCTGTATATTCTTCATATTTAGTTTTACTGTAAAGAGGCCATATAAAGAAGGTTATTTCTTCAGCACCAAACCGATTTTTGATTTTTCCATAAAAAGGAAAAAAGCCTCCATAGGTTTCGTTCGAAGCGGTTTTACCCGTAAAAAAAGGGAAAAAAGTAAATTGTCTTTCTTCGGGCTCTTCTGGAGAGTGCTTATACCAAGTTTTGTTGATTATAGGAACTATTTTTAAGGTAGAACTTTGGGAATCAGACTGATAAATTCCTAAAGGAGATATAAAAAAGATCTTTTTACCTTCTGATGTGACAACTTTAGAAGTAATAGGTCTTATAGAAGTAGCATTTTCTTTAGAAAAAGATGTTTTTTGATATAAGGGACCTAAGGCTTCAACCCTGGTAGAATTTAGTTCATAATTTTGGGAAAAGAAAAAAATCGGCCAAAGATTAAACCGTTTTTCCTGGGAGTCTTTATAGGCATAAAGATGAGAATATATAGACAAAAAAATAAGTATTAAAAAAAATGTCTTTAATATTTTAGACATGATTTTAAAATTATAAAAAAATTTTTGAAAAATGTCAATAATTTTTAGATAAAGCCTCTAAAATTTTATTAAAAATACAATTTTTTGTTTTTTTTGAGTTTGACAAATTTGTTAAAAAGATTATCTAATAATTGTTAGATATCAATTGGAGGCAAAACTGTGCCTTTTTTAGAATGGAATGATAATTTTCTTACAGGTATTAAAGAGATTGATCAACAACATAAAAAGATGTTTAACATGGTTAATGCTTTATATGAGGCGGTAAGACTTAAGGTAGACAAAAAACTTTTGATAAATTCGATAAATACGCTTAAAAACTACTTTGAAACCCATTTTAAATTTGAGGAAGAAATTTTAGAAAGGTATGGTTATCCTGAAATAGAGAAGCATAAAGAGGAACACGAAGGTTTTGAAAGATCTTTTAAAGAGTTAATCGATCAGGAAGAAATTAATTTTTCTGAGGTTTTAAAACATTTGAAAAATTGGTGGGTTAACCATCTTTTGGTTCATGATAAAAAATATGGAAATTTTTTAGCTGGAAAGATAAATAGTCAATAAAAGGGGAGGTTTGACATGTCTTCTCAAGGTTGGTTCAGCAATTTAAATAAAAAATTAGAGTTACATCAAAAGATTATTCCTATTATTGTAGTTTGTTTTTCTGTGTTGATAATTTTAACCATCATCGTTACTTCTTATGCTAACTATTTTTTTGGTTTAAAACATGCTAAACAATCTTTAAAAGAAAAATATGAAATAGTATCTAATGCAATCATTAAACATGGACCGCTTCTTGATAAAATGGTAGGGGATAAAAGGCAAAACTATAAAATTATTAGAGAAGAATTTTTAAGACAACAACCTAATGTTAGGATTATAAGAAACGAAAAAATAGACGAGTTATATGGCAAAGAATCTCCTCAATACTATGCGAAAGATGAGTTAGAAAGAAAGGTCTTAAAAGAAGGAAATGAGGTAATAGTAAGGGAAGGTTTTGAGTTGAGAGGAGTTTTTCCGATTAAGTCTAACATAGAGTGTTTAAGATGTCATTATAATGTAGGAGAAAAAGAAGTAATAGGAGTTATAAGTATTGTTGTTCCTGTAGAGTATATATTTTCTGAAACTAAACTGGTAACACTGGTATATATATTTTTAGGTTTAGGAGGTATTATAACTGCAGCATTAGCTGTATATTTTACCTATATAAAAATAGCCCATCAGCCTTTGGAGTCTGTAGTAAGAGTTTTGGATAAAATAGCAGAGGGAGACCTTACGGTTGAAGTTCCAACAGCTTTCAAAGAAAGAGAGGACATGATAGGAAGATTGTCTAAAGCAGTAGAAAAAGTGTTAGAGTATATGAAAAACTTTACTTCTAAAACCCTTGATTATTCAGTAAAATTGGTAGACCAGGTGGATAACGTTTTTAGATTGGTAGACAACGTTAATGAGAAAATCAAGTTCCAGAATTTGCAGGTAGCACAGACCTCTATAATATCTGAGGATTTTGCTTTGACTGTGGGTTCTATTTCAAGGAACACCAGTGCTATCAATAACATTGCTAAAGAAATATTAACCCAGATAGAAAAGTTAAAACATGTAGAGAGTCAAGAACAACCAGAGATTTTAGTAAAGATATTAGGGTTGCTTGAAGGCTTAAATGCTAAGATATTAGAAATAGCAGAAGATTTAGACAAAGGTCTTAAAACCTCTGAAAGTATTAACGAGGCTTTTGAAGAAATTACCCAAGTTTCAAACGAGATCAGTCAACTTATGGATAAGATGAGCGAGAATGCTTATGAAACCTTGCTTATTTCTTCTTATATGAAAACCATAGCTTCTACAGTAAAAACCAAGAAGATGGAAGAAATGTTGTTTGAACTTTTCGAAAAGGATATAGACCGCTATATGTTACGTTTGCAGGCTCATATAAAAGGTATAGATAGACTTGACCCAGAAAGATGGGGAGATTATCAGGCCTTTCCTATCGGAAAGTGGTATTATTCTGAAGAAGGTCAAAGGTTAAGACAGATGGTGCAAGATTTTGACTTTGATGAGTTTGAAAGTCTTTTGAAAAACCTTCATAATGTAGGTAAAGACCTTATTGTTGCTCATAATCAGGAAGATTCTATAAAGGTAGAAAAATTACAGGTTCAGCTTAGAGGTATAGCAAGAAGACTAAAGCTTCTTTTAGAGGAGTTGAGAGAGCATTACTCTAAAATAAAAACTTTATAGAATAAAGAGGTAATGAAAGATGTTTACTCGTTTAGGTTTTACAGATTATAAATTTTATAAACAACAGGTTATAGAAGCTTTTGAGATCTACAAATCTTTAAGGGGAGAGGTTAACGATGGAGTAGATCTTGAAAGTCTTTCCAAAAAGGTGGAAAACTTAAAGAACAGTCAATTTTTGGTGGCGGTAGCCGGCGAGGTAAAGGCAGGAAAATCAAGTTTTATAAATAGTTTAATAAAAGAAGAGATACTTCCTACCGATGTTTTACAGGCTACCAGTGCACTTATCGAAATTTTTTATGCTAAAAAACCTTTTTTAAGAGTTACTTACGCCTCAGGTAGGGTAGAACTTTTTGAAGAAGAATCAAAAGAGATTTTTAGAGAGAGACTTAAGTCGATTGCCTCTATTCCTGAAGAATACAGGGATATTCCGGTAACCTTGATAGATCTTTATATTTTAGAACACGATAAGGTTCCTCTGATAGACGATGACTTTATAAAGTACTTAGAAGAAAAGTCAGGAATGGAAAGACTTAAGGAGGTCAAGTATAAACTGGAACAATATGCTATGGATCGTAGTAAAGATAAAATCCCGATAAGGATAGAGCTTGGATATCCCTTTGATTGGGATTTTGACGAGTTACGTTTTGTTGACATGCCAGGGGTTAACGCGGTAGGAGGGGTATACGATATTTCTTTTTCTTTTTTGGATAAAGCTAACGCTGTCCTTTTTATCCACCCTATTAAACCGGTGGAATCTGAGTCTTTCAAAAGGTTTGTTTCTTCGGTTATTACTAAGAAAAGTAAAGATGTACTGTTTTTAGTTTTAACCCATGCTGCGGTTTTTCATGAAGAAAAAGAGAGATTGTTAGATGAGGCTAAGCGTATTTATGGTTCTATTATTTCGTCTGACAGGATTTTTGCGGTAGATAGTGTTCTGAAGCTTATTTATGAAGAGCTAAATAAGGGGAAACCTTTAGCTGAAATAAAAAAAGATAAGAGTAAAAGAAAATGGGTAGTTTATTTTCAGGATTTGGCAGACGAAGAAGGATTAGATGAAAAAGAAGCTTTTTTAGAGTTTTCTGGTTTTAAACAACTACTTCCTAACCTTGAAAGATTTTTGGTTGAAGCACCCTTTTCTATTTTAACCGAGGTTTTAGAGACTATTAAAGATGGTTATAAAGAACAGATAAACCATTATCAAGAAACGATCGCTTTACTTCAAAGTCAGAAAAAAGATCGAGAGGAGTTTTTAAAAGAGATAGAAAGAAGACAGGAGGGTTTGAAGAAGTTAGAAGCTTACTGTTATTTAGTTTTGGAAGAAGCTATGACCATTTTTAGAGGGGTTCATTCTCCTGTAGAGACTACTTTAAATGAGTTTAAGTTTAATTACTATGAATTTTTTTTAAAAAGTTCCGATTTAGAAGAATTGAGAAAGTATTATCGAGATGCTGAAAATGATTTAGACCAGATAGTGAGAGAAAACCTGCAAAAAATTACTGAATTTTTTAAAGAAAAGCTTAAACAAATAGGAGAACAGTTTAAAGAGGAATATAACATAAATTTACCCAAAATAGATTTTAAGGCCATAGAAGAGAGCTGTAAAAAGAGAGTGGTAAAAAGGGAAGAAATCGTAGAAGAAAGGATAGAAGATCTATTTGAGAATTGGAATTTTCTTAAACCTTGGAAATGGTTTAAATCTGGGCGTACAAAAAAGACGGTTATAGGTACTAAAGAGGTGTTAGATGAAAATATGTTTTTTAAGACTTTGAAAAACAATCTGATAGAAAATTTTGTGGAAATCATCGAGAAATTGAGAGAAGAGTTTTACAGTGCTTTTGATTTTTATAAAAAAAGGATTACTTTAATTTTAGAAGAAAAGAGAAGGGGTTTGGAAAAATTAAGACAAGAGTTAAAATCAAACGAACTTATAGATTATGAAATTCTTATGTTAGAAAAGAACATTAACTTGATCGAAGGTGAGATTAAAAAAATCGATAATTTAAAGAGTGCTCTTATATGTTAAAGAAAGAGACTATAAAAAACATAGAAAGTCAGCTTGATAAAGACATAGATAAAGAAATCGAGTTGATTAAAAATGAACTTTTTTATTTTTTAGATAAAGATTTAGACATGTTTTTTTTAAAGGAGTTTGTCAAACATTATCCGAGAAAACTTCTGAGAGAAAGGTCTGAGGTTTTACTGGATACAGTACTTAATTATCTTATGAAAGAGGTGTTAGAACAAATTAGAACAAAAGGCTCAGACGTTCAGTATGCCTTTTCTAAAGAAAACTTAAGAGAAAAAATAAAGGATTGGGCTTTAGTTAAAGAAAACAGGTATAATCCTTCTCTACTTAAATTGAAAGAGGAAGAGACCATAGTAGAAAAAACTATTACTGTAGCACCAGGTGTAGTTGTTAGTGCTGGAGGGATAATCGCTATAGCTTCAGTCCCTGAAACTTTAGTTTTAAAAGCTATTCCTGCGGTCTCTACTTTAGCAGGTCCGATTTATATCTTTAAAAAAATAAAAGAAAAAAACAAGAGATTAAAAAAAATATGGAAAAAAGAAATAAACAGTTATTTAGAAAAGGCTAAAAAAGAGTTGAAATTTTGGTTGATAAAAGTGATCGAAAAGTTTGAAAAAGAACTGAATGATTTTTGTAAAAAATTGGCATTATAACTTGACTTTATGTTTAAAAAAAATATTATAATAAGGATATGAATAAAATTTTTGACTTAAAAAACCTTAAAAGTTTGTTAACTTTTAAAAAACCTCAAAAAGATGCTTATATAGGTGTAGATATAGGGACATACTCTATCAAAATAGCAGAGGTGGTTTTAAATAAAAACGATATAATCCTTACTAATTTCATCCAGGGAAAAACCTATCCGAATGTTATCGTAAACGGAATAATCAACGATTTTCAATATCTAAGCACTAATTTAAAAAATATTTTTGAAGTTTTTCAACCAATTTCTAATCAAATTAATCTTTCTCTTTCGTATGATGTACTTATATATGATTCTTTTCAATCTCAATATATACCTTCTGAAGAAGAAATAAGAAATAAGCTTAATGAAGACGTTCCCTATAATTTAGATGATGTTTATTACAGTTATTTTATCTTCCCTATGCAAAATAGTTATAAGATTCTTTATTTGGTTATAAAAAAGGATATAGCTCAACAGTTTGAAAATCTTTTGAAAGGCCTTAATTTTAGCATAAAAAACATGGATGCAGATTTTATAAATATTCACAACCTTGTAGAGTTTTTAGAAGGGGAAGAAAAGGCCAAACTAATCGTCGATTGGGGAGAAAGTAAGGTTAGACTTCTTTTTTCTACCAAAGACATTCCTGTATACAACCGAGAACTTTTTAATCTTGGTTTGAAAAACCTTAAAAAAGAAATAAGAAAGCTGGTTCCGGATAAGGACATGGTAGAGATGGTAATGGTTAATCCTTCTAATTTTGAGAAATTTCAAGAGGTAAAAGAAATTTACAAAAACTATATCAACGAAATCATAAAAGAAATTCAGTACACCATCGAGTTTGTACAAGGTAAGTTTAATTTAATCTTAGAAGTAGTATATCTGGTAGGAGGAGGAGCAAGAATTTTAGATATAGAAAAGATTTTTACTTCAAAACTTAAACTTGAAACCAAAAAGATCAATCTACAAGATAGGATCGAGATAGACTCTAATGTTGACCCAACTTATCTTAAGATCATAAACACTCAAGGGGCGAATGCTGTAGCTGCAGCTTTGAGGGAATTTATATGATCATTAAGTTTAATCTTTTACCTAAACCTAAGGAAACAGTAAAGGAGGAAATTCATAAAGAACCTTTCAGGTTTTATAAACTTATCATACCTTTAGTTATTTTTGTATTATCTGTGATGTTAAGTGGTATTATTTCTATGGAAAAACAGAAGAAAGACCTGATTAAAGAAAAAACAACTAAAGAAACTAAGCTTAAGGAATATAAGATGGTAGCGCAAAAGGTAGAACAACTTGAAAAGGAAAACGAAGAGGTTAAAAGAAGGATAGAAACCATTTTATCTCTTAAAAAGGATAGAGAAAAAATTTTAAAAAGATTAGATGTTGTCCTTAGTAATCTTGGTAAAACTCAGGTTTATTTTAGTTTATTAAAGATAAGCTCTAATCAAACCAAGATAGAAGGTATAAGTGCTGATATGAAAGAAGTGGGTGAATATTTAAGAACTTTAGAAGAAAAAAAGGATATAGTAAGACAGGTAAACATTACCCAGGTTAAAAAACAAGATAAGCTGGTAGAATTCCAGGCTGAGGTTAGTTTTTGATGAAGGCTTTGATCGAAAGAGTTAAAGCTTGGGATGAAGTTACCCCTAAAAGAACAAAAATACTTCTTTTGATTGTTTTAGTGATAGGTCCCCTTGCGTTGTTCTATCAGTTTTATTATCAACCCAGTAAAGAGGCTATAAATATTTTAGAAGAAGACGTTAAAAAGTTAGATTTGGAAATAGCTAAATATTCTCAGGTTGTTAACAAACTTGATTTTCTTAATAAACAAATGGCAGCAAGAAAAGAATTTTTGGAAGTGGTAAAGACTATCTTTCCTGATGAAAAGGAGATACCTGTCATCCTGCAAAAGATAGCAGAGCTTGCTAAAAAGAACAACTTAGACTTAGCCTTGTTTAAACCAGAGAAGGAAGAGCTAAAAGATTACTATAAGATCATTCCTATTACTGTTGAGCTTGTAGGAGATTTTAGCAACATGATAAATTTTCTAAACGAGATTCAAAAGCTTCCTCGTTTAGTGGTAATAAACGAACTTGAGTTTAAAGTTAAGGATAAGAGGCTTACCCTTGGATTAAACTTAAGTACTTTTCAGTATACAGGTAAACCTTTAGAAACTAAAGAGAGTAAGGAAAAGAAATGAAATCTAAGGTTTGGGTGATAAGTTTAGTTTTGATTGGTTTTTTAATAGGATGTAATAAAAAGAAAGAGGAACCTATTTCTCCCAAGATGGGGGTAAATGCAAACTTAATCGATAAGGAACTCGACACCTGGAAGGTTGAGCTTGCTAAAGAACCTTATATAATAAACTCTAAAGAGGTTAAAAATCCTTTTATTGCCCCTGTAGTAGGTAAAACCATAAGTTATGAAAATGTCCTTTCTATACGTTTAGTAGGTATAGTTGATAAACAAGGAAAAAAGTGGGCTCTTATTCAGGACGAAAGCAAGATGGGTTATCTGGTTAAATCAGGAAGTAAGATAGGAAATTACAGGATCTTAAAGATAGAAAAGAATCAGATTTTGGTAGAAGAAGAGATTACCGACCTTTATGGCAATCGTAAAAAGGTACAAAGGGTTTTAAGTTTAGTCAAGGAGTGAGTTATGAAGATAAGGATATTTATTTTTAACATGTTTATATTTATTTTAGCTTTTACGTTTATTTTAAGTTTGGGAAGGGGTGAGGTAAAGGCTAAGACCAATCTAAGAGAGGTTTTTTACTTGAAACAACCGGTTGATACTTTGATTTTTGAGTTTGACGGAAAACCCCAATATACCTTAAATGTTGAAGAGACTAAATTAACTCTATTTTTACAAAACGTGGTTCCTTTAAAATCAAACTGGGTAAAAACTTTACCCAAGGATTTGATTAAAGAAGTAGATGTTTCTTTAGAAAAGAATGGGATTAGATTAAATTTAATCTTGACCAAAAAGTTTAACGTTCAGGTAAAAGATTTAGAAAATAAGATTTTGGTTGAATTTTTATGGGAAAAACCTGTTAAACCAGTCAACGTGGTTATTAAAGATAAAAAAGTAGAAACCTTGGAGGAAAAAACTTTAAAGGAACTAAGGAATATTTTAGAAAATAAGATAACTACCCAACCATACGAGATTTTTTTAAACGAAAGAAGGGTTACTCTTCCTCTTTCTGAGCTTAAATATAAAGGTATTCCTATAACGGTTGATTTCCAAGGGGCAGACCTACATGCCGTTTTAAGGCTTCTTTCAGAGGTAGGTGGTATTAATATTTTGGTGAGTGATAAAGTTAACGGTATAGTTACCCTTAAAGCCAAAGATGTTCCGTGGGATCTGTTATTAGATGCGATAATCTCTAACTTTGGTTTAGCGAAGTTGAAAACAGAAAATTTGATTGTGATTGCTACGTTAGATGAGGTCAAAAAATATGCAGAACAGTATAAAGATTACTTAAAGGCTGTAGCTCAGGGTAAAGAGGGTATTAAAGCAGAAATAGAAGCTCAGCGAGATATTTTTGATGCTTTACAAAAGGTTCAAGAAGAAAAAAACCTGCTTATTACCAAAATTTTTACGCTTAAGTATTTAAGAGCAAGCAAGGTCATAGACCTTCTAAAGAGCCATCGTTTTCCAGAGAAACTTCAGGAGTTACTTAAGGATCCTAATAAAATAACCTTTGAACCTCTGACCAACACCATCATAGTTAAAGCAACTCCTAAGATATTAGATGAGGTTGAGGCAATCATCAAAGCCATAGATAAACCAAGGCCTCAGATAATGATAGAGGCAAGAATAGTAGAAATGAGAGATGAATATGCACATAAATTGGGTATTAAGTGGGGAGGAGCTGCTTGGAAAAGAACGGAACATAGTATTTGGGGTATTGCTCCAGGTCATTCTATCACCACAAATGATACCATGACCACAAAAACACCAAGTATTAACGTTCCTAACACAACCATCTTTGATTTAGGTGTTGCCAATAGCATAGCAAATTTAGGGGTTGCTTTAGGTTATTTTGGTGCTACCACGGCTGTGCTTGATGTAACTCTTTCTGCTCTTGAAGAATCAGGGGTTGCAAGGGTTCTTTCAAAACCTCAAATTTTAACCCTTGATAAGGAACAAGCTATAATACAGCAGGGTTACAGAATTCCTTATTTGAGTTATGCAGCTAACATTAACCAAGCAACTGTAAGTTTTATAGATGCAGGGTTAAAACTTTTGGTAACCCCTTCTGTTACCCCAGAGGGTAAAATTTTTGTAGATGTGGTTATAGAAAAGTCAGAACCTGATTGGGGGCGTACAGTTCAAGGTGAACCAACTATTAATACCAGTAACATTTCTACCTCTGCTTTACTTGATAATGGAGAAACTTTAGTAATAGGAGGGGTTAAAATAAATAACATTTCTGATAACATAGATAAAGTTCCTGGGCTTGGAAGTATTCCAGGCGCAGGAGAATTTTTCAAAAGAAAAGAAAAAACGTTGTCTACCAGCGAACTTATGATTTTTATAACCCCAAGAATAGCCTATATCCCTATTGAAGGGATAGATTATTAAAAATAAAACATGTCTGAAGTTTGGGTAGTAGGGGGAGGGCTTGCTGGTTCTGAGGCTGCCTGGCAGCTTGCGGTTAGAGGGGTTAAGGTTGTCCTGTTTGAGATGCGCCCTACTAAACTTACCCCAGCCCATAAAACAGACTTATTAGCTGAACTTGTATGTTCAAACTCCCTTCGTTCTAAAGAGCTTACTAAGGCTGTAGGCCTTTTAAAAGAAGAACTAAGGTTTTTAAAATCTTTGATACTTGAGTCGGCTTTAAACGCTGAAATTCCCTCAGGCAAAGCTTTAGCAGTAGATAGAAAACTTTTTTCTGAGTATATAACCCAAAAACTTTCTTCTCATCCTAACATAAAAATTATCAGAGAAGAATTAACGGAGATTCCTAAGGATAAGATAGTCATTTTAGCCACAGGACCTCTTACCAGTGAAGCCATGACTAAAGCTTTGGCAACCCTGATAGAGGTTCCTTATTTACATTTTTATGATGCCATCTCTCCGGTGGTTTATGCAGAAACCATAGATTGGGATAAGGTGTTTGTGGCAGACCGTTATGGAAAAGAAGAAGGATCTTATGTAAATTGTCCTCTTACTAAAGAGGAATACGAAATGTTTTGGGAGGCTTTGATAAAAGCAGAAAAAGTTCCTCTACATTCCTTTGAAGACCCAAAGTATTTTGAAGGATGCCTTCCTATAGAGGTGATGGCTGAAAGGGGGAAAGAAACCCTGCTTTATGGTCCGATGAAACCTGTAGGATTGGTAGATCCAAAAACAGGTAAACAGCCTTATGCAGTAATACAACTAAGGCCTGAAAATCGGGAAAAGACTTTATACAACATGGTAGGGTTTCAAACCAAGCTTAAATATGAGGAACAAAAAAGGGTTTTTAGGCTTATTCCAGGGCTTGGGCGTGCAGAGTTTGCAAGGTTAGGTTCTATTCATAGAAATACCTTTGTTAATGCCCCTTTGGTTTTAAGTCCTACCCTTCAGCTAAAAAAAAGTTCTAATGTTTTTTTAGCAGGACAACTTACAGGTGTTGAAGGTTATGTAGAATCTACTGCCATGGGTTTTTTAGCAGGAATTAACGCAGAAAGGTTGATTAAGGGAGAGCCTTTATTAATTCCTCCTAAAGAAACAGCTATCGGGGCATTGGTGCACTATTTGGTTGAAGGAAATCCTAAGTATTTTCAACCTATGAACATAAACTGGGGACTTCTCCCTCAGCTTGATAAAAAGGTTAATAAAAATCAAAGATATCAGTTAATGGCAGAAAGGGCACTAAAGGCCCTTTCTGAATGGATCAAAAAAAATCAGGTGTTATAAAGGTTAAAAGTTGATGGGACCGGCGATATAGCCTTTTACCACAGGGATGTTGGTATCTTTGTCAACCTCTAACCAGACGATATCTCCTTCAATCTTTACGATCTTTCCAACGATACCACCGGTGGTAAAAACTTTTTGTCCTGGCCTTAGTTCAGAAAGAAATTTTTGATGCTCTTTCATTCTTTTTTGTTGAGGTCTGATAAGAAGGAAATAGAAGATTACAAAGATGATGATAAGAGGTAGAAGAGAGACGATAAAACCTATTAGTCCTCCTTGAGGAGGTTGTCCTTGAGGGGTACCCATAGCCCAAAGATTAGAAACTAAGTTTAAGTCCATAAAACTGCCTCCTTTTAGGTGGTTTTTTATTAGGTGGTTTTTAAATATAACTCTTTAATTTCTTGAATTAGGTTCAACAAGGTTTCTTGTTTGATGCTTTGTTTTATTTTTTCTATAAGTTTAGCATAATAAAATAGATTGTGAAGGGTTAATAGTTGATAGACCAAAAGTTCTTTGGTATGAAAAAGATGTCTTAGATATCCCTTAGAAAAGTTCCGACAGGTATAACAAACGCAATTTGGGTCTATCGGTTCAGAGTCGGTTTTGAATCTGGAAGATTTTATCGATAAAGGTCCTTGAGAGGTAAAAAGACTTCCTCTTCTGGCATTACGGGTGGGAAGGACGCAATCAAACATGTCAACCCCTCTGGCTACTGCCTCAGCAATATCAATCGGAGTTCCTACCCCCATAAGATATCTTGGTTTATCCTTAGGCATAAAACTGGTTGAAACTTCGATCATTTCGTTTCTTAGTTCTAAAGGTTCTCCTACTGAAAGGCCTCCTATCGCATAGCCGTCAAACTCAAGAGAAGTGATAAAAGAAGTGCTTTTTTGTCTAAGGTCTACAAACATACCTCCCTGAATGATACCAAAAACGGCTTGTTTGGTGTTTTTGTGTCTTTGTCTATATTTAAAAGATTCTAAGGCCCATCGGTGGGTAAGTTCAGTAAGGGCTTTAGTTTCTTCATAAGATAGCGGATAAGGAATACATGTGTCAAGGACCATCGCTATGTCAGAACCAAGTTTTGTTTGAATTTCTAAAGCCTCAATCGGGGTGATAAAATGCTCTGACCCGTCGAGGTGAGATTTAAAAATGATTCCGTCTTCTTTTATCGTTCTAAACTGCGATAGACTGTATACTTGGAACCCTCCGCTATCTGTGAGGATAAGTCTTGGCCACCTCATAAATCTATGAAGTCCGCCCAAATCTTTGATAGCTTCAGCCCCAGGTCTTAGGTAAAGATGATAGGTGTTAGCTAAAACTATTCTATAGCCTAAAGAAGCTATGTTCTCAGGAGGAACAGCTTTGATGGTAGCCTGAGTACCTACAGGCATAAAGACTGGTGTTTCAACCACCCCTCGGTGGGTGATTAACATCCCGATTCTGGCCTGGGTGGTCTGGCTTTCGTATAAAACGTGGAACTTAAACATCAAAATTAAGTGTATTTAAGGATAGTTTTTACTGCTTCGACAAAAGATTTTTTATGCCTTTTTAGGGTTTCTTCATCTACGCAAAAAGAAAGTCTTATATGGTTTGATACACCAAAACCACGCCCTGGCACAGCCAATATCAGATGTTCTTTTAGTTTTTGGCAGAAGATAACATCATCCATCGGTACTTTAGGAAAGATAAAAAGTCCACCTTTAGGTTTAACAAACTCAAGCCCTGCCTCTTGGAGCATATCGCAAATAAGGTCCCTTCTTCTTTTATAAATATTGGTTTCTACCTTTGCAAAAGCGCACTCTGCAGCCAACCTTTGAGCTAAAGCCGGTGCGTTTACAAACCCTAAAATCCTATTGCAGAGGATTAATCCTTCCAAGATGAGTTTCTTAGATTGTATCTCAGGATGAACGGCTACAAAACCTATCCTTTCTCCTGCAAGAGAAAGTTCTTTAGAAAAGGAATAGGCAATAAGACTGTTTGGATAGTGTTTAAAAATAGAGGGTACCTGATGATTATCGAAAACTAAATTTCTGTATGGTTCATCAGAAATTAGGTATATAGGATGTCCAAAGGTTTTACTTTTTTCTGTTAGAAGTTCAGCAAGACCTTTTATTTCTTCCTCGGTATAAATTTGCCCTGTTGGGTTGTTAGGAGAGTTTATCAGGACTATTTTGGTTTTTTCGGTGATATTTTGGTCTAAAGCCTCAAGGTTAAGGGAAAAATCCGGATTGGTAGACACAGGTTTAGGTATACCTTGATGGTTTTCTGTATAAAAGATGTATTCTACGAAAAATGGAGAAGGGAAAATCACCTCTTCTCCTGGGTTGAGAAGAGTTTTAAAAATGACATTTAAAGCACCAGCTGCACCACAGGTCATAATTACGTCTTCGGAGGTGAGCGTAACCCCTTGTTCTACACTCACCTTTTTAGCCATTACCTCTCTTACAAAAGGAAATCCAGCATTAGACATATAACGATGAAAGTAGGGTGTATAGTTTTCTACAAAATTTTTTAAGGCTTCTTTGACTTGAGGAGGAGGGGGAAGGTCTGGATTCCCTAAGGTTAGGTCTAAAACTTGGTCCTCACCATGAGTTTTTTTAAGTTTTATCCCTTCTTCAAACATCTTTCTTATCCAGGAACTTCTCTCCAGATAGTCTTTGATTTGCTGTGAAACCATGGGTTTTCTCCTCAAAAATATTATAGATTTTTAAAAATTTCTGGCGTAAAACCTGAGGTTTGGGATATTTCCCATAGGGTTTCAAAAGCTTTTAAAATCAATGGGTCATCTATATAAAATCTATAACCAAAGCAGGCTGAGTTTACCGAAGGAATAAGCACTTGTCCTTCCATCCAGTCAAACTGCAGAACTAAATGTTGGTGTACAAATCCCTCCTGAAAAGTAAGGGTCATAAGAGTTTGGTCAAACCATTCAACCGTCCATAGATGGGTATACACATATACGTTAGGTTGGTTAGGAGGGGTAAAGCTTGCCTTTTCAAAAGGTAAATCCCTAAGTTTATTAAGAATTTCGTAAGATATGGACTGGATTGCCCGATTGTCTATAAGATGTTTTTCTCCTTCTTCCAAGTATAAAAAATATTCCTTAGTTGCTCCTCCTTCAGTAGAGAGGATTTCTACCCAAGCAGGTTTGGTAAGGTATAACCTTACAGGAGAGGCTTGATGCTTGACTTTATCATACAAAGAAAGAAAGTGAGAAAAATGAATAGGAAGGACTGGAGGTGGCTCGTCATGTTCATCTTTAGCTTTAAAAATTAAAAAGTTAAAGTCAGGTGAAATAAAGATAGACTGGTCTTTAGTTTTTTTAAGAGATTTTAAGTAAGATAGAGGAGCTAAACTTTGATCTGAGGATAACTTTTGAATCATCGTATGTACCCTTTTCCAGTTAAGTTTTGATCTAAATTTTAACATTTTATAGAAAAAGTAAAAGGGTTGACCATGAATTTTAGATATCATAGCTAAAGAAATTTAAGAAAGTTCCGATAAAAAATACAAAAGAAAAAAGAAAACCAAAAAAGGAGGTGCCTGATATGGCAGTGAGGATTAATTTTAACGAAGGAGCAGCGCAGACGCATACAGCGTTGTTAAGGAACGAGAGGTCGTTGAACAAGAGTTTGTTGAGGTTGTCGACAGGGAACAGGATTTTGAATGCGGCAGACGACTCAGCAGGGTTATTTATTGCGGACATGCTTGGAACGGTTGCGAAGGGGTATGAGCAGGGAAATCGTAACATTCAGACAGGGATTTCAGCTTTACAGATCGCAGAGGCTTCAGCAGGACAGATCTTTGACAAGCTTCAGGAGATTTATGTGAGGGCCCAGAACGCGGCAAACGACATCAATGATCCCACGGCAAGGCAGGCTTTGCAGCAGGAGATAAGGAATTTTGTTGAGGCTATACAGAAGATAGGAGCAGACACGGAGTATAACGGTATAAAGCTTTTAGATGGGACGTTTAAGGACAAGTATATACATTATGGAGCTAGACTTGAGCAGACGGTATATTTGTCGGTAGATGATATCAGGGCACAGAAATTGGGAGCTCATATGGTAAAAACCAGTGGTAACAAATCAGGTGGTGGTACAAACGATGCTATCACAGACTTTACAGATTTTGTTTCTACCACTTCACAAAACATAACTGTTGGCGGCAGAGTAATTGAAGCAACCATAAAAAATGTTAATGGTTCTGCAACCAACTACATCCTGGATGCAGGGTATATGGCAGAACAGATAAACGAAAAATTGAATGATGTAGGTTTCAAGGCTAAGGCTATAAATGTTAGTGTTGGTGAAAAGTATACAGGTATAGCTAATGTTGCTACTTCTGCTACCTTAACTTTTTATGTAGGGGATAAATCTTTTAATTTTACCGCGGAAACAACAGTTTCTCTTGATGAGCTTGTTGAGAAGATTAATCGTGCGGCAGCAACAGCTAATGCTGATCTTACCGCATCAACCGATGCAGGAAGACTTGTGTTAACTTCATCTAAAGGTTATACCATAGGTGTTGAGATTAATCTTGCAAGCGGAAGTGGAGTAATAAATGTTAACCAGATTATAAACGACCTGAGTAATGCTTCTTCAGGGACGGTAACCGCATCTAACAACAACGCAACTGCGGTTGCTGCGATGAAGGTTGGAGACCTTTATATTGCTAATGACAAAGACTTTAGTTTGGCTTTAGGGTCAGTAAGTGCTACTGCTTTAGGAAATTTTGAAATAGGAAGCTCAGCAGGTTCTCAGTTTAAGAATCTTTATTCTATAGATGTGACTTCAAACGAAGGTGCAGAGGCATCGATGCTTATTGCAGAGGTAGCGTTGAGGAAGGTTGATACCATAAGGGCACAGATTGGTGCGACGATGAACAACCTTCAGTCTATTTTTGACAGTCAAAAGGTAGCTTATGACAACACCAAGGAGGCTGAGTCTGTGATTAGGAATACAGACTATGCGAAGGAGATGGCAGAGTTTACTACTTATCAGATTCGTATGCAGGCAACGGTTGCGATGCTTGCTCAGGCAAATACTCAGCCACAATTAGTGCTTCAGTTGTTGAGGTAGTAAGATTTAGAGGGTGGAGGCAGGGGTTATCCTGCTTCTGCCTTTGTTTATGCTTAAGAGAGGGGCGGGTCTAAACCCGCCCTTTTTTATTTTTTTCTGTCCTTTTCTGTCAAAAACTTTATAAACCAATCGTTTTGTTTTTCTCTTGATAAATAAAAAAATCGTGCTATAGTTAAAAATTAATGTAAGTACTTACTAAAAAGGATGATAAGATGGGCAAAAATACAAAAAAAAGGATTCTTGAAGCTGCCTTAAAGGTTTTTTCAGAGAAAGGGTTTTTAGGGGCAACCACCAAAGAGATCGCTAAACAGGCTGGGGTAGCTGAGGTAACTCTTTTTAGACACTTTGGTTCTAAGGAAAATCTTTTTGCAGAAACCATAAATCAGTATTCTTTTTTACCTAAACTCAAAGAGATTTTGTCTGAGATAAAAACTGAACCTCCAGACATTGCTTTAAAAAAGATAGCTCGAGAGTTTTTAAACGTTCTTGAGTCTAAGAAAAACTTGATAAGAATCATGTATACAGATTTTTACCGATATCCTGATTATATAAAAAAGATTCACGAATCCATCGTAGAAAGCATCATAGAACTTATATCTTCATATTTTAACGAGTTAATAGAAAGGGGTATTTTTAGAAGAGTAAATACACAGTTTGCAGCGAGAGCCTTTTTAGGGATGTTTTTTTCTTACTTTTATGCTAAAGAAATCAAAGAGTTTTTAAACATCAGAAAAAATGATTTAGAAACAATTATAGACTGTTATGTAGAATTTTTTATAAAAGGAGTTGGCCTTAAACCCTAAGCGAAGGAGTAGTCTATATGTTTAGGATATTAGTCTGGACATTTATCATAAGTTTAAGTCTTTTCGGTTGTTATAAGAAAAATGGAGAGCAACCAAAACCTATGGTCGTACCTGTAACTGCTTATCAGGTTCTTCAACCTAAAGATCATAAGGTTGAATTGGTCTATCCTGGTAAAACTAAGAGTATTTCTTTTGTAACAGTATCGGCAAGAATTACCGGGGTATTACAAAAGCAGTATTTTAAGGAAGGGGATTTTGTTAAAAAGGGTCAGGTGCTTTTTTTGATAGAACCTGATTTGTATGAAGCTAATTATAGAAGTGCAAAGGCTAATTTAGAAAGAGCCCTTGCCGAGTATGAGAAAGCAGAAAAAGATTGGAGAAGGATAGAAGCATCTTTTAAAGCAAAGGTAGTAAGTGAACAAGAAAGAGACTTTGCCCTTTCTGCTTATAAAACTGCTAAGGCAAATGTTGAATATGCTAAGGCCCAGTTAAGACAAGCAGAGATAAACTTAGGCTACACCAAAGTTGTAGCCCCGGTTTCTGGTATTGTAGGACAGAGAATGGTAGACGTAGGGAATCTGGTAAATCCTGGTACGCCTTTGGTAACGATAAACCAGATAGACCCTATTTATGTTGATTTTTCTTTTCCTGACAGAGATTTGGTTAAATTAGGGTTCGAGATCACCAAAAAGGGGCTTATGGGACTAAAAGGTCTAAACCTTGGCTTAATCCTTGAAGGTAAAACTTATCCTTATTCAGGGGTGATAGATTTTGTAGACACCATCATCGATGAAAAGACCGCATCAGTTAAAGCCAGGGGACTTTTTAAAAATCCTGAAAGGATTTTACTTCCAGGGCAGTTTGTGCAGGTTGTAGTAAAAGGTATCACAAGAAAGAACATAATCCTAATACCTCAAAAAGCTGTGTTTCAGACACCTACCGGTCCTGTGGTCTGGATAATAAAGGATAACAAGGTACAGCCTCAGCCAGTAAAACTTGGAGAAACTTCAGACGAGTATGTAGTGATAGAAGAAGGCCTTAAACCAGGAGATATTATAGCTTTAGACAATCTCCTTAAGCTCAAGCCAGGTGTTCCTGTAAAGGTGGAAAAGGTAGTTGGAGAATAAGTATGATTTCAAAGTTTTTTATAGAAAGGCCGAGATTTGCGGCAGTAGTTTCTATCTTTTTTGTTTTGCTTGGGATTTTAGCTATACAAGTACTCCCTATCCAAGAATATCCAGCCCTTACCCCTCCTCAAATAATGGTTAGAACTGTTTATCCTGGGGCAGACGCCGAAACTGTTTTAAAAACAGTAGTTACTCCTTTAGAAGAAAGTATTAACGGTGTCCCTAACATGATTTATATGTCAAGTACTGCTTCTTCAAGCGGAGATGTTAACATAAATGTTTACTTTGAAGTAGGGACTGATGTTAACGTTGCGAAGATGGATGTAAATAACAGGGTACAAATGGCCTTGAGTAAACTTCCTGAAGAGGTAAGAAGACAAGGAGTTCAGGTAAGAGAACGTTCCCCTGACATTGCTTTGGTGGTAGCTTTTATCTCTCAGGGAGGGGTAAGAAGCCCGGTAGAAATTTCTAACTTTGTTTTGATAAACGTGGTAGAAGAGTTAAAGCGTATACCCGGGGTAGGAGACGTTGTAATTTTTGATGATAAAAGTTATTCTATCAGGGTTTGGTTAAAACCCGATAAACTTGCTAAATATGGTTTAACCCCGATAGAAGTAGCCCAAGCTATTGCGTCTCAAAATCAACAGTTTTCTGCAGGAGGTATAGCTCAAGAACCTACAGATAAGGCTTATAGTTTTTCTTACACCGTAAAAGGAGATCCAAGGTTTGAAAAGGTTTCTCAGTTTGAAAACATCATCTTGAGGTCAAATCCTGATGGGTCTAAGCTACTTTTAAAGGACGTAGCAACCGTAGAGCTAAGTTCAGAAAACTTTAACAGACAGTCTTTTTATAAGAAAGACCCTGCTATCCTAGTAGGTATTTTTTTGGCCCCCAATGCTAACCTTTTAGAAGTAAACAAAAAGGCAAAAGAGACGTTAAAAGAACTTTCGCATAACTTTCCAGAGGATATAAAATTTTATTATCCTTATGACCCAGCTCCTTATGTTAAGGAAGCTATCAAAGAGGTTATCCTTACTTTTGTGATAGCTTTAGTTTTGGTAGTGTTTGTTATCTATCTTTTCTTAGGGAGTTTAAAGGCTACCATCATCCCTGTGCTTGCCATACCTGTTTCTATCATTGGAACATTTGCTGGCATGTATGCCTTAGGTTTTTCTATCAACCTTCTTACCCTTTTTGGTCTGGTATTAGCCATAGGACTTGTGGTAGATGATGCCATCATCGTGATAGAAAATGCAGAAAGAATAAAGAGGGTTAAAAGGCTTTCTTCTAAAGAAGCAACCATCGAGGCTATGCAAGAGATAACAGGGCCTATCATAGCGATAGTACTTGTGCTTTCTGCGGTTTTTATCCCCGCAGCCTTTTTAGGAGGTTTTACCGGTGCTTTTTATCGTCAGTTTGCCGTAACCATCGCTATTTCTATGATCCTCTCTGGAATTGTAGCTCTCACACTGACCCCAGCCCTTTGTGCAAGATTTTTAGAGGAAGAGCATAAAAAGATGCCTTTACCTATTAGATTGTTTAATCTATTCTTTTTTAAAAGTAGAAAGTGGTTTGTAAACACAGTTAAAAATTTTCTTAGATTTGTACCGATAGGAATAGCGGTATTTATTTTTGTGGTAATAGGAACTATATTTTTTATCAAACGTCTACCTACAGGACTAGTGCCTTTTGAAGATAATGGTCTTCTTAATATCTTTACTAACCTACCTCCAGGATCTTCATTAAAAAGAACGATAAATGTTGCCAACGAAATAAGTGATACCTTAGCCAAAACCAAAGAAATAGAGGAGTGGATAAACATAGCAGGTCTCGATTTGCAAACTTTTGATTTTAAAAGCGATTCTTTGACTACTTTTATTCATCTAAAGGATTGGAAAGAAAGGAAGGGTAGAGAACATTCTTCATTTGCTTTGGTTCAGAGATTAAATCAACAATTTGCGAAAAACCGGGAGGCTTTAATCTTTGTAGTAAATCCACCTCCTATTAGAGGCATGAGTTTGGTAGGTGGTTTTGAAATGTATATCCAGGATAGGTCAGGAAGACCTCTTTCTGACCTTTATAAATATGTTCAAGAGATAGTGGCTAAAGCTAATCAAAGGCCTGAACTTACCGCAGTTAGAACTACTTTTGTTCCTAATGTTCCTACTTATAAGGTTACAGTTGACAGAGAAAAAGCTAAGGCCTATGAGGTAGATGTAGATGAAGTTTATCGTACTTTAAACATCGTGTTTGGTAAATACTATGTTAATGATTTTAACCTTTACGGTAGAATTTTTCATGTTAACTTAGGTGCAGAAGGTGAATATCGTGATGATTTAAGAGATTATAGTTATGTCTATGTTCGCTCAAAAAATGGAAACTTGATCCCTATCAGTAGTTTGATTAAAGTAGAGTTAATCCCAGATGCTCCTATTTTAGAAAAATTTAATATGTTCGTAAGTGCTAAAGTTTTAGGAAATCCTAAGCCTGGATATACTTCAGGTGATGCTATCAAGGCTATTTCTGAGGTAGCCAAAGAAGTTTTACCTCCAGGATATACGATAGCCTGGGCAGGAACGTCTTATCAGGAGGTCAAGGTACAAACTAAGGGTAATTTAGCCCTTATATATGCCTTAATTTTTATTTATCTTATCTTGGTTGCGCTTTATGAAAGCTGGAGTGCTCCTCTTGCCATCCTCTTAAGTGCACCTTTTGCCCTTTTTGGGGCAGCCTTGGGATTAAATCTTTTTGGTTTACAGAATGACATATATTTCCAAGCAGGGCTTTTGGTTTTGATCGGACTTTCTGCCAAAAATGCTATTTTGATCGTTGAGTTTGCAGAAGAAAGGTTAAAACGTGGTATGGGGTTGGTTGAAGCAACGATAGAGGCTGCTTATCTCAGGTATAGACCGATTATGATGACCTCGTTTGCTTTTATTGCCGGGGCTATACCTCTTATGTTTGCAAGTGGAGCTGGAGCTCACAGCAGAATGATCATCGGAACAACCGTGGTTATGGGAATGACCTTTGCAACGTTGTTTGGGGTTTTCTTTATACCTCTTTTTTATTACGTGGTGGTAAAATTAAGAGAGAGACTTTCTAAAATAACGGGAAGAAAATGAAAAAATCTAAACTAACGATTTTAGGTTTAAGCATGTTTTTGGTTTTTGGTTGCTCTTTAGCCCCAGAGCTTAAGAAGCCTGATCTACCTTTACCTCAGAGTATTAGGTTAGAAAATGGGACCGTTAGCTTAACAGATAACTGGTGGAAAAACTTTGATGATCCTTACTTAAACCAGCTGGTAGAAGAGGCCCTAAAAGCAAACGATGATCTTATGATCGCGCAGTCTCGTGTGGAACAAGCCTTAGCTATGCTTGGCAACCTAAGGGCTCAGCTTTATCCTTATTTTGGTTATCAAGGTCAGGCTGAAAGAGGTAGAAATTCTGAATATACTGGTCCTCTTGGAGGCAAAACAGATTATTCCTTTTCTTTTTCTGGTTTGGTGTCTTATGAGATAGACCTTTGGGGTAAACTTAGAAATCAAGAAAAGGCAGGTCTTGCAAGGCTTTTATCTGCTAAAGCTAACCAAGAAGCTTTAAAAATCAGCCTGATTGCAAACGTAGTCTCTACCTATTTAAACCTAACTTCAACCACCTTGCAACTTAAAACCGCCGAAGATTACGCCGAAAAGCTTAGAGAAACTTACGAATATAGAAAAACTCAGTTTCAAAAAGGTTTGGTTAGCAAAATAGTTGTAGAACAGGCTAAGGCAGAGTATGAATCTGCCAAATTAACGGTAGAAACTTTGAAAAATCAAAGAGAAGTTTTGAAAACTGTTTTGTCCGTCCTTTTAGGAAGAAGTCCTAAGGAGATTTTTGAAAAAAATTTTTTGGTAAGGCAGGATTTACCTCAGCCTTTAAAACCTCCCTCAGTTTTACCTTCTGAAGTTTTGGTGCGCAGGCCTGATATCATCGCGGCAGAAGAGACCCTTAAAGCCGCTAACTTTGAGATAGGTGTAGCCAAATCAGCCTATTTTCCGAGTATTTCTTTAACAGGTGCTTTAGGGTATAAAAGTAATGAGTTGTCAAACCTTATTACACATTCAGCCTCTTTTTGGAATCTGGGACTTTCTTTAGCAGGACCGATACTTGATTTTGGTAGAACTAAAAGCCAGGTAGAACTAAAAGAGGCTCAAAAGAGGGAGGCTTTGTATACCTATGTAAAAACCGTAAAAACTGCTTTTAAAGAAGTATATGATGCTTTGGTAGCCATAGAAACAGCAGAGAAAAAGTTGGAAGTTCAAAAGGAGCGATTAGCCTCTTTAGAAAAGGTTCTTTCCCTTTCAGAAAAAAAGTTTGAACAAGGGTTGATTGATTATTTGGTGGTAATTGATGCTCAGAGAAACTATCTCAACGCTAAGCTTAACCTAATCCAACTACAAACAGACCTTCTTAATGCCTATGTTAATCTTTACAAAGCCCTTGGAGGCGGTTACTCTTATAAAGAAAACTTCAACTTTAATGGAAAATAAAGTCTACTTAAAAGAAGAAGATTTAGGCTTTCAACCTAAGTGGTCTGAGATTTTTAACAATTTAAACCCTATTTATGTAGAGATAGGTATAGGAAACGGAGAGTTTATCGTTCATTTAGCCAAAACTTACCCTCATTTTAACTTTGTTGGCACCGAGTTTTGCCGGGAGGTTTTAAGAAAGGCTTTAAAAAGGGCAGAAGGAGAAGGTCTTTCAAATTTAAGACTCTTACCGATGGAAGGGACCAAACTTCTTATTAAAGGGTTTACTTCAGAAAGTATCTCTGGACTTTATCTTAATTTTCCAGATCCTTGGGATAAACGTAAGAAAAGACGAAACAGGTTAGTTAATGAAGCGTTTGTATGGTTGCTTGCAGACCGGCTTAAAGAAGGTGGATTTTTTCGGATGGCAACAGACCATAGACCTTATCTTGAGGAGGTAGTAAAATTATTTACCACTAATGAGGCTTTTTCTCCTCTTTGGGAAGAGCTTATAAGAACTGAGATAGAAGATTTTTATCCTACCAAATATGCAAGAAAATGGCTTTCTCAAGGTCTACCTTTATATTTTACCGGTTTTAAAAAGATAAAAAGGGTTAGGTTGCCTGATTGGATAAAAGAGAAATATTCTTTATTAAGGTTAACGAAGGAGGACTATGTGCCCATAATAAGTGTGTTGAAGGTAAAAGAATTGCCAGATTTTCGAGCCTTGGCTAAAGCTATATCTAAGGGCATTTTATACCAAAGCGAAGGGGATTTAATAAAGGTTTTAGATGTTTATACCAAAGAAGATGGGTTACTTATAGACCTCATAGTGTTAGAAAAGAGTCTGCAACAACGGTTTTTTGTAGCTGTAAATCCTTATGAAACCAGAGGGATTCTTATTTCTGTTCATAGTTCAGACCATCCTGACCCAACAGATGGAGTCCACCTTGCTATCTCTTTGATAACTCACAAAATCTGGTCTTTTTTACCTGAGGCTGAGCTAATAAAAACTACCTGTAAAAATAAAATTTTTAATCTAAGCAAAACTTTAGTATAGCCTTACAAATTAATTTTATGAGTACGCTCTATCAAACAATTGCGTTAATGGAGTAAGATTAAAGCTATTCTTTATTTTTCTTCTCACTAAAAATGGAATAGCCACCGAATTTAGAGGTTTTCCCCTGTTCGTTTATAATTGCAGATATTTTAAGCAACTCAGACCACTTACCAATCACCAGATTATTTTTAAATAAGGAAGATTTCTACATTCAGTAGAAGCAAACAAACTA
>NZ_KE384097.1:0-56115 GCF_000423845.1 Thermodesulfobacterium hveragerdense DSM 12571 | reverse complement strand
AATCTAACTTTTTTAAGTTTAGTATAAAACTAAATTTTTAAAAATGACCCTTTGAAACCCTGATGAAATCTATGCTTGACAGCCTGGGATAACAAAAATTTTTTACATAAAATCAATAACTTACAAGGATACTTTTTGGCAATTTCAATTGCAAATGAGACTCAATAAAATACCTCTAAAAATACCCTTCTCTATGTCGCATAAAATCTTATTTGTAGGGAAGGGCAAAAAATGTTTATTTGTTTACCAAATATACTTACACACACCCTTGAAAAAGTTATGCTGGCCCCTTAAAGCTCAAGATTGCCCCTGCCCTGTAGCCTATTCTCTTGTCAAAGACCTAAGATATATTAAAAACTATAATCTAAAACAAAATTTTTACAAGATAAATAGTTTAAAAATATAATTTGGAAAAGTAGGGAGGGGTTTAGAGTCTAATTTGTAATGGTTGTGATGAGCCCGCGTGGTTAAATAAAAATGTGAAAAAATAATTCCCTTGAAACTTAGAGAAAAATGCCCGGGGCCGGACTCGAACCGGCACGGGGCGGAAACCCCAGTGGATTTTAAGTCCACAGCGTCTACCAATTCCGCCACCCGGGCGAAAAACCCGTATACTTTTGTAAATATTACTCTAAAAATCTGGTTTATCAAGAGGTTCTCACCTTGTTTTTTGCCAGAAAATGTTTTAAAATTTTATCGTACTTAAGCCATGTTAAAAGAACTTAGTATTAGAAATTTGGTGTTGATAGACGAAATCTCGCTTAACTTTGATAAAGGATTTATTGTTTTTACCGGAGAAACAGGGGCAGGAAAGTCTTTGATAATAAAGGCAATAAGGCTCCTTTTAGGAGATCGGTTTAGTCAAGACTATCTGAAACCAGGGGCTAAAGAAGGAGAGGTAGAAGCCCTTATCTGGGGAGGCGATTTTCTATATCAAAGATTAAAAGACTTAGGATATCAAGAAACAGATGAGGTGCATATCCTCAGGGTTTTTTCTCCAAAAAAACAGAGAGTTTTTATTAACGGAGAACCAGCTTCTTTAACAGACCTTAGCTACCTAATCAAAGATTTAATCCTTCTTACCAGTCAGCACGAATTTTACACCCTTATTGATCCCGAAAAACAGTTAGAGCTTTTAGATGAGTTTGCTGATTCATTTAGTCTTTTGAAGGCTTATAGAGAGGCCTTAGCTCGTTATAAAGAAATTTCTTCTCAAGTTTTGGCTTTAGAAAAAAAACTTGAGGATCTCTCCGTTAAAAAAGATTTTTTACTTTTCCAGATAAAAGAGCTTGAAGACCTAAAACCCGATCCTGAGGAAGAAGAACAACTTAGAGAGGAAAGAGAAAAACTTAAAAACCTTACGTTTTTAAAAGAACAGTTAGACTTGACATCAAAAAGTTTAGAAGAGACTACCTCAAACCTTTATCAGGCTTTATCTTCTTTAGAAAAAATAAGTAGTTTGGATAGAGTTTTTAAGATTTATGCTGAAAAAACCTCAGGGTTTTATTATGAAATTAAAGAGATTTTAAGAGAAATATACACCTATTCCAGAGGGCTTCCTGAAGATAGTTCCCTTTTAGACCAAATAGAAACAAGGCTTTCTCAATACGAAAAATTAAAAAAGAAATATCAGCGAGACACCAGAGGCTTGCAAAAGTTATTAGAGGAACTCAAAAGTGAGTTAAACCTTCTTGAGTTTGGGAGAGAGGATTATGAGGATTTAAAGAAAAAGCAAGAAATAGTTTTAGAAGAAGTCTTAAGCTTAGCTAAAGATTTGTCGTTGAAAAGAAAAGAGGGATCTTTAGCCCTAACTAAATTATTAAAAGAAGAGCTAAAAGAACTTGGGATGGAAAAGGTTGAGTTTTTGATAGAAGTTAACTCTAAAGCACCTGAAGGAAGTAACCTTGGTTCTTATGGGCTTGATGAGGTGAGATTTCTTTTTTCATCTAATCCAGGGATCCCTCCAAAACCTCTTGAAAAGGTAGCTTCAGGAGGAGAACTTTCTCGTATTTTTCTGGCTATTCAATCAATCATCCAGACCAAACAGACACCTAAAACAGTAATTTTTGACGAGGTAGACGTAGGTATAGGTGGGATTACCGCGAAAAAAGTAGGTGAAAAACTTAAAAAACTTTCGGAAAATACGCAGGTAGTTTGTATTACCCATCTTCCTCAAATAGCAGCCATGGCAGATCATCATTTTTTAGTAGAAAAGTACTCAGATCTTGGAGAAACCAAAGCGGTGGTTAGACCTCTTGAGAAAGAAGAAAGGCTTAAAGAGATCGCAAGAATGTTAGGTCATCCTGAAAACCTTGAGTTAGCTCAGCAGTTTTTAAGGGAAAGTTCTTAGATGGGAAAGGCTCTTTTGTTATTTTCAGACGGGCTTGACAGCCTTCTTGCTGGCCTTGTCTTGAAGACTCAAGGGATAAAGGTTATACCTGTTAAATTTATTACCCCTTTTTTTGGTTGGAAATACAAAAAAAATCCTGAGATTTTTTATCAAAAGAGTTTAGAGCTGGGGTTTGAAAAAGGATTGGTTTTAGACATTACGGAAGAATATCTTCAGATTTTAAAAAAACCAAGATATGGGTATGGAGATTTTGCTAACCCTTGTTTAGACTGTAAAATTTTGATGGTTAGACTTGCTAAAACCTTACTTTCTGAACTTGGGGCTGATTTTATAGCCACTGGAGAGGTAGTAGGACAAAGGCCTATGAGCCAGAATCGACAGGCCTTAGAGACTATAGAAAGAGATGCAGAGGTAAAGGGAATACTGCTTAGACCTTTATCTGCTAAACTTTTGGAACCTACTATCCCTGAAAGGGAAGGTTTAGTAGACAGGGAAAAACTTTTAGACCTTCAAGGTAGACAAAGAAAACCACAGCTTGAGCTGGCTAAAAAATGGGGGATAAAGGAGATACCAACACCTGCTGGAGGGTGTTTATTGACAGACCCTCAGATAGGCTCAAGGGTGTTGAAAGTTTTGAAAGAAAAAAGACTTCTCACCTATAAAACCGCTCAACTTCTTTGCTTGGGAAGACATTTTTTAGAGGAAAACCTTTGGGTTATCCTTGGTAGAAACCAAGAGGAAAATCAGACAATCCAGGAGATAGTCGAAAAAGAGTTTCCTCTTTATATGCTTAGTCAAAGTTCTCCTGTTGCCTGTGTGGTTGAAGGAAATCCTCCTGTAGAGTTTATTAGAGAACTTCTATTAAAATATGCACCTAAAGCAAGAAAAAGGTTGGCTGAGGGAGAAGCCGTAGAATGTATAAAACTGTAGTGCTACTTACGGATTTTGGTATCAAAGACCATTATGTAGGGGTAGTTAAGGGAAAAATATTACAAGAACTTAATAGAAAAGGAGTGAACATAACAAGTCTTCAGTTTATAGACCTTTGTCATGAAATACCACCTCAAGATGTAAAACAAGCATCCCTTATGTTGTTTTTTTCTTATCGTTATTTTCCTGAAGGCACTGTTTTCCTCTGTGTGGTTGACCCAGGGGTAGGTACAGAAAGAAAGGCTTTAGTGGTTAAAACCGATAAATATTTTTTTGTAGGGCCTGATAACGGGATTTTTTCATTAATCTATCAGACAGAAAAGTGTATTCCCTATGAGATAGAGGTTTCTAAAGTTTTACGTCCTCCTTATAGCAAGACTTTTCATGGAAGAGATCTCTTTGCTCCGGTTGTATCTTTTTTGTTAGCAGAGGAACCGTTAGAGAGTTTTAGCCAAAAAATCTCTATGGATACTTTAGTTAAGCTTGAGTTTAAACCTCCTCAAAAAACCGAAAAGGGATTAAAATTAGCTATTTGGTATGTGGATCAGTTTGGCAACTTGATTACTAACCTTAGACAAGAGCTACTTAAGGCAAAGAACAAGCCTTTTAAAATTTTGGTTAACCATCGGGAAGTTCCTTTGGTCAAGACCTATGGTGGGGCCAAGAAAGGGGAGTTGGTAGCTTTGTTTGGGAGTGAAGGATTGTTGGAAATAGCTATAAATCAAGGGTCAGCAAAAGAGGTTTTAGGGGAACCTGAAATAGAAATTATTTTTGAAAACGAGGGAGTTTAATTATGAAGGTGTATTAAAACAGTCTGGGTATGAAGTTTTTGGTTCAGAAAAAGGAGAAATTTATCCTCCTGCTTCAGACATTTTAAAAAATTTAGGAATAAAGGTTCTACCTTTTGATCCAGAAAACATAGTTAAAATAAAACCTGACTGTGTGATCGTAGGAAATTCGGTAAAGGCTAACCATCCAGAGCTTTTGAAAGCCCAGAAGTTAAACCTTCCGTTGTACTCTTTCCCTCAATTTCTCGAAAAGAATTGGTTTAATGGGAAAAAAGTATTGGTGTGTGCAGGAACCCATGGGAAATCAACCACCACCGCGCTTCTAAGTTATTTAATGAAAAGAGGTGGCTATTCTCCTTCTTTTTTGGTAGGAGGGGTGTTGAGGGATGAAGAGAAAAATTTCGGTTATGGTGAAGGGGAATGGATGGTGATAGAAGGAGATGAATATCCCTCTGCCTCTTTTGATAGAGTGCCTAAGTTTTTTCATTATAAGCCCTATGCAGTTATTTTGACAAGCTTAGAATATGACCATGCAGACGTATATTCTAATCTGGAGGCTTTAAAAAAGGTTTTTATAGATATGATAGAGCTTTTACCTGAAGATGGTTTGTTGGTGTATAACGGGGATGATATAAACCTTAATGAGGTTGTTAGCAAAGCAAACCTTAAAGCTAAAGCCGTCAGTTATGGGAAAGGAGAGGCAAATGATTTTAGGTTGCTTAAAGTTGATAGTTTTTTAGATAATCAAGGGTTTATGTCTATTTTTGAGTTTAGTCAGGCTTATAAAAAAGAGGCTTTTCAAGTAAGCTTGGTAGGAGAATATAACGTGTTAAACACCTTAGGGGTGATAGCCTTGCTAAAAGGGTTAGACCTTTTTAACGAGGACATAGAAGAGGGATTAAAAACCTTCCCAGGGATAAAAAGAAGACAAGAGATAATCTATAGGGATAAAGACCTTGTGGTAGTAGATGATTTTGCTCATCATCCTACAGCTGTAAGATTAACTGTAGGTGAGCTTAAAAAAGCGATAAAGCCTGAGCTTACTGTAATATTTTTTGAACCCAGGACCAACTCAAGTAAGCGCAAAATTTTTCAACAGGATTATGTAGAAAGTTTAAGTATAGCAGATGTGGTTTACCTTAAAACACCTGCAGGTATAGAAAACGTTCCTTCAGAGGATAGAATAGACCTTGATAGGATGGTAGAAGAGATTAAACTTAAAGGTAAAAAGGCTTTTAAGCTTACTGAGGAATTTTTCTCCTATCCACGGTTTGAATGGCTAAACTATCTGGGAAAAAAGCTGGTAATATTTATGTCTAGTGCTTACATGGAAAGAGAAATAAAAGGTTTTTTAGCCCAACTCTCTTGATGACTCTAGCAGAAGTTTCTATATTTTTTACCAAAGATAGTATCGAAAAAATTAGACATCCTACCGTTGTGTCTGAATGTGAGAGAGTAGATTTTGAGTTTAAGCACAAAGTAGTTTATTACAATTCAAGATTTCTAAAAGAATTTATCTATCTTCTTAAAGATGACGAAATAGTCTTTTTAGAAGAACTTTTTGGTCCGGTTTTTGACACGTTTGGGTTGACTTTTTTTACTTTTGAAAATAACTTTTATTACCTGTTCAACCTACCTATCAATCCTAACTATACGATACACGTATTTATTCAGGAAAAAGACTGGTTTAGGTTCCCATACTGGATTAATACTGAAAGGCTTGCCAGTTTAGGAAAGATGGCAGGAGAGATTTCTCATGAGCTTAAGAATCCTTTAAGTGGTATTCTTTTGTATGCCAGTATGTTAAAAGAGGAAATAGGAGAGGTTCCTACTTATCAAACATGGATCGATAGGATTATTAATCTGACCGAACGATGTAGAAACATTATCAACGGACTTTTAGCTTTTGGTAGGCCAGAGGAAGAAAAGAGAGAATGGGTAGACTTAAACCTTAGTGTTAAAAAAGTGTATGAACTACTTTCTGAGTATCCTATGTTTAAAAACGTAACTTTTACGTTTAAACTACAAAAAAACCTACCTAAGGTATATGTTAGTCAAAAGCAGATAGAACAGGTGTTTTTTAATCTTTTTATCAACGCAGCCCAGGCGATGAAAGGAAAGGGAGAAATTATTGTAGAAACCTCTGTCAAATATGATACGGTTATCATAAAGGTAAAAGACACCGGTCCAGGTATACCTCCAGAAATTATGCCTTTTATTTTTGATCCCTTTTTTACTACTAAAGAAAAAGGTGAGGCTACAGGTCTAGGCCTTTCTATTTGTTATGGTATCATTAAAAATCATGGAGGTAGGATCAATGTTTATAACCTGAAAGAAGGAGGGGCTTGTTTTGAGATCCTTTTTCCCTTACCAACCAGGGAGACCTTGAGAGAAGATGCGATATAAAGGAAGGATTTTAGTGGTAGACGATGAAATAGATATAAGAGAAGGATTGTCTATCTTTTTTCAAAAAGAAGGTTATCAGGTAGATAACGCTGAAAATAAGAAAGAAGCTCTGGAACATTTTTCTAAGAAAGAATACGATGTAGTTTTTTTGGACCTAAAACTTCCCGATGGAAATGGTTTGGACCTTTTAAAAGAGTTTTTAGAGATAAACTATGAAAGCCAGATTATCGTTATTTCTGCCTATGGTAACATAGAGACAGCTGTTTCTGCTATCAAGATGGGGGCTTTTGATTTTTTAGAAAAGCCCTTTTCAGTCTATCAGGCTAAGGTAGCGGTTGAAAAAGCTATAGAGAAAAAAAAGCTTCTCTTAGAAAACCTTTATCTTAAACTAAGCCTGAAAGAAAAAGAAGAAAAGATAAACTTTGTAGGAGAAGACCCAAAGATAAAACAAATTCTTGAAAAGGCTAAAATCATCGCTTCTACCGACTGCACCGTTCTTATTACTGGTGAGTCAGGTACAGGTAAAGGGCTTTTAGCCAAAAAAATTCACGAAATGGATTTAGTTTATAAGGGCCCTTTTGTATGCGTAGACTGCGGGGCGGTAGTGCCAACTCTTTTTGAAAGTGAGCTTTTTGGACATGCTAAAGGCGCTTTTACCGGAGCTCAGCAAGCTAAGATAGGAAAAATAGAGTTTGCTCAAGGTGGAGTGCTTTTTCTTGACGAAATAGCCAATATTCCTTTAGACCTTCAAGCCAAACTTCTAAAAGTGGTAGAGGAAAAGGAATTTTCTCCTGTAGGTAGTTTAAAGGTGATAAAAGCCAACGTAAGAATCATAGCCGCAACCAACAAAGACCTAAAAGAAGAGGTTAAAAAGGGAACTTTTAGAGAAGACCTTTACTATCGTTTAAACGTGGTAAACCTTCACTTGCCTCCTTTAAGGGAACGAAAAGGAGATATATTACTTTTGGCTAACTATTTCTTAAAATACTTTTGTGAAAAATATAAAAAGCCTATGAAAATTTTCTCTCCTAAAGTTTTATCGCTTTTTATGGATTATCACTGGCCAGGAAACATAAGGGAACTTAAAAACTTAATAGAAAGATTGGTTATTTTTTCTACCAAAGAGGAAATCACAGAAAAAGATTTGCTTTTAGCAGAATTTGAGCCTCTGGTTAAAGAAAAAAGGACAGAAGAATTAACAAAAGAATTGGTTACTTCAAATGGGGAAGAGATCGTTCCTGTAGAAGAGATAGAAAAGCAGTATATAATTAAAGTTCTTAAGCAGCTTAACTGGAACAAAAGTTTAGCCGCTAAAAAATTAGGGATAGACAGAAAAACCCTAACCCTTAAGCTTAAAAAATGGGGATATGATAAACAACTGTTTTAGGTCATTGGTTATGTGAAATATTTCTCTTAACCTTAAAAATATTTATTTTTAAACTATTTTAGTTATTATTTAAATTTTTAAAATAGGAGGAGATTTATGGAGCTTGAGATTCAAAGAGCTATTGTAAAGTATGGGATGGAGGACCTTTACGAGTACAGTAAGGTAGACGCACTAATAGTAGGGGCAGGGCCTTCAGGTCTTACTTGTGCTAAGTATTTAGCTGAAAAGGGTTATAAGGTAGCGGTTTATGAAAAAAGGTTGTCTTTTGGTGGGGGGATAGGTGGTGGAGGTAACATGATACCTAAGATAGTGGTTCAGGAGGAGGTATTACCTATAGTAGAAGATTTTAAGATAAAATGTCAAAAAGCAGATAAAGGCTTATATGTAGTTGATCCTGCAGAACTTATAGCTAAACTGGCTACAGGGGCTTTAGATGCAGGCGCCAAATTTTTTCTTGGGGTTTATGTAGAAGACGTAATCGTTAGAGATAACCCACCTAAGGTTTGTGGGGTTTTGTGGAAATGGACAGCTATAGAGATGGCAGGATTGCATGTAGACCCACTTTTTACTTCTTCAAAAGCTTTGGTTGATGCCTCTGGTCATGGGGCAGAAATCATACAGATCGCTGCTGAAAAGAACCCAGATTTAAACATTTTTATCAAAGGAGAAAGGTCAAACTGGAGCGAAGCCTCTGAAAGATTGGTGGTAGAACATACAGGGAAGGTAGCAGAGGGTCTATATGTTACAGGGATTGCTGTTTGTGAAATTTTTGGTTTGCCAAGGATGGGACCAATTTTTGGCGGTATGCTTATGAGCGGAAAAAAAATCGCAGAGGTTATAGCAGCCGACCTCTCTAAAAAAGCATAGATCTTTAAAAAGGGTTAAGAAAAATACAAACTGTAAAACAAACATAAGGGGGGTATGTGGTGCTGCCCCCTATGTTTTTATCAATTCGAGAGTTGTAATAGGGTTTCTTTTATAGTTTTGGCTAAGTTTAGGTTAAAGCCAGGAAGTTTGGCGATTTTTTCTAAAGGAGCTTGTATTAACTCTTCTAAACTTTTAAAATGAGAAAGGAGAATTTCTTTACGTTTAGGTCCTATCCCTTTGATTTTATCTAAATAGCCTGATAAGTCTTTATGAGTTTTTTTCTTTTCAGCAAAGGTTTTGGCAAACCTGTGGGCTTCTCCCATAACCCTTCCGATAAAATGAAAAACCTCTTTATACTTAGGTAAAAAAACAGGATTTTTTCTCTCAGGGATATAAAGCTTTTCTGGTTGTCTTTTTTCGTTTTTAGCTACAGCCCTTACTTCTAAGTCTGTTATGTTAAGGTCTTCGAGGACCCTTAAAGCGGTTTCTAAATGGCCTTTTCCTCCATCTATCAAGAATAAGTCTGGTAGGGTTCCTTCTTCTAATCCTCGTCTTAATCTTCTGTATAAAACTTCATAAAGCATTGAATAGTCATCTCTACCTGCTTCTTTGATATGATACCTTCGATAAAAACTTTTATCTGGTTCTCCTTCAAAAAAACATACGGTTGCACCAACTTTAGCTTCTCCATAAAACTGCGAAAGGTCTATAACTTCTACCCGTTGAGGTTCCTTAGAAAGCTTTAGAACTTTTTTAACTTCTTCTGCAAGCCCTGAATACCAGGGTTTTTCTCTTCTTTTTTCTGAAAAAATATATTCTTGCAAGTTTTTTAAGGCGATTTGCTTTAAAACGACAAATTCTTCTGAGTTAGGATGTATCAACAGTTTTATTTTATGTCCTGTGCTTTCTGTGAAGATTTCTTCTAAGTCTTCTTTCTCTTCTATTTCATGCGGGAGATAAATTTCTGGAGGAATAATCTTTCCGTCAAGATAAAACTGGATTAAAACTTCTTTTAGGGCTGAACCTTCAAGAGGGGTTTTAACATCAAAGGTCTGAAAGCCATATAGATAACCATGTCTGATAAAAAGGACGATAAAGTATTCTTTGTTTTCTGTTTTTTGGTTTAACCAGAAGTCCAAGTCTGCCGTTTCTTGTAAAACTACTGCTTGCTTTTCTAAGATGTTTTCAAGGTCTTTTAATCTATCTCTTAAAAAGGCTGCTCTTTCAAATTCTAAGTTTTCGGCAATTCTTTCTATTTCCTGTCGGATTTTTACTGCTAACTTTTTTCCTCCTCCCTGGAAAAATTCTACCACTCCATTTACCAATGTTTGGTATTCTTCCTTAGAGATAGGCTTGACACAGGGAGCTAAACATTTTTTGATTTGATAGTACACACAAGGGGTTTTTCTCCTTTTCATTTCAGAAAGACTGCATTTTCTTAGGGGAAAGGTATTAGAAAGAAGCTTTAAAACCTCTCTTAGCCCACGAGCAGAGGTAAAGGGTCCAAAATACAGAGCTTTATCTCCCTTTTTTCTTCTACGAACGATCTGTAGAGAGGGATATTCTTCTTGTAATCCCAACCTTAATAGAGGATAATTTTTATCATCCTTTAAAAGGACGTTATATTTAGGACGGTATTTTTTGATAAAAATAGCTTCAAGTAAAAGAGCTTCCTTTTCTGTTTGAGTAAGGAAATATTCTAAATCTTTGGCAGTTTCTACTAACCGCTGAATTTTAGGAGAAAGAAGAGGTCCTTTTACATAGTAAGACAACCTGTTTTTTAGGTTTTTAGCTTTTCCTACGTAAAGGACCTCTCCTTTTTCTCCTTTAAAGAGATAAACTCCTGGAGATTCGGGAATTTCTTTCAGGTTTATCGTTAACATCTTTCATGTTAAAGTTCTACTCCTTCTTCGGTATACTTGGCTACTAAGTCTCCGACCTCGGTTGTAGAATAACCCATCTGTCCTGCAGACAAGCTTTTTAGATGGTCTCTACAAACTTTGATAACCGCATTTTCTACGGCTTTAGCTGCTTCTTCTTCCCCGAGGTGTTCTAACATCATCATACCTGCACAAATGGCAGCCAGGGGATTAATTACGTTTTTTCCTGTATACTTGGGAGCAGAACCACCGATGGGCTCGAACATAGAAACTCCGTTTGGATTGATGTTTCCTCCAGCAGCAATACCCATACCACCTTGTATCATAGCTCCCAGGTCGGTGATGATATCACCAAACATGTTGTCTGTAACGATTACGTCAAACCATTCAGGATTTTTTACAAACCACATACAGGTGGCATCGACATGTGCATAGTCTTTTTCTATGTCAGGATATTCTTGTCCTACCTCTTGAAATACTCTATACCACAGGTCAAAGGCATAGGTTAGAACATTGGTCTTTCCAACCAAAGTAACCTTTTTCTTTTTATTTCTTTTTCTGCAGTATTCAAAGGCAAACCTGAGGCACCTTTCTACCCCGTATCTGGTATTTATGGATTCCTGTATGGCCACTTCATAGGGAGTCCCTTTTCTTAAAAAGCCACCACCTCCTGCATAAAGCCCTTCTGTATTTTCTCTAACTACTACAAAATCTATGTCTTCTGGACCTTTATCTTTGATAGGAGTCCAAACCCCTGGATAAAGTTTTATCGGCCTAAGGTTAACATACTGGTCAAGCTCAAACCTGATCCTTAATAAGATTTCTTTTTCAAGAATTCCAGGTTTTACCTCAGGATGCCCTATTGCTCCTAAGTATATGGCATCATGTTTTTTAAGCTCCTCAATACCCCCCTCTGGGATAGTCTCTCCGGTTTTAAGATATCTCTCTCCTCCCCAGTCAAAGAAGTTCCAGTCAAAATTTAGGTTAAACCTTTTTCCTGCAGCTTCTAAAACTTTTATTCCTTCTCTTATGACCTCAGGCCCTGTTCCATCTCCTGGTATTACAGCTATTTTGTAAGACTTTTTTACTTCCTGTACTTCTTGAGAAGCTTGTTTTTTCCTTTTACAAGTTCCACCCTTTTTAGCCATTTTAACTCCCTCCTCCTTATTATGCACTTTTAAATAATTTTCACTTTAGTATAAACCAATCTTCTACTTTACCAAGTCCACGCACTGAATTGCCCACATAAATTTCTGAAAAGTTTTTTAGGGTTTCAAGAGAGAGTTCTTGTTCTAAGGCTATTTTCTTTTTAACCAAAAATTTTCTCAGAACTCCATCAAGAAGTTTTAATTTTAAAGGTGGGGTATAAAGTTTCCCCTCTTTTTTGACGAAAAAGTTAGAAAAAGATCCTTCGAGAATTTTACCGTTTTCATCATAAAAGACCACCTCATCAAACCCTAATTTTTTTACTTTTTGCAGGGTCTTTTCTAAAGGAGATCTTACGGTAGTTTTGTGATAGAAAAGATTAGATAAATCAAAATCTCGCTTCATAAAGGCTATTTTTAGTCCTTTTTTCCAGCCCTCATAAGGAAGAAAAGATAATTCTACCTTTCCTTCAGGATAAAGGAGAAGCCTTACTTTATATTTTTTTTGGTCAGGTATTTGGGTTTCGATAAACCTTTGGAAACTGGAAAAATTTTGTAAAACCTTGGGTAGGTTAAACCTGAAATATTTAGCAGAAAACACCAACCTTTGATAATGGAGTTTTAGAAGGGGGTTGAGGGTATGGGACTTAAACCAGAAGGTTTCTATCAGTTGAAAATAAGGCAAAGGATTTAAAAAGAATTTAGCTTTGAGCAAACACTCTTCATATTCTTCATCAGGGTTGCTATCCCAAACCACCCCACTTCCAATACCTGCTTCTCCAAGATAACTTTCTAAATCTTTTTTAGTGAACACTAAGGTTCTTATCCCCACGTTAAAGAGAAAATTATGGTTTGGGTCTATATACCCTATCGCTCCTGTGTAAACTCCTCTGGGTTCTTTTTCAACCTCAGCGATAATTTCCATCGCCCTTATCTTAGGTGCTCCGGTAATTGAACCGCAAGGGAAAAGCGCCTTAAAGATTTCAAACAAATTTTCGGTTGAAAGTTTTCCCTTTACAGAAGAGGTCATCTGATGAAGGGTAGGGTAGGTTTCTATGTTGAAAATATGGGTTATCCAAACCTCTCCAGGCACACAAACCCTTCCTAAATCATTTCTTAAAAGGTCCACTATCATTACGTTTTCTGCCCGATTTTTTTCATCCAAAAAAAGTTCCCTTTTTCTCTTTTGGTCTAAAACGAAAAAGGGAGCTCTCTTAATCGTTCCTTTCATCGGGGAGGTTAATAAAAAATACCCCTCTTTTTTGAGAAAAAGTTCTGGAGATAAAGAGGCTATCGAGAAATTTTCTTCTTCTAAATAAAAACTGTATTTACAGCGCTGAGAAAAGAGGAGCCGATAAAATAAGTCTGATGGATGGCCTTTTAAACAAAACTTGACCTTAAAGGTGTAGTTAACCTGATAAACATCCCCAGAAGCTATGTAATCTTTTATTTTTTTTATGTCTTTCTGATAGGTTTCTTTAGATACAGAAAAACTAAGGTTTTCGATCGACAGAAAATTTTCCGTTTTAGCTAATTCAAGGGGATTGATGAAGAAGTTTTGGGGAGGAAGATAGATTCCAAAATAACCAAGTGGCAGGTTAGGTTTTTTAAAAAACTTGTTAAGTCTTTTTTCTAATAAGTATCCTGTCTCATAACATAAGAAACCACAGGCATAAAAACCTTTTTTGATAAAATTTTGGAGTTTTTCAAAAAAAAGAGATAGATTAGAAGGATCATCTATTTTGATAACTTCTAAAGGGTTTTCGAAAGATAAAACCTGATAGGGAAATTTTTCTGCGTTAACCCAAATAAATTTCATCATTCAGGATTTTTAGTATAGGCAAGGATCAAACAAAGGAATAAGATAACAACAGAGATAATTAAAAACACGGGAATAGTAAGCAGGCTTTCTAAAAAAGAATCTTCAAAAAGATATCCGATTACATAGAAGGTTACCAAAAGGGTTTCTAACAGTAAAAAATTTCTTAAAAAGTCTGTCAGCCTTCTTCTAAACACCCATTTTCTCTTAAGGTCATCTTTAAGGTCTTTTAATAGCTGAACCTTTTCTTCTGCTAAGTTTAGTTCTGAAAACATCAGGGTCAAAATCTGTGATATATCTCTTTTTTTGGTATTTTCTAAGTTTTTTTCAAGTAAATTCTTTAGGGTTTTTAATTCTTTTCCGAAGATTATATCTTCTTCTTTATAAGGATATTTTGACCAAAAGGTCGCAAGAACTTCATATTGTTTTTTTAACTCTGTTATTTTATGGTTTATTTCTTTTACTTTGTTATAAACCAAAGCCTGCAATTCAAGGGTAAGGTCAAGTGCTCGGTCTGAGGCTTTATCTATTGCTCCCATACCTCTGTGATAAATGTCATACGCTAAGGTTTTAAGTAATTCTTCGTATTCTTTGATCTCATCTTTGGTCATTACGTGTTTTAACCGATGAAACAGGTCTTCAGCTTCTTTAAGTCTTTGCAAGGCATTTTCTCTTTTCTCAAGGATTCGTTTTTCTATAAAATTTTCTAACTCCTCCTGATCTCTAATAAACAGAGGCTCGGTAAAAGCCCAGAAAATAAGAAGGGGATGTCCAAAATAACCCATAAACTTATCAATTGGTTCATCATTTAAATAATCTAAAACTCTTAATCTGAAAAAGACAGGTAAAAAGGTTTTATCTAACTCAAAAGCTTTTTGATATAGTTCTTTGGCTGTCAGGTCGTTTCCTTGATATTCGTAGAGATATCCTTTTAAAAAAATTATATAACTTTTGGTAAAATTAGAAGTGTTTTGACTTAGAGCGGTTTCAAGAAAGTATAGAGCCCTATCCCATCTATTTTTTAACAGGTTTACAAAGGTCAACCCTATACAGGCCTTTAAATCACTTTCTTCTTCAAGAAATCGACTTTCAGCCACGTTTAAATCTCCTTTTATGAGAGCATCCAAACCTATCCCGATGTTTCCTCCTCTTACAGGGGTTTCTATCGAAAGTTTTAACTGAGACCAGGAAGTTAACCCTTCTCCTCGGTAAAAAACTATCTTTAAAAATTCAGGTAAAAGATAAAAGTGCCTTATATTAAAATAATTTGGTTTTTCCTCTATCAAGCCCTGCCATATAATTTGAGAAGTCTCTGAAAAAGGAAGGTCTAAGGCTTGTTCTAACACCGATCTTGGTTGAGGTTCTAAAAGACCAGGACATTTGTGGTAAGGGTGATGGGTGCTTCCACAGAAAAAACATGGTGGGTTTGGTCCGGTAAAAAAGAAGTCTTTATAAAAAAAATCGATTTTAGGGTCAACAGTAGCAGGCAGCGTTAGCTCTTTCCAGTCGTCTAACCAGTCCTGAACCTTATAAAAAAGGTTTACCCCTTCAAACTCCTGTAAAACCTCTTTTTTTAGGTTTTCTTGAAAATAGATTTTTCCTGCCCTTACATGTTGAGGCTTTTCCGAAAAGTCTCTTTCTTTTGAAAGGATTATATAAAAGGGTAAAGGGGAAGAACCTAAAAATTTTTTAAACCGCTCTTTCAGGTTGTAAAGGATCTCGTTGAGATAAACCAGGTTTTTAGGGGGAACTTGGTAAAAGTTAGAAGATACCCCTTTGTATGTCTTTTTTAAAAGCTCTTCTACATGATAATCTAACTCTTGAGAAGAGGTTTTAAACAAAAAATGTTTTAATCTTGGAATTTCGATGATTTTAAGAAACATGTTTTACTTGTTTATAAATTAAGATAAAAAGTCCTAAGGTTATGGCTATATCTGCTACATTAAAAGCAGGCCAATGAAAATTTTTTACATAGAGGTCTATGAAGTCAAACACTGCCCCAAAAAACAATCGGTCTAAAAGGTTGCTAATTCCCCCTCCAAAGATCAACCCTAAGCCGATAGTCTCCATCTTGGCTTCAGGTTTATAAGCTTTATGTTTAGCCAAAAAAAATATCAGTGCGAGGAGAATTAGGTTTAGAAAAACCAACCCTAAGGTTCCTAAAAAGCTATTTTTAGCAAAAAGCCCAAAAGCTATTCCTTTATTCCAAACTTTAACTAAGTTAACACCAGGTAAAACCTGCCAAACGTCTTGACCACCTGGAAAGGTCAAGTTTATAAACAAAAATTTGGTTAATCTGTCTAATAAGAAAACGATATTAGCCCATATCCAAAAGGTTTTCATTTAACCACCTACCACCTGATAACATCTTTCGCAAAGCTCAGGATTAGGGAGCCTACCAACCTCAGGCTTTCTTTGCCAGCACCTTTCACATTTTTTATATTCGGTAGGCTTCACCAAAATCTTAAGTCCTGGTGTTTCTTCAGAAACAAAGGTTTGAGGTTCAGACACTGGATCCAATGCTTCTATCATTTTAAACTTAGCTACCATCAAAAAGTATTCCCAAAAAGAGTTATCTTTTAAGAGTTCCTTTATATCTTCTGGAGCCTCTACATAGACTTCAGCCTCTAAAAAGGTGCTGATAACTTTGTGGTCCTTTCTGGCTATCTCTAAGGCTTTTAGAAATTCTTCTCTAAGGCTAAGTATGGTTTCCCATCTCTTAACCTCATCTTGAGAAAGATCAAACCTGTAATCAGGAAACTCAGTAAGAAAAACCGAAATTTCTTCTTTAGGATAGGGAAGGTTTTGCCAGATGTCTTCTGCGGTAAAAGAAAAGATAGGAGCGATAAGTTTAACTATAGAATCTAACGCATAGTAAAAAACCGTTTGAGTAGCCCTACGTTTGAAACTTTCTCGAGGTTCACAATAAAGATAATCCCGGTTGATATCTATTATTAAGGAGGAAAGTTCGATTACACAAAAACGATAGATCTCATGATAGACTAAATGAAATTCAAAGCCTTCGTAGCCTTTTTTAACCTTTTCTATTAGCCTGCTTAGTCTATAGAGAATGTATTTTTCAAAGGGAGGAAGTTTTTCGAAAGGTACTAAGTCTTTTTTAGGGTCAAAGTCATAAAGATTACCTATCAAAAACCTGCAGGTATTTCTTACTTTACGGTAGGCTTCAACCAACCTTGAAAGGATTTCTTTAGAGATTTTTATGTCATCACGGTAGTCTTCAGCCGATACCCAAAGCCTTAATATTTCAGCTCCATGTTTTGTGATTATATCCTGTGGATGAATAACATTCCCCAAGCTTTTAGACATTTTTCTTCCCTGTCCGTCTACCACAAACCCATGGGTAAGTAAGGCTTTGTAAGGAGGAACCCCCCTTGTTCCTACCGAGCAGAGAAGGGAACTATGGAACCAACCTCTATGTTGGTCTGATCCTTCTAAATATAAGTCTGCAGGGAAGGAAAGCTCTTCTATTTTTTCAAGTACTGCAGCAAAAGAAACCCCTGAGTCAAACCAGACGTCTAAAATGTCTTTTTCCTTAGAAAACTGGGTATGACCACAGTTAGGACAGACTGTCCCTTCTGGTAAAAGCTCTTCTGCTGGTTTTACAAACCAAGGGTCACAACCCTCTTTTTCAAAAATCTCTATGACCTTTTCATAATACTTAAAATCTCTTAAGATCTCTTCACATTTTTCACATTTAAACACGGTAATAGGGACACCCCATACCCTTTGCCTGGATACACACCAATCAGGTCTGTTTTCTAACATGCTGTAAAGACGGTTTTTCCCCCAATAAGGAATAAATTTGACTTTTTCTACCGCTTGTAAAGCTTTTTCCCGTAAACCTTTTAATTCCATAGAAATAAACCACTGGTCTTCAGCCCTAAAAATAACTGGTTTTTTACACCTCCAGCAAAAAGGATAACTGTGCTCTATTTTATCTGAGGAAAGTAGATGCCCTTTTTGTTTTAAAATTTCTAAAATTTTTTCGTTAGCCTGATAGATAGAAAGTCCACCTATTAAGTCTACCTCTTTGTAAAATCTCCCTTCCTGATCAACAGGCACATAAACCTCTAATCCATATTTAAGCCCTACCTGATAGTCCTCTTCTCCGTGTCCAGGGGCTATGTGCACTATTCCTGTTCCGGTCTCTAAACTTACAAAATCAGCCAAGATGATAAGGCTTTCTCTGTTATAAAAGGGATGAAGAGTTTTCTTGCCTTCTAAATTTTTGGGGTCTATTTTAGCAACGATTTTGGGTAAGTCCTTGTTAAGTTCGGCACAAAGACCTGAAACACGGCCTTCAGCTACTAAATAATATTCATCCTCCCACTTTACTAATAAATAGTCAAAATCAGGGTTTAAGGCTAAAGCCAAGTTTGCAGGCAATGTCCAAGGAGTAGTGGTCCAGATTAATACATAAGCCGGTTTGTCTAAGGTCACCTGATATTCTTTAGAGATAAAATCTTTAAGCTCTTCAGTAAAGGGGAACTTTACAAAAATAGAATAAGACTTGTGTGGTCCATACTCTACTTCAGCCTCTGCCAAGGCAGTTACACAGGTTGGGCACCAAAAAACCGGCTTTTTTCTTCTATAAACCTGGCCTGATTCTAAAAACCTTAAAAATTCTCTGGCAATCGTAGCTTCATACCTATAATCCATCGTAAGATAAGGCTTATCCCAAAAAGCAAAGACCCCAAGCCTTTTAAACTCCTCTCTCTGTATGTTGATATACCTTTCTGCATATTTTCTACAGGCTTCTCTTATTGTGAGAGGAGGGAGTTCTCCCCTTTTTACCCCTAATTCTTGTTCTGTCTTCAATTCAATAGGTAATCCATGGCAATCCCACCCTGGCACAAAGGGTACCTTGTACCCAGCCATCATTTTGCTTTTTACTATGATATCTTTTAAGATTTTGTTTAAAGCTGTACCTAAGTGTATGTTTCCATTGGCATAAGGAGGTCCGTCATGAAGGATGTATAAAGGAGCATCTTTTCTTTTTTCAAGCATTTTTTCATAGATTTTTTCTTTTTCCCAAAACTCTAAAAATTTTGGTTCCCTTTCTACAAGATTAGCCTTCATCGGAAATTCAGTCTGAGGAAGGTTCAAAGTATCTTTCCAATCCATAATGAAAGCCTCCTTTTTAAGTAAGCTATATGACTTCTAATTTTAACATAACTTACAAAAACCACTATCGTTTTAGCTATTAAATATCTAAGGTTAGGTTTATTAAAAAGTAGGTTTGTAGAAAAAGATAGGTATTCTTAGGGATAAAGGATTTAAGGGAAGGGTTAATGTGGTATAATATAAAACTTGAGAGTTTTAATTTTGATTAAATCAGAATATTAAGGAAGGTTAGGATGATTTTTCTTGATACCTTTGATGTGATAGTCATAGGAGCAGGCCATGCAGGAATTGAGGCTTGTTTAGCCTCTGCAAGGATGGGGTGTAAAACCCTTCTTATTACCATCAATTTTGAAAGAATAGGGGCTATGAGTTGTAATCCTTCTATAGGTGGAATAGGTAAAGGTCATTTGGTAAAGGAGATAGACGCCCTTGGTGGGGAGATGGCTTTAGCTATAGACGAAACAGGTATTCAGTTTAGAAAACTTAACACCAAGAAAGGACCCGCGGTAAGGGCTACCAGAGCCCAGGCAGATCGCTTTAGATATCAAGAGAGGATGAAAAAAAGGTTAGAAAGGGTACCGAACCTTTTTATCAAACAGGGATTGGTTACTCAAATTTTGGTAAAAGATAAAAGGGTAATAGGGGTTAGGACTAAAGCTGGAGAAGAGTTTGGGGCTAAAGCTGTGGTGATAGCCCCAGGAACTTTTTTTCATGGACTTATACACATCGGGCTTGAAAGTTTTCCGGCAGGAAGACTTGGAGATCCTCCTTCCAACAAACTGGCAGAAAATCTCAAAGAACTGGGTTTTGAGCTCGGTAGGTTTAAAACCGGAACTTGTCCCAGACTTGATGCCCGTACCATAGATTATACTAAAATGGAAATCCAATGGGGAGATTTTCCCCCACCTCTTTTTTCCTTTAAAAACTTAGGAAAACGTCCTCCTCTCCCTCAGGTACCATGTTTTATAACCTATACCACAGAAGAGACCCATAAGATTATCCAAGGTGCTTTAGACAGGTCTCCCCTTTTTACAGGAAAAATTAAAGGGAGAGGGGTTAGGTATTGTCCTTCGATAGAAGATAAAGTCTTCCGTTTCCCAGACAAAGAGAGACATCAAGTTTTTATCGAACCCGAAGGTCTTGATACCGTTGAAGTTTATCCTAACGGGATAAGCACCAGCCTTCCTATAGACGTGCAATGGAAGATGGTAAGAAGTATTCCTGGGTTGGAAAAGGCTGAGATATTAAGGCCAGGGTATGGTATAGAACACGATTTTGTTTTTCCAACTCAACTTAAAACCTCTTTAGAAACCAAACTCATCTCAGGGCTGTTTTTAGCCGGACAAATCAACGGAACCACAGGTTATGAAGAGGCTGCAGCTCAAGGGCTCATAGCAGGTATAAACGCAGCCCTTTACGTAAAGGAAGAAGAACCTTTTATTCTGGACCGTTCAGAGGCTTATATCGGAGTCTTGATCGATGACCTGGTCACCAAAGGTGTAGATGAACCTTACCGAATTTTTACCTCAAGGGCAGAATATAGGTTGTTGTTAAGAGAAGATAATGCTGACCTAAGACTTACGGAAAAGGCAAAAAAGTTAGGTTTAATCGATGAAGAAAGGTGGTTAAGATACCTTGATAAGAAGCAAAAATTAGAAACCTTAGAGACCCTTCTTCGAGAAATTAGGGTCTCACCTGATTTAATAAACGGTTACCTTCAAAGCAAAGGTATAGCTCCTATCAAACAAACTACCAAGGCTTACGACCTTTTAAGAAGACCAGAAATAGATATAGAGGACCTTGTAGAGTTCCTCCCAGAATTAAAAAGGTTTGACCAAGAAGTTCTCTTAGAGGTGGAAACAGAGATAAAATATAGTGGATATATAGAAAGACAACTCAAAGAGGTAGAAAGGTTTAAACGCCTTGAAAACATAAAACTGCCAGAAGACCTAAATTATTACGAAATTCCTGGGCTTACCAACGAGGTTCGTGAAAAATTTAGTAAGATAAGACCTACTTCTTTAGGTCAGGCCCTAAGAATACCAGGAGCTACCCCTGCAGCCATTTCAGCGATCCAGGTGTATCTAAAGAAAAAGTGTTAGACCTTTCTATCCCAAAACCGATCTTAAAGATCATCAAGCGTTTAAAACAAAAGGGATATACCACCTATTTGGTAGGGGGGTGTGTAAGGGATCTTCTTTTGGGATTAGACCCTAAGGATTATGATATCGGAACTACCGCCACTCCTCGAGAGGTGGTCTCTCTTTTTCCTAAGAGGGCTTTTATCATAGGAAGAAGGTTTCCGATAGTTCATGTCTATATAACCAAAGATCAGTACGTAGAAGTTAGTACCTTTAGAGGTAAAGAGGAATACGACGGTAAAGTAAAGGAAAACTACGGAACCCCAGAAGAGGATGCTTTAAGAAGAGACTTAACCATAAATGCCCTTTTTTATGACGTTTTTTCAAAAGAGATCATAGATTATGTCGGAGGATTAGAAGATCTAAAAAAAGGTATAATAAGGGTTATAGGAAACCATGATCAAAGGTTTTTAAACGATCCTGTTCGTATGTTGAGAGCTATAAGACACGCATCAAGATTAAAATTTAACATAGAACCATTAACTTGGGAAGCAATTATTAGAAACTCTCATCTTATTAAAAAGGTTGTTTGGGAAAGGTTGAGGGATGAAATTTTAAAAGACCTTATTGGTTTTTGGGTGCTGGACTGGTTTAGACTTTTACAAAAGTCTGGGCTACTTTATCAGATATATCCTTTTTATCTGAAAATGGTCGAAGAAAAATCCTTAGATGAAAAATTTCTTAGGCTGGTTTTGACCAAGCTTTCTCAAGACCAGGACTTGGCTGTGGAAGAACGTATTTGCCTTTTTGCCTATGCTTTTCTCCCGTTGATAGGTAAAACCTATGTTCCTTTACCTTTTCAACCGGTGCCTGGTTTTGAAAGAAAGGAATTATTACGTTTGTTCTTCTCTTTGTTTTTTACTTTTAGGTTTAATCGAGGGTTGTTTGAACGGTCTATGGATTTATTAAGAGATGTTTATAAAGGAATTTATTTTGCTCGAAAAAACCAACCTTTGCCAAGAAAAATGCAAAAAAAGTCTTATTTTCATCAAATTCTAAGATTAGTAGATATTTTACAAGATCTTTTGAATTAACCCTATTCTAAGTTTTCTCTTAACCTTGCCTTTTTTTTCTGATATTTTTTCCAGGGTTTTTCTTTCTTCTTTCCGTGAGTTAGCTTTCTAAAAGGCAGGTCTTGGTCAGTTTGATAATTTTCTTGGTTAAAAGCAGTTTGATTAAAAGGGATGATAGGGTCCGGTCTTTCAGCAGGTTTTTGTTGCGGTAAGTATTTACGGATAAACTTTTGATCGATAGAAGGCCCTTTCAAAAAATTATGATGAAGGTAAGAGAGTAACAACACCTTTTCTCCAAACTGGTAAATTTCAATGTCTTCAAAAAATTTATAAGGTAAAACCTCTATCAACAGTGCACCTTTAGCTTTAGCCCAATTTTCTGCCAATTCTTTTTCAGTAAACACAGGGAAAAGTCCTTCCTTAGGGCTCCATTTTTCATCTAAACACAATTGATACCACAACCTTGGCTTGACAAATGTCCAAAGTTTTTTAAAATTATAAACTTGGGTTAAACTTATCTTAAAGGGGGGAGTGAATCTTTTCTCCTTAGGCTTTACTAAGTTTGATGTTTCTAAAAATTCAAAAAAATCTCTATAATAGTAAGAAAATAGCTGCTTTAATATGTTTAAGTTTAGTTTTTTAAATTTTTTAGTAAAATTTAGAGCTTGAAAAATTTCTTTTATTTTGAAAAATTCATTATTATCAGGAATAAGACCGAACTCATCGGGGTGATAGCTGAGCATGTAGATTAAAGTTTTTAACAAAAGTGGATCCTGCATGGTTGAAGATAAAACTTTAATAGTTATCTTTTTGGTTATATTTAAATTTAACAAAACAATTTAAAAAGAAAAGGGGTGGTTGAAGTAAATGGCACAAAAGGACCTTAACGAAAAGATTTTAGAGTTAGGGAAAACCGGTCAGCTTACTTATGAAATTTTAAACAAGATCTTACCTGAAGAGTATAGCGACCCTGACAAGATGGAAGAGATTTTTGACCTTCTTGAGAGTTATGGGATAGAGTTAAAAGACATGGATCCTTATGAAAGAGAGGAGTATATAGAGAAGAAGGTCCATGATAAGATTAAGGAGCTTTCTACTTTTGCCGAGGGAGAATTGATCGAAGAAGAGACCATTTCAGAGCCAGGTTCAGAGGAGTTATTATCCCTTTATCTCAAAGAAATGGGTAAGTATGACCTTTTAACCCCAGAAAGAGAAGAAGAGCTGTCAAGAGAGATAAGGGAAGGTTTTGATAATATATTAAAAATTATAAAAGAAGCTCAGATAGAATGTAAAGAGATTTTAGAGATGAAAGCAGTAGTTCAGGAATGGCAGAGAAGAGACCCTAATCTTAAACCTAAAAAAACTTACGTTAACTATCTTGAAAAGATGGTTAAGGAATTAGAAGAACGATATATAAAAAATAAGAAACAAAAGATAGAGCCTAAAGGTATAAAAGATTTTTGTTTTAATATAAAAAAGAATATCTCTCGTATAGAAAAGGCAAAAGATGAAATGGTAAAGGCTAATCTTAGGTTGGTAGTATCTATCGCTAAAAAGTATATAAGACAGGGGTTGTCTTTGGCTGACCTTATTCAGGAAGGAAACCTTGGTTTGATGAGGGCAGTCTATCGTTTTGATTATAGAAAAGGTAATAAGTTTAGCACCTATGCTTCTTGGTGGATAAGGCAGTCTATCACAAGAGCTATCCTTGATAAGACAAGAACCATAAGACTTCCTGTACATTTTTTAGAGCTAAGAAACTATGTTTTTAAGGTTTTTTATGAGCTTTCTAAAGAGTTAGGAAGGGAGCCCACTCCTGAGGAGCTTTCTCAAAGAACTGGAGTTCCTTATGAAAAAATCTTGGTAATCTTTGAAACTTCAAAAGAACCTGTCTCGTTAGAAACCCCTATTGGAGACGAAGACAGCACCTTAGGAAATTTTATAGAAAATAAAAAAAGCCCTTCCCCTTATGATACAGCCAGAAAAAAGGATATTTCAGACAAGATAAAAAGGTTTTTAGCCACCCTCTCTCCAAGAGAAGAAAAAATCATTCGCATGAGGTTTGGTCTTGGAGAATATGAGGGATATACGTTAGAAGAAATAGGGTATATGTTTAAGGTTTCAAGAGAAAGGATTAGGCAGATAGAAAAAAAGGCACTTTACAAGATGCGACAACTTGCTCAAAAAGAAAAGTTTGACATCAGAGATTAAAAAAGGCCTTGCTGCTTAGGTTTAGGTGGTTTTTGCTTAAAGGTTTGAAGAGGTAGCTCCTTAAAGAAAGGAGATAATCCCTGGGTTAGACAAAAATGATAAATCTTTCTTTCTTTTACCCCAGAAAAATAAAATTCTTTCTTAGCTCTGGTTAGGGCAACATAAACCAGTCTTCTTTCTTCCTCTTCGTCTGTGTCTTTAAAAATCGTAAGGGGAATAAGCCCTTGCTCTGTGCCCACTAAAATAACTATTTCAGCTTCTAGCCCTTTTGAGGCATGTATAGAGAGAAAGTTAACCCCCTCTCGGTCTGTGTCTATAAGGTCAGAGGGTTGAGTGCTGACAAGATATCCTAAAAATTTTTCTTTATCTTGGTTCGAAAGCTCCCAAAGATTTTCCAAATAGGTTTTGGTCTTGTGAGGTGCCTTTTTTATCAGATCTGTTATAGAAAAAACCGAAGATTGAGCTTCATAGATAAACTCTTGTAGGATTTCATAGGTAGACTTAGCCTCTTCTTCTGCTAAGTTAACCGGTATCCCAGCCTTGAGAAAGGCTTCTTTTAAGGGTTGAAATACCTCTTTAAATCTTGAAAGGACAAAGATTTCTTTAGGAGAAATCCCTCCCTGTTTTTGTTGCTCTAACTGTAATCCTCCTAAGAGTTTTTTTACCAAATTAGTTAAAATTTCTCTTTCGTGAAAGGGATTTTCAAAAAAAAGCCCCTGAACCTTCCCCCCGTTTTTTAAACTGTTGTAGGGTGCTTGTTCCCAGGGTGAACATTTAAACCGTTCAGCTATCTTAAGAATTTCTTCTGGACATCTAAAACTCTGAGAAAGAGTTAGTACCTTAAAGTTAGGTCTAAAGTTATGCCAAAAGTCTTTGATTTTTCTTAGGTTAACTCCGCGGAAACCATAAATAGATTGATTGGGGTCTCCAAACAACGTAAAGGTTGCATCCTTAAAAAGGGTTAAAAATTCTAAAATATCTTCTGATAGGTCTTGAAATTCGTCTATAACTACATGATAGCCTGAAAATTTTAGGTTATGAAAGGATGAAGCCTCATAAAGTAAAAGTTCAAAGTCTAAAAGCTGGTTCTTTTTAAGGTATTCGAAAAAAGTTAGTTTGTTTGTTGACTGAGTTAAAGGTTTTGGGGTTCTACCAAAAAGTTTTCTTAAGATTTCCTTTTTTTCCTTTTCTGTAATAAGTTTAGGAGGTTTTTGATGATGTTGACACCATAGATCATAGGCATAGCCATGGAAGGTATCAACCTTTATTTTTTCTAAACCTGCCTGAATCAATTTTTGCCTTAATTCCTTTGAGGTTTTGACAGAATAGGTGAGGACTAAAATTTTTTTAGGCGAAACCTCGTTTTTTTCTATAATTTGTTTTAGCTTAGCCACAAGTGTATAGGTTTTCCCTGTTCCAGGACCTGCTATTACGATTGCATCTTGGAGGGTAGCTAAAACCTCCTGTTGTTCTTTGGTGAGCTTAGACTCCATAGAGGTTGATTATAAACTGAAATTATAACTTGTCTACGATAATACCACCTCCTAATAAGAATCCCTTTTCATAGAAGGCACAAACCTGACCAGGGGTTACCCCAAAAACAACCTCTTCAAAAAAAATTTTTGTTTTCTTCCCTTCAGTGGTTATCTCTTTAACCTTCACCATGGGGCTACGGTATCTTATCTGGGCTTCAGGAGAGGTCCATTTATCTATCGGAAGGTGTAGGTTTAGACTCTCAAGTACAAGTCCTTTGGCTGCAAGGTCTTTTTTTTCTCCTAAAAAGATGGTATTAGTTTGTGGGTCTAACCGGGTTATATAAAGGGGTTTACCTAAAGGAATCTTTAGACCTTTCCTCTGCCCTATGGTATAGAAAAATATGCCTTCATGGGTCCCCACTACTTTGTCTTTATAAACCACAGGCCCCTTTCTAGGTTTTAAAAACATAAATAAAAACTCTTTAACTGAACTTCCCTTTAAAAAACATACGTCCTGAGATTCTTGTGAGGGTTCTATCCCAAAAATTTCTTTAGCCATCATTTTAACTTCTTCTTTCAAGTAGCCACTTAAAGGAAATGTTAGAAAAGGTAAAGCATCTTTGTTGATCAAGGACAAAAAGTAAGATTGATCCTTTTTAGGATCTTTTGCTTTCTTTAACAGGAGCTCTCCTTGGTATTCCCCTAAACCCACGTAATGTCCGGTAGCTAACTTTTCGGTCCCTAAATTTTTTAACGTCCAGTCAAGGACTTTCCCAAATTTTATTTTTGCGTTACATAGAGCGCATGGATTGGGAGTTTGACCTTGGGCATAAGTGTTTATAAAATAAGAGATGATTTGCTTTTGAAATTGATGGGTAAGGTCTATGGTGTGATGAGGTATGTCAAGGGTTTGGGCTATAAACTTAGCTTTTTCTACTTCTTTTTGTTTTTCAAAAAGCTTAAAGGTGATTCCGACTAGAGAGGCTCCTTGTTTTTTTAAAAGATAGGCAGAAATAGCGCTATCAATTCCTCCGCTTAGACAAATGGCGATTTTCATGTTTTATGGTAAAATAAAGTTTACCAAAGTAATTAAATTTTTTAAATTATAAACAAAAGGAGTGGAATATGGAAGGCATTTTAAAAAAATTTTTTCAACCTTCTAAAAAAGTAATAGCCGACAAGGCAGCTTTTCCTGAAGAGACGATATTGAGGGTAGAAAATAGGCTTAAAAGCCTGGGGCTTAAGGTCTATAAAGGAGTTCAGAGGATAGATAAGGGAAGGCTTGGAATTCCTGTTTATATAAGTCTTTATGATATAGATGGACAAAGGACTACCGGAAATTTTAAACAGATGGGTAAGGGTTCTACTGAGGTTTTAGCTAAAGCAAGTGCACTTATGGAGTTGGTAGAAAGGTTTTCTCTGTTTTCTTTTTATCGATCGGTAGAAAAGTTAGGAAGATTAACAACTTTCGAGGAGTTAGGAGAAGATGCCCTTGCCTGGGAGGTATTTTTGAGGTCTGTAGAAGATGAGGAAAAAAGTAAGGTTAGAGAAATAGCCTATCGTTATCTAAAAAACACCCCTATGTGGTTTGTTCCTGGGTTAGAGGTTACCACCAAAAAAGTTAAATATTTACCTTTTCATTGGTTTTGGATGCTTTATGAATATAATGGTTCTGCCGGGGGAAATACCTATCCTGAGGCAGCCACTCAGGCTATCTGTGAGTTGATAGAAAGACATGTGAACGCTCTTTCGGTAAGAAAGGGTATACCCATGGCTGAAATAAAAAGGAGTTCAATTTCAGGGGAAGGAGAGAGACTGCTTTCTTGTTATGGTCGATTGGGAATAAAGGTGTGGATAAGAGATATGACCTTTGGGATGCCTGCTCCAACGATAGCGGTGATGGCGATGGACCCTTCTACCTATCCTAACAGAAGTGAAATCGTTTATGCTGCTGGTACAGGCACCTCACCGGAAAGGGCTTTAATAAGAGCCTTGACAGAAGTAGCTCAGCTGGCAGGAGATTTTGATACCGAGGGTAAATACTTAGAAAGTGGGCTTCCAAAGTTTAGCACTTTAGAAGAAGCTTCTCAGGTATTGGCTACCAAAGGAGAGGTTAGTTTGCAAGATCTTCCTAATCTTTACTCTGAAGATCATATTCAAGAACTTGAGGTTTTAACTGATAGACTAAAAGAATTAGGGTATCAAACCTATTTGATAGATATAACTCACCCAGATTTAGAAATTCCAGCGGTTTATGCGGTGATTCCAGGAATACTTTTTAGAGAAAGGACTAAGATTTCCTATCTTTATCAGTTTGTAAGAACTTTAAGTCTTTATTTTCCTCTTGAGTCTCAAAAATCAATCTTAGAAGAGTTGATAAAAGAGGTACCAGACAGATATTTTCTTTGGGCTTTTTTGGGTAATGTTTATAAGGAGTTAAAAGAGATTCCCAAGGCGATCTCAGCCTATCAAAAGGCACTTGAAATGATCGATTTTGACGACGACAAAATAGCCCTTTATACACATTTAGCCGATGCTTATTTAAAATATGAACAGTATAAAAAAGCGGTGGAAACTGCTTTACAGGGTCTTTCTTTAGAAGAGGTGCCTGAGCTTTACAACATCTTAGGAAGGGCTTATTATAAGTTAGAAGAATATTTTTTGGCTATGGATGCCTTCTTTAAAGCCATAGATTTAAATCCTGCTTCAGCTATAGACTATGCTAATGTAGGTTATTGTTTAAAAGCGTTAAACCAGCTACCTACTGCAGAGGTTTTCTTCTTAAAAGCCTTAGAGCTTAATCCTGATTTGACGGTTGCTAAAATGGGATTAGAATATTGTGGAAAGTTCTTAAACAACAAAAACTAATCCTTGGAGGGTAAAGGTGGTCTACAAAAAAGGGTTTTATCTTAAGTTTAACCCAGAGATAGTAGACCAGCCTATAGTGTATAGGCTGGTAAAGGATTATGATTTAGTTTTTAACATTCTTAGGGCGGTAATCACCCCGGGTAAAGAAGGTATCATGATCTTAGAGTTAGAAGGCACCCCTGAAAAACTAAGAGAAGGATTAAACTATCTTAAAGAGGTAGGGGTTGAAGTCAAGTCTTTAGAACAACAGATCATCAAAAATGAGGAAAAATGTATTCATTGTGGAAACTGTACTGCTGCATGCCCAACAGGGGCTCTTTATGTAGAAAAAGACACCTTTTATATAAGGTTTAACCCTGAAAAATGCACTGCTTGTGAGTTTTGTGTGGCAGTTTGTATCACCAAAGCTATGGAAGTCCATGTAGAAAGAGAGGTAGAAAGTTTTACCTAAGAGGCCTATTGACTTTTTGATAACATTTATCATAATTATTAAACAATGGCGAAGTTAGACGCTTTTTTTAAATTGATGGTTGACACTCAAGCCTCTGACCTGCATCTTTCTGCAGGTAATCCTCCTCTTCTCAGGATTCACGGAGACCTTCAAAGAGTTAAATATAAAGTTTTAGGAGATGAAGAACTCAGAGAAATGCTTTATGAAATAGCCCCTGAAGAAATCATCAAAAGGTTTGAGGAACAAGGAGAAGTAGACTGGGGTTATGAAATTCCTGGTTTAGCTCGTTTTAGGGTTAACTATTATCGTCAGAGAAGGGGGGTTGCTGCAGCCTTTAGGCTTATTCCTAACAAGATAAAAACCGTAGAAGAGTTAGGCCTTCCTTCCATCCTTAATCGTTTAGCCCTTTTACCAAGAGGTTTGGTCTTGGTTACTGGTCCCACAGGGTCAGGTAAATCTACTACCTTAGCTGCTATCATAGACTATGCCAATAGAATGCGTTATGACCATATTCTCACCATAGAAGACCCTATAGAGTTTGTGCATGAGCCTAAAAATTGTTTGATAAACCAAAGAGAACTTGGTGTCCATACCAAAAGTTTTGCTAATGCCCTTAGGGCTGCTCTGAGAGAAGACCCAGATATCATCATGATAGGTGAAATGAGAGATTTAGAGACCATTTCCTTAGCGCTTGAGGCTGCTTTAACCGGACATTTAGTGTTTGCTACCCTCCATACCATCAGCGCAGCTCAAACTGTGAGTAGAATTGTGGATGCTTTCCCTCCAGAGGAAAGAGACCAGATAAGGGTTTCTTTATCAGAGGCTTTAAGAGCGGTTATTTCTCAGACGATGTTTAAAAGAATAGACAGACCTGGTAGGATTGTGGCCATGGAAATCATGATAGCTACCCCTGCGATCAGAAACCTTATAAGAGAAAATAAAATCCATCAAATACCTTCGATGATTCAGATGGGTAAAAAGTATGGAATGATGTCTCTTGACGACTGTATTATGGAATATCTTAACAACAAGTGGATAAGCCCTGAAGAGGCCTTTATCAAATCAGTTGATAAAAGTAGGTTTATTCCTTTTGTCCAAAACAAAGAAATTTTAGACTTCACCGAAATGCCGGGTTAGTAATTTCATGCTAACAGATTTTGACATAAAAGAGTTACTTTACAACTTAGCTAACATAGAGCCAGGTGTTTCTGATATTTTTATTCTTTCAGGCTATCCTTTTCAGGTTATGGTTTATGGAAAGATGAAAAATGTATTTTTAGAGGATTTTTATGTAGAAAGGTTAACTCCTCATCAAACCGAGAGCATTGCGTTCAATCTTTTAAAAGAGAACCCTCAACTTTTTTTGAAACTTTTAAAAGACGGATATGCAGACCTTTCTTATTTTTTAGATGACAAAACCCGTTTTAGGGTAAACGTCTTTTCTCGTCAAAAAACCTATAACATTATCATGAGGAAACTTGAAGGGAGGGTTAAGGGGATAGACGAATGGGGCCTCCCTGAGGTTTTTTATAAAATAGCTAAGGAGAAATTTGGGATTGTGTTGGTTACCGGAGCTACCGGTCAGGGGAAAACCACCTCCTTAGCTGCTATACTTCATGAAATAAACAAGACTCAACCTGTCCATATCTTAACCTTAGAAGACCCTGTAGAATATATCCACCAACCCATTAAAGCCACCATTAACCAAAGAGAATTGGGTACAGATTTTAGCTCTTATGCAGAGGGGCTTAGGGCTGCCCTAAGAGAAGCTCCTCAGGTGATTTTGGTAGGAGAAATACGAGACAAAGAAACCATGGATATTGCACTTATGGCGGCTGAAACCGGACATTTAGTTTTTTCTACCTTACATACGATAGGAGCCTCCCAAACGATAAACAGGGTGATAGGTTTTTACCCTCCTGATGAAGAAAATTTTATCAGACAAAGATTAGCAGCCTCTTTAAAATGGGTTATAGGACAAAAACTACTTCCTAAGATAGGAGGAGGAAGGGTCCCTGTGTTTGATATACTTTACAATAACTTAAGGGCAAAGGAGATTATTCTTACAGGAGAATCAGAAGGTAAAACCTTTTATGACGTTATGACCCAGGGGAAACCTTTTGGGATGCAAACCTTCGATCAACATCTGATAGAGCTTTACGAAAAAAATCTTATAGAAGAAGAATTGGCCATCTATCATGCATTAAGAAAAGATGTTGTAGTAAGACAAATAGACCTTATTAAGAAAAAAAGAAGGGTTGAAGAAGAGGCACTTAACTTAGAGCTTGGAGGCAAAGGGGTAAAATAAGAGGTTTTTCATGAGGGTTGATTCTTCAGATTTATTTTTACAAAAATTAGTCGTCGGTTTTTTTTGGAAACTTTCCAATTCTTTTAATCCTATAGCAGACTGGTTTAAAGTTAATAAAGATTATGTGGTAAGAGAAATTAAAGACAAGGAAGACTTGGTTTTTCTGATTAAAAATAGACTTTTAAAGGTATTGGTGATAGGTGTCAATTCTTTAGAGGAAGTTTATGAGATTAAACAATTTTTAGATTTTAAGATCTCTGTTGAACTAAGAAGAGAACTTGAGTTGATATATGTAAGCCCTCAGGTAGAAACTTTAGACCCAAAGACCACCTTTTTATGGAGTGCCAATTTAGTTTTAAACCCTCAGCATTTATCAGAATTTTCAACCATTTATACCAAAAGTCTTTCTTACTGGGAAGATCTTTATAAACATTTTAAGAAGGCTAAAGAGTACTTTTTTGAAAAAACTCTTGAGAGGTACTTATGATAGTAAAAAAAGCAGTCCTCCCTGTAGCAGGACTTGGGACAAGGATGCTTCCGATTACTAAAGTGGTCCCTAAGGAGCTTTTACCTGTGATAGAAAGACCTACTATAGAGTATGTGATAAACGAAGCAATCCAGTCTGGAGTTAATACACTGGTTTTTATCATTTCTCAAGGTAAGGGTAAGATTATAGATTATTTTGATATCGATTTAAACTTAAGGAGTTTTCTTAAAGAAAGAAAAAAGACAGAACTTTTAGAAAAGGTACAAGAGGTAGAAGAAAAGATCAAACATCTTATAGAGGTTAGACAAAAGGTGCCTGAGGGGTTAGGACATGCTATTTTGATGGCAGAAAAGGCGGTAGGTGAAGAACCATTTGCTGTTTTGTTAGGAGATGACTTGGTAGATGCAGATCCACCCTGTATTAAACAGATGTTAGACGTTTATCAAAGTTTGTCTTCCGAAAGTTCTGAAATAAGCCTTATAGGAGTTGAAGAGGTAACCTGGAAAGATGTTTCTAAGTACGGAATTATAGAGGGGGAAAGGGTAAGCACAGACCTTATAAAGATAAGAAAGGTAGTAGAAAAACCTAAACCCGAAGAGGCTCCTTCTAATCTTGCTATCATAGGGCGTTATATCTTTAGTCCTATAGTGTTTGATTATCTTAAAAGAATACCTAAGGTCAATGGAGAATATCAGCTTACCGATGCTATTCAGCTTATGATAGATGAAGGACATGAGGTATATGCCTATTTATTTAAAGGAAAAAGGTTTGATACAGGAAACAAAGAGGGTTTTTTTCAAGCTATTCTTCATTACGCATGTAAAGACCCTAAGCTTGAGGCAGTTTTAAGAAATTTTTACAAAGAACGGTTTCAAGATTAAAAATTTAAACCTTAAATGTATCTTGTTGAGGTAGTCCTTCCTTTACCATTACAACAAACTTTTTCTTACTTAAGTGATAGGTTTATCCTTCCTGGGGTAAGGTGTATTGTTTCTTTTAGAAACTCAAGGTTAATAGGGATTGTGCTAAACTGTGAGTTAGCTGAGGAAAATCTCGTCAAAAATTCTCCTTTTACCTACAAAGAAGTAGAAGAAGTAATAGACAAAGAACCTATCGTTCCTCCAAAGATGTTTTCTTTTCTTGAATGGGTAGCAAATTATTATCTATGTGCTTTAGGTTTGATGTACAAAATAGCCCTTCCTTCTGGGACCTTTAGTCTTCCTAAAAAACGAATTTTTCTTACCTCACAAGGAAAAGAGGCTTTGAAAAAAGGAGACCTTCCTGAGGTTTTTTCTTTAATCAAAACAAAAGGATATGAGTTTAAGACTTTTCTTAGAAAGACTAAACTTTCTTCTAAAGATTTGCAAAAATGGAAAAAACAAGGACTGATAGAAATTCAATACTATTTTCCTGAGGTCAAAATCCCCACAGAAGTCTTTATTAAAATAAAGCCCGATATTTCAGAAGATTTAATAGAAAAAAACGAAATTTTACGTTATATCAATAAATTAAAAGAAATTCCTGAAAAAGTTTTGAAAAGTCTTTTTTCTTCTGAAGAGGTAAACAAGTTAATTAAAAAAGGGTTTTTAGAGCGGGTAGAGTATTTGAAAATGAGAAAGATTTCTATGTTTATGTCTGTTCCAGAGGAGTATCGTTTGACCCCTTTACAAAGGGAGGTTTTTTTGAAGATTAAGGAAAGGCTTGATAAAGGAGGTTTTTATCCTGTTTTGCTTTTTGGGGTTACAGGAAGTGGTAAGTCTTTAATATATTTAGAGGCCATAAAGGAGGTCTTAAATCAGGGGAAAAAAGTTTTGGTTCTGGTTCCTGAAATCGTGTTAACCACTTATATGGAGATGTTATTACTTAAACATTTCAAAACAGACATAGCAGTTCTTCATAGTGGTCTTTCTGCGGGAGAAAGATTTAGAGAGTGGCAAAGAATCATTAAGGGTGAGGTTAAAATCGTGGTAGGAGCAAGGTCTGCTATATTTGCTCCTATAGAAGGATTGGGATTGATAGTGGTAGATGAAGAGCATGACCCTTCTTATAAAGAGGAGACCCTTCCCTGTAAATATAATGCCAGAGATCTTGCTCTGGTAAGAGGTAACTTAGAAAACATACCGGTAATTTTAGGCTCAGCTACCCCAAGCATAAAAACTTTTTACAAGGCTGTTGAAGGAAAATATGATCTTTTGGTTCTAAAAGAACGTCCTTATACAAAACTTCCAGAGGTTCGTCTTATAAAGCATCCAGGGTTTAAGCTGATTAACTCATCTTTAAAAAAAGCTATAGATGAAGAACTTACCAAAGGTAAATCGGTATTTTTATATCTTAACCGAAGAGGATATGCCCCTTTGGTTAGGTGCGAAGATTGTCATCATCTTTGGGAATGCCCTAATTGCGGTATTCCTTTAACCTATCATAAAGAAGAAGACAGCCTTTTATGTCATTACTGTGGTTTTGAGTTAACCAAAACTTTAGTTTGTCCTGTTTGTAAAGGGACTAACTTAAAGTTCTATCGTGCAGGAACAGAAAGGGTAGAAGAAGAGTTAAGAAAGATTTTTCCAGAAGTAGAGGTAATACGATTAGATAGGGATAGTATCAATACAGAAAAAAAGTTTTTAAAGATCATGGAAAAAATTTACCAACCTATCGCCAAAATTATCGTAGGTACCCAAATGGGGGTTCATGGGCACAACTTTCCAGAGGTAAGTTTAGTAGGGGTTTTAAGGGCAGAGGAGGGCTTGTTTATTCCCTCTTATAAAGCTGCAGAAAGGACCTTCCATCTTCTTACTCAGGCCGCAGGTCGGGCTGGAAGAAAGACCGAAAGAGGCAAGGTATTTTTCCAAACCTCCTTAGAGGAACACTATGTGATAAAGTATGCCTTGACCCAGGACTACGAAAGTTTTTACAAAGAGGAAATCGCGCTAAGGAAGGCTTTTTTATTCCCCCCTTTTATAAGACTTGCAGTCATAAGAATAGAGGGTATAAAAGAAGAAATAGTTAAGCAAGGAAGCATTAAAGCCAAAGAATTTTTAGAAAAAATTGTAGAAGACGAGGGCTTGGAAGGGATCTGGGTTATAGGCCCCTCTCCTTGTCCTTTTAGAAAGTTAAAAGGTTTTCATCGGTGGCATATCCTTATCAAGTCAGAAAGCTATAAAAAAATTAATCAAGTTTTAAGAAGTTTTTTGGGTAGATTTAGGGTAGAAGGTTTAAAAATAACCTACGATATAGACCCGGAAGACCTTTTATAAGGTAAAGGTGACGAGGTTTCGGTTTTTATGTTAGGAAAAGCTGTTTTTTTTGAAAAGCTTTCTAACGAGCAGTTTAACATAATGGAACAAAAAACACTTTTCAGGGAGATTTTTATGTCTGAGGTTTATGTTAAAAGGTTTATGGGCTTGAGCCTTCTTTTACTTGTGCAGTAGTCTTTAAGGTAGATCTTTATTAGCTTGTTAAAGAGGCAGATAAAGTTTTAACTTTTTAAAGTTAAAAACCAAAACTATAAATAAGGTTTACATTTTTTAAAAAAGGCATATATTATAAAAGTTGATATGATAAAAACTTCAAAAGTCAAGATAGAAAAACTGTCTTCTGAGAGGTTTTCTTCAGTATATCAATTTGACCTTAGGCCTCTTGAGCTGGAAAGTTTTTTAGACGAATATATAGTAGGACAAAGAGAGGCCAAGGCGATTATTTCTACCAAGATATGTACTCACTTCCAGAAAATTAAACATTATGTCTTAAAGAGAAACGAGGATTTTGATTTTGTGAAAAACAACCTTCTTATAATAGGTCCTACTGGAGTGGGTAAAACCTATATGATGAAGTTAATAGCCAGAAAAATAGGAGTTCCTTTTGTAAAAGGGGATGCAACCAAGTTTAGCGAGACAGGTTATGTAGGTGGGGATATAGAAGACTTGATAAGAGAACTTTACTGGGAAGCAGGAGGAGACCTTGAAAAAGCCCATTATGGGATGGTTTTTTTAGACGAAATAGACAAGATAGCCTCTACCGGAGAAACCATAGGACCAGACGTTTCCCGTACAGGAGTACAAAGGGCTTTATTAAAACCTTTAGAGGAAACCATGGTAGAAATCAAGTTTCCTCCTGAGGTAGGTCCTGGGGTTGAGCATAAGGATATTTTTGACAGAAATCGCAAAAGAAAGATAGTTTTAAACACTAAGCATGTTCTTTTTGTAGCAAGTGGTGCCTTCCAGGGTTTAGAGGATATCATAAAAAAAAGGCTAAAAAAACAAAAGATGGGCTTTCTTTCTGAAATAGAAGAAAAATTAGACCAAAAGTTAAATTATTTAAAATTTGTCTCTCCGGAAGACCTTGTTGTTTATGGATTTGAGAGAGAGTTTGTAGGGCGTTTTCCGGTAATTGTAGTATTTGATCCTCTTTCTGAGGAAGAATTTTTTGAAATTCTTGCTAACCCTAACAATCCTATGGTTTTAAACAAGAGAAAAGATTTTAACGTTTATGGAATAACCTTAGCTTTTTCCAATAGGGCTTTAAGAGAAATTGCTAAAGTTAGTGCTAAAGAAAATACCGGGGCCAGAGCCTTGGTGATGGTGTTGGAGAGAGTTTTAACCCCATACGAAAGACTCTTACCTTCTAAAGGTTTTACACATCTTGGAGTAACCGAAGAGATGGTAAAAGACCCTGAAGGGGTCCTTCAGGCTATGTTAAACTCTCCTAAAAACGACCGTTGGAAAGAAATCTTTAGGGCGTGTCTTTTAGAGGAAGAGGAAAGGTTTAAATGTTATCTTAATTCAAAAGGTATTTTTAAATCCGAAAGTTTTTTTGATTTAACCCCTAAAAGGGTTGAAATGCTCTTTGATTTTTATTTGAACGGGGCTATTGAACTAACCAAGGGGTGGGAAAAACTTGGTTATGTATGGCAACAGGTTAAAAACTATGAAAAATTTTTCGAAAATAGGTATAACTTAAAGATTTGCTTTTCAGATGATGCGATAGACTTCATCATGGAAAGAGCTATAAAAAAAGAAACCGGTGTTTTTAGTATTTGTGAAAAACTTATGTCTCATTTAAAAGATGAACTAATTTATTTAAAAGATTTTTGGGATATAAAAGATATTACCATAACCTCACTTGCTTTTAAAAATCCAGAAAGATTTTATAAACAAACCCTAAAAAATTAGAGGGTATGGTTATATGATCTACTTAGCCCTTTCTGAAGATTTGTTTAAAAAGTTGAAAGAGGTTTTAGAAAAACATAAGATCAAACATAAACTGATAGAAGACGGCGAGACCCTATTTAGATTAGCTAAAAAAGAAAAACCTAAACTGATTGTTTTGGAAAAAGACATTCCTTTGTTAGATGGATTTGCTACGACTTTACTTTTGAAATCACACCCAGAAACTCAAACCATACCTATCGTCGGGATTTGTAAAGTTCCATTAAAAGAGGAAGAACATAGGGCTAAGGATTGTGGTTGTGATGATATTTTAGTCTATCCTTTTAAGGAAGAGGAGTTTTTAAACAAAGTTTTAAAATACATAAAAAGGTAGAGGTAAAAAAGTAATGATAGGGATTTCTAAACTTTATTGTGGAACCATAGAGGCTTCAGACCCTTTAAGGTATGGGAGGCACTCAAAAAACCTTCCATCCCATCTTCTTCAATTTTCAGCAGACAAAAAGCCAGTGGTAGTATGGAACGTAACCAAGGCTTGTAATCTTAGGTGTATTCACTGTTATGCTAAGGCAGATAACAAGCCCCATCCAGAAGAACTTACCACTAAAGAAGGTATGGCTTTGCTTGAGGATTTGTCCCAGTTTGGAGTACCTGTGGTCTTATTTTCTGGGGGAGAACCTCTGGTAAGGTCAGATATTTTAGATTTGATAAGAAAGGCTGTAGAGTTAGGGATGAGGGCTGTGCTTTCTACCAACGGTATTTTAATAGACGAACCTTTAGCCAAGGAACTGAAAAAATTAGGGCTTTCCTACGTAGGGATTAGCCTTGACGGATGGAAAGAGGTGCATGACAGGTTTAGAGGAGTAAAGGGCTGTTTTGACAAAGTTATCTCTGCTATAGAAAACTGTAAAAAAGAAGGAATAAAAGTAGGTCTAAGATTTACTATCAATAAACTTAATGCCCAAGAAATTCCTAAGGTTTTTGATTTGGTTGAGGAACTTTCTATTCCAAGGATATGTTTTTATCATTTAGTCTATGCCGGAAGAGGTAGCTCTTTGATTGATATGGATTTAGACCATGAGGAAACTCGATATTGGGTAGACTACATCATAGATCGCACTAAAGAGTTGCATGATAAAGGACATAAAGTAGAGGTGTTAACCGTAGATAATCATGCCGACGGTCCCTATTTATATCTTAGGATGAAAAGAGAAGGAAATCCAAGGGCAGAAGAGGTCTATGAACTTCTTAAGATGAACGGAGGTAACAACAGTGGGGTAGGTATAGGATGTATTTCTTGGGATGGAGAGGTTCATGGAGACCAGTTTTGGAGGCACTATTCTTTTGGTAACGTGAGGGAAAGACCTTTTAGTCAGATCTGGACAGATCTTTCAGACCCGTTGATGGCTAAACTTAAAGAGAAAAAGAAGCATGTTAAGGGGAGATGCGCTGCTTGCAAGTTTTTGGAAGTATGTGGCGGAAACTTTAGGGTGAGGGCAGAGGCAGTCACAGGAGATGTTTGGGCTCCTGACCCAGCTTGTTATCTAACTGACGAAGAGATAGGTATAGCCTAAAATTCTACCTAAGGAGAAATTTATGAATAAGATAGAAAGGGCTCTTATAAGCGTAACAGATAAAAAGAGGGTAGTGGAGTTAGCTAAAGAACTTGAAAACTTAGGGATAGAAATCATCTCTACAGGTGGTACAGCCAAGGTTTTGAGAGAAGCTGGGGTTAAAGTGGTAGAGATTAGCGAAGTTACAGGTTCTCCTGAAATTTTAGAAGGAAGAGTAAAAACGTTACATCCACATATTCATGGAGGAATTCTTTTTAAAAGAGATAACCCAGAGCATGTAGAAACTATCAAAAATCTTCAGATAAAACCTATAGACTTGGTGGTGGTAAATCTCTATGCCTTTGAAAAAGTGGTAGAAAAAGGAGGGGATTTAGAGGAAGCTATAGAAAACATAGACATAGGAGGTCCTACTTTACTTAGGGCTTCTGCCAAAAATTTTAAATATGTTACGGTAGTGGTAGACCCAGGAGATTATGAAAAGGTTCTTGAAGAAATAAGAACCTACGGAAACACCACCCTTAAAACCAGGTTTGAGCTTGCTAAAAAGGTGTTTGCTTTAACCAGTGGTTATGATAAAACCATCTTTGATTACCTATCAAAGTTTGGTGTATAAAAGATGTTTTGTGTTTCTTTGGCTAAAACAAAAATTAATCAAGTTTGCGAACAGATAGAAAAATTCTCAGAAATAACAGACCTTTTTGAAATAAGGGTTGATAGTTTAGAAAATCCTTCAAAAGATGAAATTTTAAAAGTTTTTTTCTATCCTTTTAGGTTTATCTTTACTTTAAGAACTTATCGAGAAGGGGGAAAAGCACAGGTCTCCCCTCAGTCTTATGCAGATTGGATTCTATGGGCCTTACAACAACCTTTTTATCTGGTAGATGTAGAATGGCGTTATTTGAAGAAATATTATAAATTATTTGACCTAACTAATTCTTTTTATGATAAAATTTTGGTTTCTTATCATAATTTTAACCGAACTCCTGAAAAGGGATATCTAAAGAGGATGTTATGCGAGATGGGAGATAAGGGGGTTATAAAGGCCAAGATTGTGACCATGGCTAAGGTTTTCGAAGATAGTTTAAGACTTTTAGACTTGATAAGATTTGCCAAGGAGTTAGGGATAGAGCTTATAACCTTTGGTATGGGAGATGCAGGGAGTTTAAGTCGGGTATTATGTTTACTTGCTGGATCACCTTTTACTTATGTAGCTCCTTCTAAAGAAGAGACAGTAGCACCTGGACAAATCGACCTTTTGACTGCTAAAACTATATACTCTAATCTTTTAGACCATTTACCTAAACCTTCTTGAAGATAAGCCTAATGTATGAGGTATATGGAGTAATAGGATATCCTGTTAAACATTCTCTGTCTCCGGTTATACATAACTTAGGGTTTAAACTTTTAGGGCTCAAATCAGTTTACGGCACTTTTGAAGTCTCTCCTGAAAACTTTGAACAAGCAGTCATGGGAATCAAAACCTTAGGAATTCAAGGAGTATCTGTAACAGTTCCTTATAAAGAACGTATTGTGAAATACTTAGACGAAATAGATAAAACTTCTTCTGAAATAGGGGCTGTAAATACGGTTGTGGTAGAAGGAGGGAGGTTTTTAGGTTTTAACACAGATTGGATAGGGGTGTTAAAGGCTTTTGAGGAAAATGGGATAAGTTTGAAAGGCAAACAAGTAGTGGTAATCGGTGCAGGAGGAGCGGCTAAGGCGGTAGTTTATGCCGCAAAAAAAGCTGAAGCAAGAGAAATAGTGATTTATAACAGAACTTATCAAAAGGCAGTTGAACTTTCTCAAAAATTTGGTGGTGTACCCAAACCTTGGGATGAGCTAAAAAAGGCTGAAGGAGAGGTTATCATCCAAACCACAAGTGTGGGGTTAAATTCTGAAGAAAGCGTAGTTGGACCAGAAGTACTTTTAAGGTTTAAGGTTGCGATGGATCTGGTTTATTCACCGCTTAAAACCACTTTTTTGACCTATGCTGAGGAAAAAGGTTGTAAGGTTATAGATGGCCTTCAAATGCTATTTTATCAAGGGATTGAGCAACTTAAACTTTGGTCTAAAAAAAGTTTATCTCAGGAAATTTTGTCTATTATTCAAAAAGAGCTTTATGCCGAAGTGCAGAGGAGACAAACTTGATGAAAAGTGTTAAACCGATACGTCCCTTAAAAGGTTTAAAAAAAATAGAGATAGAATTACCTTCTTCTAAGAGTTTAACCCAGAGATCTTTAGTTTGTGCTTCCCTAGCAGAAGGGAAGTCTCGCCTGATAAACCCTTTGATAAGTGAAGATACCTTGCTTTTAAAAGACGCTTTGGTTGCTACTAAGGTAGAGGTTAAAGTAGTTGATGAAGAGAAACTTTGGGAGATCAAGGGAGGTTTTCCTCCTTTACTTTCGGGTGTAAAGGTTTATTTAGGGAATAATGGGACAGGTTCAAGATTTTTCTTAAGTTATGCCTGTTTAGGGAAGGGAAGTTTTATAGATATTTACGGAAAGCCAAGGCTTCATGAAAGACCAGTAAAACACCTGATAGAGGCTTTAAGAAAATTAAACGCAAAAATCGAATGTTTAGAAAAAGAAGGGTATTTTCCTGTACGGGTAAAATCAAACGTTCTTAGATCTGAAAACATCATTTTGCCAGGAGATGTTAGCAGTCAGTTTGTGTCTTCGTTATTGTTAATAGGACCTTATCTTCCTAACGGTGCAGAGATTTTGATAGAAGGATCATTTTTTTCACGTCCTTATGTAGAGATTACTTTAGAGGTTATGAAAGAGTTTGGGGTAGAGGTTTATGCTGAAGAAAGATTTTTTAAGGTAAGTCCTGGTAGGTATAAACCGTCGGTGTATGAGATCGAGGCTGATGCCTCAAGTTCTTCATATTTTTTAGGTTTACCTTTGATTTTAGGGGAAGGGGAAGTAGTAGTAAAGAACTATAATTGTTTTTCTAAACAGGGAGATACTAAATTTATAGATTTTATCAAAAAGATGGGAGCTTACGTAGAACCTCTTTATCCTAAAGGTGTAAGGGTAGCCTTTAAAGGAAGACCTAAAGCCGTAGAACTTGACTTAAAGGATACCCCAGACCTTTTTCCTACGATGTGTGTTTTAGGGGCTGTGGCTGAAGGTAAAACAATACTTAAAGGAGCTCCTCATCTTAGGTTTAAAGAAACCGACCGTATAAAAGCTATGGTGACTGAACTACAAAAAATAGGAGTTAATGCTCAAGAACTTCCTGACGGAGCTGTGATAGAAGGTACCCAGGAGTTTCTGCCTGCAGAGATAGAAACTTATGACGACCATCGAATAGCTATGTCCTTTGCCCTTTTAGGGTTAAAAACCGGAAAGATTAAAATAATAAACCCTGAATGTGTAACCAAATCTTTTCCTGATTTTTGGAAATATTTTGAAAATCTTTATGGATAAGGTGTTATTAATAGGTTTTAGGGCAGTAGGTAAAACTACCGTAGGTAGACTCCTTAGTAAGGCTTTAAACTGGGATTTTATAGATACAGACCAAGAGGTTCAAAACCTTTCCGGGAAAACGATAAAAGAGATAGTCGAAAACGAAGGATGGGAGGCTTTTAGGAGGATTGAAAAAGAGATTTTGGTTAGGTTGGTTGATAGGAGAAAAATAGTGATTGCTTTAGGTGGGGGAGGAGTTTTACATCAACAAGAAATTAAAGCCTTAAAATCAAAAGCGTTGGTTGTATGGCTTAAAGCCTCACCTGAAACCATTATAGAAAGAATGCTTAAAGATGAAAAAACCCTAAAAGAAAGGCCTAAGCTTACCTCTGAAGATTTAACTTCAGAGGTTCTTCAAGTTTTAAAATCGCGAGAAACTCTCTATCGTGAGTTTGCAGATTTAAGTATAGATACCGAGCAAAAGTCTCCAAAAGACATACTGGATTTAATACTTAAACAATTGAAAAACCAAAATATGGTAGGGGAAATTATATGAAGATAGAAAGGTTGATCGTAGGAAGTTTTGAGGTCTGCTGTTATATCGTCTATTGTGAAGACACCAAAGAAGGGGTTATCATAGACCCTGGAGCAGAAGACTCAAGAATTTTAGAGCTAATTAAGACTTTGGGTATTAAGGTAAAAGCTATTTTAGGTACCCACGGACATCCTGATCATGTAGTAGGTGTTTCCTTTTTGAAGGAAGCTTTAAACGTTCCCTTTGGGTTGCATGAGGAAGACGACAGGTTTTTTCAAGATAAGAACAATTTTTCTTTTTTCAGGTCTTGGGGTTTTCCAGAAAATCCAAAAGCAGACCTTAGGTTAAAAGAAGGTGATGAAATTGTTTTTGGAAAGGAGAAACTAAAGGTTATACATACCCCTGGACATTCTCCTGGGTCGATTTGTTTTTATAGTTCCCAAGAACAGGTTTTGTTTACAGGGGATACTTTGTTTGTAGAAGGGGTGGGAAGGGCAGATTTACCTGGGGGTAATTTTTTTCAGATGATGAATTCTATCAAGGAAAAGATCTTAACCCTACCAGAAGAAACTCATATTTTTCCAGGACATGATTATGGATCTAAGCCTGTATCTACTATAGGAGAGGAAAAGATTAACAATCCTTTCTTAGAAGAGGTTTTATAATCTTCCTATTCCTTCGTAGCTAAATCCTAAGGATTTTACCACGGAAGGTTCATAAATATTTCTCATGTCTATGATCAAAGGATTCTTCATCACCTTTTTCAGTTGAGAGAGGTCTAAAAACCTGAATTCATTCCATTCAGTAAGAAGTACCAATCCATCTGTTTGAGTAGCACAGTTTAAAGGATCAGAGGCATATTCTATGTTAAGTCCTTTGGCAGCTTTTTTAAACTCTTCCATAGCTACAGGGTCATAAACCTTTACTTTTGCTCCTTTTTCTAAAAGTACGGGGATGATAGATAAAGCAGGGCTTTCTCTGACATCGCTTGTGTTAGGTTTAAAAGAAAGTCCTAAAACTCCTATAGTTTTATCCTTAAGGTCTCTTAAAAATCTTTCTAATTTTTCTATCACTCTTAGTTTCTGTTTTTCGTTGACTTCTACCACTGCCTCAAGGAGTCTAAAAGGTGAGCTTACTTTTCTTCCTTGATGGATAAGAGATTTTACATCCTTAGGTAGACAGGAGCCTCCAAAACCCGGCCCTGGATTTAAAAATTTAGACCCTATTCTTGGGTCTATTCCTATGCCTTTGGCTACCGTAGTAACATCAGCTCCTACTTTTTCACAAAAATTGGCGATTTCATTGATAAAGGAGATTTTAGTAGCTAAAAAGGCGTTGGTTGCATATTTGATAAGTTCAGCGGTTTCAAGGTTGGTTATGAGAAAAGGAGTTTCTGCTAAATATAGAGGACGATAAATGTCTTTTATGATGGCGATGGCATATGAACTTTCTCCTCCGATAACCACCCTATCTGGATGCATAAAATCTTCTACAGCAGAGCCTTCTCTTAAAAATTCAGGATTAGAAATTACATCCACAGCTACAGAGGTTTTTTTATTTGAATCTATCAGGTTTTTGATCCATCTGTTAGTCCCTACAGGTACTGTGCTTTTGGTAACGATAACCTTATATTCATCGATGATCTCGGATAAGGATAGGGCTACTTCTTTTATTTGGGAAAGGTCTGCAGAACCATCAGGATTAGGAGGCGTTCCTACACAGATAAAGACTACCAAAGAATTTTTAACTGCCTCTTCTAAATTTGTAGTAAAAAACAGTCGTTTTGCCTTTACGTTCTTTTTTACCAATTCCTCTAAGCCAGGCTCATAAAAAGGTATAACTCCATTTATTAATTTGTTTATTTTTTCTTGGTCTTTATCTACACAAAAAACCTTCATACCAAAGTCTGCTAACCCTGCACCAGAAACTAACCCTACATATCCTGTCCCTATGATGGTAATGTGCATCTTCTTCCTCTTAAGTTAGTAATTTAAATTATGAACGTTTTTTTTGAGTGTTAGAAGACTTAACTGTTATTTTGGTATTTTTTTTCGTAGTTTTAGCCATCTTTGTTTTTAACTTAGAAGTTTTTTGGAGTTTAAGGGCCAATGTTTTATTTTTACCATTCTTGGTAGTTTTTTTGACGAATTTGTTAGATTTTTTGGAACTTTTAGCTACTGATTTTGCTTTGAAAATTTTACTTTTAGACACATGATGCATCGGAATCTGTGAGGTTACTACTGTGGTAAGGTATAAAGGTTCTGCTTTGTTTTCTAAAACTAATCTGCTAAACTTAATTAGTTCTTTAGAATCACGCCATAAACTTTCTCTTGAAGGAGCTCCAAGTACAGAGGTTATGATTAAACGATTGTTAACTTGAGAAGCTGTTACCAAACAATGTTTAGAAGCCCTGGTAAAACCCGTTTTTCCACCTAACACATAACCTTTTAACTCTGGGTCTTCTAAAAGGGTGTTAGTGTTTTTAAGTACAAGCACCCTTCCGTTTTCCGAAGCTATGATTTTCGTAGGAGTATGGATGATTTCCTTTATTAGAGGATACTTAAGAGCATGATAAAGAATCAAGGATAGTTCATAGGCAGTGGTATACTGTCCAGGAGCAGGCAACCCAGAAGCAGAAGTAAAATGAGAATTCTTTAATCCTAATTCCTTTGCCTTCTGGTTCATGTAAAGGGTAAAGTTTTCTTCAGAACCTGCCACTTCTTCTGCCAGAGCTACCGCAGCTTGGTTGGAAGATTTCATAAGCGTTAAATACAGAAGGTCTCTTACTGTATAAACCTCTCCTTCTTTTAAAAGAGGAGCAACACTCTGGGTTTCAGCTGCGTTTTTAGAAATGGTTACTTTCTTGTTTAAAGATAGTTTGTCTAAAACCACCATTGCTGTAACTAATTTTACCGTGCTTGCAGGAGGTATTTTAAGGTTAGGATTTTTGGCAAAAAGAACTTTCCCTGTGGTTGCATCTAAAGTAACCGCAGTTATAGCACTTATCTCAGATAAACTGTTTATGTCTTCAGCTAATCCTTGTTTTCCAAAGAGGATTAAGCAAAAAAATAAAATTAATCCTAAAAATTTTTTTATGTTTTTTTTCATTTTTTTCTCCTCCTTTTTTAAATTTTTAAGTAAATTTAAAGCTAAAACTTAAAAAACTTTAAAAGAGCTAAAAAATATAGTCAAAACTTCCAAGATTTTTCTAAAATTACCATAAAAAACCAAAAAAGTCAAATATTAAAAAACGATAAAACTTTAAAAAAAACAAAGAATGGTTAAAATTTAAGAAGAAACAGGGTTTATTTGATTAAATTACTATATTATTACGATTATTTAGGGTTTCTGATTATGAAAAACAAAGAAGTAGCTGATATCTTAGACAAAGTAGCAGCATTTTTAGAGATAAAGGGAGACAATCCTTACAGGATTAGGGCTTATCAAAGGGCAGCTCAAGTGATAGAGTCTTTATCTCAGGACGTGGAAGTGTTGGCTAAAGAAAATAAATTGGAAAAACTCCCAGGAATTGGTGTAGATTTAGCAGGTAAAATTAAAGAGATTTTGCAAACAGGAACCTTAAAACTTTATGAAGAGCTAAAGTCAGAGATACCACCGGTGCTTCTTACTTTTTTAGAAATCCCGGGACTTGGTCCAAAAAAAGTAAAAGTGCTTTATGAAAAGTTAAACATTTTAAGCTTAGACGAATTGGAAAAAGCCTGTAAAGAGCATCGGTTGGCTAAACTTCCTGGTTTTGGGATAAAAACCGAGGAAAACATCCTAAAAGGAATAAAACTTTTTAAAGAAAAAATAGGAAGAAGACCTTTAGGAGAGATTTTGCCTATAGCAGAAGAGATAGTCCAAACTCTTAAAGCCATAAGTCCTGTGGAGCAGATTGCTATAGCCGGAAGTATAAGAAGAAGAAAAGAGAGTGTCAAAGACATCGATGTGCTTATTACTTCTCAAAAGCCAGAGCAGGTGATGAAAAAGGTCGTTGAACTACCTTTAGTGGAAGAGGTGATAGCCTTTGGAGAAACTAAAACAAGCGTTAGGTTAAAAACAGGTATTCAAATGGACGTAAGGGTAGTGAGTCCTGACTCTTGGGGAGCGGCTTTAGCTTATTTTACAGGTTCGAAAGCCCATAATATTAGGGTAAGAGAACTTGCCTTAGAAAAAGGTTTAAAAATAAACGAATATGGAGTTTACAAAGGTGAGATTAAAATTGCTGGGAAGACTGAAGAAGAAGTTTATCAGGTGTTAGGTCTTCCTTTTATACCTCCTGAACTTAGAGAAGACCGTGGCGAAATAGAAGCAGCTCTTGAAGGAAGATTGCCTAAGTTGGTAGAGTATCAAGAAATAAAAGGAGATGGACATGTACATTCAAAATATAGTGACGGCAAGGCAAGCTTACAAGAAATCGTTCAAAAAGCTGAAGCGATGGGGCTTGAATGGGTTATAGTTTGCGATCATTCTCAAGGATTAAAAGTGGCGGGAGGGGTACCTGTAGAAGACCTTTTTAAGAAAAAAAAAGAAATAGAAGAAATAAACAAAAGATCCAAAAAGGTTAAACTGATTTTTGGAGCAGAGGTAGACATACTTTCAGATGGTTCTTTAGATTATCCTGATGAGGTATTGAAAGAGATAGACTTTGTGATTGCTGCTATCCATACAGGTTTTCAGCAATCTGAGGAACAGATTACCCAAAGAATTATCTCTGCTTTAAAACATCCTTTAGTTCATGCGATAGCCCATCCTACAGGTAGGGTCATCGGAGAAAGAGAACCTTATGCCGTAAACCTTTCCAAAATAATAGAAGTAGCCGCTCAATATCAAAGAGCTTTGGAAATAAACGCTTATTACAAAAGGTTAGATTTAAACGATGTCAACATAAGAGCAGCCATAGAAAAAGGGATACCTGTTATCATAGGGACTGATGCACATTTTATAGATCAGATGGATTACCTACACTTAGGGACAGCTACCGCAAGAAGAGGTTGGTGTGAAAAAAGAAATGTTTTAAATACTCTTTCTTATTCAGACCTTATATCTTGGTTAAAGAGGTTAAGACCATAGGTGAAAAGAGAGTACCTTGAGTTACAACAAGTTTCAACCCATAATCTCAAAGGTTTTGCCCTTAAAATTCCATTAAACTCTTTAGTCGTTATCACCGGCCCTTCAGGCTCTGGAAAGAGTTCCCTTGCTATAGATACGATCGCCGAAGAAGGGAAAAATCGACTTTTAAAGATTTTGAATTATGATAAAGAATTTTACGTAACTACTTCTTATCAAGCGACTTTTTCTTCTTCTATACCTCCTGTCTTTGCTTTAACTCAGGGCGTAAGAAATTGGTTCCCTTATAAAACCGTTGGAGAGTTTTTAGGACTGTTAAAGGTTTTAGAGGTTTTATTTTTACATGAAGGAGAGGTTTTTTGTGCTTCCTGTGGGGCTTTTAACAGGATACATTCTATCTCTCAGGTTCTTTCTTGGTATGAAACCTTAAAAGAAGGGACTAAATTTTATTTTTTAGTTCCACTTTTAGGGGTTACTCCTAAAGCTATCGAATATTTAATTTCTCAAGGTTTCGTAAAATATCTCGTAGACGATAAAGAAATAGACCTCTCAGAAGAAATACTGCCTCAAAGTTTTAATGAAGTTTTTTTGATTTTAGACAGGATGGTTAAAGAAGGGAAGGGCAGAGATAGGTTGGTTGAAAACATAAGAATTAGTTTTTCTCTTAGTAACGGAAGGTTTTTCTTAAAAACTACCGAAGGGCTGCAAGCTCAGTTTAGTTTAAGGCCTGTTTGTTTTCAATGCGGCAGCATCCTACCGATGGGTTGGTTTTATTGTAAAACCTGCGGAGGTAGAGGTTATAAACAAAAGGTAGCCTGTGACACTTGTAATGGATTAAAGTTAAGAGAAGAGGTTTTAAAAAGTAGGATAGGGGAGGTTAGTATAGAAAAATTTTTAAGATTAGACCTTAAAAGTTTTAAGGAGTTTTTATCAAGATTTTCTGAAGTTAAAGGCTTAGAGAATTTTGTAAAGTCTTTACTATATAAGTTAAAACAAGCTGAATTTTTAGGAATAGCCTATCTTAGCCCTTCCACCCCTGTGTTTAAGCTTTCTGTAGGGGAGAAAAAACTGATAGAGGTTTTGCAGGTTTTAACCGCAGATCTTACTCACTGCCTTTTTGTTCTTGATGAACCTACTTTAGGACTTGAATTAGACCAGAGGTTTAAAGTGTTAGAATTTCTGAAAAATCTTGTAAAAAAAGGAAACTCATTGTTAGTCGTAGAACATGATCCCTATTTTATCTCTGAAGCAGATTTTATCATCGAGTTAGGGTTTGGAGGAGGAGAGAAAGGAGGATACTTGGTAGAAGCAGATTTTACTCCTTTATATTTTGAAAAAAATCGCACCTTAACCTCAGGTTATTTTTCAGGAAAGAAAAGGATTGTTAAAAAAGAAAAAACAAGAGACACAGAAATGGTTGATCTATCTTTACCTTTGGGTCGTGTTAAGATTTTTTCTAACCGGATAAATCTTATTTACGGAAGGCCTGGGAGTGGTAAAACGAAAGTTTTTAAACAACTTTTTGAGTTTTTAGGCAATCAGGGTAAACAGGTGGTTTTCAGTGATCTCTCAGTTTTTGAAAAAAAACAGGATTGGGTTATCCAGTATCTAAACGTTTGGGACACGTTAAGAGAAGTTTTGGCTCAAGTTCCTTCGGCAAGGGTAAAAGGTCTTACTAAAAGATATTTTAGTTTTACTACCAAAGAAGGAGTTTGTGTGGGTTGTCAGGGTAAAGGTAAAAAAATCTACAAAGAAGAAGAAACTGTGATAGAAGTTTTGTGTGAAGAATGTTTGGGTAAAAGATTAAGTTTAGAGGTATTAAACTTAGAATACAAAGGTTTTAAAATTTTTGAACTTTTAGATTTTACCATAGAAGAGGCCATTCAGGTTTTTTCAAACCTTCCTAAGGTAAAAGAAAAGTTGATGCATCTCATAGACATCGGACTTGGGTATTTAAGGCTTTCTCAAGAAGTCCGGACCCTTTCTGGAGGAGAAAAAAGTAGGCTTTCTTTGATAAAAAGTTTAACCGAGAAAAAACACGTGGAATATATTTTCTTAGAGTTTCCTTTTGAAGGGCTACATTTAGAAGATATAAACAGGCTTTATCAGTGGATAGAAAAGATGGTTGCAAAAGCTGTGACTTTTATTATCTTAGAGACAAACCCGTTGGCTGTGTTTTTAGCTGATTTTTTAACAGAGGTTCAAAACCAGAAGATAATTTTTCAAGGTTCTTTGGAGGACTGGCTAAAGGCTCAACCTGAAACACTTAAAGAAAAGTTTGCGTTTTATCAGCGTTTTGTGGCTAAATTTTAGAAAGAGGGAGGGTTTTTATGGATGTAAGGGTAGGAGGTATTTTATTAGCTCTCTTGTTGGTTTTGGGAGAATATTTTGATATTCCCTGGGGTATTACTAACCAACCTTTTTTTAATTTATTTGTTCTTTGGTTAGGAGCTTTTTTTTCTGCCAATCTTTTTAAAGAGTGTGGCTTAAGGATACCGGCTAATCAAGAATGGACTAAAAGTCTTATTGCTGGTGTTTTAATGGGTATAGGAGCATTTTTAGCAGCAGGAGACAACGTTACCTCTTTTGTAATGCCCTTTGTTAACCTTTCTGCAGGTTCTTTGGTGGTAATGGTTGGTTTGTGGATAGGGGGTTTTATAGGGATAAAATATCAGCTAAAAGAGTTAGAAAAAAAGCAACAGGTTAGAGCGATACAAATAAGATTTACCAAGTTAAATCCTCTGCTGGCTTTACTAAGCCTTGGGGTTTTGGTTTGGTTGTGTTTTAAGTCCTGGGATCTTGTTCTTTGGGCAGCTATAGGAATGGTTCTACAAAAAAGCAACTGGTGTATGGTGAATACGCTAAAAGAACCTTTCTTTTCAGAAAAAAACATAAATACCCAAGCTGTGGTTTTAACCTTAGGATTAGCGGTTTCAGGTATATGGGGACTCAAGTATTACCAAGTATTAGAACCATATACCTATGTTTTACCAAATTTTGGAGTCTTAGGTCTTGTCGGAGGGATAATCTTTGGATTAGGGATGTTGTTAGCAGGTTCTTGTGGAGCAAGTCTCTTTGCGAAATCAGGAGAGGGAGACCTTAAGTCTTTCATTACCTTAGGGGTTTTACTAAGCTGTTATAAAGCTTTAAACTCAACCATCTCTCTTTCTTCCTTACAAGGACCGCTAAAAAATCAGACCATTTATCTGCCAGATTATTTTGGTTATCCAGGGGCTCTTTTAATCTCATTGGTGGTGTTAGGTTTCTGGTTGACTTTTAGTTGGTGGAACAGCAAAACCAAAAAGTTGTTAAAGCGTTATTATATTTGAAGTGGTTTATTTTAACTTTAGTAATTTTATCAAGATATAAGCAAGGAAAACGGCCCCTGATATCCTTATCACCCATAAATACCAGGGGCTGTTTTTAAGATAATTCCAGATAAATCGTTTTTTATTCATCTTTTATCACCTCATAAACCTCAGAGAGGTGTCTGTAGCGTTCAGCAAAGTCTAAACCATAACCTACCAAAAACCCTTTTTCTACTTCAAATCCAACGTAATCTACCGGCACATCTACTTTTCTTCTTTCTCTTTTATTGATCAGAGCACAAACTTTAAGGGTTTTAGGGTTTAACTCTTTAATCCTTTCATACAAAAATTTTAAGGTAAGTCCGGTATCAACGATGTCTTCTACGATGATTACGTTTTTGCCCTCTACAGGTAATTCTAAATCTTTTACCAATTCAACTTTTCCAGAAGATTTGTCAGAAAGTCCATAACTTCTAACCCGAACAAAATCAACCTCTACATTAGGATTTCTGATATGCTTAACAAGGTCTGAAAGAAACATAAAAGCTCCTTTCAACGTACCTATAAATACTATCGGTTCTTCGTTAAAATCTTTATCAATTTTATCGGATAACTCTTTTATTTTGCGTAAAATTTCTTCTTCAGATATAATAAGTTTTAGTTGAGGTTTTTCCATGTGTTAGCCCCTCGTTATATGTCTAATTCTCTATATTCTAAGGCGTGTTTATAGATAAATTCTCTTCTTGGTTCTACGTTTTCTCCCATGAGAATAGAAAAAAGCTCATCTGCCTTTTCAGCATCTTTGATGGTTACTTGTTTTAAAACCCTTTTTTGAGGGTCCATTGTGGTTTCCCACAACTGTTTTGAGTTCATCTCTCCTAATCCCTTATATCTCTGTACAAATAAACCTTTTCTTCCTTCTTCTCTAAGATAAGAAAGAATTTCAGAAATAGAGAAAAACCAGTTATCCCAAGACTTTTTTTCTCCTTTATACTCTATGTGAATTGTCTGCCCCAGATTAGGTTTAAGGTGAGAAAATACCTTTAAAGCCTCCCTGTAGTCTCTTTCTAAGATTAGTTCTGGTCCAACCAAACAGGAAACGGTCGCTTCTTTTTCAGAAAACACGAAAAATTCATAGTATTTTGGATTATAACTACTGGATTTTGTTTTGGAAACTTTAAATCCTGCTTTTTGACAATCTATAGCTATTTGTTCTATCTTGTTTAGATCTTCAAAATAGGTAAGATTGTCAAAACCTCCCTGAAGTAGAATTAGTACTACCTGAGGGGGATAGGTTTTTTTTAGTAAGTTAAGAAGCAGTCTATCAAGTTTAGCACAATTAAGGAAGAAAGATTTGAAATCCTTTAATAAAAAGGTTTGTTGATCTTTAGTAAAAGAGATCTTTACGTTTTCTGCCAACTTATTTATGATATACTTATCTAACTCTTCGTCGTTTTTTAGGTAAACTTCTTTTTTGCCATCAACCACCCTATAAAGGGGAGGTTGAGCTATAAAAATCCAACCTCTTTCTATCAACTCAAACATCTGTCTGTAAAAAAAGGTTAGTAAAAGGGTCCTTATATGAGCTCCATCTACGTCGGCATCAGTCATGATGATTATTTTATGATATTTACATTTATCTGGGTTAAAACTTTCAGGACCTATCCCAGTGCCTAAAGCTGCTATCAGGCCTTTTATTTCTTCAGAAGAAAGCATTTTTTCTATATTAGCTTTTTCTACGTTAAGAATTTTCCCTTTCAAAGGAAGGATAGCCTGAAATCTTCTATCTCTGGCTTGTTTGGCAGACCCTCCTGCAGAATCTCCCTCTACTATAAAAAGTTCTCTTTTTTCTGGAGCTTTTTCTGAACAGTCAGCCAGTTTACCAGCTACGATAAAATCTTCTATTTCACTTTTTTTTCTTACCAGTTCTTTAGCCTTTCTTGAGGCCTCTCTTGCCTTGGCGGCTATTACCAATTTTTGGATAATTTTTTTGGCTTCTCCAGGATTTTCTTCGAAAAATTTTAAGAGTCCTTCATAAACTATTGATTCTACGATAGGTTTTACTTCGCTGTTTCCAAGCTTCATTTTGGTTTGTCCTTCAAACTGTGGGTCAGGCACTTTAAGAGAGATTACACCGCAAAGTCCTTCTTTTACATCCTCTCCTTCGATTTTTATCTTAAACTGCTTGGGAACTTTATCGTCTGAAATATAGCGATTTATGGCTTTGGTAAGGGCAGCCCTAAACCCTATCACATGGGTGCCTCCTTCCTTGGTAAAGATGTTGTTTACATAGCTGTAAATGGTCTCTGTATAGCCTGAATTATATTGTAGTGCTATCTCTACTTTTATGTTTTCTTTTTCTCCTTCAATGTATATTACTTTAGAATGGACAGGATTTTTTTTAGCGTTTAATCCCTTGACTAACTCTACGATACCTCCTTTATAGTGAAACTTTTCTGTATAACCTATTCTTTCGTCTATAAGATGAAGTTTTATGGCTGGGTTTAAGTAGGCTAATTCTTTTACCCTTCTCTTTATTATGTCTAAGTCAAACTCTAAATCTCCAAAGATTTCTCTGTCAGGCTTAAACCTAACCAAAGTCCCTCTTTTTTTGGTTTCCCCTACTATCTCTACAGGACCGTCTGGAATTCCTCTTTTATAGGTCTGTTTGTAAGTTTTTCCATCTCGGTAAACCTCAGCTATCAACCATTCTGAAAGGGCGTTTACTACCGAAACTCCTACTCCATGAAGTCCACCTGAGACTTTATAAACACCATGGTCAAACTTTGCTCCTGCGTGAAGTCTGGTCATAACCAGTTCCAACCCTGGCACTTTTTCTTCTGGATGAAGGTCTACAGGAATCCCTCTTCCGTTATCTTCTACACTGGCAGAACCGTCAGGATGGATTCTGATCCAGATTTCAGTAGCAAATCCTGCTAAGGCCTCATCTATGGCGTTATCTAAGACTTCCCAAAGCAGATGATGAAATCCTGAAACATCGGTAGACCCTATATACATCGCAGGTCTTGTTCTAACACCTTCTAAACCTGATAAAACTTTAATACTTTGAGCTTCATACTGCATGTTTCTCTCTGTCTCCATAGCCTCTACAGCACCTTTAGATAATTTTTGATTTTGTATTAAAAAACTATAAAACCATAGGCATTAGTAAATACAAAAAACCTTCGTCTCTATAACCGGTTAAGATAGCAGGTATTTTTCCTGCACCTATTTTCATTTCTACTTCTTCGGACTTCATTATTTGTAAGGCATCAAGTAGGTAGTCAGCATTGTAATTAACCACCATAGGTTCTCCTTGATATTCTCCTGGAATCCTTATTTGAGCTTTACCCATTTCGGTTTCCTGGGAAGTAAGAATAACTTCGTTAGGTAGCAACTCTAAGGTGACAGGTTTAAAACGTTCGTTAGCCACCAACGAAACCCTTTTTAACGCATCTATAAAAAGTTTTCTGTCTATCCTTAAAATGTTTTGGTATTCAGAGGGTATTACCATTCGGTAATCAGGATAAGGTCCTTCTATGGTTCTTGCAAAAAAAAGTGCCGTTGAAGTCCAGATAACCACATAGTTATTAGTAAATCCTAACCTTACCAACAGCTCTTCTTCTGCTATCTCTTCTATTTGTTTAGCTGCCTTTTTGGCTATGATAAAACCCTCTGGAAAGTTTTCTATCCCACTAACCTCTCTGTCTAAGAGGGCTAATCTATGACCATCTGAGGATACAGCCCTAAGTTTGCCCTCCTCTCTTAAAGGTTCTAAATAAATCCCAGCCAAAACAAACCGAGTATCCTCTTTAGAAGTACAGAAAGCTGTAGTATCTATAAGTTCTGCCAAGGTTTTTCCAGGAATTTCTACTGTGTGATCCTCTCCAAACTCTGGTAAACTCGGAAAGTCTTCGCCATCCATGATGCTAAGATTATATAAAATTTTTTCTTCTTCATCTTTTATAACCAGTTTGTTTTCCTCTTTTATAAGATAAAGGGTGTCTTCTGGAAAGTTTTTGACTATTTCGTAAAATTTTTTAGCAGAAACACAAAAAGGATCTGAATCTCCTTCTATTTCCACCCAAACTTTACCTTTATACCCTATCTCAAGGTCAGTAGCCGTAAAGTAAAGGGTGTTTTCCTCTAAGTTTGGTTTGATTAAAACCATAGAAAGTACTGCCATGGAAGCCTTTTTATCTGATACTTTTTCTATGTTTTTAAGAACTCGTTCTAACTTGGAGGTATCTACTTTAACCTGCATATGTGCCCCCTGCTTCAAGTTTGCTCTTATTATAACATAAATTTAGTTGTTTGCAGTTTTTTAAGAAAAACGTCTTAAGATTTCTCTTGCTACTACCACTCCTGATACTGAAGCTTGAATTAACCCTCTGGTAATTCCTGCTCCATCCCCTGCGGCAAAGAGATTCCTGATCTCTGTTTCTAAAACAGGGCTAAGATTTATCCTTAGGCTATAAAACTTAACTTCTACTCCGTAAAGCAACGTATAGGGAGAGGCTATACCTGGGATGACTTGATCAAGTGCTTCTAACATCTCTAAAATGTTTACTAAATATCTATAAGGAAGGACAAAACTTAAGTCCCCCGGAGTTGCGCTTTTTAAGGTAGGTTGTACTAAGTTTTTAGCTATCCTTTTTTCGTTAGACCTTCTCCCTCTTTTTATATCTCCTAAGCGCTGGACTAAGACCCCATTTCCTAAAAAATTGGCCAATTTAGAGATGTTTTTTCCGTATAAAACAGGTTCTTTAAAAGGTTCGGTAAAATATGTGCTGCAAAGGATAGCAAAGTTGGTGTTTTCTGTTCTTTGATTAGCATAACTATGGCCGTTTACCGTCCATATGCCGTCTATGTTTTCCATAACCACTTCCCCGTAGGGGTTTACACAAAAGGTTCTTACCTTATCATCAAAAGTTTTTGAGAAATAAACGAACTTAGGCTCATAAACTTTGGACGTAAGGTCCTCCATTATTGCAGCAGGAACTTCCACCCTTACACCAATATCTACAGGATTGATAGCCGTAGAGAGTTTGGGAGTAGAATATAAATTGTGTCTTTTAATAAAATATTTTAGAGGCATAATAAAAATTTTTAATATTTTTTAAATTAATGATAACATAAAACCTAAAAGACTAAACTAACCAGGAGGTCTGTAAAATGGAAAACTTAGACTTAGATTTAGAAAAAGTTTTAAGTGAAATCTCAAAAATTGAATCAAAAGAGGGTATCAAAATGGCTGCTGCACTCCTCTTAAACGCTCTCATGAAAAAAGAAAGAGAAATATTCCTTAGAGATAGTATTGATAATAAAGCTAATGGTTACTATGAAAGACAACTTGCCTGTTTCTTAGGTAACCTTGGTATCTCT
>NZ_AUIT01000003.1 GCF_000423845.1 Thermodesulfobacterium hveragerdense DSM 12571 | reverse complement strand
ATTATGTAAGAGTTATGAGAAGAAGTATCCAGCTTATATAAAGGGACTTTTGAAAAAGAAGGAGCATTATTTTGTTTATAAGAAATATCCTGAGGGGGTGAGGAGGTATATATACACGACGAATGTGGTTGAGAATATAAATAGCAGGATAGAGCTGATAAGGGTAAATACAGGGGGATATTTTCAATCAATCAAGACAGCAGAGGTTGCGATATACATAACAGTAAGTCGGATTCAGAAAACGAGATGGCAAAAACCACTTCCTTTAATTAAGTCTGCTTTATACGAATTGAGGCAAATGTTTGTAAAGAGATTTTATAAGGAGACACAATTCTCTTGACAAGTGTCACCATCTTATCTTGAGAACTAACTTTTATAACACCTTTAAGGAACTCTGACCTTACAATCGATTTTATTTCCGATGAATCCTCTATCTGTGTATCATCTACATTTATAACGCTTGAAACCCTGTCAACAAGAAATCCCAAAATTTGTCCCATGTTTAAAACGATAACTCTACTTGTTTCATCGATTTCTCTTTCAGCAATACCAAAAACCTTTCTCAAATTTATAACAGGAAGCACATTTCCCCTCAAATTGGCAAGGCCCAGAAGTGTTGAGGGGGCTTTAGGAACCCGAACCATCTGAGGCACACGAATTATCTCTTGAACCGGAGCCATGGGCAAAGCAAAAACCTCTTCTTCGATAAAAAAACTCACATACTCGTTTATTTTTTCCTCCTCATATAATTGAGGTTCCATGAGTTCTGCTTCCATAGTCGTAACCTCCAGGATTAAATTGACTGAAGCTCATCTGCCAAAGAAGCAATCTCTTCTATCGCACTTGCAAGTTCCTCTGCTCCCTGAGCCTGCTCATGAGCAGCTGCAGCAGCCTCCTCAACTGCTTTTTCAGCTTCTTGTGCCGCAGCCGCAATCTGTTCTATGGCTTTTTTCACTTGGGCTATGGCTACTACAATCTCTTGGGTAGATCTTAAAATTTCTTCTGCAGAATCGCTTACTGCCACCATTTCTTTTTCTACTACTTCTAAGTCTTTTGCCACTACTTTGGCCTTTTCTGTTTCCTCTAAGGCAGATTTCAGTATTTCTTCCACATCTCTCATCACCACAACCACCTGATCTTGTATAGCTTTTACCAAGTCCTTTATCTTTTCTGCGTTAACGGCTGAATCTTGAGCAAGGTTTCTGATGTCTGAAGCTACAACCGCAAACCCTTTTCCGAACTCCCCTGCACGAGCTGCCTCGATGGCTCCGCTTACCGCAAGCATGTTTGTCTGCACAGAAACCATCGTAATGACGTCTACTATTTTGTCTATCTTGCGAGTAAGAATCTCAAGTTCTTTGATACGTTTAAGATTTTCTTTTGTCTCTTCTGAGGAGCGAATTATTCCAGCAATCATTGTCTCAACGGCTATTTTATTTTCTCCAAGAAGCTTTTGAATCACTTCTATTCTGTCTTTGGAAACCTTAGGTCTTTCTTCTGCGATCTTAAGTGCCTCTTCAATCTGGGTTACAGAAGCACTTAACTCCTCCGATGCTCCTGCCTGAGATTGAGCTCCTTTTCTTACTTGTTCAAGAGCGGCTGAAATCTGTGCAGCTGCCCTATTTATTTCTTGAAGGGCTGAAGACAGTTCTTCAGCGACTGAAGCAACCTCTTCGGCAGATTTAGTTATATCGGTTGAACCTTTAAGCTCTTCAGCCAGCTCCGCAAGATTTTGAGCTGCCTGTTCAGCCTCCTGAAGAGCCTGTGCCTGTTCAGCAATGGTTTTAGCCACCTCTTCTGCAGCTGCCGCCTGCTCTTCTGCCGCGGCAGCTATGTCTTCTGCTGCTTTTAAGGCCTGCTGGGTTGCAACATCTGACTCATGAGCACCTGAAGCAATCTCCTGCGCACCCTTTACTATCTCTGCCATATAAACCTTAATCTTTTCTAACTGAGAGGTTATTTCTTTCCCTTTTTCGGCCTCTTCCTTTACTTTTTTTGCAGAGGTATTTATTCCTTCTGCTATAACTCTTACTTCATCCTGAATCTGAGAAACTAACTCTTGAATTTGTTTAGCCGATTTTTCAGAGGTTTCAGCAAGTGTTCTTACTTCGTCAGCAACGACTGCAAAACCTTTACCATGCTTTCCTGCTCTGGCTGCCTCTATCGCTGCATTAAGGGCAAGAAGATTAGTCTGATCGGCAATTTTGGCAACAGTTTTTACTATCTCTCCGATATTTGTCGACTGAGCTTCAAGTTCTGAGACCTTCTGCACTGATTCCGTCTGCCTTTCTGCGGCAATATTTATACTTTTAACAAGATTAAGTATGTCGTTACTTACTCTGACAACAAGGGTCTGAGCATTTTCAATTTTTGCCTGAGAAAACTCAGATGACTGCATCTGTCTTCTTACAGAACCAGCAACCTGTTTAAATGCTGCAAGCATTTCCTGAGAAGCACCAGATGCCTCCTCTGCTCCTGCTGCAATCTGTTGGGATGAATTTTTTAGTTCTTCCACCGCGGCAGCGGCTTCAGAAATACCTGAGGCAAGCTGGCTTGTGGCTGCGGCAATCCTCTCAGAAATCTGCTGCTTTTTGGCAAGAGTTCTTGCTCTTTTACGCTGTTCTTCAGCCTCTTTTAAAGAGGCGGTAGTAGTTTTTTGAGACTTTGGACCTGGTGACTCTTTCTTGACTAAAGGCATAGCTCTTACCTCCTTCTCTTTATAGTTTAAACAATAAAAAAGTTTATCTCCCCTAAATTGTTGCCGGTGAAAAGCTTATCCAAGGAACTTAACCAGCACTGGATAACCATATAAAAAAATATGCTTGGTTAAGATTAAACTGCACTTTGGTGCCTGCGGTAAAGAGTAGTAAAGTTCTGGTGGACAAAAAAGCCAAGTTCAAGTTTTGGGACTTTAAGGTCTTGTTTAGAGATAAGATAAGATAAGATAAGATAAGATAAAAATAAAATCGGTTGTGATGTGGGGCTTGATGTTGAATTTAATTTTAACGAAGATTGAACTCATACCAAGTTGAGTAAATCCCCCACAAATTGGAAACCAAGATATTTATTATTTTATTTTAAGTTAAATCAAAAGCTTCGTCAAGGTCTAAATTACCCTTGTAAGTTCAAATTGTCCCAAATTTTCTGATATAGAGTTTTAAAAAAATTTTTTCCTATGATTTTTATCCAAATATCATTTTCAAATCTACCCATTTTCTACCTACAACCTATTCTTTGCAACAATTTCACCTGGTTTTAAAAATATTACTCCATATTTTAAACTTTCAAACACGGCCTCGTCCGATAAGACGTGTAAAGATAGGTTGAATATATAGATTACAAAAACTTTACCGTGTTTCTGCCTGAAGCCTTGGCAGTATAAAGTGCCTGGTCTGCTATACCAATAAGTTCCTCTAAAGATTTGTCTGGATGTAAATCCAAAGAGGTAACTCCAAAGCTTGCGGTAATCTTAATTCCGTCTACATCAGTTTTTTCAATTTCTTTTCTCATCTCTTCTGCCTTACTAATTGCCTTTTGATAGTCCATATGAGGGCACACTATCAAAAACTCTTCGCCCCCATACCTTATTCCATAATCTATCGTTCTTATGTTGTTTAAAATGATCTGAGCAAAGATTTTGATAACCTTATCTCCGGTCAGATGTCCAAACTTATCGTTTATCTCTTTAAATTTATCTAAATCAGCCATTATAAAACCTATGTCGTATTTATGTCTCTTGGCCTTTTCAAATTCTTTTAGCAAAAAATCTTCGATCACGTTGCGGTTGTAAAGACCGGTCAATGGATCTTTTATGTAGAGACTTTCTAATTCTTTTAACTTCTTTTTTAAACGATCTAAAACTTTCTTTTTAGTAACATGATTAAAAATCTTGATTAAAATTTCTTCTTTTAGAGGGGGTTTAGGGATGTAATCATCCGCACCTGCTTTAAAAAGTTCTATCCTTCTTGCAGGAGTATCATACCCGGTAAGCACTATGATAGGAATATCTTCTCTTGTGTCGTTTTCTCTTATACTTCTAATCAAATCTAACCCAGAATCTCCTCCACCTAAAATATAGTCGGTTATCACAAGGTCTATTTCATTTTGTTCAAAAGCCTTTAAAGCCTCTTCCACAGTTTGAAAAGATAGAACTTTTAATTTAGTATGTTCTAAAATATGGCTTAAAAATTTTATGTATAAATTTGTATCTTCTACGTAAAGAATATTACCTTCTAAATTTTGTAGTTCTATAATTTTGATAAAATCTTTTAAAAACTTAGGAAGTTTTTTAGGTATATCCTTTTTTAGGATAACCTCTAATACACCTTTTTTTAAAGCCCTCTCAATCAACTCTGGGTCCTCTTTTGAAGTTAACAATAAAACCGGAACTTTTTGGATTTTTTGCTCTTTTTCAAGTGTTTCTAACAGATCAAAAACATCACCGTCATCTAAAATGTAGGATGAAATTATTAAATCAGGAATTTCACCAGATCTGATCAAACTCAAAGCTTCTTTTACCGTAGCAACTAAAGAAATATCATGAAAGTAGTTTTTTAATATATCTTCTACCAATTTTCTTAAAAACGTTACAGGAAGTATTACTAAAACCTTTCCTATAACCATACTTTTGCTCCTTTTAGTCTTATATAAATTTTATTTTATTTTATTTAATTTTAAATTTTTGACAACAAAAAAAACCGACTTCCTAAACTAACGATAAATTTTTACCAATTTTATTGACCGTTTCAAAATTTTTGGTTAATAATTTATTATTAGAAACATTTCCAAAGTGAGGTAAGGCCATGATAACCAAAGATTTAAAAAACGCTTGGGTTTGTACTTTGAATAATTGTGGTTATATCTATCTTCCCTCAAAAGGGGATAAACACCAACACATCCCTCCAAACACTCCTTTTGAGGCCCTTCCTGAAACCTGGACTTGTCCTAACTGTGGAAACGCTAAAAAAAATTTTAGGAGACTTAAGGACCTGGTCGAAGAAAAATAATAAAGGAAAATAAATAAATAAATAAAGCCCCTGAGAAATTCCCAGGGGCTAAAGACTCAATCAGAGCTTAAAATTCTCCTCCTCCGGGCATGGCAGGCATTTTTTCTTCTTTTTTAGGTTTTTCAGCTACCATAGCCTCGGTAGTTAACAACAACCCAGCCACAGAAGCGGCATTCTGAAGGGCACAACGGCTTACTTTCTTCGGGTCGATAATCCCAGCAGCCATCAAATCTTTAAACTCACCAGTAGCAGCATCAAAACCGAAACTATCTTTTCCTTCTTTTACTTTTTCTACGATGATAGAACCTTCAAAACCGGCGTTAAAAGCAATCTGACGTAAAGGAGCTTCTAAAGCTTTTTTGATGATTTCTACACCATACTGTTCATCACCGTCAAGTTTGACAGCTTCTAAAGCTGGTAAGCATCTAATGTAAGCAGTTCCACCACCAGGGACGATACCTTCTTCCACCGCTGCTTTGGTAGCATTAAGGGCGTCTTCAACCCTGGCTTTCTTTTCTTTCATCTCAGTTTCAGTAGCAGCACCAACATAGATTACCGCAACCCCACCTACAAGTTTAGCCAACCTTTCCTGAAGTTTCTCACGGTCATAATCAGAGGTGGTTTCTTCGATCTGAGCACGGATCTGTTTGATACGAGCCTCTATGTCTTCTTTCTTTCCAGCCCCATCGATGATGGTGGTATTTTCTTTGGTTACCACCACTCTTCTTGCCCTTCCAAGGTCTTTAAGCTGAACATTTTCAAGCTTCATACCAAGCTCTTCAGAAACAAAGGTACCACCGGTTAAAATTGCGATATCCTGAAGCATGGCCTTTCTTCTTTCACCAAAACCAGGAGCCTTTACAGCGCAGCACTGGAGAACTCCTCTAAGTTTGTTTACCACCAAAGTAGCCAAAGCCTCACCTTCTACATCCTCAGAGATGATTAAAATAGGTTTACCAGACCTGGCTACCTGTTCAAGCACAGGTAAAAGGTCTTTCATAGAGCTGATTTTTTTATCATAAACCAAGATATATGGATCTTCTAAAACACATTCCATCTTTTCTGGGTCAGTAACAAAGTAAGGAGAAATATATCCTCTATCAAACTGCATACCTTCCACTACTTCAAGATAGGTTTCAAGACCTTTAGACTCTTCTACGGTGATAACTCCCTCTTTTCCTACTTTATCCATGGCATCAGCTATAAGGTTTCCGATAGCTACATCGTTGTTCGCAGATATGGTAGCTACTTGAGCGATTTCCTGACGAGATTTGCAAGGTTGAGCTATTTTTTCAAGCTCTTTAACGACGATGTCTACTGCCTTGTCAATACCACGTTTGATAGCCATGGGGTTGATACCAGCTGCCACAAGTTTGATACCCTCTTGAAAGATAGCCTGAGCAAGTAAGGTAGCGGTGGTAGTACCATCTCCGGCAACATCATTGGTCTTAGACGCCACCTCTTTTACCATCTGGGCGCCCATGTTTTCAAACTTATCTTCTAACTCTATCTCTTTGGCTACGGTTACGCCATCCTTGGTAATCAAAGGAGAACCAAAGGACCTTTCCAAGATTACGTTTCTTCCTTTAGGACCAAGAGTAACCTTTACAGCGTCAGCTAATTTGTTAACTCCTTTTAAAATTTTGTCTCTCGTATTAGCCCCATAAATGATTTCCTTTGCAGCCATAACTTCCCCTCCTTTCGGTATTTTATTATATTTTAGGACTTAGCCTTACTTAGTCTTCAAGGATAGCTAAGACGTCATCTTCTCTCATGATAAGATATTCTTCACCCTTGATCTTAATTTCAGTTCCAGCATATTTACTGAAAAGGATTTTATCTCCTTCTTTGACGGTTAAAGGCTGTTTTTGGCCGTTTTCTAAAACCCTACCATCCCCCACCGCGATCACCTTACCCATGATAGGTTTTTCCTTAGCTGTATCTGGGATGATAATTCCAGATTCAGTCCTCTGTTCTTCCTCGATGCGTTGAACTAAAATACGATCATGTAAAGGCCTAATCTTCATACTGCCACCTCCTCCTTAATGATTTTTTGATTTTGTAAACATAAAGAATTAAATTACGAAAAAAAAGATAATCATTTGATTTTAAAAGACAAGGTGGTAAAGACTAAATTTTCAAAAAATTTCTCAAACCTTCTATAAGGCTTTCTACAGGGTAACTTGTGTCTAAAACCAGTAAAGGAGCACATTCATTAGGAGGTTCAAATTTATTTTTTTGAGCCAGATAAATGTCCCACAAAGCATCAGAATAGGTATTTTCCTTTCTCACAAATAACCTTTCCCTAACCACGTTATCCTCAGCGGTACACCACACCCAAAAAACCTCAGCCTTAACCTCTTTAAGTCCCTCAAACAACCAGTTCCTGTATTTTCTATTCCTAAACGTAGCATCTAAGATTACATCTCTGCCATAACTGAGCTCTTCCTTAGCAATTTCTATCATTTTTTTGTAGGTTCTTTCAGTAATCTCAGGGGCATAGATACCCTTTTCAAACTCTGCATAGTAATGCTGAGATTCTTTTAAACACAAAAGACGTTTTCTGGTTATGTCCGAAGAAAGGTAAACCGCAGGAAGCTTAGCCATAAGCTTTTGCGAAAGAAAGCTTTTACCAGTACCTGAAAGCCCCATAAATACTATTAGCTTAGGAATTCCCCCTGCATAGTGATAAGCAAGGTCAAAATACCTTCTGGCTTGTTCCAAAAATCCTTGTTTTTCAGGACTTGTTTGTTCGGTTGAGGCATAGGTAAAACATCCTATCTTACCCCTAACATAAGCCCGATAACACTTATAAAAATTCAAAAGTTGTTTAATCCCTTGGTCTTGACTATGAGAAACATACTGGGATATAAAATAGTCAGAAAGACTTCTTTCTCTATAAAAATCTAAGTCCATAGCCAAAAAAGCTATGTCTGAGCACACATCACCACACCTAAACCGTTCATTAAACTCTATACAATCAAAGATATAAACCTTGTTTACATTCTCAAAACAGATGTTAGCTGAATATAAATCTCCATGTCCGTCTCTGATAAACCCCTTATCTATCCTTTCTTGAAAAAGGGCTTGATTTTCCTCCAAGAACTTATGTGTAAAGTATATAATATGTTCATACTTATAATTGGCTAAAGCTAATCCCACAAAATCTTTGGTTTGAAGAAAATTTTCCTCGGTGTTAAACCTTACAACCTCTATATCTCCGTAAGGGTTTACCTTTTCTCCGGTTTCTGCCTTTTGATAGAAAGGAACCAACACTGAAACTACAGAATCTATATGAGGCTCGGTTATTTTTTTTTCTTTTAAGAGATTTACCATCATCCCTTCTTCAGGAAGTTTCTTCATCTTTACGGCATATTCTACTATCTCCCCTTCAGCCTCAAACTTATATCCTTTAGAAGTTTTCACTACAGGCACAACCCCTAAGTATATTTCAGGAGATAGCCTTCGATTCAGCATCACCTCTCTTTCACAAAAATGTTTTCTTTTTTCTAAGGTGGTGTAGTCTAAAAAGCCAAAGCTAACTGGCTTTTTGATCTTATAAACGAATAGGTCTGTGATAAAAACATAAGAGATATGGGTTTGAACCACCCTTAGAGTTTGAGTAGGATGTGGAAAAGAATAGACATCTATCAACCGGTCCCAGGCCTTTGGTTCCATAAAGGGTATTTTAACGGCTACCACGATTTTGGCAAGATTGCTCGAGACTAAAATCTAAGATCTTTAAAGTAATTTCAGGTTTTTTCCTTTATTATCTTGAAATAATCAAGATAAGGTTTTACATTTAACAATATTAAAAACTTTTAGAAAGGGAGCAGTATGAAAGAAGGGTTAGAGGTTAATTTTGCAGAAGTTTCAGAAGGGGAGATCATAGACGTTCCTGAAGTTTTACCCTTAATGGCTATAAGGGACATCGTCCTTTTCCCTTCGATGGTAATTCCTCTTTTTGTAGGAAGGTCTAAATCTTTAAAAGCCATAGAGGAAGCCTTAAATAAAGATAAACTACTCGTTCTTTCTACCCAGAAAAACTCTCGTATAGAAAATCCCAAACCAGAAGACCTTTATAAAATTGGGACTATCGGGCTTATCCTTAAAACCCTTAATCTCTCTGAAAACCGACTAAAAGTAGTGGTGCAGGTGCTTTCAAGATGTGAAATCCAAGGGTTTTTGGAAACTGAACCCTGTTTTAAGGTAAAAATAGAGCCCTGTAAAGAAAAGGAACCGGAAATCATAACCCCTGAAATAGAGGCTTTAATACGCACGGTAAAGGAAAACACAGAAAAATTATTGGTGTTAAAAGGGATTTTAAATCCAGAGATTTCAACGGTTATTCATTCTATAGAAGAACCAGGAAGGCTTGCAGACCTTATCACAGTCTACCTTAAGTTAAAGGTTAAAACTGCTCAAGACCTTTTAGAAACCTTAGATGGGGTAGAAAGGCTTAAAAAAATATCTGAAATCCTTTTACAAGAAATAGAGATTACCACCCTTCAAAACAAAATTCAAGCCCAGGCCCAAGAAGAGATTGGAAGGTCTCAAAGAGAATATTTCTTAAGAGAACAACTAAGGGCTATAAAAAGGGAGCTGGGAGAGTTTGACGACGTCGAAGACGAGATTGAGGATTTAAAGAAAAAGATTAAAAAAGCCAAAATGCCTAAGGAGGTAGAAAAGGAGGCATTAAAGCAACTTAAGCGATTAGAATACATGCACCCTGACTCTTCTGAGGCAGCAGTAATAAGAAACTACCTTGAATGGTTGATAGATCTTCCTTGGAATAAGTCTACCAGAGACAACTTAGACCTAAAACATGTTAAAAAAGTGTTAGACAAAGACCACTATGACTTAGAGAAGGTAAAAGACAGAATAATTGAGTTCTTAGCGGTAAAAAAAATCAATCCTAAGGCCAAGGGTGCCATCCTTTGTTTTGTAGGACCTCCTGGGGTTGGTAAAACAAGTCTTGGAAGATCCATTGCTGAAGCCTTAGGTAGAAAGTTTGTGAGAGTAGCCTTAGGTGGGATAAGGGATGAAGCTGAAATAAGGGGGCATAGAAGAACCTACGTAGGGGCGTTACCAGGTAGGATCATCCAGGGAATAAAACAAGCCGGGGTAAACAACCCGGTGTTTTTACTTGATGAAATAGACAAGCTGTGTAGTGATTTTCACGGAGATCCTGCGGCAGCTCTTTTAGAGGTTCTTGACCCGGAACAAAACAAAGACTTTTTAGACCACTATTTAGACGTTCCCTTTGACCTCTCTAAGGTTCTCTTTATAGCCACAGCCAACATGACAGAACCTATACCACGGGTGCTTTTAGACAGAATGGAGGTAATCTACCTTTCAGGATATACCTATCAAGAAAAATTAGAAATCGCCAAAAGACACATTTTGCCTAAGCTTTTAAAAGAACACGGGCTTAAAAAGAACATTCTTAAAATCTCTGACGAGGTTATTCTAAGGGTTATCGAAGAATATACTTACGAATCAGGGGTACGTGAGTTAGAAAGAAAGCTTGCAGCTATCTGTAGGAAGGTAGCCAGAAAACTTGCCGAAGAAGAAAAGGGACCTTTTAAGGTCACCGAAGAGAATTTAGTGGAATTTTTAGGGCCTCCTGAATACATAGAAGAGCTTAAACAAGAAGAAGACGAAGTTGGAGTAGCTACTGGCCTTGCCTGGACCCCCAACGGTGGAGAGGTGCTCTACGTAGAGGCGGTAGTTATGCCAGGAAAAGGAAACCTCATCCTAACAGGGCATTTAGGAGAGGTGATGAAGGAAAGCGCCCAGGCAGCTTTATCCTATATTCGTTCTAAGTATAAAGAGTTGGGGATTGACCCTAAGTTTTATTCAAAGTATGACATCCACGTCCACGTGCCTTCTGGGGCCATACCTAAGGATGGACCAAGTGCTGGGATTACCATAGCGGTAGCGATGGTATCTGCCTTAACCAAAAAGCCCATTTCCAAAGACTATGCGATGACCGGAGAGGTCACCCTTAGGGGTAAAGTGCTTCCTGTAGGGGGAATAAAAGAAAAAAGTCTTGCTGCCTTAAGAAAGGGAGTTAAAAACGTCCTTATCCCTGTTAGAAATTCAAAGGACTTGGAAGATATACCCAAGGAACTGAGAGAAAAAATAAACTTTATCTTGGTTTCACACCTTGACGAAGTTATAAAATTAGTTGTCAAAAATTAATCCCAAGCCCTTTATTTTTTTTATTTTTCTGTAATATTTATCTCTAATTATAGTTACAAAGGTATATATTATAAAATGAATAAAAATTTCAACAATAAAAAAGGAAGGAAAGCTAAGGAAACTCCGGAAAGTCGCAAACGAGAACTGTTAGAAGCGGTTGATGAAAACTGCAACCCCATCACCATCCTAAAAAGAGAGGAAATCCATCAAAAAGGCTATTTTCATAAAACAGTACATATTTTTTTGTTTAATAAGGAAGGGGAAATCTATCTTCAAAAAAAATCTAAGTTGGTTGAGGAAAACCCTGGTTTGTGGACTTCCTCTGCTTCAGGACATGTGTTGGTAGGAGAAAGCTTTTTAACCACTGCTCAAAGAGAGTTAAAAGAAGAGCTCTCTATAAGAACAAAATTAGAAGAAGTACTTCGTATCACCCCAAAAGACCTGAACAACGACATAGACTGTTTAGTCCTTTTTACAGGAACTACCAGTAAAACACCTAAGCCCAACCCTTTAGAAATAGAAACAGGCGGTTTTTTTTCCTTAGAAAAAGTAGATAGATGGGTACAGAAAAACCCAGAAGATTTTACCTTTTCTTTTAAGGTGTTGTGGCAACTTTATTGGAATGTCATGACTCAAAAAGATCTAAAGGGAAGATAAGACCTTCTTTTTCGATGATATTTTTTAACAGCTCTAAATCTCTATCTCTTACATATTGGGGTATAGGGGCCATCGCAAGCCGATGAAGTTTTACCTCCTTTTCTGTGGGAGAAAGGTTTAACTCAAGGATTTGTTTTCTTAAGTTCTCCATAAGCTTTAAGTATATTTCATATTCTGGGCCAAACTGCCTTTCTAAACTTTCTCTTATCCTTCTTGCTACGGCAGGGTTTGCCCCAGAAGTAGAGATGGCTATGGTTAAACTTCCTCTTTTTACCACGGAAGGCACGATAAAACTGCAAAATTCGGGAACATCTACCATGTTACAAAATACCCTTTTTGCGTTGGCTTCATCATATATAGACTTTTGGGTAGAAGGGTCGTTGGTTGCAGCAACCACCAACCAGGCTCCTTCAAGGTCTCCTGGCTGATAGATTCTCTTTTCCCAGATTATCTGACCCTCTTCAGCCAATCTTTGTAAAGCTGGGGTAGCTTCAGGAGAAATCAACTTAACAAAAGCTTTAGCCTGAAGCAAAGACAAAACCTTTCTTTCACCGACCTTACCTCCTCCTATAACCACACAAAGCTTTCCTTCTAAGTTTAAAAAAACCGGAAAATAGACGTTAGTCAACCTCACCCCATCCTTCAAGTTTAGACCTCCAAAACTGAGTAGCCTTAGGATATAGTTTTACAAATTCCACTTTTAAATAGCCTTTTTCCTTTACTACCTGTTTAACCTCGATGTTTATCTTTGCTGCCCTAAAATGGGCAAGCATAGCCAGATAACTGCTCTCCTTTTTAAACCTTACTCTAAAAGTTTCGCTTACCACCTGATTTTTTTCAAAAAAACCTAAAACTTCTTCAAAAAGATTTGCAGATAGTTTATTATAAACCTCTTCTTTAATTTCTTCAAACTCATAAAGGTTCAGAGCAAGCCTTATCAATCTTAGGTAAATAAAATGAGGGTCTACCTCTCCCAAATAAGGAAAGACTACCCTTAGGTCCTCAAGATTAGAAAATGGGGTAACGTATTTAATCCTGTATTTTCCATCTTCGGACTTAAAAACTACCCCTTCTCTTTTTTCTTGGTGGTAACGCCTTAAAAGTTCTCTTATGTTTTCATAATCCTTAACCGGGTCAAAAGGCCCATAGATTTCAGGGGCGTTAAAACCATAGGTTTCAAGGAGATTCAACTTATCTGACTGAGATAAAAATCCTCCTCCACCTGTTTTCATAAAATCAAAAACAAAATAGTTTATATCCTCTTTGATATAAGCAGGATATTCACTAACAAAAGGATTCTCTGGTCCGGCTACCTCAACACAAACCACCAAATTTGGATGTTTCTCAAAAAACTCAGGAAGATTGGGTAAAAAATCTTCCCATCGATCGGTAGCAAAAGGACAGATAAATCCCCTTCGGGTAAAACCTAAGATTTCATCTCCTACTTTAAAAAGTCTTACGTTATACCCTTCTACCTTTTCTTCAGCATAAAAAGGAGAAGTCATATATCTTACCAATCCCGTTTTTAATACATAAATCCTGGGAATCTGAGGGTAACCTCTTACCAAAACCTGGTCGTTAAAAAACGTTCCCATAGGAAAACTTTTAAAGTCCTTGTTTAGCCTAAAAAAGCCTTTATCTTTCCAGGTAAAAAAGAGAATCTTCCCTGTTTGTAAACCTTTTTCCCATTCTTCTAAAGGATATCTTTTTAAATCTGGATTTCTTTTCCAGCAATGTCTAATATATTCCCTAATTTCTTTTTCATTCTCGGTAAAGGCTAACATATCCTTTTTCTCCTTCTTTGTCTTCGATGGTAATTTTTAACTCAGGCAAAAACTTAGGGATCAACCAGGCTTGAGTAAGAAGATGTTTGGTTACCTTGGCTACAGAAAAACCAAAAAATTTAGCAGACCGCTGTTTTAAAAGGGCTAAACTTATAGGTATCAAAATCTGGTCTGCCAGATGTTCTTCAAACTGAGATTTAGTGCTTAGAAAATTTTTCCATTCTCTTGCTACCTTTTTCCCTACCTCCTCTGCTGGATAGCCACGTTTTCCCAACTCGGTAAATCCAGCATATAAAACCTTTTTCTGACCTAAAGCCTTTAAGAAAACAAACGTTCCGTCAGATCGAGACTTCACCCTTTCTTTATAGGCTATAAAGTTCTCACAGTTTGGTAACTCTGACAATACACCTTTTAATTGCCTTTCTACGATATGGGCAGGAATTCTTTCAGAAGATACACTATAAACGGTGAGGTTTTCAGGAATAAAAAACTCTGGTAAAGTCGGCAGAAAAAACTCCTTCCAGGGTTTAATGAAAGCCCTTATCTTCCCCCCACCTGCAGGATAAAACCCATAGGCTTCAAGATTAAGGTCTAACTTAAGTCCTAAAAGCTTTACTAACGGCAAAAAAACCTCTTTTACATAGTGATAACAGGGACTAAAGGGAACATGGGTACCTCCTTTGATCACCACCTCTCCACCTTCACTTAAACTCAAAGGATACACAACTGTCTGGAAAAGAAGCAAGGTTGAGCCTGCAGTTCCTATATCAAAGGAATAGTGCAACTTTTCTGGAAGTTTTTTGGGAATAAAAAGTATCTCTTGAGAACCCAACTCATCCCCTTTTACCTCTGCCTCTGAAAGATAGGCTAATGCTTTAACACAGGCTAAATGCTGAGGCTGAAGACCTGATTTAGGTCTTTTAGCTCTAAGGTTAAAAATTTTAAAAGGTTTACCAGTGACTACCGAAAGCGATAAAGAGGTGCGTACAATCTGACCACCACCTTCACCGTAAGCACCATCTATAACAAGCATTTTTCATCAAGCTCTTTTTCCATCTTTTCGATTTCGCTTATCAAAAACTCTACCAACCACTCCACCATCTTTTTGCCTTTTTCAACGGAAGCCTTTCTTGGGTCGCCCCATATTCCGGTACCCCAGTATTTTTCTTTCTCAAACACCACCCTAAACTTAGGAAATTTAGGATAATCTTCAAATCCCCCTTCTTTTACCAACTCTGGTTTTAGGTAAAGCATAAGGGAGGTTTCCCATTCTCCTGCATGAAAATCCTTTTCAGGGATACCCATATCTTTTAAACAAGGCCTAAGTAGCTGAAAAATGTCGGCTACAAAAAAATTACAATAAGGAACTAACGATATAAAAGATTCAGCTGCGTCTACCAAATAGGCGTTGTGGGTACCTCCTGCATGTCCAGAAAGAACCATAAAATTTTTAAAACCACAAAGATAAAACTGATGGAAAAGGTTTAGTATCAACTTTTTTAATACCTCCCCGGTAATACTTATCGTCCCAGGAATAGTACTCGTACTTCTACAAAGACCGTAATAAAGAGGTGGGGCTATAAAGACCTTTTTTTTCTCCGCTACCTTTTTACAGACCTCATAGATAGTATAAAGGTCAGTAGCTAAAGGTAAATGAGGACCATGAGCCTCGATAGAACCTACAGGGAAAATAACCGTCTTTACTTGCCTTTTAGCCTCTTCAAATTCTAAAGAAGTAATCTCCTCTACTAACATGATTTAACTCCTAAAAATAATTGATATTTTAATTACTTAATTTTGAATTATAATTAAATTCGCTATGAAAAAAAGGGTTTATATAAAAACTTTTGGTTGTCAAATGAATGAAAACGATTCAGAAAAGGTGCTTATTCTGTTAAAAGAGGACTATATCCCTACCGATGATCCTGAAGAAGCAGACCTTATCATAGTCAATACCTGTTCTGTAAGGGAAAAACCTCAGCATAAAGTTTACAGCGAGGTTGGAAGGTATAAACCCTTAAAAAAGAAAAAGAACCATCTCCTTATAGGTATTATGGGATGTGTTGCCCAACAAGAAGGGGAAAACCTGATTAAAAAACTTCCCTATGTAGATTTCGTGTTAGGAACCCAAAGTTTTTATCAAATAAAAGAAGTTATAAAACAACTTCAAAAAGATCCTAAGCCTATTGTCTTAACCGAATTAACTAAAGAATTTAAGCCACCTTTATTGCTTCCTGAAGAAACTTTACCTAAAACCACCGAAAAGGTTACTGCTTTTGTCACGATAATGCAAGGATGTGATAATTTTTGTTCCTATTGTATCGTTCCTTATGTTAGAGGAAGAGAAACAAGTAGACCTCCAGAAGAAATCATAGAAGAGATAAAAAGGATGGTAGAATTAGGGGTAAGGGAAGTTACCCTTTTAGGACAAAACGTAAACTCCTATGGGCTAAAGGAAAAAGGCTATCCTGATTTTCCAGAACTTTTGAACCAAATCTCAGCCATAGAAGGCTTATGGAGGATAAGGTTTACTACCAGTCATCCTAAAGACCTTTCAGAACGAATGATAAGAATTATGGCTGAAAATCCCAAGATATGCCATCATATCCATCTTCCTCTTCAGGCTGGTTCAAACAGAATACTAAAAAGAATGAATCGGAAGTATACTAAAGAAGAATACTTAGAAAAAGTAGCCAAACTCAAAGAATTAATTCCTGACATAGCCATCACCACCGATATCATCGTAGGTTTTCCTGGAGAAACTGAAAAGGACTTTGAAGAAACCTTAGAAATGCTAAAAACCGTAAGGTATCATGAAATTTTTTCTTTTAAGTACTCAGATCGTCCGTTTACCACAGCTAAAAACTTCGAGGACAAAATTCCTGAAGAAGAAAAAGAAAGAAGACTAAAACTTGTTCAGGAGCTACAAAAAACCATTACCCAAGAAATCTACCAACAATACGTAGGTAAAGAAATGGAAGTGTTGGTTGAAGGTTTTAGCTCAAAATCGAAAACCCAACTTATGGGACGCACCACCACCAACGTAATAGTGAATTTTTCCTCTCCAAGGCTTGACCTAAAAGGTAGGTTGGTTAAAATTCTGATAGAAGAAGCAGGAAAACATTCTTTAAAAGGAACCTATCTTAAAACTCTAAAATAAACTATTAAACTATATTAAAATTGCAATTTATACAAAAATTGCAATTTTTACAAACTTAAGTCTAATTTTTAGTTTATGCACTTTTGTATAACGTTTGGTAGAGCCATTATAAAAACGGTATGTTTTTTGCTAAAAGTTATGTGAAAGTGTTTATTGACTATTCTTTAAAACTTTGAGAAAGGAGGTTTTATAAATGAGAAATATAGCTAAAGGCTTGATGATGCTTAGTTTTTTGAGTTTAGTATTTACAGGTATAGTCTTTGGGAAAAAGGAAACGCTGGTAGGAGGTAAATACTATCCTCCTAATCTAAATCCAACCAAGGTTAAAGAGTTTTGTCAAGAAATACAGCCTCTCTGGCAAAAACAACTGCAGCTTTCTTCTGAAGTGCGTGTCTTGTGGGCACAAACCCCACCTAATTGGGAGGCTATACAGCAAAAGGAAATAGAAATTCAAAAAATCAGGGTTGAGATCCAAAAAAAGGCTTATGAAAAAGGGCTTCCTTATGGTCCGAGGAAAGGGTTAAACTTCAGGAAACTATGTGGATGGTAAAAATTTCTCTTTTTACTATCAGAGTGGTTACAAACCTTAAAACTTAATGTCGTATTCCTTTAGTTTATAATAAAGGGTCCTCAGAGAAATCCCTAAAAGTTTTGCCGCCTCTTTTTTATTCCCTTGGGTCTTTTTTAAGGCTTCTATGATGGCGTTTTTTTCTAAGGATCTAAGGTCTACTACTTCTTCAGATAAAAAACCTGATTTCTCTGAAGGTTTACTTTCTGTATAAAAAGGGAGGGCCTTTAGGTATCCCAAATCTACCTCAATCTCTTTGCCTTCTGACATCAAGAAAGCCCTTTCTAACAGGTTTTCAAGCTCTCTTACGTTACCTGGAAAGGGATATTTCAACAAAAATTCCTTAGAATTTGAGTTCAAAGGTAAGGGGTCTCGTTGTAACTTTTTAGACAATCTATCGATGATATACTCTGCTATCTTTAAAATCGCTTTTTTTCTTTCTCTCAAAGGTTTTACCTCTATAGGGAAAACATTAATCCTAAAAAACAAATCCTCCCTAAACTTACCCTCTTTAACCAATTTGATAAGGTCCCGGTTGGTTGCCGTAATAAACCTGGCGTTAGTCTTTATAGAGGTTAAACTTCCTAATCTTTCAAAGGTTTTATTTTGCAATACACTTAAAAATTTTGCCTGTACGGTAAGGTTCATCTCTGAAATCTCGTCTAAAAACAACGTTCCATCTTTGGCTAACTCTATCTTTCCAGGTTTACTCTTTAAGGCCCCTGTAAAAGCCCCTTTTTCATACCCAAAAAGTTCGGCTTCTATTAAAGTTTCAGGGATGGCTGCACAATTAACCTCTACAAATTTACCTGGCCTTCGGCTAAGACGATGGATGACCTTAGCTATCAACGACTTTCCTGTACCTGTCTCACCGTATAAAATCACAGTAGTGTCTGTAGGGGCTACTTTTACTACTTTATCGTAAACTTCCTCCATCCCTAAAAATAAGATTTCTAAAGGAGGAAGTTCTTCTTGGGTGTCTTCCTCAGAATCTTCCTTGGGTTTTTTAGCTAAGATGTTCTGAACTAAACTTAAAAAGTCTTCAGGACTGGAAAGGGGTTTGGTAATATAATCTACAGCCCCCTTTTTCATGGCCTCTACCGCAGAACTTACGGTAGCATAGGCGGTTATCACTAAAAATAAAGTATTAGGTAAGGCAGGTTTTACCTTTTCGATAAAATCTATTCCGCTCATCTTTGGAAGCTTAAGGTCCGTAATGATAAGGTCAGGGTTAAAGTCAAACACTTTTTTTAAGGCTAACCCAGGGTCTTCACAGGTTTCTACCTGATAACCTCTCTCTTTTAGCAACACCTCTAAAAGGGTGGCAAAAGAAAGGTCGTCTTCTAAGATAAAAATCTTGGCATTTCTAACCATATGGCTGTTCCTTCTCCTGGTTTGGTTTGAACTTTAATCTTAATCTTCATGGCCTCACATAGCTTTTCTACTATTGCCAAACCTAAGCCTGATCCTTTAGTTTTGGTGGTAAAAAAAGGAGTAAACGCTTTTTTCAAAGTCTCTTCATCCATACCTATCCCGTTGTCTATCACTCCTAACCTCAGGATTTCTCCTTTGTCTTCTATTTCTACTTTTATCTTTTTCTTCTCCTGGTTGGTTTCCAACACAGCATCAAAGGCATTCTGGATTAAGTTTACCACTATTTCTTTTAATTTGTCAGGATCAGTTATGATACTAAAATCCTCTCCCTTAATAAAAAAAGTTACGTCTACTTGAGGATACTTATCTTTAAAACTTAACCAAACCTCTTCTACCAGTTCTCTTAAGTCAAACTGCTTAGGCTCTATCTTGACAGGGTTGACATAAAAAATCAACTCATCTGTTAACCTTTCTATCCTTAAAGCCTCGTTAAAAATAATTCCTAAATACCTTTTATAATCTCTTTCTGTTATCTTCTCTGCCAAATACTGAGAAAAGCCCTTGATACTTCCTAAGGGATTTCTGATCTCGTGAGATAAAATCTTGGACATGGTAGAAATACTTTCTAATTGTTTCATCTTTAGTTCCATACGTTCATAACGAATAAGAAATTTAGTGCCTATTAAACCTGCTATTAAAAGCCCTAAACAGGCCAACATTTTTAACAAAAACAAAAACTGAGCCCTTTTTACGATAAACGAAAAGGTATTTATGTTTAGCCCCACCCTAAGATAAAGGTTATATTTTTGAGTATAAAAGTTAAAATCTGCCAGAAAAATCTGTTTATAAGGTTCTTCTTGGTCTGAATAAAAACGATAATAGGGTAGTTTGTGCCTCTTTAGCTCTATTAATTCTTCAGGGTCTATTTTATAGCCTATCAGTTCTGGGTTAGAATGAAGGATAATGTCTCCGTCTTCGTCATAAAGCATGATAAATTCTAAGTTTTCCCAATTTTGGCTTAAAATGATGTTTAAAAAGGTGTTGTAGTTGATCTCATCAAGGGTGGTATAAGTCATAACTCCTTGAAGGGTGATAGCTATCATCATAGCTTGGTCGTCAAGGGCTTTCTGGGCTAAAAGCTTTGAGTTCTTATAAGAAAAAATCGCACTTAAAAACAAGGTAAATATAGCTAAAGCTACAACCCCCCATAGAATTAAGGTAGATTTAAAATTTATCTGTTTAAAAATTTGGGTTAATTTTTCCATAACAACTTTCTAATATACCACAACTCTGTTAATCTCATAAAATGAGGGTATAATTTTATCTGATGAACTCCCCTGTAGTAAGCGTAATCATCCCTACTTACAATCGAGCTTACATCCTGTTTAAGGCTATAGAGAGTGTGCTAAACCAAACCTTTAAAGACTTAGAAATCATCGTAGTAGACGACGGATCCACAGACCTAACCCCTAAACTCATTACCCGATACTCTGTAGTCTATGTAAAAAAGCCAAGAAAAGGGGTAGCCCATGCCAGAAATAGAGGGCTTTTTCATGCCAAAGGACGTTATATCGCCTTTTTAGACAGCGACGATGTCTTTACCCCTACCAAACTTGAAGACCAGTTAGCTTTTTTTGAAAGATACCCTTCTTATAAAATCGTTCAAACAGATGAGATCTGGTACAAAGGAAAAAAAAGACTTAACCCCAAAAAGATCCATAAAAAAGCTGAAGGCTGGTTTTTTGAAAGGGCTGTTAAGTTATGCGTTGTTTCTATGTCTACGGTTTTGATAAAAAGAGAACTTTTTGAAGAAATTGGGGTCTTTGACGAAGAATTTTGGGTATGCGAAGATTACGAATTTTGGTTAAGGGTTGCGATAAAAAACCCTGTAGGATTGATACCTAAACCTTTAGTAATCAAAAGTGGCGGAAGAGAAGATCAGCTTTCTGCTACCAAAGGGCTTGATTATTATAGAACTTTAGCCCTTATAAAGCTCTTTAAAAACTACCAAAAGGAATTAAGTTTAGAACAGAAATTGATACTATTTGGAGAGGCTAAAAATAAGTTTAACATTTTTTATAAAGGAGCTTTAAAACACGGCAACCTTTATCAAGCTTTTAAGTTAAAAAAACTTTTTGAAGAAACCTTTAAAGAATCTGTAATTAGCTCTTTGCAACCCTTGCCTAAACCATGAAAGAAGAAAAAATGTTTAGCAAAAAAGATTGGTTGGTAAAGTTTACTAAACCCTTAGAGTTTGCCTATAAAAACCAATTTCAAAACCTACATAAGATAAAATACTTAGAACAAACTCTTTTAAGGTTAATAGAACAACTTCCTCAAGAACTTGAACCTTATCGAGAAAAATTTTTAGAGCTTTGTTACGGGTTAGACCAGGCAGCTTTAGACGAAAAAAAGGAAAAAATAAAGGCGTTGTTTGATTTGTGTATTACTTTAGGGATTAATAAAGAGGGAACTTCTGAGGTTGAAGAACCTCCAGAAGAACCGATAAACCAGGAATTTTATCAAAAACCGACTTTTTCTTTAGAAGAGTACAAAAAAGCTAAAGAGGAATTAAAAAAATCTGTTCAGTTTTTAAAAGGGGTAGGGCCTAAGATTGCCAAAAAGTTTGCTAAAAAAGACATTCATACGATCGAAGACCTGTTGTTTTTCCTGCCAAGGGATTATGAAGACCGAAGACATCTTATCCCTATTTCTAACTTAAAAGAAGGACAAAAGGCGGTGTTTTTTGGGGAAGTCATAAAAAGTGGAATTGTTTATACCTCAAAAAGAAAGGTCTTTGAAGCCCAGCTTACAGATGGTACTGGAATTCTTCTCCTTCGGTGGTTTAACTTTAAGGAGGTTTTTTTGAAGAATCTTTTACCATCAGGCAAAAGAGTTTATGCCATAGGGGAGGTAGGTAAATTCGGTAGGGTTTTTGAGATGGTCCATCCTGAAATAATACCAGAGGGAGAAGAGGATAAGCTCGAATTAGAGTTAGGGAAGATTGTGCCTATTTACTCTGCGGTTGAAGGTTTGAGTGAAAGGCAACTAAGAAAGATCATCAAAAATGCGGTAGAAGATTATGCAGATTTTTTGGAAAATTTTATTCCACGAGAATTCTTAAAAAGAAGAAGGCTTTTGCCGTTAAACTTGGCCATAAAAAATTTGCATTTTCCAGAGGATGAAAAAGACCTTTCTTTACTTAAAAAAGAGGAAAGCGTTTATCACAAGAGCTTGGCTTATGATGAATTTTTCTTCTTAGAATTAGCCTTGGCTTTTAAAAAAAGCAAGGTCAAAAAAGAACAGGGAATATCTTTTAGAACTTACGGAGAAAAAGTAAAAGCCTTTTTAGCCAAACTTCCTTTTGAGCTTACCTCAGCTCAAAAAAGGGTGTTAGAAGAAATCAAAAAAGACATGGCAAGTCCCGTGCCTATGAACCGGTTAGTACAAGGAGATGTAGGGTGTGGGAAAACGGTTGTAGCCTTTATTGCTGCGCTCACTGCGATAGAAAACGGATATCAGGTAGCGATGATGGCTCCTACTGAAATCCTTGCTGAACAACATTACCATAACTTTAGACGTTATGCCCAGCTCATGGGAGTAAACGTGGCCCTTCTTTCTGGAGGGGTCCCTCCTGCTAAAAAAAGAGAAATTTATCATGGATTGGCTACCGGATTTATAGATTTTGTGATAGGAACCCATGCTCTTTTTCAAGAAAAAGTAGAGTTTAAAAGACTGGGATTGGTTATCATAGACGAACAACATCGTTTTGGTGTTTTACAAAGGGCAGCTTTAAGAGAAAAGGCTAAAGGTATAACCCCAGATACCTTGGTTATGACAGCAACCCCTATCCCCAGAACCCTTGGACTTACCATCTACGGGGATTTAGACCTTTCGATAATAGACGAAATGCCTAAAGGCAGAAAACCTATCATTACTAAACTTTTTATAGAATATAACAAACACAAAGCTTATGCAGCGGTTAAAGAAGAATTAAAAAAGGGACATCAAGCTTATGTAATCCTTCCTCTGATAGAAGAATCAGAAAAACTCGACCTTAAGGCAGTAACTACCTATGGTGAAGAGTTACAAACAAAGTTTTTTCCAGAGTTTAAAGTAGGGATTTTACACGGAAAGATGAGTTCTTTGGAAAAAGAAAAAATCATGCATCAGTTTAAGCGCAAAGAAATAGACATCTTAGTTTCTACCACGGTGGTAGAGGTCGGTGTAGACGTACCCAATGCTACGGTTATGGTAATAGAACATGCTGAAAGATTCGGTTTGTCTCAGCTTCATCAGCTAAGAGGAAGGGTTGGAAGGGGAGAGGCGCAGTCTTATTGCTTTTTGATAGCTCATAAAATATCTATGGAAAGCGAAGCTTACAAGCGTTTACAGATACTATGTCAAACCAACGACGGGTTTAAAATAGCAGAAGAAGACTTAAAACTAAGGGGCCCTGGAGATTTCTTAGGTACCAGACAATCTGGATATCTCGAATTTAGAAAGGCTGACTTAGTAAAGGACTATCCAATCCTTTTGTGGGCAAGGGAAGACGCCTTTTCTTTGATAGAAAAAGACCCAGACCTTAGTAAACATCCTATTCTTAAAGAAGAACTAACCAGAAGATGGGAGGAGAGGTTAAAACTTTCAGAAATAGCTTAAATTTTAATAAAACAAGGAGCTTAAGATGGAAGATAACTTTAAGATAGGTATCATCGGTGGAAAAGGGAAGATGGGAGAATTTTTCGCAAAGTTTTTTCAAGGGAAAGGATATGAAGTACTTGTGTCAGACAGAGATACTAAACTGGACAACAAGAGTCTTTTACAAGAGGCCAAAGTTATCCTGATCTCTGTCCCCATACCTGTGTTCCCGAAAGTAGTAGAAGAAATTGCAGAGTTTACTACTAAAGAACACTGGATTTTAGATGTGTGTTCTCTAAAGTTAGGACCCTATAAGACAATGAAAAGCTTACTTAAAAAACCTGAGGTGTTAGCTACCCATCCCCTTTTTGGTCCCTATGAACCCTCGCTAAAAGGAAAAACTATAGTTTATTTTCCGATACGTGGTAAGAACCTGTTAAACTGGTTCATCGAGGTTATGTCTCAAGATGGTTTAAACTTAATAAAAATCTCTCCCAAAAAACACGACCAGATCATGGGATTAGTTCAGGTATTAAACCACTTTTGGTTAGTATTGTTAGGAAACATCATAAAACATTCAGGTTTTAGCCTTGAAGAATTAGTCTCTTTAGCCACCCCAAGTTTTCTAAAACAGCTTGAAATATTGCAAAGATTAGCCTATCAAGACGAAAAATTATATGCAAAAATACAGCTTGATAACCCTTACGGGAAAAGGTTTAGAAACCTTTTTTACAGAGAGTGTAAAAAATTTATCAAGGCTTTAAACTCTTCTGAGGCTCAAGTCCTCTTTGAGACTAATTTCAGAGAAGTAAAAACCTTAGCTAAAACCTTAAAAAACCTTTTGAAAAGTCCTTATCCTAACTAAATAAAGAAGTAAAAATCCAAAGGCTATCATTCCTAAGCAAAGAACCTGTCCCATCGTCATCCAGCCAAAAATAAGGTCAAAACTCTGGGCAGGTTCTCTTAAAAACTCAAACAAGAAACGTAAGACTCCATAGCTTATTAAAAAAATAGCAAACTTTGTCCCTGGAGCCCACTCTTTTTTTCTTAAAATCCAGAGAAAAAGGAACAACAAAAGACCGGTCACTAACCCCTCATAAAGCTGTACAGGATGTCGAGGCAAAGGCCCTCCCTCAGGAAAAACCATACCCCAGGGTAAGGACGTAGGTTTTCCGTAAATCTCTCCGTTGATAAAATTACCGATCCTTCCCCAAAAAAGCCCTATGGGAGCACATACAGCTATCATATCAGTCCACCATAAAAAGGACTGCCCTTTACTCTTTACATAACCATACCCTACTACCAACGCACCTATCAATCCTCCGTGAAATGACATACCCCCTTTCCAAATAGCCACTATCTCCCATGGATGGGTTAGAAAATAATCAGGATAGTAAAAAAAACAAAAACCTAAACGTGCACCGAGGATTAATCCTAAAAAACTGTAAAAAAGAAGGTTTTCTAAAAAAGTATAAAGATGAGTAAGGTTTCTTTCCTTTAATTGATACTTTGTGAGAAAAAGCACACAGAAAAAACTTATTACATACATCAACCCATACCAACGGGCTTCAAAAGGGCCTATTTTAAAGATCACCGGGTCAATTTGTGGATGTATAAGCATCGCAGAGATCCTTTATCACACATTCTTCACATTTAGGCTTTCTGGCTAAACATACCTTTCTTCCATGGGCTTGCAAAAGATGAGGAAAGATAAACCACTTTTCCTTAGGGACTATTTCCATCAGCTCTTTTTCTATTTTTTCTGGCTGATTAGCTTTCACCAAACCAATCCTCTGAGAAAGTCTTCTAACGTGAGTGTCAACAGGAATGCCCTCTACTATTCCGTAAGTGTTAGCCAACACGATGTTGGCTGTTTTCCTTGCAACCCCAGGTAGTTCTAAAAGGGATTCCATCGTCTTAGGGACTTCTCCTTTATACTTTTCTACAAGGATTCGGCAAGCCTCTTTTATGTATTTTGCCTTTTGCTGATAAAAACCTATGCTTTTGATATCTTCTGCAAGTTCCTCTAACGAGGCTTTAGCAAAATCCTCTGCTGTCCGGTATTTTTGAAAAAGTTTTGCCGTTACCTCATTTACCCTCTCGTCAGTACACTGTGCAGAAAGTATGGTAGAGATTAAAAGTTGTAAGGGATTTTCAAATTTAAGGGCTATTTTAGCGTCTGGATATAAAGTTTTAAGTCTTTCTATCACCAGTTTTACCTTTTGTTTAACGTCCATCCAAACAACCTCCTATTTGTTTAAGCCCTTGCATAAGGTTTTGATAAAATACTTTTTTTTCTTCCTCTGAAAGAAGTGGTATGTCACTTTTAAAACCAAGGTTTAACTTATTTTCTACCTCTTTTGCCCTCTCAACAAGCCTTGCACTTAAAGAACTCTCTAAGGTTTCTACAGCGTTAAAAAATCTTAACAATCTCAAAAATTGTCTTTCATTAAAAGTAGTTTCTGAGAAGGAACTTTTTTCTATGATCTCTTCTGCATCAAGAATAAGCTTTTTCAAACGGTCAAGAAGGGGTATCTGGATTTGTTTTCTAAGTTGCTCTTCAAGCATTAGAAACTCCCAAGCTACTCTTAAAAGGTCCGATGATTGAAAATCTTTATGCAGTAAAACATCCCGGAACCAAAAGGAAAACTCTTTACGTAATAGGTCTACCAAGAACATAAAATCAAATTCTTGCCGATTAAAAAGAGATTCTAACTCTTCTAAATCAACCTTTAAGGCTTTAAATATTTCTGGTAGATTCTGTTTTTTGTAAATATGAAGTAACGCCCAAAAAAAGAATTTTGGCTCAAAGCCTACCCCTTTTTCTTCGATAAAAAAACTATTTTCACTATTTAAAAACTCTTTAAACAGCTCTCTTATCCATTCTAAGGTATAAAACTTCATCTTTTAAACCAAAACCTTTTTTATCTCTTCTTTAATTTTACTAACCTCTGGTATTTCAGAAAAACTTCCTTGGGCCAAAAGTTCTTTTCCTCCTCCTTTAAGCCCCAAAGGTTGTAAGGCCTTAAAAAACTTAGAAGCAGGATGTTTATCCCCCAAGTCTTTGGTAACCATACACAAGGCTAAACTACCCTTTTCTTTTTCTCCTATCAGAAAAATCACACAAGAACCTAACTTATTTTTAAACCAATCCCCTATTTCCCTTAAGTCTTCCATTTTTTCGGTTTTAAAAGAAGAAACCAAGACTTTTATACCTCCTACCTCTTCTACCTCCGAAAGTTTTTGTTCTAAATCTTGTTTCAAGTCAAAACTCTTTAGACGTTTAAGCTTCTTTTCTTTTTCTTCTAAAAGTGTGAGTAAGGCTTCTATTTTTTTCTCTAATTCCTTAGGGGAAGTCTTAAGAAGATGAGCAAGGTTCATCAGACGCTTTTCCTGATTTTTTACCCATTGATAGGCCTTCATACCAGCTACAGCTTCTATTCTTCTTATACCTGAAGCCACGCTACTTTCTGAAACAATTTTTACTAAACCTATCTCTCCTGTGCTCTTCACGTGAGTACCACCGCAAAGTTCCATAGAAATGTCACCGATTTTAACCACCCTAACCACATCCTGGTATTTTTCTTCAAAAAGGGCGATTGCTCCCATAACTTCTGCTTCTTCTCTGTTAACCCATACAAACTCTAAAGGATGGTTCTCTAAAACCCAACGGTTGACAAGCTCCTCTACCTGGTCTATTTCCTCTTGGGTTAAACCAGAAAAATGGGTAAAGTCAAAACGCAAGCGTTCCTCTTCTACCAACGAACCAGATTGCCTTACATGGGGGCCTAAAACCTTTCTTAACGCTGCATGTAAAAGATGGGTTGCGGTATGGTGCTTAGCGATATAGGCTCTTCTTTCTGCATCTACCTTTAACTGAACTTCTTCGTTTGGTTTAAGTATCCCTTCGATTAGTTTTACTCTATGGTAGATAAGGTCTCCTACCTTATTCACTTCTAAAACTTGAGCTTTACCCTCTTTACCAAACACCCATCCTTGGTCATAAACCTGACCACCACCTTCTGGATAAAAAGGAGTAACATTGGTAATCAAATAGTAAATCCCATTCTCTTTTTCTAAACCTAATATCTTAGCTAAAGATTCTAACGTATCATAACCTACAAAAAAGGTTTGTACTCCTTCTTTGGCCTTTTCTTTTATAAACTCAGGCATTTTTTCTAAAGTACCTTTCCAGGTTTTTCTGCTTTCTTCTCTTGCCTTTTCTCTTAATTTTTCAAAGCCCTCAGTATCTAAGGTAAAACCCATCCCGATCGCATAGTCTCTTACCAAGTCATAGGGAAAACCGTAGGTATCATATAATTTAAAGATTAAATCTCCTGGTATGAGATTGATACCTTTTTCTCTGAGCTGAGCTACTTCCTTTTCAAGGATGTTAAGCCCTGTCTCAAGGGTTTCTAAAAACTTTTCTTCTTCAAACCTGATTACTTTTTCTGCAAATTCCTGACCTTGTAAAACTTCAGGATACACCTCTTTATATTCTGTCACCACAGAGGGGACAATCTGGTATAGGAAAGGTTCTTTTAAACCTAAAAGACGTCCAAACCTTTCAGCCCTACGAATGATCCTTCTCAATACATAACCTCTTCCCTCGTTAGAAGGAACTATCCCTTCAGCCAACAGAAAGGTAGCAGCCCGGATGTGGTCTGCGATGACCTTAAAAGCCACTTCAGTTTCTTTATTCTCTTTAAAGGCTTTTCCTGTAATCTCTAAGATCTTATCCATAATTCCTTTAAAAAGGTCAGTATCGTAGTTAGAAGGGACCTCTTGAAGAACGGCGGTTATTCTTTCAAGTCCCATACCTGTATCGATGCAGCCTTTAGGAAGAGGTTTTAGCTCTCCCTTTTCATTTCTTTCGTATTGCATAAAAACCAGGTTCCAAATTTCGAGAAAACGATCGCAATCACACCCAGGGCCACACTGAGGAGATTGACAACCAAAACCCTCTCCTTGGTCAAAAATGATTTCTGAACAAGGGCCACAAGGCCCTGTATCTCCCATCATCCAAAAGTTATCTTTTTCTCCAAGTCTTACGATTCTTTCTTCAGAAAGCCCTGCTATCTTTTTCCATAATTGGGCGGCTTCCTCATCGTCTTTGTATACAGTTACATAGATTCTTTCTTTAGGCAGTCCTAAAACCTGAGTAATAAATTCCCAGGCATAAGAAATGGCTTCCTCTTTAAAATAATCTCCAAAGGAAAAGTTACCGAGCATTTCAAAAAAGGTATGATGCCTTGCGGTATACCCTACGTTTTCAAGGTCGTTATGCTTACCTCCTGCCCTCATACATTTTTGACAAGAGGTAGCCCTTTTATAAGGTCTGGTTTCTTCTCCTAAGAAGACCTTTTTAAACTGTACCATCCCTGCGTTAGTAAAAAGAAGGGTTGGGTCATCTGCTGGGATCAAAGGAGAGCTGGGAACAACCTCATGACCTCTTTCTTTAAAAAATTGCAAAAACCTTTGTCTGATCTCAGACCCTTTCATCTTATCACCTCATCTGAACTTTTAAACCCTTTCCATCTTTAAAAGTTCTATTTTAGAAGTTTTTTAGCATTTTTCAATAAAAATCAAAAAAATTTTCTCTGTTATTGCTTTATTTTAAAGTTATAGTAAATTTTCGTTAAAAGTTAACAATCTAAGCAGGAGGTAATCCCATGCTTGTACAAAATTTTTTATTTACCTCAGAGTCAGTTACAGAAGGACATCCAGACAAGGTAGCTGATCAGATCTCCGATGCCATCTTAGATGCTATTTTAGAAAAAGACCCTTATGCCAGGGTAGCTTGTGAAACATTGGTTAATACAGGAATGATCCTTATCGCTGGTGAAATTACCACAGAGGCTCGTATAGACTATCCTACCATCGCCCGTGGAGTAGTAAAGGAAATCGGTTACAATCATTCTGACTTAGGGTTTGACTATCAGACCTGTGCGGTCCTTATCAGTATAGATAGACAAAGTCCAGACATAGCTATGGGAGTTGATCGGGATGGAGAGATAGGGGCTGGAGACCAAGGGCTTATGTTTGGGTATGCTTGCGATGAAACCCCTGATTTTATGCCTATGCCTATTTGGTATGCCCATAGATTAGCCATGAGACTTGCTGAGGTTAGAAAAAAGGGCATCCTTCCTTTCTTAAGACCAGATGGTAAAACCCAGGTAACTGTACGTTATGAGATGAGAAGACCGGTAGACGTTCATACAATAGTAATCGCAGCCCAACACGACCCAACGGTTACCCTTAAAGAGTTAAAAGAAGCCATCATCGAAGAAGTAATCAAAAAAGTCATCACCCCTGAACATTTAAAACCAGACACAAAGATCATCATCAACGGGACAGGTAGGTTCGTGATAGGCGGTCCTCTGGCTGATTGTGGAATGACCGGAAGAAAAATTATTGTGGATACCTACGGAGGAAGGGGACATCACGGAGGTGGTGCTTTTTCTGGAAAGGACCCCACAAAGGTGGATAGAACTCCTTCTTATTACGGAAGATATGTGGCTAAAAACCTGGTTGCTGCTGGAGTAGCTAAAGAACTTGAAGTACAGGTAGCTTATGCTATAGGAATACCAGAACCTTTAGCCATTAATGTTAATACCTATGGCACCGAAAATATACTCGTAGAAAAAATATTAGATATCATCCACAAACTTTTTGATTTTAGACCTAAGCACATGATAGAGTATCTCAACCTAAGAAGGCCTATTTTCAGAAAAACTGCCTGTTACGGACATTTTGGTAGAACTGAACCAGAGTTTACCTGGGAAAAATTGGACATGATAGAAAAGATCAAAGAAATTGCTGGTTTTGATAAATAGAACTCTTCAGGAGGGGCAAAAATCGATGGAATATCATGTTAAAGACTTAAGTTTAGCTGAGGAAGGTTTACGGCTGATAGAATGGGCTGAAATGGATATGCCTGTGTTAAGGCAAATAAGAGAACGTTTTGCTAAAGAAAAACCTTTAGCCGGAATAAAAATAGGTGCTTGTTTACATGTGACCACTGAAACAGCCAACCTTGTAAGGACGCTAAAAGAAGGAGGAGCTGAGGTATTTTTATGTGCCTCTAACCCTCTTTCTACTAAGGATGAAGTAGCAGCAGCCCTGGTAAAGTATTTTAACATCTCTGTTTTTGCTATCAGAGGAGAAGATAGAGATACCTATTATTCCCATATAAACGCAGTGCTTGATCAAACACCACAAATCACCATAGACGACGGAGCAGACTTAGTAAGTACCCTTCATAAAGAAAGACCAGAACAGACTGAAAAAGTCTGGGGAGGAACAGAAGAAACTACAACCGGGGTTATCAGACTTAAAGCAATGGCCAAGGAGGGACTTCTTAAATATCCCATCATAGCGGTAAACGATGCCTTAACCAAACATCTCTTTGATAACCGTTATGGCACAGGGCAGTCAACCCTTGACGGCATCTTGAGGGCTACCAATCGGTTACTTGCCGGTTCGGTGTTTGTGGTTTGTGGTTTTGGTTGGTGTGGTAAAGGTCTTGCGATGAGAGCCAGAGGGATGGGAGCAAGGGTGGTGATTACAGAAGTAGACCCTCTAAAAGCCTTAGAAGCTGTGATGGAAGGTTATCTGGTAATGCCCTTAGATGAAGCAGCTGAAATAGGAGACTTTTTCTGTACAGTCACCGGTAACAAATCAGTCATCAGAAAAGAGCACTTTTTAAAGATGAAAGATGGTGCTATCGTCTGCAACTCCGGCCATTTTGATGTAGAAATAGATCTTAAGTCCTTAAAGGAAATTTCCACCCAGGTAAGAACCATCAGAAGAGAGGTAGAAGAGTATACTTTAAATAACGGAAAAAAAATCTACGTGCTGTCTCAGGGAAGACTGGTCAATTTAGCTGCTGCGGAAGGACATCCTTCTGGGGTTATGGACATGAGTTTTGCAAACCAGGCTTTGTGTGTGGAATATATAGTAAAGAATCATAAAACGCTACAAAAGACTGTTTATTCCGTTCCTGAAGAAATAGACAAAGAGGTTGCTAAGCTAAAGCTTGCAGCCATGGGAATTAAAATAGACACCCTTACTCCAGAACAACAAAAATATCTTACTTCTTGGGAAGAAGGGACCTAAGGCTTGTTTACAGGACTGATAGAAGGAGAAGGTAGGATTACCTCCCTTCTCCCTGAAAAGGGAGGTTTAACCATAGAAATTCAACCCTCTTTTGTTTTAGAAGACACTAAAATCGGCGATAGTATTGCAGTAAATGGTGTTTGTTTAACGGCTATAGAGGTAAAACCTAAAACCTTCAAAGCCCATATTTCTCCAGAAACTCTAAACAGGACTACCTTTAAGTACAAAAAACAGGGTGATTGGGTCAACCTTGAGAGAGCCTTAAAAGTAGGTGACAGGTTAGGAGGACACCTTGTTTCTGGGCACATAGATGGGATAGGTAAGATATTAAACATCAATCCTTTAGGTGATTTTTATCAATTTTTAATAGAAATACCTGAGGCTTTAGCGTTTTATTTGGTTGAAAAAGGATCGATTGCCGTAGACGGAATAAGCCTTACCATAAACAAGGTAAAAGGGAACTCCTTTGAACTTATGATCATCCCTCATACCTATCAGGTAACCACGTTAAAATATCTTAAGCCTGGAGACTTAGTCAACATAGAAATAGACATAATAGCCAAGATGGTATATAAATGGCTTTCCCCTTACCTAAACCAGCAAGAAAAAAAATCGCAGCTTTCGTTAGAATTTCTAAGACAACATGGGTTTTTATAACCATCATGCTATAAGGGGGGTAGGTATGAAGGTCAATCCAGAATTGGAAATTGTAGAAGAGTTAGCTAAACAAATATTAGTTGCGGCAAGAACTGCTCCTAAAGCAAAAGGGGTAGATGATCTGGTTTTCGGTTTGATTACTGATCCTGAAGAAAAGGAAAGGCTTGCTCAAGAGATGGAAAAAATTGCTGAAGAAAAAGGCGCAGCCTTTAAGTTTTTTAAACGTGATGCAGATAACGTGAGAAACTCTGATGCAGTTATCTTAATCTCCCTTAATTTTAACAAACCCTTAGGGTTAGATTGCGGTATATGTGGTTTTAGGTGTGAAGAGCTGGTAAAACAGGAAAAAAGCTCACTTGATTTTGACGGACCTGTATGTGGAATAAAGCTTTTAGACATGGGCATTGCCTTAGGGTCTGCTGTAGCCAAGGCTAAAGACCTTTGTGTGGACAACAGGATCATGTATACCATAGGAGTTGCAGCTAAACGGTTAAACTTGATAAAAGGCACTGTAATCATGGGAATACCCTTAAGTGTAAAAGGAAAAAACATCTATTTTGATAGGCCCCCTGTAAAATAAACCTATAATGGGCCAAACAACCAAAATAAAAATCTGTGGCTTGACCCGTAAAGAAGATCTGCTGTTTTTAAACCGATTTCCTTTAGATTATGTAGGTTTTGTGTTATACCCTCGATCCCCAAGGTATGTGGGGAAAAACCTGAAACACCTATTAGGTTATGTAAGAGAAACCATCAAAAAAGTTGCGGTATTGGTTAACCCAACCTATGAGGAAGTAAAAGAAGTTTTAGACATAGGTATTGATTTAATTCAACTTCACGGGGAAGAAACCGTTGAGTTTGCTAAAAAAATTGGTCTTTCCCGTGTTATCAAGGCTTTTAGAATTAAAGATAAAGTAGAGTTAGACCTTGTTGCCCCCTGGGAAAAGGCTTACGCGATCCTTACAGATACGTTTGTAAAAGGTGTACCAGGGGGCACAGGACAAACCTTTAACTGGAGCTTAGCCAAGGTGTTGGTAGACCATGGCTATAAAGTCTTTTTAGCAGGAGGGCTAACCCCAGAAAATGTAAAACAAGCTATTTCAACCGCAAGTCCCTATGGTATCGACCTCTCATCTGGAGTAGAAGTTTCTCCTGGAATCAAGGATTATACAAAAATAAGCAATCTTTTTAAGCAGTTAGAAGTTTAACTACTCGTTAAACCTCATAACCTGCGGAAGCTACGGATACCGCTGAGCCTTGTCCAAAGGGGACAAACTCTTGATGATATAACTTTAACTCGCCTTTGGCCCTTAACTTGTCCATAATCAGTTTAGTAAGATAAAGAGTAGAAAGACCGCATACCTTTAAAGGTAAAGACTGTTTTGCTTTTTCTAAGAACTCGTCTTTAGTCCCATTAAAAACAAGATTTAAAAGGTTTTCATCGCTCTTTAAAGCTTGTTTGGCATGTTCTTCAGAAACTTCAAAGGGGTCTCCGTACCGTAACCCAAGATGACAAAAATCTATCCCTAAGACTAAGTAAGTGTTCTCATCCTCCATAAGCTGAGCTAATCCCTCAGCAAACTTTTCGGTCAATTCAGGGTTTTCAAAAAGGGTAGGCATAGGACCTACCAAAACAGGTAAAACCATAAACTGGTCTTTCAGGATATAATGTAAAAATAGAGCTTGAAACTCTATAGAGTGTTCTAAACGGTGGGCTATATGGTCTGGGAATATCTCTAATTTTTTAGAAGTTCTTAAGAAAAACAACCCTCCTCTATCGTTTTTGATCAGACCAAAAGGGGTGGCTACGTCTTTTGTAAGCACAGAAAAAGGAAGGTCTAAGTGGTGACCAACCCCTAAAATAATTACTCTCGAGCCGGGTGGGATTTTAAACCTGTTATAACTTTCTGCATAAGACTTAGCAGCTGCCTTTATGTCAATATGGGGGGCTATCAAAACCTTAGGTGGTTTGACATCCTCAGAAGACCCAAGTTTTAAGATGTCTTCTACAAAAAACTTAGCCTCTGCCGCAGACAAAGGATAGGCAGAATTAGCATGTGCCATAGCCCTGAAAGGATAAGAAAACCATTTGGAATAGGCCTTTTCTTTGATTTCTTCAAAGGTTTTAGACCATAAAAGCCCTTTTTCATCCAAAAACCTGACTATTTTAACTATTTCTTCTAAGGGAATTACTTGACCAAACTGTTTGGTAGCCTCAGACTGAAGGTCTCTTAAGTCATTTTGTCCGTTCATCAAAGCAAGTAAAAAGGCAAGATACTGAGGCACTACCACCAGTTCGTCTATAAACCCTAAAGGGTCTCTTAGCAGAAAAACAGGTTGACCTTCTTGCTCAGCAGGTATTACGTCTACATACCTTAAAATAGGTTTAAAATCTACAGGATATTCTAATTCCATTACTCTCCCTCTCCAAAATCTTGTGTAATAAGGCTTTCACAAGCATGTTTAACTCTGTCTATGGCAGCATAGAATTCTTCTTCTATGGTTCTCACCCTTACACCAAAAGCCTTTTGTACGGCTTTACGGATAATCTCTCCCTTAAGAAGGGCATTATCCCAACCAAATTCAGTATATTTTTGGTTAACCACTTGGTTTAAATCGATTAAAGCTTGCGCTCTGCTTCTTCTCTCTTCTACCGCCTCTTTTAAAGGTTTCCTTAAAAATTCATCTATTTTAGACACAAAGTTTTCATAAAAACTTGCAGGAAACTTAGGGTCAAACTCTTCTATCGCAAAACCAAAGGTAATATACATAGGGTCTTTAAAATAGGTAAACAACTCTTCTTCTATGAAATTTTCATCTTCTTTTAAAAGTTCCTGGTACAGTCTATAGGCTTGCTTAGATTTTTCTTTAACGTTTGGTGGTTTCTCGGTGTTAAACTCTAAGATATGATGATACAGACTTTCATCTACGATTATCCCCACTATTTCTCTTGCCCCTATATCCCGCATAGCCTCCAAACGATGTTGACCATCTACTACATAATATTTTCCATCTTTATGCACCACAACGATAGGGGTCAAAAAGCCTAACTTTTCTATGGCCATCTCTAAATGTTTTTTTAAACTTTCTGAAAGATCACGTTGAAAAGGTGGTCTATGAACTTCCTCTATTTCAAAAACAGCTAAGGTGAGGGGTTGTTTTTTTACAGGATCTTCAAAGGTGGCTACCTCTCTCATACCCTCTCCTCTCTAAATCTCCCCTCTTTAGTCTGCGTTCCTTCTAAGAAATGTTGGGATATCAAGCACATCTGTATCTTCTAAGGAATTTTCTTCTAATCTATTAACTTTTTCTCTCTCTTCTCTTCTCTTTACTCCTTCTTCTATGTTGACAACCTTACCGTTTTTCTCTTCTTTTTTAGCAGAGTCAAGCCCGGTGGCAATCACAGTAACCCTTAAAACATCTCCCAAAGCTTCATCAAAAACCACACCCAAATATACCTTAGCATCTGGATGGATCTCCTTTGAAACCATACTGGTTATTACCTGGGTCTCATGGATGGTAAAATTTTCAGGGTTAACGCTTATGTTAAGCAACACCCCTTTAGCCCCTGAAATAGAAAGGTCTTCTAAAAGCGGACTGTAGACTGCCATCTGGGTAGCTATTTCTGCCCTACCCTCTCCTACTGCCTCTCCCATCCCCATCAAAGCCATACCTCCACTATCACTCATCACCGCCTTAACGTCTGCAAAATCAAGGTTGATATACCCTGGAGAAAGAATAAGATCTGAAATACCTCTCACCGCATAATATAATACATCATCGGCTTTTTTAAACATTTCTGCCAATCTTTCCTGGGGAGAACCAAGGGTGAGCAACCGATCGTTTGGGATGGTAATCAAGGTATCTACAAACTTAGAAAGTTCTGCCAAACCCTCCTCGGCAATCCTAATTCTATGCCTTCCTTCGAAAGAAAAAGGTTTGGTCACTACTGCTACGGTGAGAACCCCAAGCTCTTTACATATGTTAGCTATCACTGGTGCTGCACCAGTTCCAGTACCTCCTCCCATACCTGCCGCAATAAACACCATGTCTGCATCTTTCAAGACATCTCGTATCTCCTTTTCGCTTTCTTCTGCAGCCCTCTTACCTACTTCTGGCTTCCCACCTGCTCCCATTCCGTTGGTAAGTCTTTTCCCCAGCTGGATCTTTATAGGGGCTGGGTTCAACTCAAGGACCTTGTAATCTGTATTAGCTACCACAAACTCTACACCTAAAAGTTTATTTCTAATCATGTTAGCAACTGCGTTTCCTCCAGCACCTCCTACGCCTATTACTTTAATGTTAGGTTGTACCCGAATTTCTTCTTCTAACAACTCGAAAGAGATGCTCATATCTTAGCCTCCTTTAAAAATTTTTTTTATACCTTGTTTTATCTTTTCTATGATACCTTCTCCCTCCTCTTTAGGCCCTGGCCTTTCTCCATACTTGTATGCATAAAGCAACATCCCTACTGCAGTAGAAAACTGAGGATGATAAACCTCTTCTGTAAGACCATAAAGTCTTACAGGATAACCTACACGAGCAGGCAAATCAAACATCTGGTCTGCTAAATAGACCAAACCAGGTATAAGGGAAGAACCTCCAGTAATTACCATTCCACTTCCTATCTTAGACTTAAAATCAAAACCTTTAAACTGGCTTAAAACCTCTTTTCGAAGTTCATTTTCTATCAACTCAAAAAGCTCTTTAACCCTGGGTTCTAAAATCTCAGCCAAAAACTTTTTACTTACTTTCCTTGGGGGACGATTACCTATACCTGTTACCTCTAAAATTTCCTCTTCCTCCACAAGCTCCCTTAAACAAACCCCTTTTTCTATCTTAAGCCTTTCTGCTTCTTTTCTCGAAGTTCTCAGCCCAACCGCTAAGTCGTTGGTTAAATGTTCCCCTCCTACCTGAATAGAAAACACCCCTCTTAAAACGTTATCCCAGTAGATAACTACATCTGTAGTCCCACCACCAAAGTCTAAAAGCACTACTCCCAATTCCTTTTCTTCAGGGGTCAAAACTGCTTCGGCTGAAGCAAGGCCCTGGAAAATAACCCCGTCTACCTCTAAATTGAGATTTTCAAAACATCTAAGTAGGTTTTGCAAAGCAGAACGGTTGCAAACTATAAGTTTTACATGAGCCTCTAACCTCACCCCTGTCATCCCAACAGGCTGGAGAATCCCCCCTTGCTGGTCTAAAACATACTCCTGAGGGATAACATGCAAAATCTCTGTCTCAGGGGGTAGGTTTAAATTCTGAGCTGACCTAAGGACCTCCTCTACATCCTCCTCTGTAACACACTTTTGTCTTAAAGCTACTACCCCCATTCCAGAAATAGTTCTGATATGAGACCCAGCTATACTCACATAAATACTTCCTATGCCTATTTTGGCCTGAGATAAAGCCTTTTCTATAGCATTTTTAATACTTTGGGTTGCTTCATCGATGTTTAAAACCATGCCTTTTTTTAATCCTTGAGAAGGGGCTATACCAATCCCAGTAACCCAAAGTTCTCCTTCTCTCTCTTCTCCTATTAAAGCACATACTTTGGTAGTCCCTACATCTACTACCAAAATTCCTGTCTCTTTACCCATCTTATCACTCCCTAAATTTGATTAAGGCTTGTCCTAAAGGATAGTCTAACCGAATCAAGTCTACTTTTTCTGTCTGTCCGTTTTCGTAAAGATAGGCCATTATCTTGTCGAGGTTCTTATAAAAATAAACCCAATCTCTTTCGGAAACCAAAGGGAAATAAATCTTAATATGATTTTTGGTCACCATAACTATCTTGTTATCATCCAATACAATTTTAGCAATGTTTTCATAAACAGGCAAATAGTTTTTGTTGTTTTTTAACCAAAAAAGAAATTCAAAAAATTTATCTTTCGATACCTCACTTTTTAACTCTAAAACAGGATAAAAGAAATAATCCTCTGGTAAAATGCCTTCCATGATCACGCCTTTTTTATCTACTAAGAAACCTTTGTTATCTTTTACTATTATAGCCAAAGGTTCTCTTTCTTTGATCACCAATTCTAAAGTGCCAGGTAAATGCCTAACAATCGTTACCTCTTCTATGTTTTTGTTAGCCAGTATCTGCTTTCTTAAATCTTTCAGTGAGATAACAAAAAACCGCTCCCCTCCTTTAAGACCTGTAAGCTTAATTATTTCATCTTTACTTACCCTTTTGGTAGGGCTAACCTTAATCTCTTTTAAAACAAAAAGATCTGTAAAATAAAGTAAATAAATCACCAGTCCTACCAAAACTAAAAAACTTATACTCCCCCAAAAAACAGGTCTCTTTAGCAAACTAAAAAATCTCTTCATCTTTTATTCCCAAAAACTTTACCTCAGGGTCTAACTTTACCCTAAACTTTTCCCACACCTTTGTTTTAGCCAACTTCATCAATTCTAACACCTCTTTAGCCTTGGCTCTACCTAAATTTACGATAAAATTCGCATGTTTTTTAGATATCCCTGCTCCTCCTATCCTATACCCTTTTAAACCACAGGCCTCTATCAACTGACCGGCATAATAACAAGGAGGGTTCTTAAACACCGACCCAAAGGTCCTTTTAGAAATCGGTTGGGTAAGTCTTCTTTTGTTTAAAAACTCTAAAACTTTTCTTTTTACCACCTCTTTTTCACTTTTTTCAAGCTTAAGCTCTGCTTCTAAAATAACCCCCTCTTTTTTAAACTTTCTATAACTCCAGTCCTCCTCACTAACTTCACAATAGTCTAAATTCCCCTTATGGTAAAGTAGTACTTTTTTTACTATCTGAGAAATACTTCTTCCAAAGGCCCCTGCGTTCATCCTAACCATCCCACCTATGGTTGCAGGAACCCCTGCTAAAAACTCCATACCAGAAAACCCTTTTTTAAGACATAAACTTATAAGCTCATTAACCCCCGTCCCAGCTTTGACCTTCAAAACTACCTCGTCTTTTTCCTCATTTAAAACCTCAATCCCTTTTAATCTTTTTAGGCTAATCACTACCCCGTTAAAACCTTCGTCTGCAACCAAAAGATTACTCCCTCCACCCAAAATATAAAAAGGTGTCCCTGTATTTTCCAAAAACTCTAGTAGTTTTACTAAAACCTCTTTTTCTTCTGGAAAAACCAAAAAATCACAAGGTCCACCTATCTTTATGGTAGTGTAGGAAGCTAAAGGTTCGTTTTCTAAGTAAAAAATGTTGTTTTTTTCTAAAAATTCTTTAATGTCTTGCCTCATCTTTTTCTAAGAGTAATCTGTGGAGTTTATAAACGTTCCCTGCTCCCATAGTAATAACAACCTGGTTTTCATCTAATATATCTTCAAGAAGCTCTTTTATGTTATCTAAGTTTTCTACAAAAAACGTAGGTTTTCCTCCTCTAAGATTTTTTAGGTTTTCAAAAAGGATATAACCTGAAATCCCAGGTATAGGTTTTTCGCTTGCGGGATAAATTTCAGTCAAAACCAGAATATCAGGTTCTTTTAAGGCTAACAAAAACTTATCCCATAAAAACTTAGTCCTGGTATAACGATGGGGTTGAAAAATAAGCACAAGCTTTTTATCTTTATAAACCTTCCTTAAGGCTTCAAGAGAAGCTTTGATTTCGGTAGGATGATGTGCATAGTCATCTATCAGGACCGCTCCTTTCCAAACACCTTTAAACTCAAGCCTTCTGCCTGCTCCTTTAAACTCTTGTAAAATTTCTATCACCTGTTTAATCGGAAGACCAAGCTCTAAAGCCACCCCTATAGCAGCTAACGCATTACAAACATTATGTTTACCAGGGATAGAGAGCCTCATCTGTCCTAAGAACTTTTCCTGAAACTCAACCTTTACTAAAGGATAACCTTCGTCCTCTTCTATAACCTCTGCCCTCAACTGATTTCCTGACGAAAAACCATATAGTAAAAAAGGTCCTGCAATCTCTTTAAGTACCTCTTTTACCCCTGGGTCGTCTCCACAGATTATAACCCGTCCCTCAGGAGAACATTTTTTTATAAAATTGATAAAAGCCTTTTTGATAGCGTTGAAGTCTGCATAAAAATCCAAATGTTCTACGTCGATGTTGGTGATTACCTCTATATAAGGGTTATAACATAAAAAGGAACCGTCGCTCTCATCAGCTTCAGCCACCAAATAATCTCCTTTACCTAAAACAGAATGGGTTTTGATGTTAGATATGATCCCTCCCACTATGACCGTAGGGCTTTTATCCAATTTAAGCAGCATTTCTGCTATCATAGAGGTAGTCGTGGTTTTACCATGAGAACCTGCTACCACAATACTTTTTGGATAAAGGTTCATCACTTCTGCCAACATCTGAGCCCGAGGGATAACCCAAATTCCCATTTCTTTAGCTTTAGAAAGCTCTGGATTGTCCTGAGAAATCGCCGACGAATAAACCACTATGTCTACCTTTTTAAGGTGGTCTTCATGGTGCTGGTAATAAACTTTTATCCCTTGTTTCTCTAACATTTCGGTATATTTACTTTTGTTAAGGTCGCAACCACTGACCTTATGTCCTAAGGAGTACAACACCATGGCTAAGCTGCTCATCCCTACGCCACCTATCCCTATAAAATGTATCCTTTTAGGCCCATCTTTATGACCAAAAACCTTAAACATTAGCCAACCTCTCAAGCTCCTCGATGATAATCTTTTCTGAAGAAGGAACAAAAAAACTTTTCATAACTTCAGCCATCTCCTGTAGTTTTTTCCTATCGTTAAGCAGATTCTTCAAAACCTGTAAAACTTTATCTGGGGTTGCCTCTTTTTGGTCTACAACCACCGCCCCTCCTTTTTCAGCTACCCTCAAGGCATTCTTCTTTTGATGGTCTCGGGTAGCATAAGGGAAAGGAATAAAAACAGCTGGCAATCCTACAGCAAAAAGCTCAGCCAAGGTGGTAGCCCCAGCCCTTCCTAAAAACAGGTCTGCCTGAGAATACGCCCAACCCATATCCTCTATAAACGGAAAAACCCTAACCCTTTCTTGCCAATCCTTAGGTATTGTTTTTTCGTAAGTATTCTTAACCTTTTCGTATTCCTCTATCCCTGTTTGATGAAAAACTAATAAATCTTTGAAATGGATCAACAGTTTAGGCATGATTTCTAAGGCTAACTCGTTAATAAACCTCGCCCCTAAACTCCCTCCTAAAATCAACAACCCTAAACCTGTATGTTCCTTAGGCCTTTTTGCCAAGATAGACTTTCTCACAGGATTTCCTGAAAAAACTACCTTTCCCTTGGGGAAAGACTTTTCGCTACCTGGGATACTTATAAAAACCCTGTTTACCATATAAGAAAGTATTTTATTAGCCAATCCGGGTTCTACGTTTTGCTCATGAAGGGCAGTAACCTTGTTTTTTATTTTTCCTGCAATCACCACAGGGAAAGAAATATACCCACCAGTAGCAAAAATAATATCTGGATTAAGATGGTTTATTAACCGGTAAGACTGAAATATCCCTTTTACCATCTTTAATCCAGCCCTAAACTTATTTAACATCGACCTTCCTAAAAACCCTTCTACGTCGATTTCATAAACTTTAAAAGGTCTATCTTTAAGTATGGTCTTTTCTATCTTTCTTTTGCCAGAAACAAAACAAACCTCCTTACCCAATCTCTGCAATTCTTCTGCAACCGCTATCCCTGGGAAAAGATGTCCTCCTGTTCCTCCGGCTACAATCAACCACCTCAATGGTATACCTCGTTTATTTCGTGGCTTTTAAGAAAAAGAGGGGCATACTTAAAAACCAGTTCTCTAAAGACCTCTCCCCTCTCTTCATAGTTTTTAAACTGGTCAAAACTGGAACAAGCAGGAGATAATAGCACACAATCTCCAGGATCGGCTAATTTTAAAGCAATGGCCACAGCCTGGGCTAAGTTTTCCGCAAGATAGGTTTCCACTACCTGACCTAATTCTTCAGCTATCACATACCTTGCCTCACCCATCAACACCAAAGCCTTAACCTTTTGTTTAATATAAGGAATTAGAGGACTATAGGAGGCTCCTTTATGTCTTCCTCCCATGATAAGAATAAATCTTCCCTCAAGCCCTTTTAAAGCCTGCAAAGTGGCATCTACGTTAGTAGCCTTAGAATCATTGATAAAAATCACCCCTCCTAAAGAGGTTACATACTCTATCCTGTGGGGGAACCCTTTAAACTCTGTTATCAGTCTTTCAACGCTTGAGGGAGATGCCCCCATAAGACGTGCCCCCAAGCTTGCCACTATATAGTTTAACTTGTTATGTAAACCCAATAACTTAAAACCCTTAAAAGAATATACCTCTTCTTTATCCCCTATCCTTAATACAAATTGGTTTTCATCTTTCAGATAAGCTTGAGCTGCCTTGTCTTCTTTTTCAGAAAAAAAGCAGACCTTACCCTTCACCAAGTCCTGAAAATGAGAAAACCAAGGTTCGTTTAAAGGAAGGATGCTATAGTCTTGAGAGGTTTGATTTTCAAAAAGCCTATACTTGTAATAGGCATACTCTTTTTCTGATTCATACCTCTCTAAGTGGTCAGGGGTAATGTTAAGCAAAATCCCTACTTTGGGCTTAAAAGTTTCTATGGTTTCCAACTGAAAGCTGGACACCTCAAGTACGATTTTGTCTACCTCGGTATCCCGAGAAACCAGTTCTGAAAGGGGGATACCATAATTTCCACCGGTAAACACCTTATATCCTGAAAGCTTTAAAAGGTCAGAAACCATAGCAGTAGTAGTGGTTTTTCCGTTGGTACCGGTGATAGCTATAACCTGGTCTTTGCTTTTTAAAAACTGCCAGGCAAGTTCGATCTCTCCTAACACCGGGATACCTTTTTCCAAACATTCCTGATAGACCTCTCTTGGCACCCCTGGACTTACAACTACTAAATCGGATTTCAAAAAATCTTCTATCTCATGGCCTCCAAACTTAAACTCAACCCCCTGGGTTTCAAATTTAGAAATCAAAGAGGGATCAAATTTTTCTCTGGGGTTGGTCTCAGAAACCAAAACCTTAGCCCCTTTTTTAAGTAAAAGTTTAGTAGCAGCCTGTCCACTTCTTCCAAAACCGATAACTACTATCTTTTTTTCTGAGATTTCCATTATCTTTCACCTACCTAATTTTTAAAGTACTTAAAGCTATAAGACCAAAAATTAAAGAAATAATCCAAAACCTTACGACTACTTTATTTTCTGGCCAACCTAAAAGTTCAAAATGGTGATGTAACGGAGCCATCTTAAAAATCCTTTTTCCATGGGTAAGCTTAAAATAACCTACCTGCAACATTACAGAAAGTGCCTCCATCACAAAAATAGCCCCGGCTATCACCAACAAAAATTCCTGTTTTACTAAAATAGAAATACACCCCAACCCTGCCCCTAATCCTAAAGACCCTACGTCTCCCATAAAAATCTCTGCTGGATAGGAATTATACCACAAAAACCCTAATCCTGCTCCTATAAAGATGGCACAAACGATGGCTAATTCACCGGCATAAGGTATGTAAGGTAATAAAAGATAGGTAGAAAACTTTATGTTACCTACGACATAACTTAAAACGCTGTAAACCCCGGCAACCACAACAAAAGGCACCGTGGCTAAACCATCAAGCCCGTCTGTAAGGTTCATTGCGTTAGAACTCCCAAGGATAACCAACATGCTAAACAAAAGATAGCCAATCCCTAAATCTATAATCAATTTTTTAAAAAACGGGAAAACCAACTGAGAGGAAAACCCAAGCCCTTTAAACGTAATAAAATAAAACAGACCTACCAAAAAAACCTGTAAAAGGATCTTTTCTCTGGCTCTAAGCCCTAAATTTTTCTTTCTTTTTATTTTTAAATAGTCGTCTAAAAACCCTACCAAACCAAAACCCATAGTAACCAAGAGGACTAACCATACAAAAGGATTAGAAAGCTTACACCAAAGAATACAGGACACCAGTATAGAAAAAAGTACCACAGTCCCCCCCATCGTAGGGGTTCCTGTCTTTTTTTTATGATGAGATGGTCCTTCCTCTCTTACTATCTGTCCAAACTGTTTGAGTTTCATAAACCGAATAAAAGGTGGCATCAAAAAATAAACCAAAAAAAACGAGGTTATCGCACCACATATCATCCTAAACGTAATATACTTGAACACGTTGAACAACGAAAAATAATCGGTTAAAGAGTACAAAAATTGATAAAGCATTACTCAAGTTCCTCCAAAAGTCTTTCTACCACCCTCTCAAGCCTTAAACCCCTTGAGCCCTTTACTAAAATAACCGTATTTTCAGAGAATAGGTCTTTAATCCTCAAAAATCTAAGATTTTCTAAGAAATCCTCTGTGGTTGCAAAGACCTCACAAGGCTTTGGAGAAAAGGTAGTGGCATAAAATTTAGCATTTTCCCCTATAAAGTAGGCCTGATCAGCTATTTGTTTAGCTAAATCTCCGATCTCTTCGTGATAACGTTTACTTTCAGACCCTAATTCTAACATATCTCCTAAAATAACTATCTTTTGTAGATAATTTGAAAAGGTTTTTAACCACTCTAAAGAGGCTCTCATAGAACCAGGGTTGGCGTTATAAGTATCGTCTATCACCAAAAACCTTCCTTTTTTATAACATTTAGCCCTTTGATAAAAAGAAACCTCTTTTTCTACCTTTTCTATGATGAGATCTAACTCTAAGTTTAGATTTAAACCCACAGCTATTGCTGCAAGCAGGTTTAAAACGTTATGTTTCCCTATTTGAGGTAAGGTTAACGACCTTCTTTGGGTTTTAAAGAGTATTTCTACTTTAACCCTGTCTTTATCCAGTTTTAAGTTTTGAACCCTCAAGTCAGCTCCTTCTTCAAAACCAAAGGAGATCTTTCCCTGTTTAAAAATTTTTGCCTTTTCTCTTAAAGGTTCTTGATCATAGAAATAAACTAACTTCCCATTAGGGTCTGTGTTTTTAAAAATAGATATTTTTTCTTCTAAAACCCCCTCTAAAGAAACCAAACCTTCTAAATGAGCAGGATACACACAGGTAATTACTGAAACCTGAGGAAAAACTATTTCTGACAAGCGGGCAATCTCTCCAGGAGCGTTGGTCCCAAGCTCTAAAACAGCTACCTCAGTGTCTTCCTTGATGGAAAGGACAGAAAGGGGAACCCCTATAAGGTTGTTATAATTGGCTAAGTTTTTAAAGGTGTTAAAAAATCGTGAAAGAATTTCAAAGGAAAGCTCTTTAGTGGTGGTTTTACCACAAGAACCGGTGATGGCTACTGCAACAAAATTAAGTTTTTTTCTCCAAAATTTTGCAAAATCTCCTAAAGCTATCAACGTATCCTTTACCAAAATAACAGAGATGGTTTTAGGTAATTCTTCTAACCTAAAACCAGAAGGAAATTGAGAAATAATCAGTCCCTTAGCCCCTTTTTCTATAGCCTCTTTCCAAAAATCATGTCCATCAAAGTTTTTACCTTTTAAAGCCCAAAAGAGATAACCTGGCTTAATGATCCTGGTGTCAGTCGAAATCCCTCTAAAACTCGAGCCCATGTCTCCGTTTAACAACATCCCAGAGGTAGCTCTGATGATATCTTCGGTAAAAAACACGTTTTCTACGTTCATATCTTTAACCTCTCAGCCTCTTTATAGTTTCCAAAACCTCTTCCTGGTCAGAAAAAGGATACCTTTTTCCCTGAATCTCCTGATAGGTTTCGTGCCCCTTTCCTGCGATTAACAATACATCTCCTTTTTCCAAAAGTTTTATCGCAAACTCGATGGCTTCTCTTCTGTCTGGGATCACTGCACAGGGTTTTATGCCTTTTAGCCCCTTCTTTATTTCATCGATGATACTCTCAGGATCTTCAAAACGAGGGTTGTCTGAGGTAATAATTACATAGTCTGCAATAGTTTCAGCTACCTCACCCATAAGAGGTCTTTTACCAGCATCTCGATTCCCTCCACAACCAAAAACCACGACAAGCCTGTTTTTCTTTAGAGGTAATAAACTTTTTAAGGCATATTCCAGAGCAGAAGGAGTATGGGCATAGTCTACAAACACCTTAGCCCCGTTAAACTCAGCTACCAGCTCTAACCTTCCTACCGGATTTCTAAGTCCATTAAGCCTTAAAACTATCTCTTCCTTAGTATATCCTAAAGCCGTCAAAATCCCTACTGTCGTAGCCAGGTTTTTTACCTGGTATTCTCCAAAAAGTGAGGTTTTGACCCTATACACCTCACCCGTCTCTAAAAATTTTAACTCTATCTCAAGCCCCTCTTCCATCCCTAAAATTTCTACCCTCAAACAACCGTCATTTACGATATAGATCCGGTTTTCAGGTAAAAAGGTTTTTAACTCCTGATAAAGTTTTTTTCCATACTCTGTCTCAAAAGATAAAACTACTTTGCCTTCTGGAGTTAAATAATCGGTAAAAAGTAACTTTTTAGCCTGAAAATAGGCTTCCATGGTTTTATGGTAATCCAGATGATCTCTTGAAAGATTAGTAAAACCTGCTATTTCAAAGGAAAGCCCTTCTACTCTTTTTTGGTCTAAAGCATGGGAAGAAACCTCCATCACACAGACTTTAAATCCTTTATCTACCATTTCTTTCATCAACCAACCAAGTTTTATGATAGAAGGTGTGGTCTCAGCAGCAGGAATTCTTCTTTCTATCTCATAAAAAATGGTTCCTATATACCCGGTTTTTACCCCCAAAGTTTGTAACAATGTTTTTGTGAAGTAGCATACCGAAGTTTTTCCGTTGGTTCCAGTAACTCCTATAAGGGTTAGTTTCTTTTCAGGGTGGTCAAAAAAATTCAAAGCCATCTGAGAAAGAGCTTTTCTAACATCTCTTACCTGGATTTGATAAACCCCTGAGGGAATTGTTTGGGGCTCTATAGGGGTCTCTCTAACGATAACCTTAGCCCCGCTGTTAATAGCCTCAGGGATAAAGTCTTCTCCCCTAAGATTAGTCCCTTTCCTTGCTATAAAAACATAGCCTTTTGATATCTCTTTAGAGTTGTCAGCAATTCCATATATTTGGGTGGTTAACCACCCTTCATCCTCAGGATAAACCTTTAGTATTTCCACATCCTGAATAATATCCTTCAGAATTTTCATAACAAACCTGCAAATAAATAGTCAAACCGTTCTGAAGAAAGACTAACCTTTTTTTCTTCAGAAGGATTTTCCTTTTCTTTTAAAACTACGATTAACATTTTATTCTCCTTAAAATAAACCCTTACCACTGATTTATCAAATAAAAACATCATCTTGTCTTTGGAGAAATTTTTCAACTCTGGATTGCAAACTTTTTTGTTTTTTTTCACAAAATCGATAGAAATATTCTGACCACAAAGACTGGCCAAAAAGTATTCTCCTAAACCCCATAAAGTCGTCTTTTGATTTTTATTAGATATCCCAAAAACTGACGAAGGATAGGCTTCTTCAAACAACGGGGTTTCTTTTTCATCTACGTAGGCTAAAACCTCTCCTGTAGAAAGGTCTATTTCTGCTAAACCTAATTGATAATTCGTTTCTAACTGTTTTTTAAGATTTAGAAACCTTTTTTCCTTTTTGAGGTCTAAAGATAATACCAAAGACTCTCCCTTCTGTAGAGAAACATCAAACCTTTTTTCTAAACCTGAAACCCCATAACCATTAAACGTTTCTCCTATAAGAAAATCTATCTCTGGAACCAGTATTTTTCTTTTAAAAGATTTTTCTATAAGAACGCTTGACTCTCTGGCAAGTCTCTCTACTTCATCTAACGTCAAATCCTCAGAAAGAAGGATAATCCCTTTTTTTGGAAGGTTTAAAGTAGAAGGAAGGTAAACCTTTACAACCTCAGGGATAGACTCAGCCATCCAGTTGTTGTTTTTAATAACATAGTAAGCCTTATAGTTTTCTAAAGTAATGACTAAAGGCTCGTAGTTTCTATCAAAGATATATCCTCGTTTTACCTCAGGAAGAGAAGATTTGCCGGTAACCTTTTCGACAGAAAAATTGAGCACCAACACCAAAAAAAACAGAAATATGCCCAAAAAACACCATAAACTGTAATGCTGTCTTTTACTCATCTTAGAAAGATATAATCACCGTTTTGAGGTGGTCTTAACCCAAGTTTTTTTGCCTTTTCTAACACTATTTCCCGACTGGTTAAGCTATAAAACTGATTTTTTAACTCTTTATTTTTGCTAAGAAGCTGGTGTTTTTCTACCTTTAGCTTAATCCAAACATAGGTTTTATAGGCTGTAGCAACTGACATTACAAATAGCAGTACCGTGGTTAGGATAAGAGCTGTATTAAAAGCCAACTGTCTTATCCATTCTTTAAAACAAAACTTGGTTACGTTTTTCTTTTGAGAGCTCGAATCCTGGCTAACCCTACGGTCTAAATGGGGCTTATAGACCAAGGTTTTATTGGCTATCATATTTTTTCCCCCACCCTTAGTTTGGCACTACGGGCCCTTGGATTTCTTCTTATCTCTTCTAAAGTAGGAACAACCGGCTTTTTTAACACAGGCTTTATCCTTGGGTCACCCTTAAAATAGTTTTTTACCAGCCTATCCTCTAAGGAATGAAAAGAAATTATCGCTATCCTTCCTCCTGTTTTTAAAACCTCTGGCACCTCTTTTAGCACTTTTTCTAAATTCTTAAGTTCTTCGTTAACCTCTATTCGTAAGCTTTGAAAGATCACAGCAAGAAGGCTCTTTCTGCTACTTTTATAAAACTCCTTAACCGCCTCTATCAAATCTTTAGTGGTTTTAAATGGTTTTCTTTTTCTTCTGTCGCAGATAAACTGAGCAAATTTAAGGGCACTTGGGACCTCCCCTGTTAAAAAAACCTGAGAAAGCCTTTTTACATCATAGGTATTCAAGATTTTTTCTGCGGTAAGCTCTTTTTCCAAACTCATCCTCATGTCTAAAGGCTCATCTTTTTGAAAAGAAAAACCCCGTCCGCTGTATTCTAACAAAAAAGAAGAAATACCCAGGTCTAATAAAACCCCATCTGCTAACACACCCTGTTTCTGTAAAACTTCTTTTATGTAAATAAAACTTAGGTTGAAAATTCTTGCTCTATCTCCATACTTACTCAACCTTTGCTTAGCCAGCTCAAAAGAAGGCTCATTCCATTCAAAACCGTATAAAACACCTGTAGGAGAAGACCTTTCAAGAATAGCCTCACTATGCCCACCCATCCCTACGGTACCGTCTACATAGATCTTATCTGGAACCACCTTAAGCAAATCTATAACCTCCTCTAAAAGCACAGGCTCATGGAAAGAAATACTCTACCTCCCGGTCAGATAAGGGTTTATCATCTGCATAATCTGGTTGAAATTATTCTTTGTCTCTCTAAACCTGCTTTCTAAATGAACTGGATTCCATATCTCAAAGTGATAAAGCATTCCTAACAGCACCACCTCTTTTCCTAACCCAATTTCTTCTCTCAAAGACTGGGGTAACAAAATCCTTCCCTGTTTGTCAGGCTGGCATTCCTCAGCAGAACCTAAAAAATACCTTACATATTCCCTTACCTCTGGGACATCCCAGGGAAGCCCCAACAACTTTTCTTCTATCTTTTGCCATTCCTCTACAGGATAGGCTACCAAACACTCAGGATAGTTGGTAACCACTAAATTTTCACTCCCATACTTAACCCTTAGAACCTCCCTAAACTTAACTGGAAGACTAAACCGACCTTTCTCATCTAAAGAGTGCTTAAACTTGCCCCTAAACATTATCTTCCACTTTTTACCACTATATACCACTTACAATATAAAAAACTGAATAAAAGTCAAGACCGATTTTTTAAATTTAATTGATTATAAAATTAAAATTATTCTTTATGTGAATTTTTGTTTCGAAGGTTGATGAATCTAAACCCTGATCTCGATTTTTTGCGGTTTACAAAAGAATAACTAAGCGATCTTCTCAAGAATTTTATATATGAGTTGTTGTATCTTTATGGCTAAAATACTTTGTGAAAATTTCAAATAAGGAATCCCAGCTTTTACTGACTCTAAAATTTCTTCAGAAAAGGGAATTACACCTATTACCTCAACTCCTTCTTTCTCAAGATGGGTGGTTATATGCTGGCTCATCTCAGGATTTAAGTCATACTTATTTATAAGCACCTTTAGGTCCACCTTAAAATGTTTAGCAAGCTCTATCACTCTTTTTACATCGTGAACACCAGCTACAGTCGGTTCTGTAATGGCTATGGCAAGGTCAACACCAGTCATAGAGGCCATTACCGGACAACCTACCCCAGGAGGACCATCAAGAATGATAAAATCTGCCTTGGTTGTCTCAGCTATTTCTTTAGCTATTTCTCTCAGTTTAGCTACCAATTTCCCTGAGTTTTCTTGAGCAATCCCAAGTTTTGCGTGAACCATTTTTCCATACTCAGTTTGAGAAATAAAGTAGTATCCTGATAATGCTTCATAAAACACAATGGCTGAGGCTGGACACACATAACTACAAATGGTACAACCCTCACAAGAAATCGTATCCACCTGAAAATCATCAGTTATAGCCCTAAATTGACAAACCTCTCTACAAATCCCACATAAGGTGCATTTTTCTTTGTCTATGGAGGCTTTCTTTCCTCCAAAAAACTCAAAGGATTGCTCTATAAAAGGATGTAAAAGTAGATGCAAATTAGCTGCATCAACATCACAGTCTACAATAACCTTGTTTGAGATACCTACTGCCAAACAACCTGTAAAAAAGGTTTTACCTGTTCCACCTTTTCCACTTATCACCAAAATCTGTTTCATCTTATAAATCCCCTTATCGCTTCAATAAGATTTAAAAACTTTTCTTGATACTCAGGCATACCAACTACCAAAGGAATGCCCTTTGAATAAACCTCAGCTATCTCTCTTTTAAAAGGTATCTTCATCAAAATAGGAAGGCCAACCTTTTCACAAAAGTTTTCCACAATTTTATCCTCCTGAGATTTATTGATGATTACCCCGGCAGGTATGTTTAAAACTTTGGTCATTTCATAAGCAAGCTCTAAGTCATGAAGTCCAAAAGGGGTTGGCTCTGTAACCAGAATGCAGAAACCAGAACCTTTTATTGAGGCCACCGCAGGGCATGAAGTACCAGGTGGGGCATCGATGATCGCAATCTTATCAGGATCGATAAACTTTTTAGCTTCTTCGATTACCTTAGGAGCAAGCACCTCCGAAATGTTTAGCTTCCCCTCTATAAACTCTATGCCTTCTTTAACACCTTTGGTTATTTCTCCTATCGGCCTGAATCCTGAATAAATAGCCTTTTCAGGACATAGTAAAATACAACCTCCACATCCATGACATAGATGAGAAAAAAAGAAAACCTCTCCACCTTGTTCAAACTTTAACACAGATAAAGCATTATAGACACATATTTTGCTACAATAGCCACAATAAGTACATTTTTCTTTGTCTATCTCAGGAATCAGGGTATTTACTTGATAGGTTTCTTTGATCTCTGAGGTTAAAAAGAGTCGAACATTTGGTTCCTCTACATCACAATCGATTATCTGGGCATCACCTATGGTTAAGGCTAAAGAAATCGCTACCGTAGTTTTACCTGTTCCACCCTTTCCACTGGCAACCGAAATTATCATCCTTTTTATCCTGTAAAACCTTTTCTTGTTTGTCCTCAAAATTGATTGTAGTCCCTACCCCTACCTTTAAAAACCTTTCTTTAAAATGTTGTTTAAAAAGCTTTAAAGCAAGTTCTCCGGTGCAATGTGAGGGTGCGAGCAATCGGACATCTTTGCTTTCTAAACGAACTATTACGTTCTTAATTTCTTCCTCGGTTTTATCAAGCAGATGAAGACCTCCTAAAATCGCTAAAACCTTAGGTTTGATCTCAGAGGTAACTTTTTCGATAATTTTTTCGATCCCAGGATGAGCACACCCTGTAAGGACTATCACCCCATCTTTGGCTTCTAAAACCAAGGCAGTTTCTTTAACCTCTCCTTCAAGCTCACCGGTAAGATAAACCCCTTGGTTGACCTTTAAAACTTCTGAAGAAACTTTAAACAACCTTGCGTAAGGAAATAACTTTTTAACCTCTTCATAAAAAGAGACTCCGGCATAAATCTCAGCCTCAGGCATTAAACTTTGTATCTCTTTTAAACCACCTGTATGGTCTTTGTGGGCATGAGAGAGAATAATTTTTGAGATCAAAAAAGGATCTATTTTGGCTTTTTTGATATTACTGATCAACTTTTGACCGTCGGCCCCGGTATCAAAAAGTAAAAATTCATCGTTTCTCTTAACAACGCAGCTATATCCCCAACCTGTTTCAAAACCTGGTTCACCCTTATAGTTATCAAAAACTATGGTAAGATCTATCAAGGTTTTAACAACTCCACGATTTTATCTACCACTTTTGCAAAAGCTTTAGCAGGTTCACTGTCAGGATAGTATAATAAAACTGGTTTTCCTTCGTCTCCACCTTGGACTATCCTTGGGTCAAGAGGAATTTTCCCTAAAAAGGGAATGTTATACTCTTTAGCGATTTTTTCGGCTCCACCTGTCTTAAATATTTCGATTATATCTCCACAACGTGGGCAAACAAACCCACTCATGTTTTCTACAACCCCAAGAATAGGGATCGAAGTCTCTAAACAAAATCTTATAGACCTTCTTACATCAGCTAAAGCTACCTCTTGAGGGGTAGCTACTATGACAGCTCCGTCAACCTTATCCAAGAGTTGATGGATAGAAATCACCTCATCTCCTGTGCCTGGAGGAGAATCAACCACTAAGTAATCAAGTGGTCCCCAACGAACCTCTGTTAAAAACTGCTCTATCACCCGATGTTTCAGGGGGCCTCGCCAAATTACTGGAGTATCTTTTTCCTGCAAGAAAAATCCTATCGAAATCACCTCTAAATTTTCAAAAGGCTTCAAAGGAAAAAGTCCGGCATCAGTAACCAAAAGAGGAATACCTTGTAAGCCTAACATGTTAGGAATATTAGGACCGTGGATATCAATATCCAAGAGTCCAGTAAGATATCCTTTTTGAGATAACCCTACAGCAAGGTTAGTAGATACTGTACTTTTACCAACCCCTCCTTTTCCAGATAACACCAAAATTTTTCTTTTTATTTTAGAAACCGTATTTTTAAGCCCATCCTGACCCTCTTCATTTAATCTTTTTTTTGAATCACATTGAGGACCACATTGAGTCTCACAGCTACAACCTTTTTCTTCCATCGTACAGGCCTCCTACCTCAGATTTTTAACCTGATTTATTCCATCTATCACTTTACCCTGAACTTCTATAATTTTTATGTTAGCCAAACTAATTATCCTTTCTGCTTTCGGGCCTAACTTACCACCAGTAACTAAAACTTGAACCCCTTTAGAAGCCACAAACTGGGCAGCCTGAACCCCAGCCCCTTGAACAGCCTCTCTCCAGGTATTTTCTACTACCTCTTTCTCACCTGTTTCTGTATCGTAGAAAATAAAATATCTGCAACGTCCAAACCTTGGGTCTATCTCTGCCTCTAAAATCCTTTCTTGAGAAGTTATACAAATTTTCATGGCATTAACTCCTGTTTGTTTTTATTTAATTTATTTACCCTGTTCGATTTCGCTTAAACGCTTCTCCATAGCCTCAAGATTTCTTCTTAAAATCTCTGCCTCCTGCCTTAGTATTTCTGCTTCATCTACTGAAGGAAAACCTGCTCCAAAGGTTCTTCTCCAGAACCCTCTCCAACCTCTTCCAAGACCTGCAAACCATCTCCAACAACCCCAACCACCTCTCCTGCCTCTACCCCATCTTAACCCTCCAGGAAACATAAACCCAGGGGTATTAGCCCCAGAACAATATCCTAAACCTCTTCCTGTTCTTGGTCCTAACCCAAATGGACCTGTTCTATCTCCCCAAGGCATACCCAACACCTCCTTTTAGGTTTTTATTGAAAATGATTTTCATTATTAAATTTAACCATACTCTTTAAAAAGTCAAGACCCAAAAGTTATTTTTTAATGTTGACATTTATGTTCTCCATGATCACAAAGGCTTTCTCCTCCCTTTAAACTTCCACTAATAAAAGCTTTCACCACTTCTTCAACTTTTCCTGTTACACCAAGGATAACCTTTATCCCAAAAGACTTAAGCATATTTACTGCATTTGGCCCCATCCCCCCAGTTATAACATAGTCTACCCCTTGATTTTTCAAGAAAGTAGGCACTAACCCTGGTTGATGCGCCCTGTAACCCGGGTTTTCTAAAACAAACTGATTAACAATCTGTCCATCTTTCACCTCTACGATGGTAAACTTTGGACATCTTCCAAAATGTTGATCCACATATCCATCCTCTGTAGCCACCGCTATCCTCATTTTATAACCCCCCCTTTTTCAAGTTTTTGATATTGAGAATTATAATCATATTTAAAATAAAAACAAGTTTTTAACAAAGTTTAAAAGCTACTATATAGCCTTAAAATCAAACGACTAAGCCTGAACAACAAATTATTTTTTTTAAACCTTATCCGAAGGCATGTACAGGATTAAAAATTTCAAAAAAATCTTAGCTATTTAAGTGTTGTAAAATTTAACGAATAAGTTATATTTTAATCAAAGCAAAAACTTTCGGGGCGTAGCGCAGCTTGGGAGCGCACCTGCCTTGGGAGCAGGGGGTCGGAGGTTCAAATCCTCTCGCCCCGATTTTTTCTGGTCTTCCAGGGACTGTGGTTCAGTTGTGACAACGTGTTGACGACATTAGACTCAAGAATTTCTATGGCTTTTCTTAATTGAGGAAAGGCTACTTTCGTGTATATCTGTGTGGTCTTGATGTCCTGTATCCTAAAAGAGCCTGAATTGTTCTCAGGTCTACTCCCTGTTCAAGCAGGTGAGTTGCAAAGGAATGTCTGAGCTGGTGAGGGTGGATGTGTTGGGTTATGCCAGCTTTCTTTACTATCCTTTTGATTGCCTTCCGTAAGTCTCGGATGGTCTTTTCTGGATTTTTTGGTGAAGGGAAGACAATCTGGGTGTTTGTTTTTATGGTGTCTCTCAGATTTTGCAATGCTGAATAAACAACTTGGCTCATGGGAACAAACCTTTCCTTATTTCCTTTTCCACTTATTTCCTTTTCCACGGACATGGATAAAACTATGTTCCCAGAAAATATCATTCCATCTGAGTGCGACTACTTCATTTTTCCTCAGCCCCATATGGTACATAACGAGAAATAGAGCATAGTAAAAGGGTTCTGACTTCGCAGTTTCAATGAATTTCACGGTAGTCTGTAGGTCTAAAGGTTAGGGAAGTCGGTATTTATGTTTTAATCTTTTGATTTTCAGTGGTTGGTTGGCATAACCCATCTCCATAGCCCACCTTACAAATGCAGAAAGGGTGTTTAGCTCCACATTCACCGCTCTGGTTCCTTTCACGCCTTTTTTTCTAACTCTCTCAATCTTTTTAGTTTATAAGCCTCTATCAAAGAAGGAGAAATCTTTTAGAAAGTAAGGTGGCCGAAAAAAGGAATTATATGTTTCAGAATGATTCTCTTTTTTTCAGAGAACGTTTTTTGAGATTGGTGAACCCGACATATTGAAGGTATTCATAGGCTATATTTGAAATATTAGGCTTGTTTGGAACTTTTCATATATAGACAGAAAGTTCTTTTTTAGCTCTTGTTCAAAGACTTTGGCCTCCTCATAAGTCCCGTGGAAGATTTGCCTAAAACGGTGCTTCCGACCTAGAGAAATATCAACGATCCAACAATCTTTTTTGTTCTTGTAAGGTCTTATAGCCATTAGCTATTTATGTTTTTCTTTCTATTCTCTCTAAAATTTCCATCACTTTTCGCCTCGCCATCGTTTTAATAACATGTTTTTTTTTTTTTCTTCAAAATCCAGTAAAAGATCAAAAGCCTAAAGTTTTTGGGCAATTAAGTCAAGTCTTTCTAGAATCATTCTGAGAATTTCAGTGTTTTCCTTCATCTTACACCTCTTCTCCAGACAAAGACACTACATGGCGGTAAAACCGCCAGACTAGAAAAATTATAGCCGTGGTCACTCACAGGGCAGACATCCATAGTTGCAAAATCAGTGAAAAAATCATCCCACCGAGAACCAAGATAAACTTTTCATGCTTCTTCCAAAATTCTATCCATACTTTTTGCACTGCTTCATCTTGAAAAAATTTAGGTAAAAATTGCGAATTTTTTCCATTTTAATTCACATCCTTTTTTTCTTCCTCCAATACAACGCTCCAGTTACACCTGCTGCTCCCAAGGTTATTGCTCCCGGCATTCCTGCTCCTATTCCTACCCCCACTTTTAGACTGGAAGGAACAAATACAGTAGCCAGCCGTGGATCGTTTTGCTTTGTTGCGTTTTCTAGTTGCGAAGTTATGAAATTTAGATTTTCTTTTCTAAAAGGAGTGGGATCATTGGAGTATAAATAAACCACAGGCCATCTTTGATATTCCTCCAGTAGTTTCTGCTATTTTTCAGGAGATAGTTCTTTTGTGCTTGTATCAACGATCTCTTCGTCAGCTTTGAATTTCAAAGAAGCAAGCACAAGGTCTTTTTCCCGTATCTCCTGTGTGTTTTTTTTCAACATCTGGTATCGTTCATGTGCCTTCTGGATTTCTACCTGGATTTTTTCTTTCATATGCTGAAACTCAGGGAATTCTACAAGAGCCGTGTTCAAAAGTGCATTTGCCCAGATTATCTTTTTCTCTTTCTCTTTCTCGTATGGAGTTAGGTTAGTATTCTCAAGGATTCCACGCTGATAGAGGTAGAAAAATTTGGCACGATTCAAAATAGAATCATTCCTGGAAAGCTCCACGGCTTCAGGAGAGAGAGCTTTCCACAAAAGGAAGGCGTGGATCAGAGAATCCCAGTTTCCTTTTTCGTACACATAGAGTAAAAAGTCAGCGGCACACGCAAACACAAAGGGAGGGATACTGTAGGACCAAACTGGACCTAAAAGTCCGTACGCAATGAAAGTTTGAAACTGAGATAGCATCTGTGTTGTCATTCCAAAAGTTTCTTCTTTTTTTCTGAGACATTTTTTTCTTCTTTCTCTATGCCAGAAGTTTTTTAACTGGAAAACTCAGCTACAACTTTTTGGAGAAGGGATACCACATCTCGTGAACTTTTTGAGAACAGAACTCCTTTTCACTATGCTTTCAAGAGAACGTATAGTAGATTCCAAAAGTTGTATTGAGAAAGGCATTTCGGCAGCTACGATGGGGTAGTCCATAGGAGAACCTGATTTTTGGTACCAGTTCCAACACATCCCCCCAGCCAACTTACAGCTTTTAGCTCCAAGGTCACTTCCTCCTACATTCACAAACCTTTCATTAAGAACAAGGTATTTTGATGTGTCAAGTGGTGTCTGAAAAACCTTATATTTGTTCGCAAGCACCAAAAATCACGTTGCAAGCATCGCGAAAACAGCTACGTCTTCAAACGCAGGACAAACTACATGCTAGGCCGGAAGTAGCTCTTCATCAAGAATGCGTTTGGAATGCATTTTTTTATAGCATCCTCAATCAGTTCCCGGTTTGAAGAAAAGCCTTTATCACGGCCCTGAAATAGGTATTCAACAAAAATTTCCACTCCTTTTACTTCGCCAATAAGGCTAAACGTGAAAACAAGTGAAGAAATAGATAGTAAAGCGATTTTAGAAACAATTTTTTTATTCATACCTTTTCTCCTTCCTTGGGATTACCTACTTCCATGAACCATTAAAAGTTATCCCTATGTTTACCAGTTTATTGTTTATAAAAGTCTGCTTTAGCGGAATCTTTTTTTGGACTTATCTCGCTTCTTTTTATAGAAACCTTCCGTTTTTTGAAAAGATTAGCAAAAATTCAAAACTAAATCTGTTTTCTAAACCCATCATAGGTGGTTTAATTCTTATAGTCCTTACGTTTATATTTTCTGAAAACTACCTGGTCTTGGACTTGAGACGATAAAAAAGCCATCGTAGGTGAACCCATCTCTCCTATAGCCTTTATTTTAAAAATTCTTTTTACTTCTATTACCCTAAACTTCGGGGGTAGCGGAGGAATTGTTACCCCTTTGTGTTTTTTGTAAGAGCAACCGCAGATAACACATTTGGAATCCTTTTTGGACTTGACAGATCCTTATTTGCCTTTATTGGAATGGTCAGTCTTTTAGCAGGGGCAACCAATACTCATATCTCTGCAATCATTATGGCAGGAGAACTTTTCGGTCCCCAAATAGCTCCTACGCGGCTCTCGATTGTATCATCAGCTTCTTAATAACAGGACACAGAAGCATCTTCTCCAGTCAAGTCTTGATATGGCAAAATCTACCTCACTTTCTATAGAAAAAGGAAAAGAACTAAGAGAAATAATAAAAATTATCTATCAACCAAGACCAAAAAGCCTTTCTGCTATTCTTTTTCAAATTAATAAAAAAATTTTTTAACAGGTCATAGCCATCTTTTTTCACCAGCCAACATAATCTTTAATAGCAAATCTGATTGAGTAGCTACTATATTTTGCAAACAAATTTTTAATAAAAGTTGTCTAAAATAGAAAAAGGATGGCTGTCTTTCTTTAAGACAGCCATCCCAATTTTATGACATTTTCTGACTACTCAGAAAGATGTTTCATTGTTTCTGCTTTTAATGAAGGAGAATTTTCGTTATCTTTATAAGGGGGGATCTCTCCTCTAAATATCTTTAGCCATACCCTTATAGAGTCCATTACAATCAGTATAACCAATAAAATCATTACCGCAGAAAGCACGGCAAGTAAATATTTTTGTTTAGGAAGATAATTGTTAACTATATTTTGATACCCAGCAACGATGGTGGTTATTAATAAAAAGGTCATAGGAATAAGAGTTACCCATATATATTTTGCTTTACCAAGCCTTAAAAGATAGGTTGTAGTGATTGCAAAGGCCATTCCAGCAAGAAGCTGGTTATTTACTCCAAAAAGTGGCCATATGGTAGCTATCGTTCCTGTATAAAGAAGATATCCCCAGCAAAATGTAAATATCCCACTTGTAAAGATTACCCCTGGCCACCAAGTATAATCTCTTAACTTTGGATAAAACACTCCTCCTAATTCCTGCATTAGATACCTACCTACTCTTGTTCCTGCATCGATAAGAGTAAGGATAAATAAGGCCTCAAACATAATTGCAAAATGATACCAGTAACTCATCAAGTGTCTTAGCCCACCTATCCTTGAAAAAATATCAGCCATTCCTACTGCCAAAGATACGGCTCCACCTGGACGACCTGCAAGCTCTTCTCCTACTAAAGCAGAAAGATAAGGCAAGTCTTGAACCTGCATCCCGAGTTTCTTAAAAGCTTCTGGAGCGCTGTTTATGGCAAAATAGTCTGCTGTAGGAAGTACAGTAGCAGCAATCAAAGCCATTAAAGCTACAAATCCTTCTACAAGCATGGCACCATATCCAATCAATCGTATATCTCTTTCATTTTCCACCATCTTAGGTGTAGTTCCTGATGAAACAAGGGAATGGAAACCTGAAATGGCTCCGCAAGCTATGGTGATAAACATAAAAGGCCAAACCTTACCTGGTATAACAGGACCACCACCTGCCACAAACTGAGTAACTGCAGGCATTTTAATTAAAGGATTTACAAGTATCACCCCAATAGCAAGTAAAAACATCGTTCCAAACTTCATGTAAGAGCTCAAATAGTCTCTGGGAACAAGAAGCAACCAAACAGGTAAAACAGCCGCAAAAAATCCATATACTGGAACTATTACAGAAAGTGTTTTTTTATCAAGAGTAAAATAAGGTGCTAAGCTTGATTCTTTAATCACAGGCCCAACCACAACCGCTAAGATAATCAATATCACACCAATAATACTTGCTTCTACCACCTTGCCTGGCCTTAACCATTTAAGATAGATACCTATAAAAATAGCAATCGGTATGGTTACTCCAACTGTGAATGCTCCCCAGGGACTATTATACAAAGCATTCACAACTGCGATAGAAGCACCAGCTAAAACGATGATTAACAAAAATAAAGTAGCGACAAGAACAAGCCAGTAAGATACCGGGCCTACCTGGGCTTTAGCAATTTCAGCAAGAGACTTACCGTTATGCCTTACTGAAGCAAAAAGCACCACCATATCATGAACAGCACCAGCTACCACACTTCCGATCAAAATCCATAAAAAACCAGGCAAATAACCGAATTGTGCAGCTAACACAGGTCCGATTAAAGGTCCTGCGCCAGCTATCGCTGCAAAATGGTGCCCAAAAACAAGCCAACGATTGGTAGGGACATAGTCTCTTCCATCGTTTAAAATAGTAGAAGGGGTAGTTCTTTTGGGATCTAAAGAAAGAACTTTTGCAGCAATAAAAGCACTGTAAAACCTATAGGCAAGCACAAAAACACACGATAAAATCACCACCAGTACAAGTGCCTGCATCTTGCACCTCTTTTTTAGTTTTTTTTAACCCAAATAAACAAGAAAATTATAAACCTATTTTTAGTTTTGACAATCGATTAAAATTAATCGCTATAGTATGTTTATTACTTTGCCTAAGGTTAATTAGTCCTTAAATGTGATTGAATTTTAGCAAAAAATCTTTATTTTAATAAAAAAGGGGAGTAGATCTATGGGAATTAGGCAAGCTCTATTTTATCAAAAGTTATATGAAAAAAAGGTTCAATGCATGCTATGTAACCATCGGTGTGTAATACCAAACAATTCTGTAGGTCTTTGTGGGGTTAGGAAAAACGAAGAGGGAGTTTTATATTCTTTGATATATGGAAAAATTGTAGCCCAAAATTTAGACCCCATAGAAAAAAAGCCTCTCTATCACTTCTTACCTGGAACCTGGAGTTATTCTATTGCCACGGTGGGATGTAATTTCAGGTGTAGTTTTTGCCAAAACTTTGAAATCTCTCAATACCCACAGCTTTATAACTCTATTACCGGAAAATTAGTCTCGCCTAAGGAAATCGTAGAAAAAACCTTAAAAGAAGATGCAAAAAGTATTTCCTATACATATACAGAGCCTACCATCTTTTTTGAGTTTGCCTATGACTGTGCAAAATTAGCCTCTAAAAATGGTATTAAAAACGTGTTTGTTTCAAACGGCTACATGACTAAAGAGGCCATAGACTACATAAGCCCATATCTACATGGGATAAACGTAGACCTGAAATCTTTTAGAGATAGCTTCTATCGAAAACTTTGCAAAGCCAAACTTCAACCTGTACTGGACAACCTAAAATATCTCAAACAAAAAGGTATCTGGGTAGAAATCACTACCTTGATCATCCCAGGAGAAAACGACGATCCTTCTGAGCTTAAAGACATAGCCTATTTTATAAAAACCGAGCTTGATGAGAACACACCCTGGCATCTTTCAAGGTTTTATCCTCAATATCAGATGCTTGACAAAGATTTTACCCCTGTAGAAACCCTGCAAAAGGCTTATGAAATAGGAAAAGAAACTGGGTTAAACTACGTATACATAGGAAATGTCCCAGGAAATCCTTATGAAAACACCTATTGTCCTCGATGTCAGACCCTTTTGATAGAAAGAAAAGGCTTAAGAGCCTTAAGGATTCAGTTAGGAAGTAACGGCGTATGCCCTGTTTGTGGATTTACTATTGCAGGGGTATGGAGTTAAGAGTCAATCTTCTTCTTAGCTGACCACAAGCTGCAGAAATATCAAGTCCTTTGCTCTTTCTTACGGTGGTAAGGATACCATGGTCTAACAAAAACCTTTGAAAGGATTCTATCTTTTCTTCTTCTGGTCTTTCAAAAGGAAGTTCCGGATGAGGATTATAAGGAATAAGATTAATTTTTATGGGAAGACCCTTAAAAAGATTAACCAACTCTTTAGCATGCTGAGGACTGTCATTTATCTCTTTTATAAGAATATATTCTATCGTGGTACGTCCGTTTTTTATCCTGGGAAAAGTCTTGATAGCCTCTAAAAGGTCTCGAAGGGGATATTTCTTAGCTAAAGGAATAAGGGTTTTTCTTAACTCGTCGTTTGGGGCATGAAGAGAAATAGCCAAGGCAGTAGGGAAGTCTACCGCCAGCTTTTTAATCTCCTTTACCAACCCTACAGTAGAAATAGTTAACCTTTTTTTAGAAAAATTAAACCCCAAAGGATGGGCAAGGATCCTTAAAGCTTTTATCAAGTTTTCGTAGTTAGCTAAAGGCTCTCCCATACCCATAAAAACAATGTTTCTTAAAGGCAGCAAACTATTTATTTCCTTAAGATACAGACGTGCTATAACCACTTGAGAAATTATTTCATAGACCTCTAAATTTCTTTTAAACCCTCCTTTAGCCGTAAGACAGAATCTACACCCCATCGCACATCCTACCTGAGTTGAGACACAAAGGGTATAATGGTCTCTTTCAGGGATGACCACCGTCTCTATGATTTCACCATCCTGTAATTTTAAACCGAATTTGGTAGTTCCTTCCATGTCTGAAATTTTTTCAACTACTTCTGGCAATTCGAGAGTAAAGGTATCTGCCAGTTTTTTTCGTATTACCTTAGGAAGGTTGGTCATCTGGTCAAAATCGACTGCTTCTCTACAAGTAATCCAGTGAAAAATCTGCTCTGCACGATATTTGGGCTCATCAAGACTTAAGATCAAAAATTCTAATTCTTCTAAGGTATAGTTTCTTAAATTAAGCCTTTCCATAGTTAAAGTTCTAAGGGTTTTACCAGATATACAGTATTTAATTTGTTTAATTCTGCCAGGGCCTCTGCTGTAGGAGGCTGGTCTAAGCTAAGAAGGATCACGTTAGTTTCCTTCATCGGATCCTGCCCTACATACATCCTTGCGATGTTAAGTGTGTGTTTACCCAAAATGGTTCCTATTTGCCCTATAACCCCTGGTTTGTCTTCATTAAAAATATAAAGCATATGCCCTTCAGGTAAAGCATCTAACCTAAAACCATTTATCTTAACTATACGTGGTTCTTTTTTACCAAAAAGGGTTCCTTCTACGATGGTAGTACCTTCAGTATGGGTCACTTTAAGGCTGATAAGCGAGGTAAAATCTTCTGCCATCTCTATCTTTGATTCTATTACCTTGATGTCTCTTTCTTTAGCCCTGATAAGGGCGTTTACATAGTTTACGTCCTCTTTTAAAAATGGGTAAAGAAGTCCTTTTACTATAGCTATGGTAACTGGTCTTACGTCTAACTGAGAAATTTCTCCTCTATAGCTTATTTCTACCTCTTTGATAGCTCCATCAGTAATCTGTGTAGCTAAAAGCCCCATTTTTTCTGCAAGAGTAATTATAGGACCTATAATCTTAAGGACTTCAGGACTGATCGATGGCACATTAACCGCATTTCTTATGATGCCTTTTGTCAGATAATCTGCTACCTGTTTAGCTATTTCTACGGCTACTACCTTTTGCGCTTCAACTGTAGAAGCTCCAAGATGTGGGGTTCCGATAAAATTTTCTAAGGTTAATAAAGGATGGTTAGGGTCTACAGGTTCTTTTTCAAACACATCAAGAGCTGCACCAGCTACCTTGCCAGAAACCATAGCCTTATACAATGCCTCTTCATCTACTATTCCACCTCTTGCACAGTTGATAAGATAAACCCCGTCTTTCATCAAGAAGAAAGCTTTTTCATCGATCAAATGATAGGTCTCTTTGGTTAAAGGCGTATGGATGGTGATAAAATCTGCTCTTTTAAACAACTCCTCTAAGCTAACAAGCTCTATTCCTTTTTTCTCTGCGGCTTCAGGGGTTACAAAAGGGTCATAGGCTATAACCTTCATCTTAAGTCCCAAGGCCCTTTCTGCCACAATTCCACCTATCCTTCCTAAACCTACAATGCCTAAAACTTTGTTATTTACCTCTACCCCTATAAACTTTTTCTTTTCCCATTTTCCAGCTTTTATAGAGGCTGCTGCCTGAGGGATTTTTCTTGCTAAAGCAAAAAGAAGAGCTAAAGCATGTTCTGCAGCTGCTAAACTGTTTCCTCCAGGGACATTCATCACAACTATACCTTTCTCGTTGGCTGCTTGAAGGTCTACGTTGTCAAGCCCTGTACCTGCTCTACCTATTACTCTAAGTTTTTTTGCCCTTTCTATAACCTCTTTGGTTACCTTAGTAGCACTCCTTATGATAAGACCTTCTACCTCTTCGATCAGGTCTAAAAGTTCCTCATAAGGCAAACCAGGTTTATAGATAACCTCTAACCCCTGTTCTTCAAGAATCTTTATACCTTCTTCAGAAATTGAGTCAGAAACAAGAACCTTCATTTTCACCTTTTCCTCCTTTTAATATTTTTACTCCTTTTAATATTTTAAAAAATATCTATGTTTTAGGTGTGCAAAGATAACCTTTTCAGCTGCCTTAACACCAGCCCCTAACTCTACTTGATAACCAAAAAGATTTAACCCTACCTCTAAAGCCGAAATAGCTACAAGCAAGTCAAACAGACTCTGATCCCCCATGTGGGTTATCCTTATAATCTTTCCTTTTAAATGATCCTGTCCTCCTGCAAAAATAATCCCTAATTTGTTTTTAAGAAAGTTAATAAGTTCTCCTGTTTTAACCCCCTCAGGAACCTCTATCACCGTTAAGGATTCTGAAGGCACCTCTGGAAAAATCTTAAGTCCTAAGGCCTTTACAGCCTCTCTACAAGCATTAGCTTGCACTTGATAATGTTCAAAAAGCGCTTTCAGACCTATCTCTTTTATTCTTTGTAAAACCACCCTCAGACCTAAAAGAAGGCTTACGGCTGGAGTAAAAGAAGTAGTATCCTTTTCATAGGCTTTTTTTTCTTTTTTTAAAGAAAAATAATACTTAGGTAAGGTAGATTTTTCCGAAAGCTTTTCAGCCTTTTCAGAAAACGCTATAAAAGAAAGCCCTGGTGGAAGGCTTAACGCCTTTTGAGACCCTGTGATCACTACATCAAGCCCCCATTCATCCATAGGTAGGTCAAACACCCCAAGGCCAGTGATAGCATCAACTACTATCACAGTTTCTCTATTTTTAGTAAGCTGTGATATTTCTTTGACAGGGTGTTTAACCCCTGTTGAGGTTTCGCAAGCCTGAAGTAAAACCCCTTTGATGTCAGGATGTGAGTTTAAAACCTCTTCTACTTGTTCGGGTTTTACCGCTTTACCCCAGGGTAAGTCTATTACCAAAGGATTTAAACCAAAAGTTTTCGCAAGTTCGAACCAACGTTGCCCGAACTTTCCTGCAGAAACTACCAACACTTTGTCTCCAGGAGAAAAAAGGTTTAAAATAGCTGCCTCCATCGCACCAGTACCAGAAGAAGCAAAAAAATAAACATTGTTCTGGGTTTGAAAAAGATATTTCAGGTTTTCTCTTATCTCTCTTAAAACTTCAGAAAATTCTGGCAACCTATGATGGGTCATCGGCTGAGCCATCGTCAGAAGGGCCTTAGGAGGAACAGGGACCGGACCTGGGGTGAAAAGATATTTTTTAGATAAAAATTCCATATAAACCTCCGCTTAAGTTAGTCTTTAATTTTACAAAATTTAATTTTATTAGTATTATGCTAAAATACAACCCAAGGCTTAAATTTCTATGTCTAAAATTTCAAAATTCTTTATACCTGAAGGTGTTTTTACCTGGACTTCATCTCCTATCTCTTTTCCTATTAAAGCTTTAGCTATAGGAGAATTGACCGAAATAATTCCTTGAGAAGGGTCTGTCTCATAAGGACCTACTATCTTATAAACTACTATCTCATCGGTGTCTAAGTTTAAAAGTTTTACCTTAACCCCGAACTGTACCCTTTCTGGTGCTTTGGTTAGGGGAGGTATTACTTCGGCATTGGCTAAAACCCCTGAAAGCTCCTGTATCCTTCCTTCTATATGGGCTTGTCTTTCCTTAGCTGCTTCGTATTCAGCATTTTCTGAAAGGTCTCCGTGAGCCCTGGCTTCTTCAATAGCTTTGATCACCTTTCTTCTTTCAACCTTGATAAGATGTTCAAGCTCCTTTTTTATCTTTTCTAAACCTTCAGGTGTAAAAGGTATTTTGTTCATTATAAATCCCCCCTTTGATTTCTTAGTTTTTAGTAATGATTTAAGGTTGAGAAAACAAAAAGTTTTTAGTGTCTAAAAGCCCTTTGTCCGGTAAATTTCATGGCAATCTGATACTCATTACAGGCCTCTATAACCTCCCAATCTCTAACCGATCCCCCTGGTTGTAAGATCGCGGTAACCCCTTGTTTAGCCACCACGTCTACCGAATCTCTAAACGGTAAAAATCCGTCAGAAACCATCACCGCCCCTATCAAGCCTGCCTTCTTTTCTTTGGTCTCTTCATCTATCTTTTCTTTATCTTCCTTGGGGCGACTTCCTTTGGCTACTTCTAATTCCAGTTGTTTGTAAGGAATCCCATATTTTTCATAACAAAGTAGATCGGCAAACTTAGTATAAGCTTTAAAAATAGCTATCTCAGTACAACCAACCCTGTCTTGTTCTCCTGTTCCGATGGCTACGGTGCATTCATCCTTTACAAACAAAACCGAGTTAGAAGTAACCCCAAGTTCTACGGCCCAACCAAAAAGCATATCTTTAATCTCTCTTTCGTTAGGTTCTCTTAGACATCTGTACTCAACCCCATCTTTTACCGCAACCGCAGGTTTCAAATCTTCGGGACGGCTAACCTTCTTACTTTGAGAAACCTGTACTATAAGGCCCCCATCTATAAGACTTTTAAACTCTACGGTTTTATAATTTCTGTAGTCCTGAAGTCTATCCATCCGTTTAATCCTTACTATCCTCAAAGACTTTTTCGCTTTTAAAATCTCTATAGCTCCATCTTCATATTCTGGGGCAACTACCACCTCAAAATACTGAGAAGATATAGCCTCAGCACAAACTTTATCTACAGGCCTGTTTAATACCACCGTCCCCCCAAAAGCTGCTATACGGTCTGCCTTAAAAGCCCGTAAAAAAGCCTCCTCTAAGCTCTTTCCATAAGCTACCCCAGAAGGATTGTTATGTTTTATGATAACACAACAAGGTTTTTCGTTAAGATACCTAAGGATGTTTAAACCACTATCGATGTCAGTAAGGTTGGTTTTACTTGGGTGTTTTCCGAACTGAATAAAATCTTGTTCTCTTAAAGAAGAAACCAACCCTAAATTAGGATGAATGAATTCACACTCCCCTAAAACCAGATTTCCTGCTACCAACTCATAAAGGGCTGCTTCTTGGTCTGGATTTTCTCCATACCTTAAACCTCTCCTTTCTACCAAACCTGGTTCAACCTCTATGTCCCAGGTCCTTTTTTTGTATATCAAAGTTTGATCTCCAAAATTTATCCTTATTTCAGAAGGGAAATGGTCTGAAACTATCATATGGTACATTTTTTTCAAATCTTCTCCCATAACTAACCTCCAAAAAAGATTACATCATATAATATAAAAACTTATCTAAATTGTCAAGAAACCTTGCGTTTTAAAGACATCAAATACCTTATCATATCCTCAGCTATCCTCCAACTGGCACCAGGAGCCCCAAGTAATCTCTTTAAATCTTCTAAATCTCTTTTTATCCTTTCCTGTTGGGTACGGTCTTTCAAAATTTCAATCAAACGTTTAGCAATAATCTCTTCTTGATTCTTCTTAAATCCTACTACTTCTGGATAAACCTCTTTTCCCAGTATAAGGTTGGGAAGACTGATAAAAGGAACTTTAACCAATCTTTTAGCCAAACTTAACATCCAATAAGGAAGAGAATAGGTAACTACTGCAGGTGTCCCTATAATGGCTGATTCTAAGGTTATAGTTCCTGAGGCTAAAAGAGCCGCGGTAGAATACTTCAAAACCTCATACTGAGTATTTTCTACCACTTTAATCTCTTTTTTGGCTCCTTCCCAGATAAAAGAATCTTTCAATCCTAAAGCCTTAACCATTATTCCCTGCACTTCAGGTACCTTTTCTTTTACCATGCGATAAACCTTTAAAAAGTGAGGAACATGTCTTTGAATTTCTTTTTCTCTACTTCCGGGGAAAAAACTTAAAATAGGTTTTTCCTCATCTAACCCGTAAATTTCAAAAAGCATCTCTTTAGAAAGATTAACCTTAATAAGATCTAAAATAGGATGGCCTAAAAAAACCGCTGGTATTTCATGAGAATGAAAAAACTCCTTTTCAAAAGGTAACACCACATAAAGTCTATCCACATATTTCTTTAAAATTTTGATCCGTCTTTTATGCCATGCCCAAACCTGAGGGGCTATATAGTAAATAACCGGATAACCCATTTCTTTAGCTAATTTAGCTATCTTAAGATTAAACCCAGGAAAATCGACCAAAACCACAGCATCTACCAATTTTTTAGCCAAAAAATCTTTAATCTTTTTATACACAAACCAGTATTTCTTTAATTCTGACGGATTAGGTAACCCTACTAAAGCTAAAGGCTCAGCAGAAAAGAGTATATCTATCCCAAGACTTCTCATCTTAGGACCACCGATACCCACAAACTGAAAAGCTGCGTTAACCTCTTTTATTCTCTTTATCAAAAGAGAACCATAAAGGTCTCCAGACAACTCACCGGTTATGATAAAAATCTTGCAAGAAGCCTCTGAATTCATAAGAATTTTCTTAGATTCTGCTCAACTTGTTTTCTTATTTGAAACGCCAATTCTAAAGACTGTAACCCTTCCCTCCCATCAGGGGAAAGAGGCCTTCCAGCTAAAACCCCTTCTACAAAATAAATTAACTCACTTTTCAAGGGATCATCTTGCGGAAAAAGCTTTTTTTCCTGAAAGTATTCTTTGGTGTTAGGGTCAACCCGGACATAGAGAAAACTTTTCTCTAAGGTATCAACTACCGAATAAGTCCCTTTTTCAAAAATTCTCAGTCTTCTTTGTCTGCTTAAAGACAAACGACTGGCAGTAAGATTACAGGTAGTCCCGTCATCCAAAACCAATCTCGCGTTTACTATATCTGGAAGGTTAGTAAAGAAAGGAGCTCCTACTGCATGTATAAACTCAACTTTTCTACCAGGTTTCAGCATAAGCACCAGGTCTAAATCATGAACCATCAGGTCTAAAATCACATCTATATCTAAATTTCTTTCGGTAAAACAGGAAAGCCTATGGGCTTCTATAAAAACCGGATTTTTTATCTTTGAAACAGCCTCTTTTACCGCTCCTTGAAACCGTTCTATATACCCTATCTGTAAGGGCACATTTTTTTTCTCGGCAATACCTACCAATTCCTCTGCTAAACTTAATTCGTTAGTAATAGGTTTTTCCAAAAATACGGCTTTTTCTTTTTCTATAAAAAATCGGGCTATTTCATAATGGGTAAAAGTAGGAGTAACGATCACCACCGCATCCACTAACCCTGCTATATCTCGATAGTTAGAAAAAACTTGAGGACTTTTGCCAAATTTTTTAAGTTTTTTAACTGCTTCCTGTATCTTTTCTGCATTTATGTCTACCAAAGCTACCAGGTCTGCTTTATCTATCTGGGCAAGTTTCTCTGCATGAAACCTTCCTAAATGCCCTATACCAATTACTCCTACCCTAAGCTTCTCCATCTGTTCCTCTATAGCCTACGATAGCTAAACCGTGCTTGTTGGCAAGTTCTAATGATTTTTCTTGCTGAAGAAAAAAGGTTTTCCCCGCTTCTAACATCAAAACTTTAGCTTTAGCTTTTATCAGATTTTCTATCGTATTTAATCCTACCACCGGAAGGTCTAACCTTAAGTCTTGGATAGGTTTAGCCACTTTTATGACCACCGTATCTTCTCTTAACGTTCCTGCCCTCAAAATCGTCGCATCTGTTCCTTCCATAGCTTCTACAGCAACCGTCATCTTGTTTTTTACCACCACACACTGACCTATGTCGAGAGCCCCTATTTTTTTAGCAATATAAAAGCCATATCTAATATCTTCCCATTCATCCTCATTAGGACTTCTTTTAGTTAAAACCCCCTCTGGGGTCAAAAATTCTTTTAAAAACTCAGCAGGTCCTCTTATTCTAAAGCCCTCTTTTTCTAACTCCTCGGCTACTGCCTTTAAGATAGTGTTGTCTTCTCGGTTTTTAAGACGTTTCCATAATAAAAAAGCCTTGACGTCTGGAATCCCTATCTTCAGGGCCTTACTTTTATCTAACTTTCCTAAAAATACCAAATCTTTTACCTGCTCTTTTTTAAAAATCTTGATAAGTTTTCCCAGCTGACCTATCCCTACTTCTTCCACCCTGTTTACTAAAGGATCAAGTCGCCTTTTTTGCTCTTTAGAAAAACAAACAGCCACTACTCTATAACCTTGTTTTTTTAAAACCTGAGCCAAAATTAAAGGGAACTCTCCCTCACCTGAGATGAGGCCTACAGAAGTAGTCTCCATAAACCTTTAAAAAGCCTCTTCACCCTCGAAAGGTTTTCTCCTCATAATTCCCTGACGAGAGGGATTCTCTAAAAACTTAACAAGTTCATTAACTACTGGGTCTTCGTTAAAAATTTCACGCAACTCCTGAACCACCTCTTTTATCGTAGCTGGTGCGTCAAGAAAAAAACCCACGGCTTGAGAAATTTTTCTTATATCCTCTTTAGTAAAACCAGCCCTTCTTAATCCAACCAAGTTAATCCCTTGAATTTTCCCAGGGACTCCAAAAACCTTTACATAAGGAGGCACATCCTTGTCTATCCCTGTCATAGCACTTACAAAAGCATACGCCCCTATTCTGCAAAACTGATGTACTGCTGAAAAACCTCCCATAACCACTCGGTCACCTACCCTTACATGTCCTCCTAAAGTTGCGGCGTTTGCCATCACCACATGATCCCCTACCTTGCAATCATGGGCTATATGCACATAGGCCATCAAAAGACAATGATTACCTATCCTGGTAATGCCATCATCATAAGGAGTCCCTCTATGGATGGTAACAAACTCTCTGATAATATTACCGTTTCCGATCTCTACAAAGGTTTCTTCTCCTTTGTATCCTAAATGCTGAGGGTCTGTTCCAATAACCGCAGATGGACCGATTATGTTGTTTTCTCCAATTTTAGTGTTTTTTTCTATGTAAGAATATGGCTTGATGATGGTGCCTTTGCCTATAAAAACCTTTGGGCCAATATAAACATTAGGTCCTATTTCTACACCCTCTTCTATCTCAGAAGAGGGATCTACATAGGCAGTAGGATGTATTTTGGCCATAAATTTTAGTCCTCCTCTCTCAAACCTGCAATTAACTCTGCCTCAGCCACTACTTTTTCTCCTACCTTAGCCACCGCATAGGTTTTAATAATACGTCCTTTCTTTTTAAACCCCTTGGCTTCTAAGATTAAGGTATCTCCAGGATAAACCGGATGCCTAAACCTTACCTTATCAGCCCCTGCAAACACAAAAAGGCTATTTTTATACTCTGGGAAAATAAACTTAAGTCCAGCAGCTGCTGCCTGTGCCATAGCCTCCAGGATCAAAACACCAGGCATTATGGGATTACCTGGAAAATGTCCCTGAAAAAAAGGCTCATTTATGGTTACATTTTTCAACACCTTTATGTATTCACCTTCTTTATCAAGCTCTAAAATTTTATCTATTAACAAAAATGGATAACGATGAGGCAGAAGTTCAAAAATTTCTTTGGCCTTTATTTCCATCTCAAGCCTCCGTTGTAAACAATCGATTTTTATATTATCATAGAAAATCAAATCTTAAAAGAAGGGATAAAAACAAATGGCAAAAAAGTTTTCACTTTCTCAAAAAGATAAAAAAACTCTGCTCAACCTATTGCAGCAAGAATTCCCTATAGAAGAAAAACCCTTTGAAACTTTGGCTAAAAAATTCGACCTTTCAGAGGAAGAAATAATAGAATTTTTAAAAAACCTTCAAAAAGAAGAGATTATTCGACATTTTGGAGCCACAGTCAACTCGATCAAATTAGGGTATTATACCTGTCTATGTGGAACCTCTATCCCTGAAGAAAGAACAAACATAGTTTATGAAATAGCAGAACTACCAGAGGTTACCCATGCCTATCTCAGAGAACATAGACTTAACTTTTGGTTTACCGTAGTCCTCCCTTCAGAAGAAACCTTACCAAACTTTATCAAAAATCTATCTGATAAATATCAAATAGAAATCAAAAGCTTTCCTATGGTAAAAAAGTTTAAGGCTAAGGCTGTTTTTACCCTATAACCCTTTATTTCATCGCAGCTCCAGCTACTGTACCCATTACGCTGATAGGAACCTGCTCTTCTACCCCTTTGGCTGCTCTGTTAACACTTCTAAGGGTCTTTTTAGCCTCTACATAAAGAGAATCATCTTTTAAAAGTTTACCTAACGTTCCTTCTCCTCTTTCTATCCGTGCGGTTATGTCTTTTAGGTTGGTAGATATTTGTTTCAATTCTTTGTAGAGACTTTCGTCATTGATCAGTTTCCCTAAGGTCCCCTCTCCTTTTTCAAGTTTCTTTGAAACCTTCTCTAAATTAGCCACTGTTTGGGTAAGGGTTTTGTAAAGTTGGTCGTCTTTAACCAGTTTTCCAAGGGTCCCTTGTCCGCTTTCTATTTGTCTGGCTATGACTTTTAGATGATCTGTAGTCTCTTTGAGGTTTACATATAAACTATCATCTGTAACCAATTTTCCTAAACTACCTTGCCCTTTCTCTATTTTAGCGGCGATACCTTTGAAACTTTCTGAGGCTTCTTTTATGTTTGCTACTAAAATCTTTAAGTTTTGTCTACCTTCCTCAGTACCTAAAAGCTCTTTTAACCCTTCTACCGTAGGTCCGATGTTAGCCAACAGATCATCCACAGAGACTGCACTGTGAGCATTGGCTATCATACTTTCAGGCTTAAGATAGTTCTTAGAAAATCCTGGCTTTAACTCTACAAATTTATCTCCTAATACCCCATAAGTTTTTACATAAGCCTCTGCGTCTTCCTGGACTTTGTATTTACTATAGATTAAAAGTTCTACTTTAGCCTTTCCTTCAGGGGTAAGCTCTATGTTCCCTACCTTCCCTATATTCACCCCTGCCATCTCTATCTTGGCTCCTTTGGCAAGCCCTGAGACGTTTTCAAAAACCGCATAAAGCTTATAGCTATCCTTTGGAGTAAAAGCCTCTTCTCCTAACTTAAAGGTAAGATAAAGGAGGGCTAAAATACCTATAAAAACAAAAAAACCAACTTTTATCTCAGTAGAGCCTTTTACTGCCATGTTTTCACCTCCTTATAGCCTATAATAAAGCACTTCTTAGAAAGTTCTGAATAAACTCTTCTTCTGCCTGCTTAATCTCATCAGGGGTACCAAACTTTAAAATTCTACCCTGATGTAAAAAGGCGATATAATCTGCAAATTTTAAAGCTAAAGCTACGTCATGACTTATGATAGCACAGGTAAGCTGGTATTTTTCTTTTATGTCTTTTATGAGTTGTAAAATCGAAACCTGCAAAATCGGGTCAAGCCCGGTGGTGGGTTCATCAAAAAGAATAACCTTAGGTTTTAAGGCAAGGGTTCTCGCCAAAGCTGCCCTTTTTTTCATACCTCCTGAAAGTTCAGAGGGGAATTTATCCTTTGAGGCAAGAAGTCCTACAGCGTCTAATAGTTCTTCTACCTGAGACTTGATTTCTTTAGCACTTAACTTAAAATGTTCCTTTAAAGGAAAGGCCACGTTTTCTCCTACAGTCATAGAATCAAACAAAGCCCCTTCTTGAAATAAAAATCCTATGTTTTTTCTAACCTTTTGTAGCTCCTTTTCTGAAAGTTTGGTTATATCCTGGTTTTCAAACCGGATCTCTCCTTCATCAGGCTTAATCAAACCTACTATATGTTTCAAAAGAACGCTCTTTCCTGTACCACTTTGTCCCATGATAAAAGTGATATGGTTTTCAGGTAGGGCAAGGTCTACCCCTTTTAACACCTCAAATCCGTTAAAACTTTTCCTAAGTCCCTTGATAACTATCATCTATACCTCTAAAAGAAAAGGGTAGTTAAGATGTAATCCATCACTAAAATACCTACGGTAGAAACCACAACCGCCTCGGTAGTAGCCCTTCCAACCCCTTCAGCTCCTCCTCTTACGTTATAACCCTTATATCCACATACACTTACCAAAAAAGCTCCAAAAAAGATAGATTTTAGGATACCACTCATGATGTCTTTAAATTCTACCATGTCAGTCATCCTGGCAGTAAGTAACCCAGGGTCTATTTTTACCAAAAAAACCCCTACCACATAACCTCCGGCGATACCAATCAAATCTGCTATGGCTGTAAGTAAGGGTACCACTAAAATAGCAGCCCAAAGCCTTGGGCTGATGAGATACTGAATCGGGTTAACAGCCATTATTTTTAAAGCATCTATCTGCTCTGTAATCCTCATACTTCCAATCTCAGCACAGATAGCAGAACCCGCTCTTGCCACCACCACGATGGCTGTAAGCACAGGACCTAACTCTCTAGTAAGGGTTAAAGCTACAGCACCACCCAAAATACTTTGAGAACCTACTTTGGCAAGGGCAATGTTAACCTGATAGGCTGTAACCATCCCAGAAAAAAGCGCGGTAAGAAATACTACCAAAAAAGATTTAACCCCTATAAATTCCATATGTTTGATTAAATGCTTGAGTCGAAAAGGGGGAGTAAAAAAATAAATCAAACTCTTTAGAAAAAAGAGGAAAATTCCCCCTGAATCTTCAAGAACTTTAAGGAAACTTTTTCCTAAGAACCTTAAGATGTTCATTCTAATATAGCCCCTCTTGAACTTGATTGTACTAAACTATAATATTTTTTCAATACTCCTTCTACTTTTTTCTTCAAAGGTTTCCATCTCTTCTTACGTTCCTCAAGTTCTCTTTCTGAAACTTTGAGTTCAAGCTTTCTCTGGGGTATGTCTATTTCTATCAAATCTCCTTCTTTAACCAAAGCAATAGGGCCTCCCTCTGCAGCCTCAGGAGACACATGTCCTATACAAGCCCCTTGGGTGCCTCCACTAAATCTCCCGTCGGTAATAAGAGCTACAGAACCACCCAAACCCATTCCTACTATGGCTGAAGTAGGAGAAAGCATCTCTCTCATCCCAGGCCCACCCTTAGGGCCTTCATACCTTATGACTACAACGTCACCTTTCTTAATCTTTCCGGCTAAGATAGCCTGATAGGCCTCTTCTTCAGAGTCAAAAACCCTTGCAGGACCAACATGTTTTAACATCTCAGGCAAAACAGCACTGGTCTTAACCACCGCTCCCTCAGGGGCTAAATTTCCATAAAGAATAGCGATACCTCCCTCTTTATGGTAGGGATTTTCTACCGGTCTTATAACCTCCCTGTCTAACACCTCTACATCTTTTAAAAGTTGTTTTAATGTTTTTCCTGAAACTGTCTTTACATCCAGGTGAATAAGGTTCAACTTAGAAAGCTCCTTTAAAACCGCTGGTATTCCTCCAGCAAAATGCAAATCTACCACGCTATGATAACCGGCAGGAATAAGCTTAGCAAGTACTGGAGTTTTTTTAGAAATCTCATCAAACACCTTTAAATCTAAATCTACTTTGGCTTCTTTGGCTATAGCCATAAGATGTAAGACTGTGTTGGTAGAACACCCAAGTGCCATATCAACGGCTATAGCGTTTTCAAAAGACTTTCTGTTGATGATCTTTCTTGGGGCAAGTCCCTTTTCTACAAGTTCTACGATTTTTTTCCCTGTTTCTTTGGCTAAACGGATACGGTCAGCAAAAACAGCAGGAATAGTTCCATTTCCTGGGAGAGCTATTCCTATAGCCTCAGATAAACAATTCATCGAGTTAGCAGTAAACATCCCCGCACAGGAACCGCAGGTAGGACAAGCACAACTCTCAAGTTCTTTTAGCTCGTCTTCTGTCATGGCTTTTTTCTGAACCTTTCCTATGGCTTCAAACACAGAAATAAGGTTCACCCTCTGTTTTTTATAAACTCCTGTAAGCATGGGGCCACCTGCTATCAGGATAGAGGGAATGTTTACCCTAAAAGCTGCCATCATCATGCCAGGAGTGATTTTATCACAGCTTGTAACCAGTACCAGACCATCAAAGGCATGGGCATGGGCCATGATTTCTATAGAGTCTGCGATGATATCTCTACTCGGAAGAGAATAGCACATCCCTTCATGGTTCATGGCGATCCCATCGCAAACCCCTATGACCCCAAACTCAACAGGCACCCCCCCTGCTTCTCTTACCCCAGCTTTAACCGCCTCTACGATCTGTCTTAGGTGTATATGCCCTGGGATGATTTCGTTAAAAGAATTAGCAATTCCTATAAGAGGCTTGTTAAGTTCGTTGTCTGTAAACCCTAACGCTTTTAGTAAAGACCTATGGGGAGCCCTTTCTATTCCTTTTTTAATCCGATCGCTTCTCATGTTGTCCTCCACTATTAATGGGTATCTTTGTTATTTTATTGAAATTAAACCTTGCTGTCAAGAAAAAATGTATTAAATTTTAAGAAAAATTTTTATTAGGGGGATTTTTTATGATTAAAGATGCAGTAGAACAAGCCTTAGCTAAAGTAAGGCCTATGTTGCAGGCTGATGGTGGAGACGTAGAGCTTGTAGAGGTTACTCCAGAAGGGGTGGTAAAGGTTAGGTTAAAAGGTGCTTGTGGTTCTTGCCCCATGTCTACCATGACCCTAAAAATGGGTATCGAAAGATACTTAAAAAAAGAGGTCCCTGAGGTAACAGAAGTAGTAGCCGTTTAATTGATATTTTAAAAATAGTCTAAAAGGGGTATAAAGGTATGGCCAGGGTTACGATAGAAGATTGTCTAAAAAAAGTACCAGGCAGGTTTAGATTGGTACACTTAGCCATAGAAAGGGTTAAACAATTAAAAGAAGGGGCTGAACCCCTTGTACAGGCAGACAACAAAGATATTGTGTTAGCCCTTAGAGAAATTGCCGCCGGATTGGTTACCACTGAAAACATAAAACATCTTGGTAAAAAAGAGAAAACATCCTCTCCTTACGAACTAACCGAGATCTTAAAGCAAAAAAGTTCCTCTAAGTAAAGGATAGGATGTCTTACAAAGATTTTTATGAAATTTTAGGAGTTCCAAGAAATGCCTCTCAGGAAGAGATAAAAAGAGCCTATAGAAGGCTTGCCCTTAAATACCATCCCGATAAAAACCCAGGAAATAAAGAGGCTGAAGAAAAATTCAAAGAAATCTCCGAGGCCTATGAAGTGCTTTCTGACCCTGAAAAAAGAGCTATCTATGATACTTACGGTTATTCAGGGCTTACTTCTTCTGGTCATAGAAGGTTTGAAGATGTAGGAGATATTTTCAAAACATTTTCTGACATTTTTGAGGAGTTTTTTGGTTTTACCTTTGAAGAAAAAAGCCATACTAGACCTCGAGATGGAGCTGACCTTTCATATGAAGTAGCAGTAGACTTAGAGGACCTTTTTACAGATAAAGAAATTACGCTTGACATAGAAAAATTGGACCTATGTGAAGATTGTGGAGGATTAGGCTATAATCCTGATAAAGGTTTAAAGATTTGTGAAACCTGTAAAGGTAAAGGGAAAATTGCCTACACCGAAGGATTTTTTAGGATTGCTTATGCTTGTCCAGATTGCAGAGGCAGAGGTTCTACTTATGTAGAAATCTGTAAGAAATGCAACGGGTCGGGAAGGGCTTGGAAGAAAAAGCAAATAAAGGTAGTTATCCCTGCTGGGGTAGAGGATGGGACTATTTTACGGATCTACGGCGAGGGAGAGGCTGGGCTTTATGGAGGTAGGCCAGGAGACCTTTATCTTAGGGTAAAAGTCAAACCACATCCTCTTTTTTACAGAGAAAAATCTAACCTCGTTGGAATTTTAAAGGTAAACTTTGTTTCTGCAATTTTAGGAGACGAAGTTAAAATCCCTTTTTTTAAAGAAACGCTATCTGTAAAGATACCCCCAGGTTGTCAACCAGGGGATGAACTCGTGATAGAAAATAAAGGACTTCCTGACCCTAAAACTAAGAAAAAAGGAGATCTTATACTAAGACTACAGGTAGAGCTTCCCCATAATGTTAGTGAAGAAACTAAACAACTTTTAAAGAAAATATCTGAAAAAGAAAAAATCGACAGTTCAACCAACAGGTTAGAACCATATCAACAGGAGAAAAAAAAGAAAAAAGAAGGTTTTTGGAAAAAGTTTATTTTTGGAAGTAGGTAATGGCTGATTTTACCCATTTAGACTCCCAAGGCAATCTTTTTATGGTAGATGTAGGAGGAAAACCTGCGACTGAGAGAATAGCCATAGCTAAAGCTGAGGTAGTCTTTCCTGAAGAGATCTACCCTAAGGTGATATCCCAAGATATCCCTAAGGGAGATTTCTTAGCCTGTGCTAAGGTTGCAGGAATTTTAGGGGCTAAAAAGACTTCTGAGCTTATACCTCTTTGCCATCCTTTGCCCATCTCTAAGGTAGACCTTAATTTTAGGTTTATTCCTGAAAGGTATGTGCTTGAAATCGAGGGGATGGTAAAGACTGTAGGACAAACCGGGGTAGAGATGGAGGCCTTGACCGCAGTAAGCATTGCTGCTCTTACCGTTTATGATATGTGTAAAGCCCTTGATAAGCGCATCAAAATCACCAACATCAGGTTGGTTTATAAAACCGGTGGAAAAAGTGGTGAAGTAGTATTAGAAGAACAACCTGGAAAGGAGGATTTCTGATGGATAAGGAAAAATTAGCCATGTTTAAAGAACTTTTGCTAAAACGTCGAGAAGAAATTCTAAAGGATGTTTTAGAAACCAAAAAAGAGTTGGTGGAAGAGTATGAACCTTTAGCAGACGCCATCGACCAGGCCACACGTGAAAGTAATCTGGCTTTTGAGTTAAGACTAAGAGACAGAGAACAAAAACTGTTAAAGAAGATTGACAAAGCCCTAAAAAAAATAGAAGACGGAACCTACGGAATATGTGAAGCCTGCGGAGATGAAATAGACGAAAAAAGGCTTCTTGCAAGACCTGAGGCCACCCTTTGTATCGAATGTAAAAAAGCCTAAGAAAGGATGGAAAAAATCAGAGGAGAATAAATAAACCAGCACTTTTGTGAGAAGACAAGACAGGTTTATCGAGCTTCTTGAGGTTAACCAAAATAACCTCAAAGGGTTTAGTTTAAAACTTCCTTTCTATAGTTTAACAGCAGTCACCGGTGTTTCTGGGGCTGGAAAATCAAGTTTAGTTTTTGACACCCTTTTTGCCGAAGGCCAAAGACGTTATATAGAAACTTTTTCTTCGTATGTAAGACAGTTTTTCGAAAAACTCCCCAGACCTAAGGTTAAAGCTATCTTAAACATCCCACCAGCTTTGGCCTTTCCTCAGGGTAATAGCATCAAAACTTCACGTTCCACGGTAGCTACCCTTACTGAGATTAGTCACTTTACTAAAATGCTCTACTATTACAGCGGGGTTCCTTTTTGTCCTAACTGTAAAAAATACCTTCTACCTCAAACCCCACAGGCTATAGCCAAAGAGATTATCGAAAAATTTTATCAGGTACCACTCTACCTCATAGTTCCTCAAAAACCACAAGAAAGCTTTGAGCACCTCAAAGAAGGTCTACTTGCTGCAGGATTTTCAAGGGTCTTTTTAGATGGAAAGGTATGTGAAATAGACGAGATAGAAGAAGTACCTGAAGAAATAGAATTAATCATACATAGACTCAAGCCTACGGAAAAAGACCTCTTTGATCTTATATCCTCTTTAGAACTTGGTTTTAAAATCTCTCCATGGATCAAGGTTAGAACTATTTACGGAGAAGAGGCATATTATACCCAAGAAAAAAACTGTCCTCAGTGTGGTCTTAAGATACCTGAAAAAACACCCAATCTATTTTCGTTTAACAGCTCGTTAGGGGCTTGCCCTGAATGCAAAGGGTTTGGAAACCTGTTAGTCTTAGACTTTGAGGCCTTGGTAAAACATCCAGAAAAACCTGCAACCAAAGGCGCTATCCCTATCCTTGATTTTCCTTTTTTGTTTGAGGTAAAACTGGACCTGATAGAGTTTTTAAGGACTAAAAACATAAACTTAAACCTTCCCTTTAAAGACCTGCCTGAAGAAATTAAACAAAAAATCTTTTGGGGCGAAGGGGATTGGTACGGACTTAAAGAGCTTATAGACTGGCTTGAAAGTAAGCGATATAAACCCCATATAAGGATTCTTCTTTCAAAACTAAGAAGAGAAGTAAACTGTCCTGTATGTAAAGGAACCAGGTTTAACCCTCAAGCTTTAATGTTTTATATTAATGGATTAAACATCGGAGAATTTTACGGTTTAGAAATTAAAGAAGCGGTTAAATTTATTCAAAACTTTTTAGAACAAAAACCTCAGCCTGCAGAAGAAAGGCTGGCTAAGGAAATATTAAAACGTCTTTCCTATCTTGAAGAAGTGGGCCTTTCCTACCTTACCCTTAGCCGAGCAAGTAAAACCCTTTCTGGGGGAGAAACCAGCAGATGTCTTCTGACAAGAGCACTTTCATCTAACTTAGTAGAAACCCTTTACTTGATAGATGAGCCAACTACTGGACTTCATCCCAGAGATACCCAAAAAGTATTAAAACTTCTTGAAAGATTGGTTTCTCAAAAAAATACAGTAGTGGTGGTAGAGCATGATCCTGAGATCATTACCCAAGCGGACCTTCTGATAGATTTAGGTCCAGAGGGAGGGGAAAAAGGAGGTCATCTCTTATTTTTTGGACCTCCCAAAAAAATTTTTAACACAAACACCCCTACAGCAGAAGCTTTAACCGAGATAAGCCAAAAAAGAACGTATTCTTTACCCGACTTTCAACCCTCAGGTTTTATCAGATTTTATGGAGCAAAGAAAAACAATCTAAAAGGATTTTCCTTTTCTCTTCCGCTAAAAGCGATTACCTGTATCGTAGGGGTATCGGGGTCTGGTAAGTCTACCCTTTTAGAAGATGTAATCTACCAGGGGCTGGTTGACGCAAAGAATAAGCATCCTTTAAGGACCTGTGAAAAGATTGAGGGAGTCAACCGGATCGACCAGGTGTTATACCTTACTCAGGAACCACTAGCTCGGTCCCCTCGCTCGGTGGTAGCAACCTATTTAGACATCATAGTATATTTAAGGAAGCTCCTTGCAAGTACTAATACCGCAAAAAGTTTGGGATATGCTGAAACTTGGTTTTCTTTTAACTCAGAACATGCCCAGTGTCCTGCGTGCAAAGGTCTTGGGTTTGAGATAATAGAGATGCAATTTTTATCAGACCTAACCATCCCCTGTGAGGTTTGTAATGGTACCCGATTTAGGGAAGAGATTTTAGAAGTCAGATGGAGAGGAAAAAACATCGCTGAAATGTTAGACCTTACCGTAGAACAGGCTTTAGAGTTCTTCTCAGGACATACACCTCTTAAAAAAACCCTGACCCTTTTAAAAAATCTTGGGATAGGATATCTCAAACTGGGACAACCCCTTTCTACCCTCTCTGGAGGAGAAGCCCAGAGACTAAAGATAGCAGATTTACTCTCTAAAATAAAAGGAGAAAAATGTCTAATCCTTCTTGACGAACCTACGGTTGGCCTTCATCTAAAAGACATAGAAAAACTGATTTGTTCGTTAAACTATCTAAAAAGCTTAGGACACACGGTGGTAATAGTAGAACATCATCCTGAGGTTATCTTAAACTCTGATTGGATACTGGAACTTGGTCCCGGTGGCGGAGAAGAGGGAGGAGAACTTATCTTCCAAGGACCCCTCTCCGAGGTTATCAAAAACCCAGAGGTGCAGACTCAAACCTCTTTTTATCTAAGAGAATATCTCGATGGACTAAACCTTAAAGATAAAGCTGAAGCCTCAAAAAAATATAAATACGACGAAGATCTTATAAAGCTTCGAGGGGTCAGACATCATAACTTAAAAAACATAGACTTAAACCTACCAAGGAAACAGTTGATAGTGATCACAGGGGTTTCTGGTTCAGGAAAATCTACCCTTGCGTTTGATGTGGTGTTTGCCGAAGGCCAAAGAAGGTTTTTAGAAACTTTACCCACTTATTTGAAACAATTTTTTAAGCTTTATGAAGAGATAGATTATGACCTTATTTCAGGGATACCGCCTACGGTGGCTTTAGAACAACGGTCAGGAGAACTTTCTCCCAAATCTACGGTAGGGACTATTACTGAGATCCTTCCTTATCTTAGGCTTCTTTATTCTAAGGTTAGCAAGGCCTATTGCCCTAAATGTGAAAGGGAACTAAAACCTCATGAACCAAAGGAATTGTTTGACTTAGCTTTAGAGTTTTTAAAAGGAGAAAAGGCTTCAAACATTACCCTTCTTGCTCCTTTGGTAAAACACCGAAAAGGAATCTACAAAAATCTGTTTGATAAACTGCTTGCCAACCTATATCATAAGGTCAGAATAAACGGAGAATTCTACAACATTCCTCCTATCCCTGCACTTTCAAGGTTTAAAGAATATACGATTGAGGTGGTGTTAGCTCAAGAAATAGATTGGAAAGAAGAGTGGTTTGAAAAGATTTTTTACAAAGGCCTTGAACTTGGAAAAGGAGAGGTTTTGATAAAAACCGATAAAAGGGAAGTACTTTTTAGTCAAAAAAGAACCTGCTCTTTATGTGGGATAAGTCTTCCTGAACCAGACCCGTTGCTTTTTGCTTTTAATTCAAAGGTAGGAGCTTGTCCTACTTGTGGAGGACTGGGTAGACTTGAAGAAGAACCATGCCCTGACTGTAACGGTTCAAGATATCGTAAAGAGGTTTTTTATTATAAAATTAACGGGATTTCTTTGCCTGAATTGTCTAACTTAAGTCTCTACAAAGTAAAAGAGTTTTTAGAAAAGCTTAAGTTTGAAGGTATACAACAAAAAATAGCCGAAGAACTAATTTCTGAAACCCTCTCAAGACTTGATTATTTAATAGATTTAGGTGTAGGATACCTTACCTTAGGTAGGTCTGCAGACACCCTATCTTCAGGAGAAGCCAAAAGGGTAAGAATTTCAGCAGAAATAGGGAGTAATCTCACAGGGGTAGCCTATATCCTCGATGAACCGACCATCGGGCTTCATCCTAAGGATACACAAAAATTAATAAAGGTGTTAAAAAAACTCAGGGATAAAGGAAATACCTTGATAGTGGTTGAACATGACGAAGATACGATTTTGGCAAGCGACTTTATGGTAGACTTGGGACCAGGAGGAGGAAAAAGAGGAGGACAGGTACTTTTCAGAGGACCTTCTAAAGAATTTTTAAGATCTTCCTCACCCACAGCTGAAGTAATTAAAGATCAAAACAGAAAAACCCTGAAAAGTTTTAAGCGCAATCCTAAGGAATTCTTATTACTTAAAGAGGCTTCCCTAAGAAACCTTAAAAACATAACCGTTTCTTTTCCTTTAAACGCTCTTACAGTAGTAGTAGGGGTTTCTGGTTCAGGGAAGTCTACTTTATTAGAGGAATGCCTTTACGAAAATCTAAAAAGACTATTAGAGGGAGAAAAAAACGGTATTCACGGTTTAAAAAACATAGAAAACTGGGAAAAAATCAAAAGGGTATATTTAGTAGACCACCAACCTATAGGAAACACCCCAAAATCTACCCCTGCTACCTATGTAGGGGTTTTTACCGACATTAGAAAGGCCTTTGCCAACACTTTATTGGCTAAACAGAGAGGTTACAAAGAAGGCAGATTTTCCTTTAATACCAAAGAAGGACAGTGCCCTTATTGCAATGGACAGGGATATGAAAAGATAGAGATTAAATTTTTACCTGCAGTTTATCAAAAATGTGAATACTGTGGAGGTAAACGGTATAATCCAGAAACCTTGGAAGTTTTGTTAAAAAATAAAAACATCGCAGAGGTCCTTGAGATGGACTTTGCTGAAGCTGTGGAGTTTTTCAGCAACTACCCTTCAATCCGTCATAAACTTAACACCCTCTGTGATATCGGCCTTGACTATCTGACCTTAGGACAGCCAAGTCCAACCTTGTCTGGAGGAGAAGCCCAGAGGATAAAGCTTGCCAAAGAGTTTATCAAGTCTTCTCAACCTGGGAACCTCTATCTTCTTGATGAGCCTACCACAGGACTTCACATAAAAGATGTAGAAAAATTAGCAGAACTCTTACAAGGTCTAATCCAGAAAGGCCATACAGTAATCGTGATAGAACATAACCTTGAACTTATCAAATGGGCAGACTGGGTGGTAGAACTCGGACCTGAAGGAGGAGAAAAAGGAGGGGAACTCCTTTTTCAGGGTCCGATAGAAGATTTCTTAAAAGCCTCTACCCCTACCTCTAAAATCCTTAAAAAATATCTTCAGTTGACCTAAATCAAGGTTTTTTCATTTAGGTCAGTTTATATTTTAACTAAACTTAAAAAATAAAAAAGAGGGCATATATCGATGAAAGCCGCTAAGATTATAGAAATAGACAAAGAACTCTGCAATGGATGTGGTCAGTGTGTGATTGCCTGCCACGAAGGGGCGATAGCTATCGTCAATGGCAAGGCTAAACTTGTGGCAGAAGAGGTATGTGACGGACTTGGGGCTTGCATAGGTGAATGTCCTACCGGTGCTATAAAACTTATAGAAAAACCTCAACCTTCCTCTTTCCTACCTTGTGGATGTCCCTCTCATCAAGTTAAAGAGTTTATTCCTAAAAACCTACCTCCTGTTGCAAACGAAATACCTTCTTCCCTTTCTCATTGGCCGGTTAAACTTAGATTAATCCCTCCTTCTGCTAAATTTTTAAAGGGAGCTAATCTATTGATTTGTGCAGACTGTGTAGCCGTAGCCTATCCCCAACTTCATACCCATCTTCTTCCTGGCAAGAAAATCCTAACAGGATGTCCTAAGTTTGATCCACCTGAGTTATACTGGGAGAAACTTGCAAAGATTTCACATCAAGCCCAACCAAATGGTTTAGAAATAGCCATCATGGAAGTGCCTTGTTGCAAAAATTTGGTTAGACTACTCTTAGACGTAAGAAAAACTTTAAGCCAAAAACTTCCCTTTAAGGTCTACACCATTGGTATAGACGGAAGGCTTAAAGATATAGAGGAGGAGGTTTAAAGGATGAAACAAGATAAGGTTATACCATATGGAAGTTCATCTGTAGCTTACGAGATTATTACCTGCTTTGGTCCAAAAGGATGCCCTAACGCTATAAACCGTTCTCTCGAGCTTATAAACACCCTCGAAGATGTACTAAAAAACTCTCAACTGGATGATTTTATAAAAACCAAACTAAAAGGCCAAACTTTAAGACCCCATCATAGGTTTAAACTCTCTATTTCAGACTGTCCGAACGGGTGTTCCCAACTTTATATCGCTGACTTTGGAATCCATAGTTTTGTTAAAATAAAACACGATGATAGTTTATGCACTCTATGTGACAATTGTGTAAATTCTTGCGAGGAAAGGGTGATTAAAGAAGTCGACCAAAAAATTGTGATAGACTATCAGAAATGCATAGGATGTGGTGCATGTATAAAAGCTTGTCCTGAAGGAGCCATAAAAGAAACCTTTAGAGGTTACAAAATCTACGTCGGAGGTAAACTTGGAAGACATCCAAGACTGGCTTCCTTTTTAACCAAGGCCTCACCTGAAGAAGTCCCGGTTTATCTTAAAAATTTGATACAGTTTTACAAAAACTACAACGAAAAAGGAGAAAGAGTGGGGGCTATGATAGAAAAGATGGGATGGCAAAAGGTAAAAAAACTTTTAAACCAAAAATCCTAAACCTAATTTTTTATAAACCAACTGCCTTTTTTAAAAGTTTAACTTCTTCTTCAGAAAGAGGAATTATTTCTGATGGTTTGAGTTCTCCTAATTCAACAGGACCTATCGCTATCCTTTTTAAACCTATAACCTTATAACCTAAACTTCCAAACATTCTTTTTATCAAATGATATCTCCCTTCCCTAACCTCTATTTTTACCCACCCTTTAGTCTCATCTAAAAAAGAGGCTGTACACGGTAAGGTCTTACCGTCAGAAAGCTCAACTCCTTCTTCTATCTTTTTCAGGTCTAACTCAGTTATTTCTTTATCCAACCAAACCTGATAGGTCTTAACAAGCTTCCATTTAGGATGCATCATCCTATGGGCAAGGGAACCATCATCGGTAAAGATTAACAATCCTTCCGCATCCTTATCAAGTCTTCCCACAGGAAAAATTCTGTTTAGCCCTAGCAGATCCTTAGGAAGAAAATCCATGACCGTAAGGTCCTTGTCTGACTTAGAGGTAACACACCCTCTGGGCTTATAGAATTTATAATAAAAACCTTCTATTTTCTTTCCAACTTCTTTTCCGTCGATCTGGACCACATCCTTTTCGAGGTTAATTTTTACCCCTGGGTCTGTGACCTTTACACCGTTAATCGTAACCCTACCCCTTTTTATTAAAAGGGATACCTCTTTTCTTGAGCCTATCCCAAGGTTAGAAAGAAACCTATCTAAACGCATATCTAACCTATTTACATTCAGCCCAAGACTTACCAAAGGCAAAATTAACCTTAATAGGTACTTTCAGAACATAATCAAGGCCTAAAAAACTAAAAGGGGCTTCCATCACCGAAGGAGCTACTTCTTTTATCACCTCTACTTCTTCTTCTGGCACCTCAAGAAGAAGTTCATCGTGAATCTGTAAAAGAAGGCTGGACTTTAGATTTTTCTGTTTAATTTGCCTATAAAGGGCTACCATAGCTACCTTGATAAGATCTGCGGCAGAACCTTGGATCGGGGTGTTTACTGCCATGCGAAACCCTAAGTCTCTTACAGTTTTATCAGAACTAAATACTTCAGGTATATAGCGTTTTCTCCCGGCTAAGGTCTTAACATAACCATGGGTTCTAACAAATTCTATCGTTTCTTCTATGTATTTTTTTACTCCAGGATACCGCTGAAAATACCTTGCTATGATTTCTTCTGCCTCTTTTACCGAAATCCTAAGCTCTTTACTTAAACCGTAAGAGCTCATCCCATAGGCAATCCCAAAGTTTATAGCCTTGCTAACCCTTCTCATTTCAGGGGTTACTTTATCAGGAGTTACTCCAAATATCTCACAGGCCGTAAAGGTATGGATGTCCTGCCCTTCATTAAAGGCCTTTATAAGATTTTTGTCTTCAGAAAAATGAGCTAAAATCCTGAGTTCTATTTGTGAGTAGTCTAAACTACAAAGCCACCAGCCTTCTTCTGCTATAAATACTTTGCGAATTTCTAAACCTTCCTCTCCTTTTATGGGGATGTTTTGTAGGTTTGGGTTTTGCGAACTAATCCTACCTGTGGCTGTTCCTGTTTGGTTAAACTCTGTGTGAATACGAGAAGTAAGTGGTCTGGTATACTTTAAAAAAGGCTCAAGGTAGGTGCTCAATATTTTCTGAGTAGTACGATATTGCAGAAGAAGCCTGGCAAAGGGATGTAAAGGAGCCAGTTCTTCAAGCACCTCTGCATCTGTAGAGGGAACTGAACTTTTAGGGGTCCTTTTTATAGAAGGAAGATTCAGTTTATTAAAAAGGATGTCGCCCACCTCTCTTGAAGAACGAGGATTAAATCTTTTTCCCGCAATCTTAAAAAGTTCTTCTTCGATTTCTTTTATTTTTTCTCGATATTGTTGTACTAAAGTTTTTACATAAACCAAATCAATCTTTATCCCAGCTTGTTCCATCCCGTTTAAAACCTCACTTAAAGGTGCCTCTACCTTAAACAACCAGGAAGAAAGCCCTTCTTCTTCTAACCTTGCTAAAAGCTCTTTACCTAACCTTCTTAAACTGACTACCTTTATCCCTGATAATTCTTCAGAAGCCTTGTTTTTTCCGTTAAGATTTAGGTCTAAGTATTCCTGAAACAAAAAGTTTAAATCATAAGCCTTTAATCCGGGATTTAAAAGATAAGCAGCTAACTTTACGTCTAAGGGATGAGAAAAGGGGATCTTATAGTTTTTAAGCCAGTTTTTATAGTCATAAACCACGTAAATGCCTTGATCCTCAGCCAATCTTTTAAACTCGTCTAAAGTCAACCTGTAGACCTCTTCCTCAGAAAGGGAAATCAAAAATTTTGCAGGCTGCAATTTGCCAAAAAGGCCTTTATTTAGATTTTCAGGTAAAACAGCTATTACCGAATCTTTTTTTACTTTATTAAATAAATCTTGGGAGGCTTTTCTTATGTTTGGTGGTTTAGGCAAAGTTTCTTGGGGTAAAGAAAGCTCTGAAAGAAGTTTCCTAAACTCAAGTTCTTTAAAAAGGGCTTTAAGCGTGAGATAATCAGGGTCTTTTCTTCGATAGAATTCAAGGTCCTCTGAAGGGAGAGGGGCTTCCAGATTAAGGCGAATAAGATTAAGGTTGTTAAACACCTGTTCTCGATATTTTATCAAATTTTCTCTTATTCTTTTAGAAAAAATTAAAGAAAGATGGTCATAGATGGCTGTCAGGGTTTTAAATCTTATGAGCAACTCTTTAGCGGTTTTTTCGCCTATTCCTGGGACTCCGGGTATGTTATCGCTTTTATCCCCTACCAGGGCTCTAAATTCAGGAAAAACCTCTGGGGAAAATCCGTATTTTTGAATAAAACTTTGTTTATCTAAAAAAACTTCTCTTACTGGGTCATAAATCCTTACTCTATCAGAAACAAGGGCATATAAATCTTTATCCCCAGCCACGATAACTGCTTGATTGATAGAAGATAGGATAAAATTTTTAACAAAACTTGCTATCAAGTCGTCTGCTTCATATCCAGGAGCTGAAATCAAAAGAATCCCTAAAGCAGGAATGATTTTTTTTATGTAAGGTATTTGGATCTTTAGGTCATCAGGCATTTGAGGTCTGGTAGCCTTGTATCCTTCGTAAGCCTTATGTCTAAAAGTAGGTTCCTTTTCATCCATAAACCAGATGATATACTCAGGGTCCCACTCTTTTAAAATTTTAAGCACCATCTGGGTTACACCGAAAACAGCTTTGGTGGGTAGCCCTTTAGAAGTAGCTAAATACCCAGGAATAGCAAAATAAGCTCTATAAATAAAAGAGGCCCCATCTATAAGGATTATCTCTTTTTTATCTACCATGTATTCTACCACCTCCTGGTTAGGTACCTTAAAATTTAATCTATTTTATCAAAAATAAACTTAAAAGAAAGCATACTTCTTTAGTTTGGCTATTTATTTTTTTATGGTATATTTAATTAAAAAATTTCATCTAAGGGAAAAAGATGAAGGTTAAAAACTGGATGATTACTGATGTGGTGGTTGCCTTTCCTGAAGATACAGTAGAAAAGGCTATTCAGTTAATGAAAAAACACTCTATCAGGCACCTTCCTGTAGTAGACAAAGAAAAAGAGAGGTTGATAGGGTTGGTGACTGAAAGTGAGTTGAGAGCCTATCTTAGTCCAGAAAAGCTTAAACTTTCTCTTAAAGAAGTTATGATCCTTAATCCGATTACCATAGACCCTGATACTTATATAGATGAGGCAGCTAAGCTTATTTATAAGTATAAAATCGGTGGTTTACCTGTAGTTAGCCAAGGTAAATTAGTGGGTATCATAACTGTTACCGATATTTTAGAGTCTTTTATAGAACTTATGGGAATTTTAAGGGCCTCTTCTCGTTTAGACGTTATTCCTAAAAACGGTAACTTAGACGATGTGTTGGAGACTATCAGAAAAAACGGAGGCAAGGTTATTTCCATAGGAATGGACGTTAACTTTGAAGGAGAAAGAGTTTATTTTATAAGATTAGAAAAAATATCCTTAGATAAGATAGCTTCTGAGCTTGAAGTAGCAGGTCATAAAATAATATCTCTTATCGATTAGGAGGCGTCTTTATGGAAGGAGAATTCAGAGTTAAAAAAACCATAGAAGAAATCAATAAAAGGATTGAAAAAGGAGAGGCTGTAGTCCTTACAGCTGAGGAGTTTGTCAGTTTGGTTAAAGAGGTAGGGCCTGTTACTGCGGCTAAAGAGGTAGATGTAGTCACCACCGGGACCTTTTCTCCGATGTGTTCTTCTGGGGCTTTTATAAACTTCGGCCATCCCTCTCCTACGATAAAAGCTTATAGGGTTTGGTTAAACGATGTGCCAGCTTATGGGGGGCTTGCGGCTGTAGACCTTTACATAGGAGCCACTGAAACAAGAGAAGACGATCCTCTTAACAAAGTTTTTCCGGGTCAGTTTTTATACGGTGGTGGACATGTTATCCAAGACTTAGTTGCCGGAAAAAAAATCCAGCTAAGGGCTTTAGGTTATGGGACCCATTGTTATCCTAGAAAATCTTTTGAAAAAGAGTTCACCATTCATGACTTAGTGGATGCCGTTCTTTGCAACCCAAGAAATGCCTATCAAAACTATAATTGTGCTATTAACCTTTCAGATAAAATACTTTATACCTACATGGGGGTGTTAAAACCTAACCTTGGCAATGCCAACTATGCGACCGCAGGATGTCTTTCTCCCTTGCTAAAAGACCCTTATCTAAAAACCATAGGGATAGGGACAAGGATTTTCTTAGGAGGAACCAAAGGATATGTGATTTGGGCTGGGACCCAGCATAAAACCGAAGTTAAAAGAACACCTAAAGGGGCACCCATGCAACCTGCAGCTACCCTTATGGTTATCGGAAACCTGAAAGAAATGTCACCAGAATGGTTGGTAGGAACAAGTCATATAGGCTATGGATGTTCTTTGGCAGTAGGATTAGGTATACCTATTCCTATACTGAATGAACAAGTGGCTGAATGGGCAGGACTCTCTGACGAAGACCTCTTTACCCAGGTAATAGACTACTCCTATGACTATCCTAACGGAATTAAAAGAAACTACGGGATCGTAAGTTATGCAGAACTGAAAAGCGGAAAAATAACCGTCTTAGGAAAAGAGGTCCCTACCTTTCCCATTTCAAGCCTTCCTAAAGCCAGAAAAATAGCTGAAATCCTTAAAAACTGGATTAAACAGGGAGAGATGTTGTTAACAGAACCAGTTAACCCTTTACCAGGAGCTAAACTTTTTCCGATGAGATAAAGCCTAAAAAGGAGGATTTTTGATGGAAACTATTTTAACGGTTTTACAGTTGATAGTAGCTATATTGATAGTTTTGATTGTTTTGATAAATGTAACCAAAGGTTCAGAATATGGTGCGGTGTTTAGAGGGGCTGAGGCCATCTTTGGTGGTGCAGGACCAACCAGTTTTTTAAACAAAGTGACGATGATTTTGGTGTTGGTGTTTTTTTTAAACTCTATCTTACTCACTAAAATCCAAACCAACAAAAACAAAACCGAAATTCCTGTCGTCCCTACCCCTCAAACCCAAACAACCTCTCCTTCTACCATCCCTACCCCAATTCCCCCTCAAAATATTCCCGTACCTCCCCAAATTCCTTCTTCTACCCCAGAAAAACCTAAAAATTAATTCTAAAAATGAAAAATTTAGTAATACTTGGTATTACAGGCTCGATAGGAAATTCTACCCTTAAGGTAGTTCAAGCCCATCCTGAAAAATTTAGGATTTTAGGAGCCTCTTGTCGTAGCAAGATTGAGGCCTTAGAGGAAATTGCCAGATCCTTTAAAATTCCCTATTTGGTAGTAGAAGAGCTTTCTTCTGTTGAAAAGTTGAAGAGTTCTTTAGATTATAAAGCTGAAGTCTTGGTAGGAGAGGAAGGACTTAAGACTTTAGTTCAGTTAGAAGAGGCTGAGATAATAGTCATAGGAATTTCTGGGATAAAAGCCCTTTTACCCACCTATTATGCTTTAAAGGCAGGAAAAAGGGTAGCTATAGCCAACAAAGAAAGCTTGATCGTAGCTGGGGATATTTTAAAAAAAATAGCTAAAGAGGCTAAAGCCGAACTTTTGCCTGTTGACAGCGAACATTCTTCGATTTTTCAGCTTTTACAAAAAGAAAAAAAAGAACAGGTAAAGAGAATCATCCTTACAGCCTCAGGGGGTCCTTTTTATCGTCTACCTTTAGAGGAGTTTGTTAAAATTACCCCAGAGATGGCGGTAAAACACCCGAACTGGAAGATGGGAGCTAAAATATCGGTAGATTCTGCTACCCTTATGAATAAGGGTTTTGAAGTTCTTGAAGCTAAGGTCCTTTTTGACTTTCCCTTGGAAAAGATAGAGGTACTTATCCATCCTCAAAGTTTAGTCCATGGTTTGGTTGAGTTGATAGACGGAAGTATTTTAATGCACCTTAGCTCTCCTGACATGCAACTGCCCATATCTTATGCCTTAAACTACCCTGAAAGGGTTAAACTTCAGGTACCTAAGGTTCAACTGGAGAAAATTGGCAGTTTAGTTTTTGAGGCCCCTGACCTTGAGAAATTTCCCTGCCTTAAGCTTGCTTATGAAGCAGGACAAAAAGGAGGAGTTTATCCTCTTATCCTTGAGGCAGCTGATGAAGTGGTGGTAGAGGCTTTCTTACAAAAAAGAATCACCTTTGATAAAATCCCTTATTTTCTTGCAAAAACACTCGATGGGTTTAAAATACCAGAGATGCCTTCTTATAAAGAAGATTTATCTTTTATTTTAAAATTGCATAAAGAGGTTTGTCTTTATGTAGAAAACCTGATAAAAGGAAATAAAACATGCTAACAGTAATTATAGCTTTATTAGTAATTGGTGTACTTATTTTTGTTCACGAGTTAGGTCATTTTATAGCAGCTAAACTCATGAGGGTCAAAGTAGAAATTTTTTCCTTAGGCTTTGGGCCTAAAATTATTGGTTTTAAAGTAGGAGAAACAGAATATAGGGTGTCTGTCTTTCCTTTAGGTGGATACGTGAAACTTTATGGAGAGCATCCTGAAACGTTGCCTTCTGTAGTCGAAAAAGACAAAGCTTTTGCCTTTAAAAAACCCTGGCAAAAGGCGTTTATCGTGGTTGCAGGCCCTTTGGCTAATTTTATCTTACCTGTTCTTCTCTTTTGGTTTCTTTTTTGGGCCTCTGGTTCTTATCTTCTTTCTACCAAAATAGGAGAGGTTTTACCTGGTTCTCCAGCTGAAAAAGCAGGACTTGCTCCTGGAGATGAAATCATAGAAGTAAACGGCAAAAAGGTCAAATCTTTTGACCAGCTTATCTTATATCTAAAAAGTCAAGAAAACATAAAAGAAGTTTCCCTTAAGATAAAGAGAAACTCTCAAGAGTTTGAGGTAAAAATCGCTCCTGAAATGAAAGAAGGATACAACATCTTTGGGAAAAAAACCCAGGTACCTTTTATCGGGGTCAAGTCAACCCAAGAGGTTGTTCATCAAAGGCACGGTTTTGGTGAATCCTTTGTCCTTGCTGTAGAAAAGGTGGTAGACATAACTGTCCTTACCTTTGTAGCTATCTTTAAACTCTTTATAGGAGAATTGCCTTTTTCTACGTTAGGAGGTCCTATTACCATCGGAAAAATGGCAGGAGATACGGCCAAATTAGGGATTTATCCTCTTATTTCTTTTACCGGACTTCTTTCGATCAACTTAGGGATTATAAACCTTCTCCCTTTACCTATGCTTGACGGAGGCCATTTAGTCATTTTTGGTATAGAGGCCATCAGAAGAAAACCTTTATCCTTAAAAACCCAAGAGCTTATCTTTAAAATAGGACTTTTTATCATCATTGCTCTAAGTATAGCTGTGTTTTACAACGACATCCTTAAACTTCTTAGCGGATGGAAACTCCCTTAGTTTTAGCTATAGAAACAGCAGGGAAGTCTGGAGGTATAGCCCTTATAAAAGATAAATTGTTAGGGGCTGTTACCTTAAGGTCCTCTCAGTCTTATTCTCAGATAATTTTTCAGTGTTTAACTTTTTTTGAAAAAAACTTAGGATTAGACCTAAAGACCATAGACTACTATGCCATAGACCTTGGTCCAGGTAGTTTTACTGGATTAAGAGTTGGGCTTTCGGTGCTAAAAGGATTAAGTTTAATATCACCTAAACCGGTGATACCCTTTTTTAGCCTTGAAGTGCTTGCGGTAGAAACCTTTCCAGCAAACTTACCTGTGGTATCTCTGATAGATGCCTATAGCCAAGAAGTTTTTTTAGGTGTCTATAGATGGGAAGAAAATAACCTAAAAACAGAGATTTTTCCTGTTTGCGTCTCAGTCAAGAGTATACCTGATTTGATAAAAGAAACTTCCTGGTTTGTTGGTGAAACCTTAGAAAAATGGGAACCCTATTTGAAAGAAATTTTAGGTCCTAATTTTTTAAAATGGCCTTTTACGATAGGTCTTACCTTGGAAAATGTGGCCAAACTGGTTTATTTAAAGCTAAGAAATAACGATTTTGAAGTGAAATCTGCAGAAGATTTACTTCCTTTGTATTTAAAACCATCTGAAGCAGAAAGAAAACGAGGCGATAAAAGATGATCCTTTTCTTGTTAAAAAGATTTATGGTGTTTTTGATAACACTTTTTGGGATTACTGTCATAAGTTTTTCGGTAATTCATTTAGCTCCAGGAGGTCCTTTAAGTCCTATCACTGACTTCAACCCAAAGATCACCCCAGAATATCGAGAAAGATTGGTTAAAATGTACGGTCTTGACAAACCACTTTATGTTCAATACTGGGAATGGCTAAAAAAAGCAGCTAAGCTTGATTTTGGGCGTTCTTTTTCTCCAGACCAAAGACCGGTATGGGATAAAATCAAAGAAAGGCTTCCGATTACCTTACTCTTAAACTTTCTTTCTTTAATTTTAATCTTTATGATTTCTTTACCCTTAGGGGTGTTGGGGGCTGTAAAAGCTGGAAGTTGGATTGATCGAATACTAACCATAGTGGTTTTTTTGGGTTATGCTATGCCCAGCTTTTGGCTGGCCATCATTCTTATGATGATTTTTGGGGTAAAACTTCAATGGCTTCCTATTTCTGGGCTACATTCCACCTTAGGTTATGAAGAAATGGGTCTTCTTGAAAAAATTTGGGACTGGACGAAACACCTGATTTGCCCGCTTTTTGTAGCTACCTTTGGAGGAATTGCAGGTATCTCAAGATATGTGAGAAATTCTATGGTAGAAGTATTAAAGGCTGACTATATTCTTTTTGCCAGGGCTAAAGGAATTTCAGAAAAAGAAGTAATCTATAAGCATGCCTTAAGAAACGCCCTTTTACCCCTTATTACCATCTTAGGTCTTTCTTTACCTGGACTTATAGGGGGTAGTGTTATCTTTGAAACCATTTTTGGGATACCTGGATTAGGACAGCTGATGTGGCAAGCGGTGATGGCAAGGGATTATCCTGTTATCATGGCCAACCTTTTCCTGGTAGCTGTGCTTACTTTGATAGGGAACTTTTTAGCAGACATAGGATATGCTCTGGCAGACCCAAGAATAAGGCTTGGAGATAAACATTAAGAATGTTTTTAATAAAAGAGTTGTTAAAAAATCGTTTAGGAACGGCTTCTTTAATAATCATTCTATTTTTAGCTATTTTGGCTGTCTTTGCTCCTTACATAGCCCCTTATGACCCTTTAGAAATAAACGTAGACCATATACTTCAACCACCTTCCTTAGCCCATCCGTTAGGAACTGATCTTTTAGGAAGAGACGTGTTAAGCCGGATGATCTATGCCTCTCGGATCTCTCTTGAGGTAAGCTTGGTGGCAGTAGGATTATCTCTGGTGATAGGTGTAGTCTTAGGAGCGATAGCTGGCTACTTCGGAGGATGGGTTGACCTGATTATTTGCAGGTTTATTGACATCATGCTTTGTTTCCCCACCATATTTTTGGTTTTAGCTATGGTAGCCTATTTAGAACCATCTATCGTTACCATCATGGTGGTAATAGGTGCTACCAGCTGGATGGGATTAGCTCGTTTAGTAAGAGCCGAAATTTTATCCTTAAAAGAAAGAGACTTTGTGTTGATAGCCAAAACCTACGGGGCATCATCCTTAAGGATTTTATTTAAACATCTTATACCTAATGCCCTACCTCCTATTTTGGTCTCTGCTTCCTTAGGGCTTGGACAGGCCATCTTGATAGAATCTGCCCTTTCCTTTCTTGGTATAGGAGTACAGCCTCCCACACCTTCTTGGGGGAATATGCTGATAGACGGTAAAGAGACCTTAGAAGTAGCCTGGTGGCTTTCTTTTTACCCAGGGATGGCTATTTTGATAACGGTTCTTGCGTTTACCATAATTGGAGAAACTTTACAAGAAATTTTGAATCCTAAAAGGAAAGAAAGATGAAAAGAAAAGAACATAGATGGTGCCGAGGGCGGGACTCGAACCCGCACGGACCGACGTCCACTAGCCCCTCAAGCCAGCGCGTCTACCAATTCCGCCACCTCGGCGTATTGAGTAATAATATATTATCCTTTTTTGGTTTGTCAAGACGGATTAAACCTTGTTTAAGTAATTTTTTATATGATTTTATATGATTTTAAATTAAACCTTTAACTCTTTAAACCTTACACTTCTGAAAAAGGTTAGGAGGACCTTTTATGGAATTTTTAAAAGATTTTATGCAATATTTTTTGCTTTTTTTTGAAAAAAGTAGTTATTTAGGTGTATTTTTTTTGATGACCCTTGAGTCTACTTTAATTCCTATCCCAAGTGAAATAATCATACCTCCCGCTGCTTACCTTGCCTATCAAGGTAAACTTTCCCTTTGCGGTGTTATCATAGCAGGTACGTTAGGTAGTTGGGCTGGAGCTCTTATCAATTATTTTTTAGCCCTTAAGTTTGGTCGTCCGATGTTTTTAAGGTTTGTCAGACGATACGGTAAGTATGTACTTCTAACCGAATATTCCTTTCAAAAAATGGAAAGATTTTGGGATCAACACGGGCATATCAGTACCTTCATAGGAAGGCTCCTTCCAGGACTTAGACATGTCATTTCTATCCCTGCAGGGTTTGCCAGGATGGGACTTTTTCTGTTTTCTTTTTATACTCTATTGGGGGCATTATTATGGTGTAGCTTCCTTGGGTTTTGTGGATATTTTTTTGGAAAAAACGAGGCCCTTCTTAAAACTTACTTAGAACGTGGTTCTATAGGAATAGTAATCTTTTGTGTGGTGATTTTGGGGGTTTACATCTGGTTTAAACTAAAAAGAAAATAGACTTTTTAATCACTTTGAGCTTGAATAACTTTTACGTCCTTCGAAGGTGAAAAATGAAAAAAGCTGTCTTTAATGGCTTTATTATATCTTAAATTGTTAAAAATTATCCTTAAGGTTTCTCCTGAAGCCATGTTTAAAATAACTTCTTTAACCTCTCCAGATTTAGGGTTTACCACCAAAGAAATCCTTCTTACCTTTTGGTCGTTGTTAGCAGGTAAAAAGTTTAGCTTCCAAAAATCGTTATCTAAGGTCTGAAAACTTTCGACCTTAAGGTCTGTCTTCACATTTCCCCTTCCGGTCATAAACCCCAGGGCTAATTTAGAGCCAAAGGTTGTGCCTGAAGGATAAACCAAGGCTTGTTTTTCTTCTGGATAGTAAAAGTATATACTTTTTCCAGAAGATATGATAAAAAGTTTTTGGGGCCTGTAGTATTCCCAGCGAAATTTGCCAGGTTTTTTAATCCAGAGTCTACCTGAAGACACCTCCTTATGGCCTTGAGAAATATAGGCTTCCTGGATAAATTCTGCTTCAAGCGTCTGTATTTTTTGATAAAAATCTTGGATATGGTCTATGACCTCGTCTACAGTTTGGGCCTTAAGACTAAAGGGGTTTACGAGAACCAATAACAGAGCGAGGACGAACACCATCACTTGGGCCAACAATGCCTTCCTCCTCCATACGTTCTACCAACCTTGCAGCTCGGTTGTAACCTATCCTAAGCTTTCTTTGAAGCATCGATACAGAAATTTTACCATACTGATAGGCAATTTTCAAGGCAGCTTCATACAGTTTGTCATCTTCGTAATCGCTTTCCTCTTCAACAGAAATAGGTTCTTCGTCTTCTATCTCCTCTAAGTTGGCTAAATACTCAGGTTCTCCGATAGATTTAAGATAATCTACTAATATCTTAACTTCTTCTTCTGAAACATAAGGACCATGAATTCTTTGTAGATAAGATGATCCAGGAGGCATAAAAAGCATATCTCCTGCCCCTAAAAGCCTTTCTGCTCCCTGGATATCAAGGATGGTCCTTGAGTCTACTTTAGAGGTAACCTGAAAGGAGATCCTGGCTGGAAAGTTAACCTTGATTAACCCGGTGATTACATCTACCGAAGGTCTTTGGGTGGCTACCAGTAGATGTATTCCTGCTGCCCTTGCCATCTGAGCCAGTCTGGTAAGTAAGGTTTCTACCTCTTTAGAAGATACCACCATAAGGTCTGCCAACTCATCGATGATCATCACTAAATAAGGCAGTTTTTCGTCAAACTGTTCGTTATAAGACTCAAGGTTTCTTGCCCCTACCTCCTCAAAAAGGGTATACCTTTTTTCCATCTCCCCTACCAACCATCTTAAAGCCTTGGTAGCCATCTTAGGTTCTAACACCACAGGATGTAATAAATAGGGAATTCCATCGTAAACGGAAAGTTCGATCCTTTTAGGATCGATCATCAAGAATCTTACCTCTTCCGGGGTTGCTTTGTAGATAAGGCTTAAAATTACGCTGTGTAAAAAGATGCTTTTTCCAGAACCAGTGCTTCCGGCTATCAAAAGATGAGGCATCTTTTTAAGGTCAGCTACCACAGGAGCTCCTGAAATATCCTTACCTAAGGCAATGGTAAGAGGAGACTTAGACTGAATAAAAGCTTCGCTCTGTAAAATGTCCTTAAGATATACCCACTCTCTTTTAGGGTTTGAAATTTCAATACCTATCACACTTTTACCTGGGATAGGGGCAACTATCCTTACACTTTTAGCAGAAAGCCCCAAGGCTAAGTCATCTACCAAGCCCTGGATTTTACTGATTTTAATACCGGGAGCTGGTCTAAACTCAAATACAGTAATCACTGGGCCTGGAGAAACACCTACTACATCACCTTCTATACCAAACTCTTTAAGTTTTGAGATCAACACCAAGGCACGTTCTTTTAACTCCTCAGGCCTTACCCTGTAAGAAGAAAGGGGAGGATCCCTAAGTAAATCTACAGGTGGTGGCAAGGTTTTTTCGAATTCCTTTATCTGTGTTTCTTCTTGGACCTTCTTTTTAGAAATCTTCTCTTTAGTATTATTTTTTGAGTTTAAAGGTTTAATTTCAAAAGACAGGGATTCCTCAACCGGTTGAGAAGATATCTTGGTTGAGGAAATCTTTTCAAATTTTCCCTCAGGTTTTTCTTCTGTTTTTTTTATGTCTTTTTTATACCGAAGTTTGGTTAAGATGGATTTAAAGGTTATCGGGTTAAAACCTAATCCTACCAAAAAAGAAACAAGAAGAAAGGCAAACATTATCACCAAAAAAACAAAATCTCCTACCCAAAGTCTAAAATAAAAATTCAACTCCCCTATAAATCCTCCGTTTAAAGGGAAACGTCCAAAAAGTAAAAGATTTTTGGTTTCTAAAAGATTAAAAGTATAACCTATCAACATGCAAAGAGATAAAATCAGAAAAGAAAAACTAAAACCTAACCTTTTAATAGACCCTCCCATCAATTTTAGGAAAAACCCTAAAATAAGAAGGACAGGAATTAAAAGACTTACGATACCAAAGATAAAATAAAAAAAAGAAGCCGTATAAGCCCCTAAAAGCCCACCTAAATTAGTAATTTCAATTGCTCCAGAAACACCTATTCCCGGGTCATAAGGATTATAAGAATAAATGGAAACTAACAGAAAAATAGAAAAAATAAAAAATAAAAAATAAATGAAAAACACCCTTTTATAGGTCAACTTTATACAGTTTGGGTAATTTTTAATAAAAATTTAAACCCGTTTTCATTAAAGTTAAACTTGACAAATTTTTATAAAAATTATAACATAACTTCTGATAAAAACACTATCACATTTAGTTTTAAAATGTTATGAAATATCGCCTTGCTGGATATATAGTTCACAATTTTTTATCTTCCAAATCCAAGCTCATATTGTTTTTTATAGGGTTATCTATATTTTTAGCCCTTTTAGTAGGTTGGATTTCAGCCCGTTGCACTTACCATCAGGTTTTAGAAGTAGCTACCTTACATGTAAAGAAAGACCTAAACATGTTTGAAGTGTTATTAAACCTAAAATATCCTGGGGAATGGCAGGTATTAAACGGTAGGTTGTATAAAGGAAAGGTTTTGATTAATGACAATTTTGAGATAGTAGACTTTTTTGAAAAAGCAACAGGAAACACCGCTACTGTGTTTCTAAACGATACAAGGGTCACCACTACCATAAGAAATGAATTAGGTGCCCGTATCATAGGAACTAAGGTAAGCCCTCCTGTTGCACAAAGGGTTTTACAACATGGGAAAGAGTATTATGGTATCGCAGACATATTAGGAGAAAAATACATCACTGCCTACAAACCTATAAAAGATCCCTCTGGTAAAATTATTGGGATTCTCTATACCGGTATCTCACTTAAAAAGTTTAAACCTATTCAACAAAAGTTCTATCAAAATATAATTATTCCTTATATAGGCTTGGTACTTCTGTTTATCTTGAATGGATTTTTAATTTTTTTCTGGGCTCGGGCTGTTAATATTTCTATCATAGACCCTCTTACCAAAGTTTACAACAGAAGATATATACTTCACAAGATTAAACAAGAAGCTTTGAAAAAACAAACTCAAAAGGATTATGAATTTTCTGCAATACTTATAGATATTGACGACTTCAAGAAGGTAAACGACACCTACGGACACGCAGAAGGAGATAGGGTTTTAAAAGAAATAACTGAAATAATTAAGCAAAGAATAAGAAATCAGGATATCCTTGGGAGATGGGGAGGAAAAGAATTTATCCTTGTTTGTCCAGAGACTCCTTTAGAAAAAGCACAAATATTAGCTGATCATCTAAGAAATTTAATCGAAAAACATAACTTTGGTGAAAAAAAACTTAAGATTACCGCTTCCTTTGGGGTTACTTCTTGGAAAGACGAAGACACCTTAGATAGCTTTTTAAACAGACTTGATAAAGCCTTATATCAGGGTAAAATCAAAGGTAAAAACCGTATTGTGATCTTTTAGGTTTTATCTATACAAGTTCGTTTTACATCAACCGGTTAGAGGGTTTTAAAATGCTTGAATATAAAGTCTTGTGGATAGATGTAAATCAAAAAACTTGGGAAATCAAAAATTATCCGATCCCACCTTACTTAGGTCCTGTAGATATAGGGGTACGAATACATTTAGAGGAGATAGAAAGCTTTAAGGAAGAGGTTTTTTCAGGGACTAACGTACTCTTTTTAGGAACCGGACCTTTTGCTGGAGGGAAAATTTTTGGTACCCACAGGTTGGTAGCGGTATTTAGAAGTCCAGAAAGTCTTGGCTTACATGTATCAGAAATGGGAGGGGTGGGTTATAAGTTCGTAAGGTCTGGGGTTAATGGATTTGCCATTTTTGGTAAAAGTCCTGAACCTGTCGTTATTTTTGTAGAAGGACGCACTGAAGGGATAAACCTAAGGTTTGAAACGATAGGAAAAGAAAAACTTAAAGAAATTTATGAAAACTATAGTGGATATAAAGGAACTTATGCCATAACTAAATATCTTTTAGATAATTACTCAGACTTTTTTGTTAAAAACAAAGCAAGGGCTGTGCTGGTAGGGGAAGGAGCTTTTTCTACTAAGCTTGGGTCTTTGGTTTCAATAGACGTAAACCCTGAAAAAAAAGAGCTTATCCAAGGAAGTGAAGACTTTGCAGGAAGGGCAGGCCCAGGGTCAGTTTTAGCTCAAGCCCATGGGGTGGTTGGCCTGGTGGTAGGTGGAGAAGCCAGGCCCCAGGTTCCTGAGATTTTTTCAAACATTAAAAATTTCGCCAAGTTTTTCCAAGAAGTTACCTCCAGAGATTATACTTCAGCAGTAAACTCAGCTACCTTAAAGTATAGATTTGACCCTAAAATAGGAGCAGGAGGTACCTTTGGGTCTAACTATCCTTACTACAAAGAATGGTTGCCTACCTTTTGCTTTAACAGTATATACCTTAAAAGGGAGTTTAGAAAAAAATTAGCTGACCTTATCCTTTCTTATTATTGGAAACCCTTTAAAGAACTCACTTTTGAGCAAGCTAAAACTTGGAAAACCTGTGGAGAGCCCTGTCCTGTGGCTTGTAAAAAAGTATGGAAAGGGAAAAAGGTAGACTACGAACCTTTTCAAGGAATTGGGCCTTTAATAGGAGTTTTTAACTTAGATTTAGCTTCAAAAATCGTAGACCTGATAGACCAAAAAGGGCTTGATGCTATAGAAGCAGGACATGTGGTAATGTTTTTACTTGAGGCTATACAAAAGGAACTTCTAACCTGTGAAGAGGTAGGGGTTTCAGAGCCTCCTTGTTTGGATCCCTTTAAACTAAATCCTAAGGCCTGGGAAGTTAACGGAAAATTAGCTTTTGAGATTATTGAAGGTTTGGTGAGTAAGAAAAACAAAATACTATCCCTTATCGCAGAAAAAGGTCTAAGACAGGCGATAACATACTTAGAAAATCTCTATGAAGACAGAATTACCTCAGTAGGGCTTTCTTTTAGGGATTTAGCTCTTTATCAACCTTATGGAGAAGATGGTTATATGACCCCTAATTTTTATTGGACCAAAGGATTCCTTATTCCTATTTTCATAACAGGTAAGTACTGGACAGATTACTGTTTAGCCTTTACTTCTCCAGAAGAGTTTGCTAAACAGGTCTATCAAAGAGCCATCAAAGAAATTGGCCTTTCCAACGCAGCTTTTTGTCGGTTCCACAGAGGTTGGGCCGAAAACCTCATTCCATCTCTTTACCAACAATTAGGAATATCTGAATATGAAGAAAAGATGAAAGAGGTTTATCGAAACATAGGAATCTATAATCTTAAGGCTAAAGCTTTACCTCAACCGTTAGAAAGTGAAAAAGCCACAGATATATTCTGTACCTTAGCAGAAGAGTTAAGCCTTTCTAAATGGTACACTAAGTTTACTAAAAATAAAAAAAGAGCGTACTTAGAGTGGTTTGAAAGGTTTTATCTTTCCTATCTTTATTTAGTAGGCATTTCCTAAAAACGTCAAAAAAGCAAGAAATCAAAAGAATTTTATCAAAAAATTTTTGTCAAATTTAAATTATTTAATCTATTATAAAAAAAATCTGAAAAACTAAAGTTGACTTTTTTCGCAAAAAACTATAATCTCTTTTAATTAAAGATAATACAAAGAGGAGGTATGCGTATGTTTAACCTCAAAGACCTTAGTAGAAGGGATTTTTTAAAGATATGTACCGTAGTTACCGCTACGATGGGTCTTCCTGTGTCTATGGTAGAAAAAGTAGAAGCAGCCCTCAAAAAAGGTCCTAAACCCACGGTAGTATGGTTGCACTTTATGGAATGTACCGGATGTACAGAATCACTTCTCAGGTCTTCGCATCCGCCTTTAGGAAGGTTTTTGCTTGAAATGGTTAACCTTGAGTATCATGAAACCTTAATGCCAGCTGCTGGTCACCAGGCAGAAGAAGTGCTCCATGAAACCATCAAAACCTATAAAGGTGAGTACATCTGCGTAGTAGAAGGAGCTGTTTCTACCAAAGATGGTGGTATTTATTGTAAGGTTGGTGGAAGACCTGTTATAGAGATTTTAAAAGAAGTGGCAAAGGATGCTAAGCTAGTTATCAACATGGGTACCTGTGCTGCTTTTGGAGGAGTACAGGCAGCTAAACCTAACCCCACAGGAGCCGTAGGTATTCCTCAGGTAATAGGCAATGAAAAGGTAATCAACATACCTGGTTGTCCTCCTAACCCCTACAACTTCTTTGCTACCATCAGTTATATCCTCACCTTTGGTAAACTTCCTGAATTAGATAAACTTAGAAGGCCAAAGTTTGCTTATGGTAGGCTTATCCATGACCACTGTGAAAGAAGGCCTCACTTTGATGAAGGTCGTTTTGCTGAGGCCTTTGGTGACGAAGGGCATAAACAGGGTTATTGTCTATACAAAGTAGGATGCAGAGGGCCTATTACCTATGCTAACTGTGGTGTGATCAGATTCTGTGATGTAGGTGCCTGGCCAGTCGGAGCTGGTCACGGATGTATGGGATGTGTTGAACCAGACTTTTGGGATGAAATGTCCCCGTTCTACAAGCCTATTATGGAATAATAAAACAAATATCTAAAAAAAGATTAAAAAGGAGGTTAACGTATGGCTAAAAGGATTACCATAGACCCCATAACCAGGATAGAAGGACATTTAAGGATAGATGTAGAGGTGGATGGAGGCAAGGTAGTAAATGCTTGGTCTTCTGGGCAGATGTGGAGAGGTATTGAGATCATCCTTAAAGGAAGAGACCCAAGGGATGCCTGGGCCTTTACTCAAAGGTTCTGTGGTGTGTGTACCACCGTTCATGCTATGGCCTCTGTTAGGTCAGTAGAAAACGCTTTAGGCATGGAAATTCCTTTAAATGCCCAATATGTAAGGAACATTATCCTTTGTGCTCATGCTTTACATGACCACATGGTCCATTTTTACCATCTATCAGCCCTTGACTGGGTAGATATAGTATCTGCTTTACAGGCAGACCCCAAAAAAACTGCTGAGCTTGCTCAGAGCCTGTCTCATTGGGAAGGAAATTCTGTTACTTACTTTAAAAAGGTAAAAGAAACCCTTCAAAAGTTTGTAGAAAAGGGGCAAATTGGACCTTTTACCAACGGATACTGGGGACATCCACAGATGAAACTTCCTCCTGAGGTAAACTTACTTGCTGTAGCTCATTACTTAACTGCCTTAGACTATCAGTTTGACGCTAACAAAGTGGTTGCTATCTTTGGAGCTAAAACACCTCACATCCAAACGTTGGTAGTAGGTGGAGTAGCTTTAGCCATCAATCCTGACAACTTAGCTACCCTTAACGCAGAAAGGTTAGATTATGCCCGTGAATTACTCATGAAAGTAAAACATTTTATCCAAGAGGTTTATCTTAACGACGTGATTGCTGTAGGATGCTTATACAAAGACTGGTTTAAGATCGGAAGAGGAGTAACTAACTACTTAGCAGTCCCAGACCTTCCTCTTGACACCAAAGGAACAGTATTTGACCTTCCTGGTGGAACCATTTTTAACGGAGACTTGTCTACTTATACCCCGATCAAAAGCTTTAACGATCCTTATTTTAGAGATAACGTTACCGAAAGTGTGGCTCATTCATGGTACAAAGATACCGGACCAAGACATCCCTGGCAGGGTGAAACTGTTCCTAATTATACTGACTTCAATCCTAACGGAAAATACAGCTGGTCCAAAGCTCCTCGTTTTAAAGGAGAACCTATGCAGGTTGGCCCATTGGCTCAAGTGTTGGTGGGTATCGCTACCAAACATGAATTAACGATGAAGTGGGTCAACTATGCGATAGAAAAAGCTAAAGCTTTAGGTGTCAACTTGACGGTGGATGACCTTCACTCCACGATGGGAAGACATTTAGCCAGAGCCATAAGAGCAGCCATGCTTGCTGACCTTGCCTTCAAGCATCTAAACCTTCTTGAGAAAAACATCGCTAAGGGTGACTATGCTATCTGGAATAAGGTTGAATTTCCTGCCAAGGAAATCAAGGGTGTTGGTTTTCATGAAGCCCCAAGAGGAACTCTTTCTCACTGGGTGGTCATAGAAAAAGGTAAAATCAAAAACTATCAGGCAGTTGTGCCATCTACCTGGAACATGAGCCCAAGATGTGAAAAAGGAAAACGTGGTCCTTACGAAGAGAGCTTGATCAACAACCCTGTGGTTGACCCTGAAAAACCACTTGAGGTGTTAAGAACCATCCACTCCTTTGACCCATGTATAGCCTGTGCTGTTCATCTATTAGATGCCAAAGGTAAGGAAATCAAAAGAGTAAAAGTACTCTAAGGTTTAAATTTTTACCCATAAAAAAGGGAGCCTTTAAAGGCTCCCTTTTTTTATTTCTTGGATTACAAAAAGGAATTTTTACAATATTTTTGAGTTTTAACTAAACTGTTTTCTGTATTTAAAATAGGCTAAACAGGCCCCTTCAGAGGATACCATACAAGGACCTATAGGATTTTGAGGAGTGCAAGCTTTACCAAAAAGTTTACAATCTGTAGGTTTGTTAAGCCCCTTTATAACCCTTCCACACAAACACTGAGGATGTTCCTTAGAAGAAGGAAAAGATAGATTAAAAAACTTTTCTCCGTCTAAGGCTTCATACTTAGGAGCTATGGCATAAGCACTTTTTGGTATCTCACCTAACCCTCTCCAAGGGAAAGAATCCCTTATCACAAAAACCTCTTTTAGAAGTTCTTGTGCCTTTACGTTGCCTTGTTTATCCACCGTACGGGTATACTGAATTTCTACCTCACATCTTCCTTCCTTTTTCTGTTTTACTATCAGATAAACCGCCTGCAATAAGTCTAAAGGCTCAAAACCTGACACCACGATAGGAGTGCCGTATTTTTCCACTATCGGTTGATAGACCTGAACTCCGGTAATGGTGCTTACATGACCTGGGCCTATAAAAGCCTCTATAAAAGGTTTTTCTTCGCTTTTTAAGAGGTAGTCAAGGACTTCTAAGGCTAAAATATGGTTTGAGACCACCCAAAGGTTTGTAATGCCTAATTCTTGGGCTTGTTTAATAAGAACTGCTGTATGAGGTGCGGTGGTTTCAAACCCTATGGCAAAAAACACTACTTTTTTATTAGGAAACTCTTGAGCTATTTTTATGGCTTCCAAACATGAAGAAAGGGGACGCACTTCATAGCCTTCAGCCCTTAAGGTTAAAAGACTAATCTTGTTAGAACCAGGAACTCTCATCAAGTCTCCATAGGTACAGAGGATAACATCAGGTAATTTGGCAAGTTCAATGGCTAAATCTACCCTTTCTAAAGCAGTTACACATACCGGGCAACCTGGGCCATGTAAAAAATTGATATAACCTTTAAGGAGCTCATCTAACCCGTTTTTCAAGATAACATGGGTATGCCCTCCGCAGAACTCCATGATATTTACAGTATTCCCTAAAGCCTCTACCTCTCTTTTGATAAGATCTGCTAAAACTTTTACCCTTTGAGGGTCTTTAAAGCTATTCCATGTTTGGTTGAGTGAGCCTAAGTATTTCATCCCAGTACCTCAAACTTTCTTGAGCTTCTTCTTCACTAAGTTTTTTAATGGCAAAACCAACATGCACCAACACCCAATCCCCTTCTTTTACCTTTTCAGGAAGAAGATGAAGGGCTACCTCAGTTTTTACTCCTTGAACCTCAGCAACGGCTGTCCATTCGTCTCTTACCTCTACTATTTTATAAGGGTAGGCCAAGCACATCTTTTAACTCCTCTTTTGATTTTTGTATACATATAAAATCCTTTGTATGGCAGTTAAATGTGTAAAAACTGAAATTACCACCAAAAACAACGTGATTAGATCAAAAATAAGGGCTATTATCATAAAGCTAATCCTTTCAAACCTTGTAAACATTCCGATTTTACATTCAAACCCTACCCCTTCTGCTCTTGCTCGGGTATAGCTTACCATCAAAGACCCTGTAATCCCTAAGAAACTTAGAAGAGCCTGATAAGGCTGATTATAGGCAATAAAATAATAACAAAAACTAAAAAATATAAATATTTCTCCATATCGGTCTAAAGTTGAGTCTAAAAAAGCCCCAAAAGGTGAGACTTTGTTGGTAAACCTGGCTAAAGCACCATCTAAGGCATCAAGAGGAGCAAAAAGAAGGAGTAAAATCCCAGCTACCACAAACTCTCCATAGGCTATAAAAAAGGAACTTAAAACAAACCCTAAAAAACAAAGAATGGTGATAGCATTGGGATGGACGTTAAGACCAGAGAGTACTTTTACCAAAGGAAACAATATTGGTTGGGCTAAATTTCTGGCAGTCTCGCTTAAGTTTATCTTTGACATGTTAAAACCTTTCTAACTTTTAGTTTTTATATTATTTCACATTCTCGTAAATCTTCAATAGCAAAAAAGTTGATCTAACACTACTTACCTCTTATCCCAAAGTTTGTCTCTCCTTTATCCTATCTAAAAACTCTAAGGATAACTCTTTAAACGCAAGGGAGACCCTGTTTTGTCTATCATAATCGAGAACAGGTTTTCCAAAACTCTGAGCCTCACTAACCTTTACACTTCTTGGGATGCGAGTCTTAAAAATAATCCATTTAAAATGTTTTTCTGCTTCCTCAGCTACTTCATGAGAAAGGCGGTTTCTTCCGTCATACATCGTTAAAACCAACCCAAAGAGCATCAATTCAGGGTTTAAACTTTTTTTAATTCCCTTTATGGTTTTTACCAATAAAGATAGTCCTTCCAGAGCATAGTATTCGCACTGAAGAGGTATAACCACCCCATGAGAAGCTGTTAGGATGTTAACGGTTGTCAAACCAAGAGAAGGGGGTGAATCGATAAAAATAAAATCGAAAAACTCTTTTATAGGTTGTTGTAAATAAGTCCCTTTTTCAATAAGGTTTCTAAGCACATATTCTCTTTGAGGATAGTCTACCAACTCTATCTCAAGCCCTACAAGGTCTATCGAAGAAGGCAAAAGATAGAGACCTGAAAACGGCTGTTTGATAAAAGGCTCTACATTTTCTTCTATGATTGCCTGATAGATGCTTTGTTGTTTTTTGACCCTAACTCCTAAACCACTTGAGGCGTTGGCCTGAGGGTCAAAATCTATCACTAAAACCTTAAACCCTTCCAAGGTTAAAGCCCGGGCAAGGTTAACACATACCGTAGTTTTTCCTACCCCACCTTTTTGGTTGATAAAAGCTAATACTTTCATCTATCCTTTTAGCCCAAAAGTATAGTACAACTCGTTTAGAACAACCACTAACAAAAAAACAAAACTGATACAACCATTTACCGTAAAAAAAGCCTTATTTATCTTGGAAAGATCTTTTTCGGTTATCAAACGATGCTGATAGACCAAAAAAAGGGTGATCAATAAAAGGCCAAAATAATAAACCCAGGTAGTCTTAGGATAAACTAACCCTACTGAAACTAACGAAAAGAAGGTAAGACCATGAAGAAGTCTCGATATTTTAAGGGCTTTGGCTATCCCAAATCTTACAGGAATAGACTTAAGCCCTATTGTTTTATCAAACTCATAATCCTGCAGGCTATAAAGCACATCAAAACCAGAAACCCAGGACCCCATAGCCAAACCTAACCAAAAGGCAATCGCACTAACCCTTTCGTTTAAAGCTACATCTACGGCTATTGGAATAAGAAAGTAAACCACCCCAAGCACTAAATGAGGAAAATAGGTTATCCTTTTAGCATACGGATAAAACCATAAGAAAAAAATCACCACCGGACTTAAGGCTAAAGCTAACAGGTTAATAGCATAACAACTTCCTATAAAAACCAAGCCGCTAATAAAAATAAGAAGTTTTATTTCCCAATCTTTTACCAAGCCGCTTGCATGAGGCCAGATCTTGGTTCTCGGATTTTTTTCATCAAAGGGTTTATCAACTAACCTGTTTAAAGCCATCCCTAAGGTTCTGGCTGAGATCATAGCTATTAAAATAGCGATGATTTTTTTCCAAGAAGGAACTTCTTTATAGAGTAAAAATACACTTGCCAGGCCAAAAGGAAGGGCAAAAATTGTGTGTTCAAACTTTAAAAGGTCTGAATAAATTTTAAGCTTGGACAACAATTTCTCCCTCCTAAAAATTAAGCTATATTTTGAACCTGTTCTCTTAGTTTTTCTATCAAATCCTTTATCCTTACCGCTACCAAAGAAATGGCAGAGGACTGTGCTTTGTTAGACAAAGTATTAATCTCTCTAAACATTTCCTGACATAAAAAGTCAAGCTTTTTCCCTGGGAAATATTCTTCTAAGGTCTCTTCAAAATGTTTAAGATGAACCTTTAGTCTGTTTAGTTCTTCGGTAAAATCCATCTTATCAAGAAGATATACCAGTTCCTGATAAAACCTGTTTTCGTCTAAATCTCTAACTCCTATCTCTTCTGCAAGTTTTTGAAGCCTAAGTCTTAATTTTTCGGTGTTCTCTTGGATTACCTGAGGTTTTAAGGTTTCGATTTCAGTTATCTGTCTCTTTAGGTCTTCTAAGTGTTTTTTTAATACCCTCTTTAAATACGTCCCCTCTTTTACCCTTGAGGCTTTAAGTTGTTCTAAAGCCTCCTTTAAAGGTGGGTAAACCTCTTCCCAAAGTTTATCAACCTCCTCTTCTTTATCCTCTAACATAAGATATTCTCTAAACCTCAAAAAATCGGAAAGGGTTAATCCTTCTTCAAAATCTAAGGTTTCTTTTAATCTTTCCAAGGCCTGTTTAAGGTTTAAAGCTGTCTGAAGGTCTAAAAAGACTTCTCTCCCCTCCGCAGGAATTCCTGTATGCTTTATCAGAACTTCTAATTTTCCACGAGAAACTTGCTCTATTATCAGTTTTCTTATCTTTTCTTCTAAAAAGGTATACCTTTTAGGTAATTTTAAAGAAAGGTCTAAATATTTCGAATTTACACTTTTTATGTACACCGTAACCTTAAAACTATCTATCTGAAAACTGGCTTTACCAAAACCTGTCATGCTTTCCATGATAACCTCTCTTTTACCCAGTTTAATATTTTTTCTTTTTCTTTAGGCAAAAACCAAACTACATCCGGTTCTTTTTTAAACCAGGTAATCTGTCTTTTGGCATAACGTCTTGTATCTCTTTGAATGAGAGTTATGGCCTCATCTAAGCTAAGCTCTCCTTCTAAATATTTTACCAAGTATCCATAACCTATCGCTTTAAACACCTTCAAATAAGGACCAAAACCTCTTTCCAAAAGCCCTTTAACCTCCTGTATCCACCCTGTCTCGACCATCTTGAGAACCCTTTGATTTATCCGTTGATAAAGCTCTTTTCTTGGTAAAATCAACCCTATTTTCAAAAAATTATACCGCTTTTTGTTAAAAAATGGATTTTCCTTATGAAAAGAGGAAAAAGGCTTTCCGGTGGTATAGAAGACCTCCATAGCCCTGGTAATCCTTACTTTATCTTTACACGAAATTTTGTGGGCATATTCAGGGTCAACCTTCTTAAGCTCTTCATATAATTCCTCTAAATTTTGTTCTGCCTTTTTTTGGATTTCTTTTCTGATGTTCTCAGGGATCTCTACCGGGAAAAGGCCATATTCTAACGCCCTAAGATAAAGTCCTGTACCACCAACTAAGATAGGAAGCTTCCCCCTGGTCAGTATCTCGGCTATAATCTTATCAGCTAAGTCTACAAACCTTGCGGCGTTAAACTCTTCTTCTAAGTCTAAAACATCATAAAGATGATGAGGAACCTCTTTTTTCTCTTTTTCTGTAGGTTTAGCTGTGCCTATGTTCAACTCTTTATAAAACTGTAGAGAATCAAAGTTTATGATTTCTCCGTCTAAATGTTTGGCTAAAAACAACCCTACCTCAGACTTCCCTACTCCAGTGGGTCCTAAGACCACCAATCCCTGTATCTTCATAGCTTACGCTTCAACCTTTTTTCTATTTCAGAAGCTTCGATCATCCAATAAAGAGGACGCCCATGAGGACAGGTTTGAAGTTTATCTTCAAAAAACTTATCTAATAACTGATACAACTCAGCTTCATGCAGAAAGTCTCCTTTTTTCTTAGCAAGCCTGCAAGCATAACCTACCAAAACCTCATCTAATAAAACCTTAGGATCCCCAAAATCATTTTCTAAAAGGTCTTCTAACACCTCTCTCACTTCCTCATCAAAACCTGTAGGGACTTTGGTTAAAAAAACTTTATCCTCAGTCACCTCAAAACCAAACCCCATCTCTTCCAAGGCTTTCTTTTTATTTTTAAAGTTAGTTAATCCCTCTTGGGTCAATCTTAAAGGCAAAGGAAACAGACATTCTTGAGAAGCTCCTTTCTTATACCGCCTTTTTATTTCTTCAAACATCAAGCGTTCTGAAAGGGCATGCTGGTCTATCAAGTAAAGTGTGTCTCCTCTTTCTACCAAGAGATAGGTTTGCAAAAAACTTCCTAAGTATTTAAAATCCCTGGTTTTAAACGTTGATAGTTGAAACTCAGAGGCGGAGAAAGATCCTTTTCTTGAAGAAACCAAAGGTTGCCAATCCTTTTTATAGTCCAAAATGTCTTCTTTGGTCTTTAACTTTTCGTCAGAAAAAGTTTCTCGGTAAAAAAACTTTTTCTCAAAAAAAATCTTTTCTACAGCAGAACTCAACATTTGATGTAAGGCTTTTTCATCTTTAAACCTTACCTCCCATTTAGCAGGATGTACGTTTACATCTATCAGATGATAGGGGGCTTTAATAAAAACAACTCCTGCCGGGAAGCCAAGATTTCCGTAAAATGGTTTTAACGCACTGATAAAAATTTTAACTATCTTCTCGTCTTTTATCCATCTTTGATTTACAAACATCCAGATATATTTCGTATGAGGAAGGGTATAAGAGGTATCAGTAAGGATCAAGTCTACCACATAGGGTGGAATTTCTAATCGAACCTCTTTAAAATATTTCTGATCGATTCCTGTTATTTTTTGTAAAAGCCCTTGTAAAGATCCCCCTTCCCATGAAAAAAGTATCTTTTCTTTTTCGTCCTGGGCTTTAAGCTCAAACCTGATTTCAGGATGGGAAAGACACAACCCTCTAAAAACTTCTGTTATTTTTAAGGTTTCTGTCTTAGGAGACCTAAGAAAGGCTTTTCTTGCAGGTAGGTTAAAAAACAGATCTCTTACCACTACCAGAGTTCCTTTTTTAAGGTTAACAGGCTTTATGTTTAACTCTTGGCCTCCTTCAACCTCTATCTGATAGGCTATATCCTGTCCCTCTCTTCGGCTTGCTATCGACATCCTTGAAACTTGGGCGATACTGGCAAGGGCTTCGCCTCTAAATCCATAGGTAACTATCTTAAAAACATCAGCAAGATTTTTTATCTTACTGGTAGCAAAATGATAATAACAAAGCTTTAAATCTTCTAAATCCATCCCTTCTCCGTCGTCATAAACAGAGATCTCTTTTAACCCTCCCTCTTTTAGTATCACCCTGATATAAGAAGCCTGAGCATCAAAAGAGTTTTCTACCAATTCCTTTACCACAGAGGCAGGTCTTTCTACCACCTCTCCTGCGGCTATTTTCCCTCTTATCTCTTCTGGTAAAATCGAAATTTTAGGCATGTTTTTTTATCTGAGTAAAAATTATCCTTCCGCTTGAAGAATGTAAAAGGTTGGTTACCACCACCTCTACCTCTTTTCCTATAAAAGCCCTTCCGTTTTCTACTACCACCATGCTTCCGTCTTCAAGATAACCTACTCCTTGCCCTTTTTCTTTACCTTCTTTCAGGATATGAATTTTGAATACATCTCCTGGATGTACTGGAAGTCTTATGGCTAAGAAGAGGTCGTTTATGTTAAGCACCTCTATCTTTTCTAACTGACAAATTTTGTTTAAGTTGTAATCTGTGGTAATTAGTTTAGCCCCTGTATCTTTACAAAACTTGACAAGTTTCTCATCGGTAGGAATTTTAGGATAGTTAGTTTCTACGATTGTTAAATCTACCTTAGGAAGGTTTTTCAATTGGTTAAGTAAATCTAAAGCCCTTTGTCCCCTTTCTCTTTTAATAGGATCAGTGCTGTCTGCTAAAAATTGAATCTCCTCTAAGATAAACTTAGGTACTACCAGTTTACCCTCAAGCCACCCTACTTTTGCGACATCTACAATTCTACCATCTATTATAGCACTGGTGTCAAGTACCTTTAGATTTTCTTTAACCCAATCTCTTTGAGAATCTTTTTTAGCCAATTTTTTAGAAACGGTGGAAATTGGAGTAAGAGCCTTAGTAACTATCTTTTCTAAAATTTTTTCTATCATGTCAGTAACTTTTATTTCTTGGAATTTTTTACCTCCAAGAACAAGACCTAAATATCCTAATCCTAACATACTCATGATATAGAGAAAAATTTCCCAAACCGTGTTACCTAAAACTTGATGGAATATAGAGGAAATAAGCCTAGCGACCCCTAATCCTACCAGTAAACCGATGGAGCTACCTAACAACTGTAAAAACGGTAGATCTCTTATTCTTTTTTCTATAAAAACAACCAATACACCAAGAAAAAAACTTGCAGCCCCACCTAATAACGGAAAAACATAGCCTTTTTCAGGATAAAAATAAAACAAAATGCCACCACCCAAAACAGTACAAACAGCTATAAAGATGATTGGGAAAAAGTGTTTACCACCTAGCATCGCACCTCCTTTACTTAATAGACAAATACGAGAGTAGTTCTTTACAATTTTCGGCACACTTTTTTAAAGCCTCTTGTTCTTCAGGCAAGAGTTTGAACTCTATCACCCTTTCTACCCCTTTTCTTCCTAAAACCACAGGTACTCCCAGAAAAACCCCTTTGATTCCATATTCCCCTTCTAAGTAAACAGAGCAGGTTAACACCCTCTTTTCGTCTCTTAAAATACTTTCTACCATTTCTATCACAGAAAGACCTGGGGTAGTGAAAGCACTACCTGTTTTAAGGTAAGAAACGATTTCCCCTCCACCAAACTTAGTCCTATAAACTATCTCTTCTATTTTTTCCTTAGGAAGAAGTTCGGTAACAGGGATCCCAGACACATTGGCCAATCTCACCAAAGGAAGCATAAGGTCCCCATGAATTCCCATAACCAGGGCTTGGACGTCTTTAGGACTTACACCTAAAGCCTCTGCCAAAAAATAGCGATAACGAGCTGAATCAAGCACCCCTGCCATTCCGATAACCCTCTCCTTAGAGAAACCAGTTACCTTAAAGGCTACATAAACCATCGCATCAAGAGGGTTAGAAACTACGATTACTATGCTTTGAGGGGCATATTTTTTAACATTTTCTGCGCAAGAACTTACTATTTTCTCGTTAATGCTTATCAGATCTTCCCTTGACATCCCTGGTTGTCTTGGCTTACCAGCGGTGATCACCACTACGTCTGCACCCTCAAGGGCTGAAAAATCTTCTGTACCCCATATTTTTCCTGAAAATCCAAAAAGGGGAGAACTTTGCACCAAATCTAAAGCTTTACCTTTAGCAAGGTCTGGGATGATATCGATAAGCACGACCTCTCGGGCAGTATTTTTAACCATCGCCCAATGGGCACAACTTGTCCCAACCGCACCTGCTCCAATAATAGCCAACTTACTCATAAACTCTCCTCCCTGTTAACAAATTGTCTATACCAAGCTTCAAAGATACAAACTTTTTTTTCTCCATGCTTACTAAGCTCTTTTTTAATCTCCTCTATCGACTTTTCTTTATCTACCCTTTCAGGAACCTTAGAAAAAAATTTATCTGCAAAGGCTATGATTTTTTCTTCTAAGGTCTGCGGTACCATATCTCTTGGGGGAAGAGGAAGTTTTTTTTCTATAATCTCCTCCTTGGTAATCCCTACCCCTATGTGTCTTTCACAAATGAAAGCAAGGTCTAAATACCCCTCCTTCTCAAGGATATGTCTACCTATCATTCCATGCTTAATATAAGGCTCTGTAGCTTTTTCATTAAACTTAGGGAAATAAGTAAAAAAACAGCCTATATCATGCAACATAGCTCCTTTATAAACAACTTCCAAATTTACCTGGGGAAATGGGAGTAGAATATAAATTGTGTCTTTTAATAAAATATTTTAGAGGCATAATAAAAATTTTTAATATTTTTTAAATTAATGATAACATAAAACCTAAAAGACTAAACTAACCAGGAGGTCTGTAAAATGGAAAACTTAGACTTAGATTTAGAAAAAGTTTTAAGTGAAATCTCAAAAATTGAATCAAAAGAGGGTATCAAAATGGCTGCTGCACTCCTCTTAAACGCTCTCATGAAAAAAGAAAGAGAAATATTCCTTAGAGATAGTATTGATAATAAAGCTAATGGTTACTATGAAAGACAACTTGCCTGTTTCTTAGGTAACCTTGGTATCTCT
>NZ_AUIT01000002.1 GCF_000423845.1 Thermodesulfobacterium hveragerdense DSM 12571 | reverse complement strand
AGTGTGGCAGAGGCAGCCAAGGAGCTTGAGGCAGGGGTTGAGCAGGTGGTTGCTACAACGACTGAGGTTGCCAAACTTGGGAATGAGCTTAAGACCGCGGTAGAGAAATTTAGGGTTTAGTTTGTCCTTTACAGGCCCTTTCAAAGAGAAAGGGCTCTTGATCTTACCTCTTTTTGTGATTAAAAATAAAATTAAAAGAAAGGATTTTTAGAGGAAATAATAAGGCAAGAAGTCCCATTAATCCAAGGGTTAACACACCGATTAACCCAAATATATGTCCTGTTTTTACAAACAGGGTAGGGTGATAAAGAGGTTTTATAACAGTAGTAGAGGCAATTTCTACTTCAAGAGAGGTTTGGGTGGTAATTTTTCCTGTTGGGTCTACTACTCCTGTGATACCAGAGTTTGCTACCTGAATGGTAAACCTTCTTGATTCTACCGCACGTAGTATTGCCATCTGGAAATGTTGGTAAGGGGCTGAGGTTTGACCGAACCAAGCATCGTTGGTGGCGATAAAAACCAACTGTGTATTTTCCTTTAGTCTTTCTTTTAAAATCTCCCCAAAAGCACTTTCAAAGCAGATAAGAGGGGTTACCTTGATAAACCCGGTATCTAAGGGTACATAAAGGTTTTTAGAAAACCCTGGTCTAATTACATCGGTTACCACTGAAAAATTTTTTAAAAAGGGAAAATACTCTACCAAGGGGACATACTCTCCAAAAGGCACCAGTTTTACTTTATCATAAAAGTCTACAAAATCTTTTCCATCCCATACCATAAGGCTGTTGTAAGCCATCGGTTTACCTTCAGTATAGCTTAACCGAAACGTGCCAAAAACGATGCGAGGGGTTAGGTTAAAATTTTTTCCTTCAGCCCCGATGTCTGTTAACAGACGAAGAAGCTCAACAGTATGTTTGGTCTCATAGGGAAAGTAAAAGTTGAAAGCGGTTTCTGGGAACAATATCAGGTCTGGTTTTTCTTTAAGGACCTTTAAAGCTAATTTTCTATAAACCTGAAAGGAGGTCTCCAATTGCTTTGCCTCTTTTATCTCTTGAGGAATGTTTCCTTGAAGTAGGGCTACTCTAAGTTCCTTTGGTTCTTCTTTAATTATTTTTTCCCAATGGGTTTTTAAGTAAAAACCAGAAATCATGATTAAAATGGTTGATAAAAAAAATATCCAGGTGTGTAGACCAAAAAAAGTTTTCAGGTAACCTTGATTTTCTGATAGTTTTTTGAACAACAAAAACAAAAAATAGTTGGTAAAAACCAGAAAAAAGCTTAAAAACCAAACCCCTCCTATTTCAGCTAACTGCAAAACTAAAGAAAGGTTAGTAGCTATATAACCTATTTGCCCCCAAGGAAAACCTGTAAAAAGATTAGCTCTAAGCCATTCTATACCAACCCAGGCAAGGCTTAACAACCATCCCTTTGTTAGAGTAGGGTTGTCAAAAATATGACATCGATAGGCTATGGTTAAACCTAAGGCATAATAGAGTGCAAGGTAAGAACACATAAGAAAGAGCAAAAAGATGGAAAAAAACAAATTTAACTCACCGTATTTGGTTAAAGTATATACTATCCAGTAAACCAGAGTAGCAAAATGAAAAAGCCCAAACAAAAAACCACACACTAAGGCTTGGATAAAATTTTTAGCCTGAGTTAACGCCCAGAAAAGTGGAACTAAACCTAAAAAACCAAGTATCCATAAGTTCCATTTAGGAAAGGCTAAGGTGATAAGAATTCCAGAAAGGATAGGTAAAAAAAGATTAAGGTTGAACAAGGTTTTCATCCTTTTTTCTAACCTTTAAAAGTTCTATTCTCTTTCCGTCAGATTTTATGATTTCAGCTTCTAAAAAGGAAAGAGAAACCCTTTCCCCTGAGGTTGGAATACGTTTAAGATGATATATGATAAGTCCTGAGATGGTTTCAAAATCTCCTTTAGGTAGAGTTATTCCTAAACAATTTTCTATCTCTCTGACCTTAAACGTGCCTGGCACCAACAACCATCCTTTAGAGTCTGGAGCAGGACAACAGGAGGTGCTTTTAATAATTTCGTATAAGATGTCTTTTAACCTAAGCATTCCGGTAAGTTCTGAGAGTTGATCTACCACAAAGGCTAAGTCTGTCTGTTTTTCTAACATCTTTTCCATAGCCTGCATAAGAGAAATGTTTTCAGGAATGATAAGAGGTTTTTTAATTATCCAGTCTTGCCACATAAACACCTTTTGAGCAACTCCTTTTAACAAATCTCTGATAGCTACATACCCTAACAGGTTGTCTAAGTGGTTTTGATATACCGGATAAAAAGAAAAGGGATGACGAGAGATGATGTTTAAGACCTCCTCCCAGGAATAAGTGAGGTCAAAACCTACTAAATCCTGTCTGTTTATAGTTATTTCTCTTACTTCTATGGCTTTTAAATTGATAAGATTTAAAATAAGTCGTTCTTCAAACTCAGAAACTACCTTTTCTTCTTTGTAGTCTTCCAGAACCTCTCTTATATCCTCTTCTATCTCAGATATCTCAGAAGGTTTAGAGGGAATACGAAAAAGTTTTTTGAGAAACTCTGACAGATAGTCTATGCCCATAGGCTAAAAAAGGCTTTGTTGTTCCAGCCAAGAAACGTAACTTTTTACTGCCTCCTCAAGAGTATACATTGGTTTATTATAACCTACTTTTTTCAATTTGGTAATGTCTGCCTGGGTAAAATACTGATATTGTTTGCTCAGGTTTTCTGGCATGTCTATGTATTCTATGTTCACAGGAAGGTTGAGGGCAGAAAAAACAGCTGTCACTAAATCCTTAAAAGACCGGGCCTGTCCAGTACCCACGTTAAATATACCTTTTATTTCTGGATGCTCTAAAAAGAAAAGGGTAACCTCTACCGCATCTTTTACATAGATAAAATCACGCAGCTGACCTCCGTCTACGTATTCAGGCCGATAAGACTTAAAAAGTCTTACCTTGCCTTCTCTTTTGATTTGTTCGTAGGCTTTAAGAACTACGCTTCTCATGTCACCTTTATGAAATTCTTTTTCTCCAAACACGTTAAAATACTTTAAACCAACAACCTTTTTCGTAAGACCTTGGTAATAAACCCACAGGTCAAACAGTTGTTTCGAAAATCCATAGGGGTTCAAAGGTTTTAGTCGAGGGATAAGGGTTTCATCGTCAGAAAATCCCAGAGACCCATCTCCATAGGTAGCTGCAGAAGAGGCATAAATAAAGGTTATCCCATGTTCTAAACAGAAAAGAGATAGTTTTTTGGAATATATATAGTTATTTTTGTAGAGATAATCTAAGTCTTTTACCGTGGTATCGCTACATGCCCCTAAGTGAATGATAGCTTTAATCTGTTTAAAATGGTTTTGTTCAATACGGTCTAAAAACTCATCTTTTTGAAGATAGTCTAAAAACTTAAGCCCTAAAAGATTTTTCCATTTAGGACCTTCCTTTAAATGGTCAACTATTAAAATTCGATCTTCCCCTCTTTGGTTCAAGGCTTCTACCAAGTTAGCCCCTATAAAGCCTGCTCCACCTGTCACTATGATAAGAGGTGTTTTCATGATGATCTCCCAACTATCCTACAAATTTAATAAAAATCTGTGTTACAATACCAGAAATTATGGTTAATGCAAGCACAGGTAAGATAACTGCCCTGATGAACTGGCCTTCTTCTTTTCCATGAACTCCTATGGTAGCAGCTGCATTGGTGATTTTGGCTGGGGTTATGGCTGAAGCGATGCCCCCCCCTACAGAATGAGCAGCATAAACCCACATAAAAGCCCCTGCTCCTACTGTAGAAAGGGTTGCTTCCCACTGAATTTTAGCAAAAAGAACATTAGAAGCAGTGGCACTTCCTCCTACAAAAGTTCCTAAAACCCCTAAGAAGGGAGCAGAGATAGGATATAAACTACCTAAGGTGTTAGCAAGAAAAATAGCTATTATTCGGTCCATGTTATAGTCTTTAAAATAAGGTGTAGGAACAAGTTTTCCGTTTACCACCTCCATCGCAGACCAGGCCATGATATAAGCTACAGCAAAAAACAGAGAATAGGCTAAAAAAGGCCCCCAAGACCGTTGAACCCAAAGAGAAAAGGTTTTTTTTAGTTGCTCTGATGAAGGTTTAAGAATACCGATAGAAAGAATACAGACTACCATTATCCAAAACCAAACGTTACTAAGTATGTTTAAATCTTCCTTTTTGTCTGCAAAAATATGTATCACCTCGAGATTCCCTAATAACGAGGAAAGCTTAGTTTTAATCGTTGCAAGATTCACTATAAAAGAAAAAAGTATCAAAAGAAGAAAAGGAGAGGCAGATTTTAAGATACTTGAACTAAACCTCACCCTTTCTTCTTGGTTTGAGCCGTATACGTTTTTCACCCTGTAGTAAAAATAAACAAAAACCATGGTAGCTAATCCTGAAATTACCCCTATTATTTCTACAGGAAAAATCCTTATATAGGCACAAAAGAGAGCAGAGAGAGAAATAACAAGTCCAGATAAAAGTCCAGGTAAAAGGTTTTTTCTTATAGCCTCATAGCCTCCTACGGTGTAAAGCATAAGAAGAGCAAAGAAAGGAGAGATGATCGGTAAAAATAAAGTGATCTTAAAAGTAAAATCCCAGATAAATTCATCCAACCCATTAACTCCAGGAGGATTAATCCCAAAAGAAAGGGCTACCTTGGCAGGCAAGGTAATTGGGATAGAAAACAGGGCAAAAGAGGTAAGAGGGTCATAACAAAGGATGCTGATGGCTATAGCAGCAACCGGAGAAAAACCTAAGATCCTAAAGATCGGAGGAAACATCGCAGGAGTAACCATCCCAAGAGCAGTACTGAGTGAACCAAATCCCATCCCCAAAAAAAGAACCTGTTCTTCTTTGGTTTTTACAATACCTTTGATGTAATCTACAAGGTTTTTAAGATCACCTGTTTCTCTCATCAAAAAGATTAAAAACATCGTAAAAAGCACTGCCAAGGTTATGCCTAACGCTTTGATTATTCCCATGTAAGTAGCCCCTAAAGCTACTGAAAAAGGGGTTTTAAAATAAATTACTGCTACCAAAATTGCAAGTATCCACCCAACGACAGAAACAAAAGTCCCAGAACGATGAAAAAAAAACATACCCAAAAAAACCACCAGAAGAGGAAAAACCGCTAAAAACACTTCCATAGTTAACCCTCCTACTGTTTTATGTTAACAAAATAACATCATAAAGTTTTATTATCATTTTTTGCTAAAAAATCAAGCTTAAAAAGATTTTTTTAACGAATCATACTATTGTCTAAATTAAAAAGGCTTGAAAAAGGTTGTCAAACACTTATTTTTAATTAAAAACAGAATTTTAAAAAGAGGTTTAAAATGGAGAAGATGCAAGAAAAAAAAGAAAATGTATATGGAATTGGGGAGCCAGACTTAAAATCTATATATAAAGGCGGAGAAGCCCTAAAAAAAGCCCCTAAATTTTATGGAGTATCTACAGGAATAGAAGGGCTTGACCCACTTTTTTATGTGGTGGTTTTAGAAAACGGAAAATTAGTTAAAAAGCAGTTGGGTGGTATACCTGCTTATTCAGTTTTTAACATCACCGGGGTATCTGACACAGGAAAGTCTTTGATGGTTGAACAATTTGCTGTAAAACAGGCTTCTAAAGGAGAAGGGGTAGCCTTTATCACAGTAGAAACCCCTGCCAACTTTTTAGCAGCTTCTTTAGAACTAAGAGCTAATGCTATGGGTTTTAACTTTAAAGATTTTGAAGACAACCTTATCATCATAGACGCAGCTTCTTCAACCAAGCTTAGAGAGAGTTTACCTGACCTTTTGGCAACCTTAGCCTATGTTATTCAACACTATAAAGCTAATTTTACGATCATAGACTCAGTAACCGGGCTTTTTGAAACCAAGGAAATGCTTGCAAGGAATATAGTAAGAAGGCTTTATAATTTTATGAAAAAATGGTACCAAACAGCCCTTTTTGTGTCTCAAAAACGAAGTGGCCATGAAGAGTTAACGGCTGAGGCGGCTGGAGGTTATGCCGTTGGACATATCGTTGACGGAACGATGGTCTTAGCCAAAGAACTTATCGATTCAAGTTTTAAGGCAAAAATGTATAAAAAAGAAATCGGAGAAATAGTAAGGCTTTTTAGGATTGATGGATGTAGGATGTGCGGACATGATACCAAAACCCGGTTTTTAGAAATTACTGAAACCGGCTTAGTAGTGATAAAAGAACCTATTTCTTAAAAATAAAAAGGAGGTAAGGGCCTATGGTTATCCAAATAACCAGCCCTACAGTTTCTGAGGCAGAGTTAGAGCATTTGGTTAGTAGGGTGTTTTTTAAGGCTATCGATTTGTTAGGTGGGCTTAGTAAGCTTGCTGAATTTAGGACCCTTACTTGGTTGCCATCTTTGGCCAGGGCTGCTTTTGTGTTGGTTTTAAAAGAAGAGTACGTAAAAACCGATGAAGAGATAGCAGAAAAGGTAGGCTTAACCAAAAACACCGTTAGAAACATCCTGAGGGCAGACCCAGAGCTTGCCTTGCAAAAGATTAAGTCTCTTGAAGAACTGGTAAACGAGGAAATGAAAGAGTTAAAAGTGCATACCGCAGGAGGTATCGCCAAGTTAGCCTATAAAGAAATTAAACAAGGAAATGACGCCCAGACCTTGCTTCACTACTGTTCTGTGGTAGCCGAAGACTTAGCCAAAACTTTAGAAATTCCCTGGGCTTATTTAGTCCTTAAAAAATCTAAAGGATTGAAATATCCTGTAGAATCCTCAGAGGTTTTAAAAGGAAAATTCGCCGATCTTTCGATAAAAGGGATCTCTTTAGAGGAAATCATTACTCATATTCAATATCCTATAAAAAACCCAGCTCAGTTATTAAAGGAAATAAAAGACTACTTGACCCTACAAAAAGCACAGGAAAAAGATTAAGAAAAACCTTGTAAAAACTATTGACAAAACCTATAAACAGGTTATGTTATATTCGATTTGGTTCTTTGAGAGTGGGGCCGTAGCTCAGAGGGAGAGCGCGTGAATGGCATTCACGAGGTCGTGGGTTCAAGTCCCACCGGCTCCACCATCATTTTCTCACAAATTTTTTCAACCATTTCTAATAAACCAGACCAACCTAATTCCTTTACCTCTTCTTTTAGGTAGATAAGGGCTTGAGGAATAAATTTTAAAAAATACTTTTTTCCTTTAAACAAACTTAAGTTGGCATACGCCCCAAGGGCTTGCAGGTGCCTTTGTATCCTTAGATAGATTAAACTACGTAAAAACTGATGTTCTTCAAAATGAGGTTCTATCTTTTTACGCATTTTTATATAATAACCTAAAAGTTCTTCCTTAAGATTATGTTCCAGCTGATAATATGGGTCCCATAAAAGAGAGGCTATGTCATAACCAGGAGGTCCTATCCTTGCACCCTGGTAGTCTATAAGGTAGGGAGTTCCGTTTTTTATCATTATGTTCTGACACTGTAGATCTCGATGTATCAGGTTTTTAGGAAAACTATCAGATATCTTTGCCAGCTCTTCAAACTCTTGTTCTAAAATCTCCTCATCTGAAATCTTCAAAAAAGAATGCAAAAACTTCTCCTTAAAATATTGCGTTTCCCATCTAAAATGCTCGTAATCAAATTTTTTGAATTTACTTATAACAGCAGCGTCTACAGGGATAGTATGGAGTTTTATCACTTCATCAAGCACTTTTTGATACATCTCTTTTATCAGGCTTAAGTTTATTTTCCCTTTTAACCAGTTATACAAGGAAAGATCTCCCAGGTCTTCAAAAAAGACCTCTCCTTTTTCCTGGGAAACTTGTAAGATATGAGGAACCTTTACTTCTCTTTTCTGAAAAAACTTCTGGTACTCTACCGTCCTAAAAAAATCTTCGTTTAGTCTTTCAACCTTCATTTTAACCAAACCGTTTATCCTGTAAAACTTCCTCTCAGAGCCTCCATAACCTATCAGATAACCTTCTTCTGAGTGAGGTAAAAACTGTTCTCGTGGGACTTGGATAAAGAAATCTTTACCTAAAATTCCGTCTTTAAACCTGCCAGAAACCATACTTTCTGGCGAAATTACCGCTACGTTTTCTAAAAAAGTCCCTTTTTCAAGTTGAGAGGCTACTTCAACAGATACATAGCCTTGAAATTCTACCTCATCTGTAGCAACCTCCGGACACACGTACAAGTTTTCTCCTTGGGTTCTTAAAAGATAGATCAAGGTTTTCAGGTATGAGGCAGGGGTTCCTATGTCAAACCAGGGTCCTTTTTGCTCATAAGTATAGATAGGACAACCTTTCTTTAACGCCTCAACCCAACCCTCTAAAACCGTAGAAGGACTTTCAGAGAGAAAGTTTAAAAACTCAGGACTATAAACAGCTATACCAGTAAAACCAGTTTTTTTACAATATCGTTCTGGAACACAAAGTGGTTCTACCCCCAAAAATTTACCTTCTTCATCTACGAAAACTTTATTTGCAGAGGGATTAGGTTTAACCACCAACGTGGCTATTGTTTCTTTTTTAAAATGAAATTTTAGCACCTCTCTTAGGTCTATCTCTGCAAAGATATCTCCGTTATAAACCACAAAGAAAGAGTCTTTTAAGAAGGGTTGAGCTTTTTTTATCCCTCCTCCTGTGCCTAAAATCTGTTCTTCAAGGGAGAAGAAAAATTTTTCTTTATAAGCACAGCTCTTAGCCCAGGCTAAAATTTTTTCTGGTTTATGATGAAGGTTAATTCCTATAGCCTCAGGGTTTAACTGATTTACGTTTTTAAGAACATACTCTATGATGGGTCTACCTAACAACGGAACAAGGGGTTTGGGGATTTCTTCAGTAAGAGGGCGAAGTCTTGTGCCTAATCCTGCTGCAAGAATAAAGGCTTTAACTTTCATCTATGACTTTAGTAAAGGACGAGCAGGATAGTAGTCTCCATGTCCTGGAAAAATCATAAGGCCTCTGCCTTGATTTTTAAGCTTTTCATCAAGGTCTTTAGAAAGTCTCTGCAAAAGTTCCATCTCCTTTCTAAAAAGGGCAGAGTTAGCATTGGTACTTGTCATCAAAAACTTAGGTATGTTTAGCACCTTTTTTTCTTCTTCTGTAAGGCTTGGCACATAAAGGAGATAGTCTGCGGTAAAAAGAAGGCCGGTTTCTTCACAAAGAAAAAATACCTGTCCAGGAATGTGCCCTCCTAAGCTTTCTAAGACCTTAAAACTTAAACTGCCTATCTTAAACCGGTCGATTACCGGAAAACCATAAAGGGTTTCATCTGATTTTTGACTGTTAAAAACCTTGGGGGACTTGGGAAACTTGGTTTTGGTAAAATAGTTTACTAAGATCGTAAAATAATGATTAAGTTCTGAAAGAGGGGTGGCAACACCATAAACTCGGTTTTCATTTTTCATCACGTTTAGTGCATCTTTGTGGCACCAAACCTCGGTTTGAAATTCTTCTTCAAAATAACCTGTAAGACCTACATGGTCTGCATCCGCATGAGAGAGATAGATTTTTTTGATCTTTTCAGGATTTATCCCTTGGCTTTGAAACATAGTTTTGATGTCTTGATAATATACCCCATAGCACGTATCTATCAGGTAATATTCGTCGTTTAGCTGAAACACATAAAGATTTCCTCCGGTAGGAGGTTTAAAAGTGTGTAAGATAACATCCCCCAGAGGAATACTTGGCAACTTCTTAAAAAAGAAATTTGGTCCTACTTTGGTTCTTGAATAGATGGCAAAACTTAAGATGTTTCTAAATATTTCTCCAGCTTCTAAGTTTTTCCCTGCTTCTTTATTAAAATTAATTAAATTTTCCGAAAGGTATTTAGATGTTTCTACTAATTTTTTGATTTCTGCTACTTCTTCTTCTGGAAGGAGTTTTTTCAGGTTAAAATAAAAACGTTCCAGAAGGTTTAACCCTAAAAGCCTGGTGGTTTCCTCTTCTTTTCCTGAATATTCTAAACTATAATGATAACCTGCCTGATTCAGTGAGTATAAAAGTTCGTTTGCCTTTTGTTTTTCTGGTAAGTAAAAAGCGATAACAGCCTTGTTTTCAGAAAGGTATTCATCAAAACTCATAAACACTACATTAGCCTGGTATTCTTGTAAAAGCTTACCAATCTTGGCTAAGGTACCTGGTTTGTGTTCTACAAAAACAGCTAATTTAAACACACCCTCAGGTTTGGTTATATCAAAGTTTTCTTGATAGGTTTCTCCAAACCACCCTTTTTCTGATAAACTTTGTTGAACTTTTTCCCAGCTTGATAAGTCTTGAAATTTTCCTTCTATGATGACCCTATTAGGATGTTCTGACCGGTTGTAGTAAAAATATACGATGTTAACCTGGTTTTGTTCAAAAAGTTTGGCAAGGTTAGCAAGAGAACCTGGTTTATCTGGCACAAACACCTTAATCTTTACCAAAAACTTCTGTTGTTTAAAGTCTTTATAAACCTCGAAATATTTAGAAAAAAAGTTATCCATCATTACTTTTATCTCAAACCAAAAATAGCAAATAGAAACATCGGGGCGACAGGATTTGAACCTGCGACTCCCGGCTCCCGAAGCCGGTGCTCTACCAAACTGAGCTACGCCCCGAGATTTTGGTAAATTTAATTAAAAACCTTTTAACAAATTTTTCAAGACTGTCTGTCAATAAAACAAAAAGCAGTAAACATTAACCTATAAAACTTAATTAGACTTAACAAGATTAAGTTTCTATATTAAAATTAATTATAAAAAATAACGCCTTAAAAAGGAGATCCTATGTCTTACATAGATTGGGATCACACCTGGGAGATAGGGATAGAAAGCATCGATAATCAACACAAGATGCTTGTCAATCTCATAAACAGATTATACGAAAACATAGTTTTTAACCCAGAAATTTCTAAAGATGAGCTTTTATACACTTTTCAAGAATTATACGATTATGCTCGATATCATTTTGAAACCGAAGAAGCTTTTATGAAGGCTCATGCTTACCCCAAACTTGAACTACATAAAAAATCACATCAAACCTTTGTAGAAAAACTTGATGAACTTTATAAGAAATTGGAAGGAAAAAAACCAGAGAATTTAAAAGAGTTGTGTTTATCTATATTTAATTTTCTAAAAAATTGGCTTTTTTCTCATATCATAACCTTAGATAAAGAGATAGAAGTTTATTTAAAGGAGGTCTCTACTGAAACTCCGGTAGAGGTTAATCTTTACAAGCTATATGGATTTTTATCTAAAAATGAATCTTTAGAAAAATTGGACCAGCTTATAAAACGAGGAGAAGCAAAGACTATTTCTTTTATCCTTTTTGACATAGATGATTTTTATTTAATAAATCTTAGATATGGTTTTGATGTGGGAGATTTAGTTTTAGAAGATTTTGCTAAGCACCTTTATAGAAACATAAAAGAAGATCAGTTTTGGTTGGCTAAGTTTGAAGGAGATAGGTTTGGGATTATTTTGACAGACGATAAAAATTTTTTAAGGACTTTTTCCACCATTAAAAAGGTGTTTCAAGTCACAGAAAACTACCATTTTACCCTTATAAAAGATCAAAAGGTTGAGCTGGTAAGGTTTAACATCTCTTTAGGACTGGCCGTTTATCCTAAACACGGTAAAGATCCCAAAGATCTTTTAATCAAAGCAGAAATTGCTGTTAAAAAAGCTAAAGAAGAGGGAAAAAATCGATGGGTTATGTTTTCTGAGGAAGACTACTTGGAAATAAAAAAGCTTGACAGGATCAAAAATCTTTTAGATGAAGCTTTAGAAAAAGAACTTGTTTTTCCCTTTGTTCAGCCTATATTTTCAGCTAAAACTCAAGAGGTTATAGGAGGAGAAGTCCTCATCAGGGTTTTCTGTGAAGAAGAAAAAAGGTTCATTTCTGCAGGAGAATTTATTAAGTTTGCCTTAAAATCAAACTATTTAGACAGGTTAGAAGAGGTTATGTTTAAAAAGCTTAAAGACTGTCTAAAATTTTATAAGTTTAAAAACTACATGATTTTTATCAATCGTTCTATCACCTCTTTTGAAAAGTTTGAAAGATTAATCTATGAAATGGAACAATGGATAGATCTTGTTCAAAAATTTAAGGTTAAACTGGTTTTAGAGGTGACCGAAGCCTCTCTTATAGATTTCATAGACCTTGTGTTTTTTATAAAAGAAAAGGCCAAACAAAACAACATTCTTTTAGCCATAGATGACTTTGGAGCTGGACATGCCTCTTTTGGATATCTTTTAAAGTTTAAGCCTGATTTTATAAAAATCGACGGAGATTTTGTTAAAGCCTCCTTTCATTCTGAAGATAACTTAAAGGTGTTAAAAGGTATAATAAGACTGGCACGGGATTTAAAGATTAAAACGATAGCAGAATTTGTAGAAAATAAAGAGATAATGGAAATGCTGGTAAAAAATAAGATAGACTATTTACAAGGATACTATCTGGTTAAACCGATGAGCATAGAAGATTTTGTAAAGAGTTATTTAACCAAGTAGCTCTTTTATGTTTTTAACCAAAAGCTGATTTTGTTCAGGAAGTCCTATGGTAATCCTTAATGAGTTTGGAAACCCATAAGGTTTAAGAGGTCTTAAAAGAAGCCCTCTTCTTAACAGCCCTTGATATAAGTGTTCACAAACACTACCAAAATCAACCATGATAAAATTAGCCTGGGAAGGATATACCTTAAAACCAAAAGAAGAAAGTTCTTGGGTTAGATATCTTCTACCTTCTCTTACGATTTTTAGGCTTTTCTTAAGGTAAGACCGGTCCTCTAAGGCAATCAGCCCAGCTTTATAGGCAAAAAGATTAAGGTTAAAAGGTTGTCTCAAACTGTCTAAAAGCTGAGCTAAACTTTTTTCAGCCATACCATATCCTAACCTTAATCCTGCAAGACCGTAAGCCTTAGAAAAGGTTCTCAACACTAAAACGTTAAAACCATTTTTCAAAAACTCTATACCTAAGGGAATTTCAGGGTCTTCTATGAACTCTCCGTAGGCTTCATCTATTACCACCAGGATATTCTCAGGAAGGTTTTTAAAAAAAATGCCCCAATCTTTTCTGTCTAAGACACTACCTGTGGGGTTGTTTGGGTGGTCTAAAAACACCACTTTGGTTTTGTTAGACAAATTTCTTAACAAACCTGGTATATCGTGCTTAAGTTTGTTATCAAGAGGGACAACCTTGACCTTAGCCCCATAAATTTGAGCGAACTTTTCATACATCAAAAAACTGGGTTGACTTACCAGGACTTCATCGCCTGGATTTATTAACGCCTTAAAAACAAGTTCGATCACCTCATTAGAACCATTTCCAAGGATAAAGTTTTCTGGTGATAGCCCCCACTTTTTAGCAAGGGCTCTTTTTAGTTCTATATAACTTGCCTCTGGATATAGATTAACAGTTTTAGCCAATTCTTTTATGACTTTTACCACCTTGCGAGAAGGTCCAAGAGGATTTTCGTTGGAGTTAAATTTGTAAACCGGACCTTCTATCCCAAGCTCTCTTCTGATTTCATCTATCGTCTTCCCAGGAGGGTAGGGAGTTAGTTGTTTTAAATAAGGTTTAAAGTCCATCCTTAAAACCCAAGTTTGGCAGTTTCAAGAACCTTATCGATTTGTTTTTGTAAAGTAGGAGGTATACCTTCAACCTTAACGGTTAAGAATCCTTTTACTATAAGAGAAGTTGCTTCATCTTCACTTAATCCTCTTGCCATAAGATATTCTACCTCTTCTTTAGCTATCTTACCTACCGCTGCTTCGTGGGTTAATTCTACGTCGTAAAAATAACTGTCAAGCTGAGGAATAGCCCTCATGATACCCTCGTCAGAGAGCATAAGCCCTTGACATTCTAAATGTCCTTTGACTTTTGGAGCTTTGGCTACGATTTTACCTCTTGCGATGTTTTCTCCGCCATACACCACAGTTCTTGAGATGATTTCAGTCCTGGTATTAGGTGCTTCCAACCAGACCTCTCCTCCTATGTCTATTTTTGAACCTGGCTGGTTGGCGATGATACTTGCGAAAGAGGCTTTAGCCCCTTCTCCAACCAACCTGCAAACCGGAGAGGTTTGTATGTCTTTTACAGGATAAAGACTTACATAGGTAGAAATATAGGATCCTTCTTCTTCTACCAAAACCCCAGTTCTTGGCCTAACGATGGTCTGATCTCCCCAGACATGAAGCATGCTAAAGGTAAGCTTGGCTCTTTTTTTTACAAAAAACTCTGAAACCCCTATATGAAAAGCAGATTCTACATGAGGATGAACCGAACAAGAGGTTATCAAGTTTAACTCTGCCCCTTCTTCTACTATTACGATGTTATGTACCTTTTGAGCTACTTTTTCAGTCCTTATGTAAAGACAGGTTTGCACAGGATAGACTATCTTATAACCTGGAAGAGCCCTGATAAAATAACCATCATCAAGGTCTTCGGCTGTAGCTTTGGTAAATTCATCTTTTTCCGGAGATAAAAGCTTCCAGTAATAGTCTGATAACCAATCATATTTTTTAAGAGCCTCTGTTATGGGAAGTATCTCAAGGCCTTCTACCTGTTTTCTACAAACCACAGGTTTAGCGTCTATCTGAACGTATTCTCCCTCTCTTTTTAAAGACGAATCAAGCCCTAAAAACCTTAACCTTTCCTTTTCTTCTTCAGAAAGTTCGGAAAGGTCCTTAGGTATGTTACCTTCTTTTGCAGATTTAAACTCTTTAAGCAGTTTATCTTCAGCCATCTTGTTTTTCCTCCCATTAAGCCAGTCTTTTTAAACAGTTTTTACAACCTTCGTACCCAACCTTCTGAATACCCTCAAAGATTTCTATGGGATTTCCTGTACAGTAGATTTCTCCCTCCATGATAACATATCCTAAATCCGCTGCTACATGCTGTAAAATAAAACCTGTATGGGTAATGATCAAACCACTTTTTGTCCTTGGCTTGTGAGGGGTATCTTTTTGCAACAGTTTTTTTATCATCTGACCGATAAGGTTTAGGTTTTCTACATCCACCCCAGATTCTGGCTCATCAAGTAATACTAAATCTGGGTTTTGAACAAGCAGCTGAAGAAGTTCGCTTTTTTTAATTTCCCCCCCGGAAAAACCTTTGTTTACCTCTCTTTCAAGGAAGGTTTCAAAGTTAAAACTTCTTGCAAGCTCTTCGATCTTAACGTTGTTTTCCTTGGCACAGAGTTTTAAAATATCCCTTAGCTTGACCCCTTTTATGGTAGGAGGTCTTTGAAACATAATCCCTATACCTCTTTTAGCTCTTTCATAAGGAGGAAGGTCGGTTATATCCTCACCTTTAAAATATATTTTTCCGTATTTTACTTTATAGGTTGGAAAACCCATGATAGTCATCAACAACGAAGTTTTCCCTGAACCATTTCTACCAAATATTACATGGGTTTCTCCTACAGGTATTTTTAGAGATATACCCTTTAAAACTTCTCGCCCTTCAACCTCTACCCATAGGTCTTCTATCTCTAACAAAACTGACATCTACGTCCCCCTCTAAAATATTATACCTCTCTTATGTTTAGCAAGTTAATATAAAATTCTTAAAAGTCAATAAGCCTAAACGCAAAATGACATACTATTTAAGCCTACATATTTTTTATTTTTACCTTGACAAAAGAGGGAAACCGTTTATATTTTTAAAATATTGGAGACTTCATAAAGCCCCCATCGTCTAGTGGACTAGGATACTGGCCTCTCACGCCAGAGACACGGGTTCGAATCCCGTTGGGGGCGTTCTCAAAAAATTTTTCTACAATTCTTATCGTGTCCTTGATATTTAAACCCTTTTGTTTTTCAAAAAAACATTTTTTATAATTTTATAAAACTATAAAAAATTCTAAAAAAATCTAAAAAATAAAGAAAAAACCTCAAAAAGTTTTTTAATCTGGTTTAATCCGTTTTGACTTTATCTGTAAAAAGTATTTATACTGTAAATATAGACTGATTTCATTTACGAGGTTATGTCATGAAGAAGCTATGTCTTTTTATGTTGTGCTTTTTGGGACTTTTAGGAACAGCCTGTAGTAAAAAAGAGCCAAGGGTAAGTCCAGGGATTGATTTAAAAGATGGAAAATGGGAAATATCGATAGATATGGAATCTTCCTCTTATCCTATAAACTTGCCTAAGCAGGTTTATACTCAATGTCTTACTAAGGAAAATTTTATCCCTATACAAGAACAAAGTCTGGGTGCTTCTAATTCAAATTGTGCCTATAAGCAAAAGGAGATAAAAGGAAACAGCGTATCTTGGGTTATGGAATGCAAAGAAGATGATGGAGGAAAGGTGATTAATGAAGGATCTTTGGTTTATAAAGGAGAGCAGTTTGAAGGAAGGTTGGTAGTTAAAAGTAAAGACGTAGAGTTTGTCCAAAAGATTCAGGGTAAATGGGTTGGAACTTGTGATCCCGGGAGGTAAATCATGAAAAAATTTTCTCTTTTTTTAGGCTTATTTTGGTTGTTTTTCTTTGTTTTTACATTTCAAGCTCTTAATGCGCAAACCTTAAAAAATTTGGAGCAAACAAAGCCTTCTAAGATAGAAATAAAAAAAGTTGGTCCTGCCTCGCAAAAGGTAGTTAAACCATTAAAAATTGAATGGTTAGTTCCTAAGAAACCAATATTAGGGGAAACAGACCCGGTTCCTTCTGATGCGGTGAAGTTTTCTCAGTTTAAAGTTGAATTAAAACCAGGGGAAGCCATTGAGTTTTATATTCCTCTACAAGCAGGAGGAACAGAAATTTCGGTTAAGTTTGTTCCTGAAAACATAACCCTTTCTTTGCAAAAACTACGATTAAAAAAAGTGCCTGTTTCTGATCCTCAAAAAATAGAAAATGTTTTGCAGTCTTTGATTCAGGAGCAGAACCAACAATTAGAGGTTAAAGATCTCTCCTTTATCCTTTTGATAGAGAATAATGTATTAGGTCAAAGAATCTTTTATCCTGAAAACGAATTAAGTAGCAGGTATAAATTCTGGCTAAAGTTAGATAACAAATTTTCTGTGTTTGAACAGGCTAAAGGGGTTTTAAAAAATCAAAGTGCTAACCTGATCAAAGGCACAGTTTATGTTTCTTCTACCGACCATACTAAAAAGGTAGCTTATCAACTTCAAAAACAACAAAAAGAGATCGAAGAGGCTATAGAAAATACCAAAAATCCTGAGATGTTATGGATAGTCTCACAACTTCTTAAAAGGCATTTAAAGGGTTATCCTGGAGGGCAGTCTGAGTTCGAAGAAAGTTTCGCTAAAAATTTGTCAAGTTTGAGGGTTCCTCAGAACTTAGTGGTCAATGTTTCTGATACGCTGGTTAAATACGAAAATAAAATCCAGCAGAAGATCGTAAATCAAGAAGTCTTAAAAATAGAAGAGACCAAACCCGTTAAAAGAGAAACGATTAATAAATTTTTAAAAATAGAAAAAATCCAGACATTGAAAAGGTTTGACAGTAAAGTTGACAAAATGACTCCTGAAGGCCCAAGAATCCATATAATCTATCCTAATGGAGAAGAAACATGGGAAGAAGGGAAAACCTATAACATAAGATGGGAAAATGTAAATTACCAGCAAAAAGTAAAAATAGTTTTAAGGTGGGAAGGTGGTCAACATACCATAACAGACATTCCTAATACAGGCAGTTATGCTTTAACCCTACCTAAATTAAGTAATCAAAAGGAACTTCGGTTATGGGTTGGTGTGTTTTCTATGGACGAAAGAATTGGAGATTGGAGTGATAAAAGTTTAGTGGTTAAAAAGTTAGGTTCCAACGAAAAATATAAGATCAGGGTGTTAGGAATTATGTCTCATCGTTGTGCTGATGACGAAGGCTGGGAAAGAGGTTGCGACGACGAAGAACCTTATGTGGTATGGGCTGCTTTTGGTCCAACCTATGAAAGCTGTGGAAGAACAGATGAAGGAAAAGGGGTAGGAAAAGGAGATACTTGGCTTTTTTCTAAGGATGTTAACGTCTACGGAAGTGGATCCAACAAAACGGAGGCTATAGAAGTAGACGCGCCGCTTATTTTTCTATATATGGTTTTAGAAAAAGATTCAGGCTCTCCCAGCAGGGATGAAATCGTTAACGCCACCACAGGAGCTCTTTCTTTAGCTAAAGCCATATATGATAAAAAATGGGATGAGGCCATCAAAAATGTAGGGGCTATTTGGGATACCATAGTAATCTTTCAAAAGATAGCTGCTAAAAGTGATGACCTCTATCCTCCCTATCTTTCTTATTTTGACCATCAATCTCTACTTCAGATTACCACAGGGAACGGGAACCCGCCTCCCATGGATAGATCTTTGCTTTCTTCAGCTGGAAACTACGACCATCTGTCTATAAGAAGGGCAGATATCTACAAAGACCCTGTCAATCAGAAAAATCTGCAATGGAGCGTATTTTATATGGTAATAAGAGCAGATTCAGGATATTAACTTTTTAAAACCCCTAACTTTACTGTCAAATATTTTTTATCAGGTTAGGGGGTTCAATTTTTAGGCACTTCATCCAAGATTTTTCAGCGATTGACAAAGCAAACTAACCTGTTATTTTAAAAATATTTTAAAAGAATCATCTTTAAACATCAGGAGGACCTTATGAGGTTCTTCAGGATTTTATGTAGTTTGTGTTTTTTTATGATTTTTTTGATTACAGAGGCCTATAGTTTAAACATTGTGGTTTCAAATTCAGCTTTAGAAAAATTAATTAAGGAAATAGTTTCTACCAAACAAAATGTGATCACGCTACAGTCTGAAAAAAGAGATTTTCATAGTTTTGAGCCTACCTTTTCTCAATGGAACTTAATTAGAAATGCAGACCTCATGGTGATCGTAGGCACAGAACACTGGGCTAACAAAGTTTACCAGATAAGGGCTAACAAGCCTTTACTGAGCCTTGCCAGAGGGCAAACAAGGTTTGCTGACCCACATCTGTGGTTTGACTTAAACAGGGTAAAAAGTTTATCCTCTGATTTGGTTCAATTTTTAGAGGTAAGGGATCCTGGGAATAAGATCTTTTATCGGGAAAGATTGCAACAATTTCTAAAGACTGTAAAGCTCTTAGAAGCCAAAATCATAGGTTTAAAAAACTGTCAGTATAAAGAAGTGTACATATTAGGTCACCCTGTGTTTAATTATTTGTTAACACCTTGTGGAATAAAGGAGAAAACGTTGATTAAAGGCCATCATAAAGAAGGAGAGCCAAGCGCAAAAAACCTTACAGAAATGCTTCAAAATGTACAAAAAAGAAACCCTAAGATAGTTTTTCTTACTGACCCAGAGTTTGAAAACTATGTCTCTTTATTCAAAAGTAAAGGCGTAAAAGTAGTAACACTTTGGTCTGGAGGAACTTATAGATTTCAAGGTAGCTTTACCGAACTTTTGGATTATAATTTAAGCTGGTTAAGTCATGCTTTAGGTTGTGGAAAATAGCTTTTACAGGAGGTAAAAGTTGTCTTTTAAACTTAAAATAAAACTCTTTTTTCTCCTTTTTTTAATCGGGTTTGCGGCTCTTTTGCTTTTACCTACCTTTGTGCCCAACCTTCCTCCTTGGTTTAAAAAATATGTCTATCGAGGCGAGCTTAAGCTTGGTCTTGATTTAAAGGGTGGGGTTCATTTAGTATTACAACCAAACATCGATAAAGCTATGCAAAATCAGTTTGAAAACTATGTTCAAGACATTAAAGCACAACTAAACAAATTGGTTTCCTCTCCTTATGAGGTATCGATCGATAACCTAAAGGCTGTTTTTAAATTTCAAGACCCAAAAGACGTGAAGGTTTTTAAAGATGAGGTTTTAAAGGGAATAAAAGAGATAGCAATTTCCAAAGAGTATCAACAAGGAAATTTATTTATAGTTGAGGTAACCTTATCAGAAGAACGTATCAGTTATATAAAAGAAAACCTTTTAAACCAAGTTTTAGAGGTAATAAGAAATAGGGTAGACCAGTTTGGGGTTGCAGAAGCAATCGTCACCAAACAGGGGAAAGATAAGATAGTAGTTCAGTTACCTGGTCTTAAAGACCCAGAAAGAGCCATAAACATCATAGGCCAAACCGCACAACTTGAGTTTAGGTTGGTAGACGAAGAAACGATGCAAAGGCTTGATCTATCAGAGTTAGTAAATTCTTTGGTACAAACCGGTAAAATTTCCTTAGATGCTTCGATAGAGGAGTGGAGAAAACTACTTGCCCCTTACTTGCCCCAAGACTCCCAGTTTTATTTTATGGTTGAGAAAGATAAAGAAACAGGAAAGGTTATCAAAAACCCAATAGTGTTAAAAAAAGAGGTTTTGTTAACAGGTACTTATCTAAAAATAGCACAGGTAAGAGTTAATCCTCAAACCAACGAACCTTATGTATGGCTTCAGTTTGACTCAAGAGGGGCCAAGATATTTGAACTTATCACCTCAGAAAACGTGGGTAAGCGTTTAGCTATCGTGCTTGATGAGGTAGTCAGATCAGCTCCGGTGATAAAAGAAAAGATTTCTGGAGGAGAGGCCCAGATTACAGGTGGTTTTTCTATGCAAGAAGCTTCTGACCTGGCACTGGTCCTAAGAGCAGGGGCTTTACCTGCTCCGGTAAAAATCTTGCAAAACATAACCATAGGACCTTCTTTGGGGACTGACTCGATCAAAAAAGGATTGATAGCAGGGGTCATAGGAGCAGCAGCGGTTATAATTTTTACGATTTTTTATTACAGAATATCAGGTATAGTTGCTGTAATAGCTTTAGTTCTAAATATTTACTTTCTTTTAGCCTTACTTTCTGCTTTTCAAGCCACCCTTACACTTCCAGGAATTGCAGGCATTATCCTTAGTATAGGAATGGGGGTTGATTCAAACGTCCTTATCTTTGAAAGGATAAGAGAAGAGTTAAAAACGGGAAGGACGACTTTTTCTGCCATTTTCCAGGGATATTCAAAAACTTTTATAACCATCTTTGACGCCCATGTAACTGTGCTTATAACTTCTTTAATTTTATTCATCTTTGGTACAGGTCCTATTAGAGGGTTTGCTGTAACCCTATCTATTTCTATCTTAGTAAACCTCTTTACCGCAATCTTTGCAACCAAAATCTTTTATGAATATCTGTACGAAAGGGGTATCGATTTTAGGATAAAATTTTTCGAATTGATTAAAAAAGCCAACTTTAACTTCATGAAGTTTAAAAAGAGCTGTGCGATAATGTCTTTAATTCTTTCCTTAACCGGTTGTTTTGGAATATTGCAAGCCTTTTTAGGCAAAGCCAATTTAGGTATCGACTTCACAGGAGGGGCTATTATTTATCTTAGTAGTGAAAAAACCCCTGACTTAGGCCTCCTTAGAAAAACCTTAGAAGAAAGCGGAATAAAAGATTTTATGTTACAAGATATAAAGAAAGAAAACATGATCCTTCTTAAGGTAAAACTTAGTAAAGAAAGCCTTACAGAAGAGGTAAATCATATTCTTTCTCTTTTGAATCAGAAACTTACTGATTATAAATTTAATGTAGTTTCTAAAGAGGAAATAGGTTCTACCATTAGTCAAGAACTTCAAAACAAAGCAACTTTAGCTATTCTGGGAGCTTTAGTAGGAATTATCGTTTATTTAGCCTTTAGGTTTAACGTTTATTTTGGTATAGCTGCCGGATTGGCGACCTTTCATGATGTTTTAGTAACTTTTGGTTTGTTTTATCTTTTAGGGAAAGAGATAAACCTTCTTTTTATCACAGCCCTTCTTACCTTAGCAGGTTATTCTTTGACAGACACGGTGGTAATCTTTGACCGTATCAGAGAAAATTTACAAAAACATAGTTTTGCCAACTTTGATGAGCTTATCAACAAAAGTATAAACGACGTTTTTTCTCGGACGATAATCACCGTTTTGACCACCCTTTTTGGGTCTTTGAGTCTCCTTTTGTTTGGAGGAATAGTGATAAGAGATTTTGCTTTAACTTTAACGATAGGTTTTATAGTAGGGACTTATAGTTCTATTTTCTTGGCTTCACCTTTATTACAGGTTTTACACAAAGGTAAGCTTCCCCAGTTTAAGTAAGGAGGTCACCAGGTTTTAACCTTTTACCACAGGCAAACTCAAACGCAGACATTCGTTTTTTACCCTCTGGCTGGACCTCCATCAAAAGAAGGGCACCTTGGGAGGTGCCTACTAATACCCCTTCTTGGTTTATCCTTAGTATTTCTCCTGGGGTATTATTTTCTGATTCTAAGGCTTTAGCCTTATATACCTTAAGGATTTTTCCTTGGATGTAGGTATAGGCTGTAGGCCAAAGAACAAAGGCCTTTACCTTTCTCTCGATAAACCAAGCAGGCTCTTTAAAAGTAAAAAATCCATCCTCTTTTTTTAATAAAGGTGCGTAAGAGGCACCCCCCTCAGGTTGAGGGATAGGCTTAATTAATCCTTTTTTATGTAGATTTATAGCTTCTAAAATAGCCTCTTTACCAAGGTCACTAAGCTTTTGAGCTAAGGTTTGGGCATTGTCTTCTGGATTTATCGGAATCTTTTTCTGCAAAAGTATAGGACCAGTATCTAATCCTTCGTCCATAAGCATGATGGTTATCCCTGTTTCTTTTTCTCCTTGTAAAATAGCCCAGTTGATAGGAGAGGCACCTCTGTATTTAGGAAGCAAAGAGGCATGTATGTTCCAGCATCCAAATCTCGGAATTTCTAAAACTTCCTTAGGTAGGATTTTACCATAAGCACAAACCACGATCAGGTCAGGAGCAAGTTCCTTTAGAATTTTAAAAAATTCAACATTTCCTTTTATTTTCTGAGGGTCTAACACATAAATTCCCTTTTCTAAAGCCCATTTTTTCACCACACAGGGTAGGGTTTTTAAACCTCTTCCCTGGGGTTTGTCTGGTTGAGTAACCACTGCTATAAGGTTTTCATTTTCATGCAGTCCCTCTATAGGTGGTATCGCAAAGTCTGGACTACCAAAAAAAACTATACGATATTTTTCCATCTTAATCCCTCTTTTAGGTTGAATAACCTTTGAAATCAGGTATCTTTACACAAGTTTAACAAAATTTGCTTAAAATAAAATAGAAGATTAAACTCTTATCTTGAAAGATTCTAACAGCAGGAGGAGGTTTTATGGATCTTATTCAAGCTGCTATCTTAGGCATAGTAGAAGGACTAACCGAGTTTCTGCCTGTCTCTTCCACAGGCCATCTTATTTTGACTGCTCATATCTTAAACATTCCTCACACTAACTTTACCAAGACTTTTGAAATCTCCATACAACTCGGGTCTATTTTGGCGGTTTTATCTCTATATTACGAAAAACTTTTAAAAGATCAGGAAACTTGGAAAAGGATTATTTTGGCTTTTATTCCTACAGGGATCTTAGGGTTTTTACTTTATAAGATAATCAAAAGATTTTTTATAGGCAACGACCTTTTAGTGGTGATCAACTTGATTTTCGGAGGGGTAGTGCTTTTATTTATAGACAGATTTCTTCAAAAAGATAATGGGTTGTCTGATGTAAAAGAGCTTAGTTTAAAGAAAATACCTTTAATAGGGGTTTTTCAGTCTTTAGCCATGATGCCTGGAGTTTCTCGTTCAGCTGCTACCATCATAGGAGGGATGGTGGTTGGTCTTAACAGAAAGGCTGCGGCTGAGTTTTCCTTTCTTCTGGCCTTACCAACGATGCTTATGGCTACCAGTTATGACCTCATCAAATCATATTCCGAGATGTCCTTTCAAGATTGGCAAGTCCTTTTAGTAGGCTTTATCTTTGCTTTTTTTACGGCACTGGTAGCTATCAAAACTTTTCTGAGTTTTATTTCTAAGCATAGTTTTTTTATATTTGGAGTTTACCGTATTTTTATAGGTATTATTTACTTTCTGATGTTTTTATTTTAAAATGTTTTATAGGAGAAAAACTTGAGGTTATTACTATAAAAAAAGTGCTGGTAGTTGGAGGTACAGGCTTTGTTGGGGGAGCTTTAGTGCCTGAACTGATAAAAAAAGGTTTCAGTACGACTTTATTGGTAAGGGATTTAGAAAAGGCTAGGTCTCGGTTTTCAGGTTGTGATTTTATTTTGGGAGACCCTATGAAATCAGGAAGTTGGCAAGCTGAGGTTTCCAATTTTGACGTGGTAATCAATCTGGTAGGACAAAACATCTTTGGAAAATGGACAGAGTCCTATAAAAGGCTAATCTTAGAAAGCAGAGTTAAGTCTACAGAAAACATCGTAAAATCTTTAAAAAAAGACGCTTTTTTGATAAATGCCTCAGCCATAGGATATTATGGAGATAAAGGAGATCAATCCGTAGACGAAGACTCTCAACCAGGAAATGATTTTCTGGCAAAAGTATGCATAGAATGGGAAAAACAGGCCCAAATTGCTAAGAAGTATGGAGTTAAAGTAGCTATAACCCGTTTTGGTATCGTTCTTGGTAAAGGTGGTATGCTTGCCAAGGTTTTACCTGTTTTTAAGTGGGGATTAGGTGGAACTTTGGGGGATGGGAGACAATGGTTTTCTTGGATACATATAAGTGATTTAGTAAACGGCTTGATTTTTCTCATAGAAAAAGACCTTGAAGGAGTTTTTAACTTTACTTCCCCTCAACCTGTAACCAACAAAGAGTTTACTAAAGCCCTGGCTACGGTTTTAAAAAGACCAGCTTTCTTTAGGGTACCTATGTTTGCCTTAAAGTTGTTTTTAGGTGAGTTGGCAGACAGTATAACTGCAAATATAAAGGCTCATCCTCGAAGATTGATACAAAACGATTTTAAATTTATTTACCCTGAGATAAAGGGGGCTTTGGAAAGTTTAGTTAAATAACAATTTTTTAAATCTTTTTAAACTGTATCACTATAGATTGAAGTTGCTTCTCCGTAATTTCTAAATTTTTTGAAAGGTTAACCATGTTTTGAGTAATCTCTTCTGTAATTTTAACTTGCTCTTCTATGGCTAAAAACATATCATTTATCAATCTTTCTACATTTTCAGCCATCTGATGGTTAGAATCTATAAAAGAATATAGTTCCTTTAAGGTTGCGATGCTTTTATCTAAGCTTTCTTTAAGGGCAAAGATCGAGGTGGTAAAAAAGTTGATGTTTTTTTCTACAGAAAGGATGCTTTCGTTAATGTGTTTAGCAAACTGATTGGTTTTGTTAGCTAATTTCCTAATTTCTTCAGCAAGCACAGTAAAACCTTTTCCAGCTAATCCCACTCGAGCAGCCTCAATAGATGCGTTCAGGGACAAGATAGTCGTTTGGTCTGCGATGTTATGAATTTCTGTCAAAGAATTTTTGATTTCTTGGAACGAGTTTTGCATTTTTTTTGAGGTCTCTACAAAATTTTTAAGGCTGCTTTCTATAACTTTTACCTCTTCTATCATAACGTTTATCTTTTCTTTTGACTCCTCAGATTTTTTTACCAAGTTATCTGTTTCAGATTTTATGGGTAATATTTTTTCTGAAAGGGTTTGGATGGCAAAATTAAACTTTTCTACCAAAGAAGAAATATATTTACCAGATTCTTGTGAAAGTTGTAAAGCTTTTATAAGAGCCTTAGAAACATAATTTGACAAACTTTTTATGTAAGAAAATTTCCAAAGTTTTTGTGCTACTTTTCTTAGGTTGATAGGGTAGGGGGAAAAAGTTGAAGTGAGATTAAATGCTTTGGTTTCTTTTTTAAAAAAGTTGAACATGTTTTTCCCCTAAAGGTTAATAAATTTGATCTATAATGTCAAGCCCACAACTTAAGTTCTCAAACCAGTTGAGAAATTTCTTTACATTCTCTCCCTTAAAAATTGCTCCATGTTGAGGAGCTATAATGGTTGGATTAAGAGGTTTGACTGAGTTAACCCATTTTTTGCATACTTTATTGCTTCCCATATATCTTTTATGGAAACCTTCCATAAGTTTTACATGGTTTTCAAAGTTTTCTACAAAAAGATATCTCTGGCCTTTAGGAAAAACAGCAGCCCCTATGTCTCCGGAAAACAAAATTTTGCTTCGCGTATCAAATATGGAAAAATTTCCCTTAGAATGAAGAAAATGAGCAGGTATAAACAAAAGTTTATCACCTGAACCCAAAGTTAATTCTCCCCCTTTATCTTCTAAAGGAATGGTCCGCTTTAAAGAATTGTAACCAAAATGGGGAATAAACCTTGTCCAAAGTTTGCTGATATAAACCTTGGCGTTGGTGTTTTCCAACCAGGTAATTAGTCCTGAGCTTACGTCAGGGTCTTGATGGGAAAAGAAGATATATTCTATGTTTTCAATATTTATGTAGTTGGCAACAGCGGCTAAAACCCGAGGGAAAACATACACCCCACCTGGATCAAGAAGAATCCCCTTTCCTTTATTTATGATCAGATATTGATTAGTCTGTACCAACCCTTCTTCTTCCTCTTCTTCCCATCCTAACCAGATAAACTTGTGGTCGATATCTTCATAAAGCACCATTCCTTTTATCAAGGTTTCTCTATCCATACAAATCTCCTTTAAAATTAATATTGTTTAAACATTATAATCAAAATTAAAAAAAATTAAAGGGTAAAAATAGAGGCTTTTTTTCTTAGTTCTTCTTCCATTTTTTTTATACCTTCCGTGGTTTCAAGAAGGGAAAAGATGTTTCTTTTTAGTTCTTGTATTCCTTCCGCCACACTACCTACATCCTTAGCTACTGACTCAGACGTAACACTCATCTCCTCTGTCGCACTTGCAATGCTCTGTATCATCTCCTGCAATCTTTCTGCCGCATCTGCTATCCTACTAAGAATCCCTGATGCCTCCTCACTAAGCCTTGCACCACTCTCAACCTTAGCACCTATCTCCTCTACCTCCCTACTCACCTCCTCTACCACTCCCTTTATCTCCCTTATAACACCTGCTATCTCATCGGTTGATTTGTTAGTTCTTTCTGCTAATTTTCTTATCTCCCCTGCAACAACCGCAAAAGATTTTCCATGCTCTCCAGCTCGGGCTGCCTCAATCGTTGCGTTTAATGCAAGTAAATTGGTCTGCTCTGCCACATCCTTGATAAACTCTACCACACTCTCTATTGCCCTGGTCCTCTCCTCTAAACTGTACATAACTTCCTTCAACTTCCCTGCATTCCTTTCTATTACCTTAACCTCATTTGCTGTTTTTAAAGTATAGTTCTCCCCTTCCCTTGCAATCTCAGCTGTCTTTTTACTCTCTTCAAGTATGTTGGTTGTGTTTTTAGCTATGTCAACCACCGTAATAGACATCTGTTCTGCTGCGCTTGCAATCTGAGTTGCCTTTTGAGTCTGATTCTCAATACTTGCACTAAACTGCTTGGTTATGGCAGATAACTCCTCACTTGACCCAGCAAGGGCAACTGACACATGCTTGACCTCATCTATAAGATTTCTAATGCTAACTAATGCCTCTCTGAGGTCAGCACTCATCGTTCCTATTTCATCTCGACTGTCAACAGCTATCTCAACCGCAAGATCCCCTTCCCTTACCCTTGCCAAAGCCTGCCTTAACCTCTCGATAGAACCCCTGATAGATTTAGTCACACCAAAAACTACAACCAAAGAAATAACTATAAAAATTCCTCCAAATACAAACAAAATAACAAAAAGACGTTTGATGCAAATTGATACTTCATGACCTCTTTCGTCAGCAGTTTTTGCATAAAAGGCAACCAGCTCGTTAAGAGCTTTTTCAATCGTCTTGGTTTTAGGAATCACCTCTTTTTCATAAAAAGAGATAGCCTCCAAAGTTTTACCTGCTAAGACAAGTTCAAGGGTTTTGTTGGTTAACTCTCTTGCTGAAACTATAGAATCTTGCACGTTTTGCAAAAGTCTTTTTCCTTCCTCTGATCGGGTAACAGACTTAAGAAAATCCATAGCTTTCTTATACTCCTCTCGAGCTTTAAGGATTTCGTTATAATACTCCTTTCTTTTTTCCGGATCATTCGTTAAAAGAAGTTTGGTGACGTTATAGTGAACACCTACCATAGTCTCTCTTCTAACCTTAGCAGCCATCTCGAGCTTGTCCGCTCTTTCTCCTAAATCCTGAACGTCTTTTTTCACAATAAACAAAGAATATAAAGTATAGAAAGATACAAGGCCGACTATAAAAAAGATAACACCAAAACCTGCAAGAAGCTTTTTGGTAATACTCCAGTTTTTAAACATCTTTACCTCCTATTTTTTTATTTTTACCTTATAACCAAGTTAACTTTCGCAGATTTCTTCCCAGCTCTTAAAACCTTGGGGGTTAAAACCCAGAAACATAAGAAGCCTTTTCACAAAAAAGTCTACCAGCTCCTCTAAAGTCTTAGGTCTTTGATAAAACGAGGGCATGGCTGGAAAAATAACAGCTCCTGCCTTAAGACAAGCTTCCATGTTTTTTATGTGAATAAAGTTTAGAGGGGTTTCTCTCACCACTAAAACTAAAGGCCTTCTCTCCTTTAACATCACGTCTGCCGCCCTTTGAAGCAGATTTCTTGAAACTCCATGAGCAATAGCCCCTAACGTCCCCATACTGCAAGGTATGACCACCATCCCAGAATATAAAGAAGAACCACTGGCAGGTGGAGCTGAAATTTCCCTTTCCTGATAAACCTTAAAAGCTAAATCTTTTAGACCATCCCACGAAGAGTTTAACTCTGCCTCCCAAACCCTTTTTCCTGCCTCTGTAATAATTACCTCAGTTTTAACCCCTAACTCCCTTAGTTCCTGTAAAAAAAACTTTGCATAAATCGCTCCACTTGCCCCTGTTATACCTACTAAATATCTTTTTTCCATCTCTGAGCACTTTTCTTAGCTATTTGGTCTACCTTTTCGTTTAAAGGATCTCCACTGTGGGCAGAAACCTTTTGAAAAGAAACCTTATGAAACTTGAGAAGTTCATCAAGTTTTTCCCATAAGTCCCTATTTTTAACCGGTTTTCCGTCTGCAGTCCTATAAACTTTTTTCTTCCAGTTAGAAAGCCACTGTGTTGCACCTTTTATCACATATTCTGAATCACAAAAAATGGTAATTTCAGTAGGTTGTTTAAAAAAAGAAAGGGCCTGGAGGACTGCCTCAAGCTCCATCCGGTTGTTGGTGGTTACTTCTTCCCCACCTGTAATCAAATGTTCTCGACCATCATCTAAAATCAAAACCGCCCAGCCTCCAGGACCTGGATTCCCCAAACAAGCCCCATCTACATAAACTTTTATCATAAACTTTATACAAACTAAACCCTAAATTTCTCTACCGCGGTCTTAAGCTCATTCCCAAGTTTGGCAACCTCAGTCGTTGTAGCAACCACCTGCTCAACCCCTGCCTCAAGCTCCTTGGCTGCCTCTGCCACACTGCCCACATCCTTTGCTACAGCCTCTGCTGTCACACTCATCTCCTCTGTCGCACTTGCAATGCTCTGTATCATCTCCTGCAATCTTTCTGCCGCATCTGCTATCCTACTAAGAATCCCTGATGCCTCCTCACTAAGCCTTGCACCACTCTCAACCTTAGCACCTATCTCCTCTACCTCCCTACTCACCTCCTCTACCACTCCCTTTATCTCCCTTATAACACCTGCTATCTCATCGGTTGATTTGTTAGTTCTTTCTGCTAATTTTCTTATCTCCCCTGCAACAACCGCAAAAGATTTTCCATGCTCTCCAGCTCGGGCTGCCTCAATCGTTGCGTTTAATGCAAGTAAATTGGTCTGCTCTGCCACATCCTTGATAAACTCTACCACACTCTCTATTGCCCTGGTCCTTTCTTCTAAACTATACATGACTTCTTTTAGTTTTTCTGCTGTTTTTTCTATTATTTTAACTTCATTTGCGGTTTTTAAAATATAGGTTTCACCTTCTTTGGCAATTTCTGCTGTTTTTTTACTTTCTTCTAAAATGCTTGTCGTGTTTTTAGCGATATCAACCACAGTAATGGACATTTCTTCTGCAGCAGAGGCAATCTGGGTTGCTTGCTGGGTTTGGAGGTCAAGGCTTATTTTGAACTGATTAGACACTTCAGTTAGACCATTGGCTGAATCAGAAAGACTTTCTGAAACTTCTTTGATACTTAAAAGAATTCCCTTGAGGTTGCTAATAGCATCATCTAAGCTGTTAGCAATTTTACCTATTTCATCTTTTCTTTGGGTTTTAAACTCGATGTTTAGATGTCCCTGTCCAAATTTTTTTATTTTTTCTTCTAATTCAGAGATTGGTATAGAAATAGAACGGACAGATAAAATAGCCAAAAATCCTGTGATAAGTAAAATTATTAACACAGCTAAGCCAGTTTTTATACTATTTCTCTTCATAGCTTGTATAAAAGCTTTATCGACATCATCAATATAAACCCCTGTTCCTATATACCAGTTCCATGGTTCAAACTTTACGACATAGGAAAGTTTAGGATAAACTTCTTTAGTTACTCCTCCCCCTTTTAACGGTTTAGGCCATTTGTACCAAACAAAAGCCTGTCCTGTTTTACCTGCAGTTTCTACCAAAAGAGTAAAAAGATTTTGATTGTTTACCTTTTCCTCTTTTGCATTAAGGTCAGTCTGTCGTTTGTATGCTACGTTGAATTTGGTGTCAGAAAGAGGTTTTCCTTCAAGCTGAGGAACCGTTGGATGCATTACCATTATCGGATAGGGGAGACTTCCATCATTTATCCAGAAATAGTTAGTTCTTTCTTCATAACGTAAGTTTTTTATGGCAAGCTTTGCCTTTTCTTTAGCCTCTTCTTCGGTAAGATTCCCAGCTTTATAAAGACTGTAGTAATATTCTACTATAGATAAGGCCATCTCTCCTTTTTGAATTAGTTCTACCTTTTTTTCTTTTAGAATAGATTCTTTTAAGTAAGTAGATTGTAAAAGGAAAAATATTATATAACCAAATAAAGAAAAAAAGACTAAAAGCAAAAGCTTATTTTTTATACTCAAATTTTCAAACTTTTTCATGTTCCCCACCTCCTACCAATATTTGAATACTTTTTCTATTCTTAAATTTTATAAAAATTTAAAAAGGAATTTTAGGATATGTGATTTTTTGAACAATTGAATATTTTTACCGCTTTGCCATTATGTTTTTTAAAATAGATTAACCTTATAAGTATTAAGTTGTACCTTTTAATATAAAATTTTAACAAACAATTTTGTGAATTCTTTCTTTTTTGAATATTCTTTAGTAGTGCATGTTACTTTTTTATCTTTTAGCTCTTAGCTTTTTTATGTCAATATTGCTTGACTTTTAGGACCCTGTTTTTATAATAAAATGTTAATTATAATAAAAGGTTAATGAAAAGTATAAATAATGATATATTATTTAATTCCAGGAGGAGGAAATGGGAGAAAGGGGTAAAAATGTTTTAGATGGTTTATCTTTAAGTAAAAAGATTTTTGTTTTAGCTCTTGTTTCTATTTTGTTAGTGTATTCTATAGTTGCGGCTGTTCTTTATTTTCAGACAAGTTCTTCTATAAAAAAGAAAGAACTTGCAACCTTAAACCTTGAATTTAAAACGATTATCCATGAACTACAAACCTTTGACCAGTTTGCAAGGTATTCAGCTGACCGTTTTATGAGTGTTTATATGTCTTTAGGACCAAGTATTAGTAATCCCAGCAACGATGTCTGTGATAAGTTTACCGCTATCACAGGCGGAAGTGTAGCAACCATTTTTAAAAGAGAAGGAGACGATTTTTTAAGAGTGGCAACCTCTCTTAAAAAAGAAGATGGAACCCGTGCAGTTGGGACGACTTTAGATAGGAATCATCCTGCATATCAAGGTTTGTTAAGGGGAGAAACCTATGTAGGAAAGGCTACCCTTTTTGGTAAAGAGTATATGACTAAATATGTACCTGTAAAGGACTCAAGCGGAGCTGTAATAGGCGTATTTTTCATAGGTTTTGATATCACTCCTGTCATTAATGAGTTTAAAAATTATTTAGGCAGTCTTAAGATAGGAGAAAGAGGGTTTGTGTCTGTGTATGATGTTGCCAAAGGAGAACCTAAACTTATTGCTGGAAAAGATTTAGGAAAAGAAAGTATAGAAAAACTATCAAAAGCCAAAGAAGGGGAAGCTGTAGAAACAAAGATAAACGGGGAAAAACATGTCTCTATAGCTCAAGTTTATTCTGGTTTTAAGTGGTTAATTTCTATAAATGTTCCTAAGAGTCAAATTTATGGGGTGTCTTATACTTTTAGAAATGTCATGTTTGTTTTAAATATTTTAGCAGCCATTGCTATAGGAATACTTATTTATGTACTCACTCAAAGAAGCTTGAATCCAATTCCAGACATGGCAGCAAAACTTGGAGAGGTAGCCAAGGGTGATTTTAGCAGAATTGGTTTTGGAAAGGGGTACAGAAATAGAAAAGATGAAATCGGTCTTATCGCCCAGGCAGTTATCAAGGTTGAAGAGTTCACTCAAAGGTTGGTAAAACAGATTAAAAGTTCAGCCTCAACCGTTTATGAGGTTGTAGAGAATCTTCTGGGGAACGTTGATTCTGTAAAGAAAAAAATAGACCTTCAGACCAACCAGGCAAATCAGATTGCAGCAGCAGTAGAGGAGATGAGTGCAACCATTGCAGATGTTGCTAAAAACGCTCATTATGCTCAAGAATTAGCCAATAAATCCCAAAAAGTATCAGAAGAAGGAGCAAGGTTAGCAGATGAGTCTATGGTAATAATTCATGAAACCACTCAAGCAACAGATGAACTTAAGAAAACCTTGGATACTTTAAACATAAGAGTAAACGAAATAGGAGATATAGTTGTGATGATTAAAGACATAGCAGACCAGACAAATCTCCTTGCACTTAACGCAACGATAGAGGCAGCGCGAGCTGGGGAGCATGGAAAAGGTTTTGCGGTGGTTGCAGGAGAGGTTAGAAAGCTTGCTGAAAAAACGATAAAGGCAACCGAAGATATTGCAAATAGAATCTTAGCCGTTCAACAAGAATCTAAAAACTCTATGGACAACATGAATACCACGGTGGAAAAAGTAGGAGAGGCATTAAATGCTTTAACGAAAATTAAAGATGTTCTTGAAAATATTGCTCAATCAAGCATTCAGGTTAGAGATGCTATCAATCAGATAGCAGCGGCAACAGAGGAACAAAGCGTTGCAAGCAATGAGGTTGCTCAGGCTGCTATTCAGTCAAGTCAACTTGCCGTTGAAATAAAAGAATTAAACGATAGAGTTATAGAAGAAATAGAAGTACTTAAAAATGTTATTATGGAATTAAACAGGGCGGTTGAAGGGGTTAAGGTGTAAAAGTATTTGTTTAAGGTATAATTTAAAGGTGATGGGTCTGTAGCTCAGCTGGAAAGAGCACTGGCCTCCGGAGCCAGGAGTCGGGGGTTCAAATCCCCCCAGACCCGTTTTACCTTAAAAAGGGAAGGTAAAACCATGAAGGTTTATATTGAAGGATGTGAAATTGAATTAATCCAAGGAGATATTACTGAACAAGAAACTGAGGCTATAGTTAACGCGGCTAACCAGGAACTTATTCCAGGGGGAGGGGTTGACGGAGCCATTCATAGAAAAGGTGGGCCTGTAATTCTTGAAGAACTTAGGGCTAAATATAAAAAATGCCCTACCGGTGAGGCAGTAATCACGAAAGGGGGGAACCTTAAGGCAAAATATGTTATTCATACAGTAGGTCCTATATACAGAGACGGAAAAAGCGGTGAACCTGAACTTCTTAAGAAGGCCTACCAAAATTCTTTAAAATTAGTCTTAGATTATGGTCTCAACTCAGTTGCTTTTCCTGCTCTTAGCACAGGAGCCTATGGTTATCCTATAAAAGAGGCTGCAAAGATCGCCTTAAAAACAGTATGTGACTTTCTGAAAAAACATAAATCCCCCCAAAAAATTGTGTTTGTCCTCTGGAAAGAAGAACATTTTCAAGTATTTGCAGAAACATTGAAATCGCTGATATCTTCTAAAGGTGCTTAAGGTTTGCCTTTTTTAGGTAAAGGTATGTATTCTACCGAAGAGGTTGTTTTGGTTGGTTGAGGAAATAATTTCATAAGTTGATAGATTTCTATAGGCATGTCTTTGCTCACCGGTAGCCCTAATTCTAAGGCTTTTTCATAAGTAATAGGATAATCGTGAGTAAAGTATCCTTGAGACAGTATTTCTGCTAAGGTGTTTATTTTTTCTTCAGAATATCTATCGTTTAGGATTACTTTTAGATTTTCTTTCATCTGTTTTAAAGCCATCTCAGCTACATCTGCTAAAATCAAGGTTTTATCGTCTATATGTTCTAAAGGTTTTCTTTTAACTGCTCTTAGAATCGAGGCAGCTGGATATTCTCCTAACTGAGGATCTACCGGTCCAAGCACAGCGTGTTCATCCATCACTATTTCATCACAGGCAAGAGCAATAAGGGTTCCTCCGCTCATAGCATAATGAGGAATAAAGGCTGTAACCTTAGCCGGATGTTTTTTTATGGCAAGGGCGATCTGAAGAGAGGCCAAAACCAATCCTCCTGGAGTATGGAGTATTAAATCTATAGGAACGTCTTTATCTGTAAGATGTATGGCCCTTATTACCTCTTCAGAATCGTTGATATCGATGTATCTCATCAGAGGAAAACCAAAAAACGACATTTTTTCTTGACGATGAACCAACAAAATAACCCTTGAACCTCTCTTTTTTTCGATTTGTTCTATGGCTTTTTGTCTGGCTATTTCTAAGAACTTTTGTCTCAAAAAAGGTTGCATAGCTATGGCAAAAAAGATAATCCAGAAAAGGTCTCCTATACCAACCATAACATAAAACCCCCTTAAGGCTTGTCTATATCAAAAAAGGAACCAAAAAAGGTATATTCATCTTTATAGAATCTGCATTTTCTTTTACAGAAAATTTTATATAGCAAGGCTCCTGCCAAAAAACCACCTATATGAGCAAACCAGGCAACCCCACCAAAACTTTCTGGTAAAACCAACGAAAAAAGTCCGTTATAAAACTGAAGCAAAAACCATAAACCCAAAAATATGAAGGCAGGGACCTCAAAAAATAGGGGTATAAAAAACACCGGAAAAACTACCAGAATTCTTGCTAAAGGATACAATAAAAAGTAGGCTCCCATAACTCCAGAGATAGCACCAGAGGCTCCTACTAAAGGAATAACAGAGTTAGGATAGATAAAAGAATGGAGCATCGTAGCTAAAATTCCACACACTAAATAAAAAAATAAAAACCTAAATGGTCCTAATCGGTCTTCAACATTATCCCCAAAAATCCATAAAGTCCACATGTTACCTATAAAATGAAGCCACCCTCCGTGGATAAAAAGATGGGTAAAAAGGGTTAAAAACTTATGATACCAAGGAAAACCAACAAGAAAGTTAAAGTAAGGATCAAAAAAGATAGCAGGTATAAATCCCCAGGTTTTAAAAAAGATTTCTCTTTCTACAGTAGGTAAAGAGATTTCATAAAAAAAAACTAAAGTATTTAAAAGAATGATAAACCAGGTCATTACCGGAGGGTTACGTCTTGGCAAGATATCTTGTAAGGGTATCACCCTAAATCTCCTATCAACGTTCCCCTTACAATCTTTCTAAAGTTTTCACATTTGTCTACAAGATTTTCAAAAACTTCAGGCTCTGAAGGAACTTTTTCAAACTCATAACCTTTGAAAGACACAAAACTATCGAGTCCTTCTTTTCCTTGTTCAATAAACAGTTTTACCAAATCTTTAAAAACCAATCCGTTTTTGCTTAAAGCATAAAATTCTGCAGTTTTTAAGGCATATCTGTTTGGATTAAAGGCCAAAGATACCCCCTGGTTTTCTCTTAAAAGGATTAAAGCCTTCATATCGGTAATACTATCTCCGGCATAAAATCCTTCTGCAAAAGGAACATTTAAACCTTCAGATATTTGTTGGCAGGCTCTTGCCTTTTCTTCTCCCCCTACAGGATTAACCTCTCTTAAAAATACCCCTACATCAAGATTCCAAATAATTTTAAAAAAAATCTCTTCCATCCGTTCAAGCACGTTTAAGAGTTCTGGAGAGAGGTCGGAAGGGGAGGTAGCTTTTAACGGTATTTCTATAGTTGGATAAGAAAGTATTTCTTGGTATAATTTTTCTAAAATTTTTGTTTCTTCCTTTGAAAGGGTTACTTTATCAAGGTCTACCTCTGTACAGAAGATATGGTCCATGGGAAACTCTATAGCCTCGGCAAGGGCTTCTAAATAGGGCTTATAACTTGTGCTGATGATAAAAGTAGGGACTAAATTTTTTATCTCCTTTAAAACCTCAGGTATCTTAGGTAAAAAAAGCAAAGTTTTCCGAGAAAACTCTCTAAGGCTTTGGTTGGTTGCTCCAAAAAGTTTTAAGAAAGGAAGTATTAATTTAAGGGTGTCTCCTGGTTTGTACCCAGGACGTTTTTTAATGTCTGCTAAGTAATCGTCAAAACGAGAGACTTGTTTAAAAAACCTATGGCCCTCAGGTATTATATACTTGGAATACTCAAAAGCGTTGTCGTTTAAGGTTAAAGGGCCTTCGCAGTCAAAAGCTATAAAAGGCATAAGGCTTACCTCTTATTTTGTTTTTTCCTTTCCCGAACTGAGGGAATTTGAAGTTCTTCTCTGTATTTAGTAACCGTTCTTCTTGCTATATTAACCCCATATTTAGATTTTAAAACTTTAGCCACCTCGTTATCACTTAAAGGTTTTTCAGGGTTTTCTTGAGAAATGATCTGTTTAATAAGGTCTTTTACTGCTTTAGAAGAAAGGCTTGTTCCGTCAGAAGATTCATAACCTGAAGAAAAGAAAAACTTAAGAGAAAAAACTCCTGAAGGCGTTTGTACATATTTGCGATTAATAATCCTACTGATAGTAGATTCATGCAACTGGGTTTCTTCAGCCAACATCCTTAAAGTAAGAGGTTTTAAATATTTAATTCCTTTTTCTAAAAACTCCTTTTGATGTGTCAAAATGGCTGCTCCAACTTTATAAAGGCTTGAATATCTACTGTCTAAAGCCTTTAGCAAATTTTCCGCTTCTTTAAATTTCTCTTTTAAAAACTGTTTTGACTTTAAAAACCGGGGGTCCTTTTTCTTTAATTTTAAGTATTCTAAATAAAAGTTATTTAATCTTACCTTAAAGCTTTTTTCCTTGAGAACCTCTACCTTCCATTCTTCATCTTCCCTATAAAACCTGAGGTCTGGTTCTATGTAGGTGGAAGTTTCTACATAAAAATTTCTGGCAGGATAGGGCTCAAGATGTTTGATAACCTCTAAAGCCTCTTCTATCTTTGAAGGTTCTATGCCTAACTTTTGAGAAAGTACGTCTACTCCTTCAGGAATTTGTTCGAAGTATTTTTCTATCAGCACATAAGGAAGACTTTCTTCTTTGTAACCCATAAATAAAAGCTGAGTAAGTAAACATTCTTTAACATCGTAAGAGGCTACCCCTACTGGGTCTAAAGACTTTATGACATTTCTTACTTTTTCTACTTTCTCTGCAGCAAGGTTCACCTCTTTAGCCAGTTCTTCAGAAGAAACGGTTAGATATCCTTTTTCATCAAGATTTCCTACAATATACTGGGCGATTTCGTATTCGACAGGGGTAAATTCTTTCATCCGAAACTGCCAGAGTAAATAATCACTGAGTTTGTCTTCAGCCTTAAGGGTTTTTTCCCAGATAGGTTCTTCTGGTTCCTCCTGAGGTTCTATAAGATAGAAACTCTTTTCTAAAAATTCCTCAGTTCCTAAATCTATTTCATCTGTTAGTTTAACTTCTTCGGGCATATGGTCTCTATCTTGACTAACTTTTGGAGCCAAGTCTTTATATTCTATCTCTAAAAAGGGGTTTGTCTGAGCCTCTTGAACCAGATATTCTTCTAATTCTAAGGTGTTAAGTTGAAGGACTTTTAACAAAAGTTTTAGTTGAGGGGTTAAAATCAGTTGTTGACTAAGTTTTAATTGATTTTTAAGTTCTATCATTTTCTAAAGTTTAAACCTTTCGCCTAAATATTTTTCTCTAACGGTTTCGTTTTCTAAGATTTGTTGAGGGGTCCCTGATCCGATGATTTGACCATCTGCTATTACGTAAGCCCTATCACATATTTTTAACGTCTCTCTAACGTTATGGTCAGAAATCAAAAGGCCGATATTGCGTTCTTTTAACGTTTTAAAAATCTGTTTTAACTGGTCAATTCCTATCGGGTCAATACCTGCAAAAGGTTCATCAAGAAGGATAAAGGAAGGTTCAACCAAAAGGGCTCTGGCTATTTCTAACTTTCTTTTTTGTCCACCAGAAAGGGTATAGGCCTTTTGATATAGGACTTCTCTTAAATTAAAAAGGTCTATATAAAAATCGAGCTTTTCTTCTATTTCTTTCTGTTTTCGTTCTAAACGTTCTATCACCATCTTAAAATTTTCATAAACGGTAAGTTTCCTAAAAACAGAACTTTCCTGAGGAAGATAGATGATACCTTGATTAGCTCTTTCAGAAACATCGTAATCGGTGATTTCTTTGTCAAAAAGCCATACCTCTCCTGAATCAGGTTTAAGAAATCCAGCGATCATATAGAACGAGGTAGTCTTCCCAGCACCATTAGGACCAAGTAAGCCTACCATCTCTCCCTTTTTTATCTCTACAGTAATCCCACGTACTACCTCTCTTTTATTAAAACTTTTTTTTAAATTTTGGGCTTTGAGCATAATAAGTGCAACCAGAAAAAAACTTTAGTTAAGATAAAACTTGGCTCTTACTCTACCTTCGTTTTTAGACAAAAACTCACTCCTATCTTCGTTGAAGTAAATCACCACAATGTCTCCCTCTATCAGGTTTTTATCATACCATACTTTAGGGTTATCCTCTAAAACTAACTTTTCCTGATCCTTGTAGTATACCGCCTTTTCCGCATAGGCTTTCCATTTTCCTTTATAAATAACCACTTTTCCTAAAGCAACCACCTTGGTTACGTTTTTCTTCTCTTCTTGATTAGCATAATAAACATATAACTTATCAGAAAAAACTTTCATATCTCCTCGGGTAGCTTGCACCTTACCTGTAAAAACCGCTATTCCTTCGCTTTCCATAACCTCCATCTTATTGGCGGTCACGCTTACTTCAGAAGCCAATCCTAAAGTATTGGTACCTAAAAATACCAACCAGATCCCTAATAGAAAGATTACAATCCTGTTTATTTTTCCCATATTAAAGATTATAATCTAAGTTTAAGTTTTAGACAAGGGAGGATTTCCTAACTTAGGGTCTATTCAGTCTTTTGCTGAAAAATTGTCTTTTAAACCTCTCTGAGCCTTAAATTATAAGGATGGTTATAATGATGTAAAACTTTTTCGTTGAAAATCAAGAAAGTTGTAATAAATTTAAAAAATAGAAAATAGGAGGCAAAGATAGATGTGGCAAAAAGGGAAAACGTTGTTGCTTTGGTTTTTTATTGGATTGTTGGTTTTATTAACTTACAACTTTTTTTACAATCAAACCTCGTTATACACCTCTAACAACATCAGTTATACCGAGTTTCTCGAAAAAGTAGAAAAGGGTGAAATAAAAGAGGTATTAATAGAGGGACAAAAGGTTTCAGCTAAGGTCTCGCCTTCTAAGGAAATAATTACTTATATCCCAGAGGATAAAGATTTAATCCCTATGTTAAAAGAAAAAGGGGTTAAAATTGTGGTTAAACCAGAGTCTCAACACAGTTGGTTTACCACTTTTCTGGTGTCTTGGCTTCCTTTCATTGTGCTAATTCTACTTTGGTTTTTGTTTATCAAACAGATGCAGCCTGGAAATAAACCCTTTAGTTTTGTAAAAAGCAGGGCCCGTCTAATAAAAGAGGGAGAAACCAAGGTAACTTTTAAAGATGTGGCTGGGATAGAGGAGGCTAAAGAAGAATTACAGGAGGTAGTAGAGTTCTTAAAAAATCCTCAAAAGTTTACCAAATTAGGGGCACGTATCCCCAAGGGTATTTTGTTGGTAGGGCCTCCAGGTACAGGTAAAACTCTTCTTGCTAAAGCAATAGCTGGAGAGGCAGGAGTTCCTTTTTTTAGTATAAGTGGATCAGATTTTGTAGAAATGTTTGTAGGTGTAGGAGCTGCGAGGGTAAGAGATTTATTTTCTCAAGCCAAAGCCCATGCACCTTGTATCATTTTTATAGACGAGATAGATGCCGTTGGTAGACAGAGGGGGGCAGGATTAGGTGGTGGACATGATGAAAGAGAACAAACTTTAAACCAGCTGCTTGTAGAGATGGATGGGTTTGATACAGCAGAAGGGATAGTTGTGCTTGCTGCTACTAACAGACCTGACATTTTAGATCCAGCTCTTTTAAGACCTGGTAGGTTTGATAGGCAAGTTTTTGTACCTCCCCCAGACGTAAACGGAAGGGAGGCTATCTTAAAACTTTATGCTCGGAAGTTTAAAGTATCTCCAAACTTAGATTTAAGGTCTATCGCTAAAGCGACCCCTGGGTTCACCGGAGCTAATTTAGAAAACATGCTTAACGAAGCAGCCCTTATCGCCGCTAAAAAAGGGAAAGAGCTTATCGAACAGGAAGATTTAGAAGAGGCTAAAGATAAAATTCTAATGGGTAAAGAAAGAAAAGGTTTTATGTTAAGTGAAGAAGAAAAAAAGATTATAGCCTATCATGAGGCAGGACATGCGTTGGTGGCTTATTACCTACCTGACCCTGACCCTGTGCATAAGATAAGCATTATCCCAAGGGGACAAGCTTTAGGAGTAACCCAACAACTGCCCTTAGATGATCGACACATCTATCCAGAAGACTATTTGCTTAAAAAAATAACCGTGCTGTTAGGAGGAAGGGTGAGTGAAGAAGTGGTTTTTAACTCTATAAGCACTGGAGCTCAAGATGATATCAAAAGGGCTACCCAAATCGCCAAAAAGATGGTTTGTGAATGGGGGATGAGTAAAAAATTAGGCCCTTTAGCCTTGGGAAAAGGAGAGGACCATATTTTTCTCGGAAAAGAACTTTTACAGATAAAGGATTATTCAGAGGAGACAGCAAAGATTATTGACGAGGAAATAAAAGATATAGTAAATCGTTGTTATCAAAGGGCTAAGGAGATTATTCTTACTTATACAGATAATCTTCATAAAGTTGCCTCAGTTTTATTAGAAGAAGAGACTATCGATGCTGAAAGGTTTAAAGTTATTTTAGAAACTCAAACTCAATAGGTTATGTTACCTCCTTTAAGGATAGGGTCTAAAATTTTTGATTGGAAAGCTTGTCCCTATTTTATGGGAGTTTTAAACGTAACTCCTGACTCTTTTTCAGACGGGGGAAGGTTTTTTGGTCTAAAGGAGGCGGTTTTAAGGGCTAAAGAATTGATAGAAGAAGGGGCAGACATCATAGACATAGGAGGGGAATCAACCAGACCTTTTTCTGAGCCTATAACTGAAGAAGAAGAGCTAAAAAGGGTTGTGCCTGTAGTTAAGGCAATCCGTGAAGAGTTACCAGACGTTGTAATCTCAGTAGACACTTATAAGAGTAGGGTAGCTGAAGAATCTTTAAAAGCGGGAGCTTCGATGATAAACGACATAAGTGCAGGTTGCTTTGATCAAAGAATGGTTGAGGTGGTAAAAGACTTTGATTGCCCATATGTAATTATGCATATCAAAGGAACTCCCAAAACTATGCAAGAAAACCCTCAGTATAAAGATGTAGTAAAAGAAGTAAAGGAATTTTTACAAAACCGTATAGAATTTTTGGTAAAAAAAGGAATTTCTGTAGAAAAAATCATCGTAGACCCTGGGTTAGGATTTGGCAAAAACTTTGAACATAACTTAGAAATTTTAAAAAGATTAGACGAATTTTATAGTTTGGAAAGGCCTATTCTTTTAGGGCACTCAAGAAAAAGTTTTATAGGAAAGGTCCTTAATAAGCTTAATCCTTTAGATAGAGAAGGGGGTACGGTTGGTTTTTCTGTTTGGTCTTCGTTAAGGGGAGTTCAATTTTTGAGAGTTCATCGAGTAGATCTTAATAAAGATGCTGTTATAATGTTTAAGTTTTTAGTGCAACAAATAGGAGGATAAAGGATTTGGATTTTGGTGTTTTAAGAATTACTGAAATATTTAATTCTATAACCTGGAAAGATATGGTAGACATCTTTGTGGTTAGTTTTTTGATTTATAGAATTCTTTTGCTTATCCAGGGTAGTAGAGCTCTTCAAATGGCTGCAGGTTTATCAGTGGTAGTTCTATTATATTTCGTTTCAGATGCCTTACAATTATTAACTCTGAACTGGATTTTAAACACCTTTATGTCTTCTATTTTGATTTTGATCATCATAGTTTTTCAGGAGGACATAAGGAAAGCTTTGGCCCAGATAGGGAAACATCCTTTTACTAAGTTCCAGACAGAATACTCTTATGGTATAGAAGAGGTAGTTAAAGCTGTTACCCAACTTGCTGAAAAAAAGATAGGGGCCTTGATAGTGTTTGAAAGAGAAATAAGTTTAAAAGACTTTCTGGAAGGAGCGGTGATGTTAGATTCGAAGATCAGCGAGGAGTTACTGGTAAGTATCTTTAATCCTAAAAGCCCCCTCCATGATGGGGCAGTGGTTATCAGTAAAGGAAAGATCGTAGCTGCAGGGGTGGTGTTACCACTTTCTACCAATCCTGACATAGCCAAAGACCTTGGAACCAGACACAGGGCAGCTATAGGAATTACAGAAATTACCGATGCTGTAGCCATAGTGGTTTCTGAAGAAAAAGGTTATATTTCTCTGGCAGTTAGCGGAAAAATTACCAGAGATGTAACCCCCGCAACCTTAAGAAAGATGTTGTCTCAACTTTTAGGTTTTGAGTCTAAAGCACCTTGGTGGACAAGGATTACCTATGAAATTCAAAAGGGAACATAGACTAAAAATTCTTTCTTTTTTGATGGCTGTTACTCTATGGTACTTTGTAGTGTGGGGAAGGTCTATAGAAAAGACGGTAGAAATTCCTGTTTTTTATAAACTACCTAATTCTAACTATATAGTAGAAATCACCCCTTCTACCGTGGTGTTGAAAATTCAGGCTATAAGAAGTCTATTAAGAAACGTTAACGAAAAAGACCTTAATTTAGAAATTGATTTGAAAAACTTAACTCCAGGTGTTCATCAGATAAGGGTGCCGATAGAAAAGATAAATCTGCCTTCCGGGATAAAAGTAAAAGAAATAAACCCTACGTTTCTAACTTTGATAATTAAAAAAATAGGTACTAAAAAAGTTCCTGTAAGGCCGGTTTTAAAAGAAGAAAGTTTTTATCATACTCGAGGGAAAATAAAGGTCTTTCCTAAATATGTACTAATCAAAGCTCCGATAGAGGTTCTGTTAAACCTTCAAGAGATTAATACCGAACCTATAGACCTTTTAAAACTAAGACTAACAGGATCCTTAGAAGTTGATCTAATGCCGCCTTTAGGTATTATTTCTATGAATGTAGAAAAAGTGAAGGTATACTATGAAGAAAAAAAGAGGTAAAAAACATGGGAGATAGAAAACTTTTCGGTACAGACGGAATAAGAGGAGAAGCCAATCTCTTCCCGATGCTTCCGGAAATAGCTTTGCAGGTAGGCAGAGCCATAGGATTTTTGTTTAAAAATCAAAATCATCATATTACCAAGGTGGTTATAGGTAAGGATACTAGGTTGTCAGGATATATTTTTGAGTCTTCCCTGGTTGCTGGTCTATGTTCTATGGGAGGCTATAGTTTGTTAGTAGGCCCTATCCCTACTCCAGGGATTGCCTTTTTAACCAAAGACCTAAGGGCAGATGCAGGTATCATGATTTCCGCTTCCCATAATCCTTACTACGATAACGGGATTAAAATCTTTGGTAAAGATGGTTTTAAACTTTCTGATGAGACAGAGGCTAAAATAGAAGAACTAATTTTTGATGAAGGGTTTAAAGAGGTAAGGGTTCACAAAGATGCCTTAGGAAGGGCTTTTAGGATAAAAGATGCCATAGGGAGGTATGTAGTACACCTAAAGTCTGTTGTACCCCTAAACCTTGATTTTGAAGGATTAAAAATAGTAATAGATTGTGCAAACGGAGCTTGTTATCAAGTAGGACCAAAGATCTTAGAAGAACTTGGAGCAGAAGTGATCCCAATAGGCTGCAGTCCTAACGGAACAAACATCAATGAAGATTGTGGAGCCCTCTATCCTGAAAATCTTCGAAAAAAAGTAGTAGAAACTCAGGCACATTTAGGGATAGCACTTGATGGAGACGGAGACCGGATTGTGGTGGTAGACGAAAAGGGGAATCTGTTAGATGGAGACGATCTTTTAGCCATTTTTGCCAAAGACCTTAAAGAAAAAGGACAACTTACCAACCAAACGGTGGTAGGCACAATCATGAGTAACCTTGGATTAGAACTCTTTTTTAAAGATCAAGGGATCACTTTTTTAAGAACTCCCGTAGGAGACAGATATGTAGTGATGAAAATGAAAGAAATAGACGCTCTTTTAGGAGGAGAAACTTCAGGTCATATCATCTTCTTAGATAAAGCTACCACAGGAGATGGACTTTTGACAGGTTTAAGGCTTATCTCTTTAATCAAGGAGAAACAAAAACCTCTTTCTGAATTGGCCAAACTTTTTGAAAAACTCCCACAAGTTATCAAAAACCTAAAAGTAAACAAAAAAGTACCTTTGGTTGAAATCGAAGGTATAGAAGAAAAAATTAGTCAGGCAGAAAAGAAATTAGGGAAAAAGGGAAGGGTAATCATAAGACCTTCTGGTACCGAGCCTAAGTACCGAATTATGGTAGAAGGAGAAAATCCAGAGTTGGTGGAGGAAGTTAGCGAAGATCTTAAAGCCTTTCTCCATAAAAAGTTGGGACAAGGATAGATGAGTTGGTGGAAAATCTTGTTTTTTCTAATCTTCCTTGGAATGTTATTTTTCTCAGGTCTTAAACTTAACGGCTATGATTTTGTTTATTCCAGAGGTTCTGTGCTGTGTCTTTCCTGTATGGGATTAGAAGAATGAAAAGAAGGGTGGTACAGTCTATTTCTTTTTTTCTGCATAATGGATACTTAGGTTTTCCTTTCACCAAAAACCTATATACAGGACCTTTAAAAGGACTGTGTGCCCCAGGATTAAACTGTTATTCTTGCCCTGCAAGCCTTTTTTCCTGTCCTTTAGGTGTTTTACAAAACCTGTTAAGTGCATTAAAGGTCTTAAATTGGCAGGTTTTGTTAGGTCCTTTTTTGTATGTATTAGGATTTTTCTTGATTTTTGGTTTAACTTTAGGAAGGTTTATCTGTGGATGGGTTTGTCCTTTCGGTTTGTTCCAGGACCTTATTTATAAAATTCCTTTCTTTAAGAGAAGACTCTCCCTTCCTAAAAAATCTCAAAGATACCTCAAACATTTGATGCTTATAGGATTGGTGTTTTTTATACCTCTTTTTTTGGGAGATGAAATAGGTTATGGAATTTTAGGATTTTGCAAGTATCTTTGTCCGGCAGGAACTTTAGAGGCAGGCTATCTAAATCTTATTCTTAGTCCAGAACTTTGGGATTATGTAGGGAAACTTTTTTATCTGAAAACCTTTCTTTTGTTGCTGTTTGTTTTTTTTGTTTTAATAGATTATAGATTTTTTTGCAAGAATGTATGCCCCCTTGGTTTGATATACGGACTGTTTAATAAAATTAGTTTTTTAAGACTAAACGTAAACCTTAACAGGTGCACCCATTGTAAGACTTGCGAAAAAATTTGCCCTGTTGGGCTTAATCCTTTAGAAGAAATGAATTCTGTTGAGTGCATTCGCTGTCTAAACTGTGTAAAAATTTGTCCGTATAAAGCAATATTTTTAGAAAAGGGAATCTATCAAAATGCTTTATCCCCCGGTTGTTTTAAATAAACAAGGGCTACAAACTTATCTGAAAAGGCATCTCTGGTTTACCCAAAAGGAGATTAAAGATTTTAAGAAAACATCTGAAAAAATCGCACCCGGAGATTTAGTAACCATTTTATCTGAGGAAAATCATTGTTTAGGAATAGGATATTTTAATCCACGATCTTTTTACTGCTTAAAGCTACTTTCAAGAGAAGAACAAAAGATAGATGAAAAATTTTTTTTAGAGGCCTTTACCAAAACACTAAACCTTAGGAAGTCTCTTTATCCAGGTGAAGGGTGTTTTCGTTTAGTGTTTTCTGAAGGTGATTTTATACCTGGGTTAGTGGTAGACCTTTTTGAAAAAGTAGTGGTGGTCCAAATTCATACCCTTGGGATGGAAAGACTTGTAGATTTTATAATCGAAGCTTTGAGGGTGTTGTTTACTCCTCAAGCTATCGTTTTAAAAAACGATCACACAAAAAGACAAGAAGAAGGTCTTCCTCTTTATACAAAGGTAGTCTATGGGGACGTAGAAGATCCGATTTTAGTCACCATCGACGGAATAAAGTTTTTGGTGCCTGTTATCACCGGACAAAAAACGGGATTTTTTTTAGACCAAAGAGAAAACCGTAGGGCTATAGCCAGGTTTTCTAAAGGATTGCAGGTTATAGATGGTTTTTGTTATTTAGGTGGTTTTGGGTTTTACTGTTTAAAGAGTGGTGCTGACAGAATTTTTTTAGTTGACCGTTCAGGCAGTGCCCTTGGATTAGCAGAAGAAATAGCTAAAGTTAACTACTGGAAGGACAAAGTTATAACTCTACAAGGGGACGTTTTTCACATATTAAAAAACCCTCCTAAAGTAGATATGGTAATCCTTGATCCTCCAGCCTTTATAAAGTCTCATAAACATGTTTTAGAAGGGGAAAAAAAATACGAAAACCTTTATTTTTTAGGCCTTAAAGCCCTGGAAAGAGGATTTTTCTTCGGATTTTCTTGTTCTCATTTTCTAAAGTTTGAAAGGCTTTTGAATTTTATTAAAACCTCTCTTAAAAGACTACAAACCGACGGAAAAATTATTTTTAAAGGGATTCAGGCAAAAGACCATCCAATCAATCCGTTTGTAGAAGAAACCTTTTATTTAAAAGGTATAGGGCTTTATATAGAAAAATAAAAAGGGGGGGATTATGAAAAAAGAGATTTTTCATGCGATTTGGATAGGAATTTTAGCAGGATGTTTTGGAGGCCTGGTTGGTTTAGGTGGTGGGGTGGTGATGATTCCCCTTATGGTAGGGGTGTTAAAGCTTTCTCAACATCAGGCTCATGGAACCAGCCTTTGGGCTTTGGTGTTTACAGGACTTGTAGGTGCTATTACTTACGGATTGCACGGAGCAGTTGATGTCTTAGCTTCAGTAATCATCGCTATTACTGCGATGATTACCGCAAGAAAAGGGGCTAAGTTTGCCCACAGTCTTCCTGAATGGAAACTAAAAAGGTCTTTTGGAGCTTTTTTAATCTTTGCCTCTCTTTTACTTTTGGCCAAACCTTACTTAGGAAGCCTCTACCATTTTTCTTTAGAAGGAACTTCAAAAATCATAGCTTTGTTGCTCACCGGAGTATTTGCTGGTTTTATCGCAGGAATGATGGGAGTAGGGGGAGGAACAATAATGGTTCCTGCTTTGGTTTTAGGGTTAAACTATGGACAACACCTTGCTCAAGGAACATCACTTTTATGCATGGTTCCTGCTGGATTGGTAGGAGCTTATACGCACCTAAAACTGGGTAACGTGGTAAAAACAATTTTGCCTGGATTGGTAATAGGGATTATTACAGGCACTTTTATAGGAGGAAACATAGCCAATATTCTACCTGAATTTTACTTGAGGATCTTTTTTGCTATCATAGTAATCTGGACAGGAATTAGGTTCTTGAAAACCCCTAAACCTAAGGGTTAATCTTGTTTTAAACTTCTATCTGGGATGTTTTCTGCAAAGTCCTCTTTAAAAAGAGGAACTTTGGTTAACAAGGGCTTAACTTTTTCTAAATCAACCTCTTCTTTTTTTATAAGAATTCCCTCAAACACTACACCTTGCGGTTCTTCTGGTTGAAAGAAAAAAAGATAAGCGTTTGTTTCCAGTTCAGGCTTTAAAAAAAGTATAAATTCTTGTACAAAAATATCTCGATTTATCAGGTTATTATAGATCACTTCTTTATCTTTTGTATGTTTTTCTAATAAAACCCATGGTTCTATATAATTTCTTTTTATTGAACCTAAAAATCTATAGTTTTTTATTCTGTAGCAGGTACGTTTAAACTTATCTTTTTTAACCACCTCAGAACCTATGAGATATATCTCTTTAAAAAACAGAGATTTTTGAGATGGTTTTAAGTAAGAAAAGTTGAGATGGGATACCAGGTCAAAAATTTTAAGTTTTAAAACCTTTTTACGGCTAAATTCTTCTATGACCATCGGTCTTTCTGCCAAAAGCTGCCAACATTTTTCCTTTAAAAGGTCGGCTAAAAAAGTGAGTTTACGGTTTTGAGTTTCCAGTTCTTGAAGCCTTGAAAACATGGTCTTACGAGAAAGCCTTTGGATATACTTGTTTTTATACTCTTTAAAAAGTTTTTCGTTTTTATCTAAATTTAAGGATTCATAAGCTAAGTTTAGTTCTAATGCCTTTTTAGGGTCTCCTCCTTTGTCCGGATGATAGTAAAGTTGAAGGACTCTATAAATAGCCTTGATAAGTTTAGAAAGGGTTTGGTCGTCCAATTCTTTTACTAATTTAGGGGTTAAACCAAAAAGCTCAAAGGGATTGGTTTTTGAGTTTTTAGACCTCATGGCTTAGAAATCTTTGTATTAAATCTAAAATTTTTTCTCTGTTTGGTTTCAATAAGTTTTCAGGTCTCTGAAAACTCGTTCTACCAATCTCATCGGTAATCAAAAGTATAGCCTGGGTTTTAACGTTAAAATACTTACCCAAAGCATACACCGCAGAGGTTTCCATGTCTAAAGCATAAGCCTTGGTTGACCATTTGTTTAAAAATTGTGTATTTTTTTCAAAAATAAAAGGGGCGTCTGTAGAAATTATAGGACCCGAAGATGGTAGTAATCCTATTTGCATAAGATTTTCTTTAATCTTGGTAAAAAATTCAAATTCTGGGGTAAAGACTTTTCGTTTTTCCCAGTAAAGCCTTGAAGTTCCTTCTAAAGAATAAGCCTTGTTTGGGAGAAAAACCTCTCCTAATTTAAGCTTTTCCCCTAACTTAGCTGCCCAACCTACGGTTAACAATTCTTTTATCTCCCAGTTTTGAAAAATCTCAAAAAGTAGTCCGATCATCGGAGCCCCTAAAATCGGACCACAAATAAAACCCTGTGCGTCATATTTTATGATAAGGTTTAACCAGGAAAAATGGTTTCTTAGGCTGATTTTTTCTTTTGCGAGCTTCCATTCAGGCAGCGTAAAAAAAAGAACCCCTCGATCCCCGGTCTTTAGGTTTATCTTAGGTAAGAACATAGCCTATCTATCCGGTATTTAATTATTAATTCGTGAAAATCAGGATTTTGAAAAGGTGAGCACGAGAAATAAAAAAGATGAGAAGGATATCTACAATCAGTTGACCCAAAACCAAACACCAAACCTTCAGACAGTTTACCAACGTCAGAAGCTAAAGCACATTCTATTTTTGCAGAGGACCTTATAGGAATAGATAAGATACTGTGAGCATAGGTTAGTAGATAGTCTATGTGCCAATGAAGCTTTTTGTTTTTTCTTAAGTGTCTTTTTATTCTGGCCTCAAGGCCTTGCATCGCAGACCCTACGTAGATGTAAAAACCTGGTTTTATAGAAAAAGTTCTTTGATTTATTAAAAGATTTACAGGCTGGGCTATTTTAAAAACCAAAAGATAAGCTCCCTGGTCTTTTAGCTCTTGTTCTAAAAGGTCAAAGGGAATATCTACTAAGCTTATACGTGTTACTTCGGTAAAAGTAGGATCCCAGGTTAAAGCTATAGCCCTTAAATTTATCTCTTCTTTTACTCTTAAAAACCAAAAAGAAAAATTAAAATCTATATGATAGGCAGGAAGAAAATATTTTACTTCGGGGTTCATGACGACAAAAAGCATCTCTGCTTGATATCCCTTTTTAGAAAGCTCAAGTAGTTCCACAAGGTGTCGTTGTCCTCTTTTAGTTTCTGCATCAGGAAACATGGCCATTTTCTCTCCAAAAAGAGTACACGTTTTAATTTCAAGCAAAATTTTTTCCTGAGAATACAGATTGTTTAGTAACAAATCGAAACGGCCTTTAGCAGACATAAGTTCTTTTTTCTCAACCTGAAAACCTTTATAAATAGGAATCTTTTCTTCTTCAATAAGGGTTGAAACGATGTAGTTGGTCAGATGGGTATGAAGAAGGACATAGTTTTCTCTTTTTTTGCAGAATAAAACTGTGTAAGGAAGTTTATTATTTTTAGGATTAGGGAATACTAAAAGCTCAGTACCTTCCAAAAGCAGCTCCCAAAGTCTACCTGGATTAGGTAGATAGGCAAAATCATAGGTACTGCGACTTAATCCATCTTTTATTTTTATTTTGACCACAAACCGGTTGATTCTTTCGATAAAGATAGCAGGAACTTTAGGAAAAAGGAAAGGATATTTCATTTTTGGTGTTATTTTTTAGTTTTTCTATAAGAAGAAAGATGGCTACCCCAAAGGCTATGGCTACGTTTAACGATTCCTTTTCTCCGTAAAGTGGAATTTCTAAAACCATATCAGCCTCTTCAAGAACCCTTTCGTCCACTCCGGTAACTTCGTTTCCGATAACCAACGCTAACGGAAAGTCAGATGTTTTAACGTTTTGAATAGGGATACTGCTTTTTGTAATTTCTAAGGCTGCGATCTTGTACCCTAAATTTTTAAGGTGTTTTACTGCCTGATAAGTCTCGCTAAAATATTCCCAGGGAACGGTTTGGGTAGTACCTAAGGCGGTTTTTTCTATCTTGGGATTGGGAGGGTAGGCGGTGATACCACATAAGACCAGTTTAGAAAGGTAGGCACATTCTGCTGTTCTAAACATAGACCCTACGTTATAGGCGCTTCTTATGTTGTCAAGTACAGCTATAAGAGGTAATCTTCCGCTATCATCTCTATTTTTCCGCCATTTTTTGAGAATTTCTTCGCCTTCTAACTTTTTCATAATCTCCGTTAATTTTAATTTAATCTTAAGAAACTGCAAATAAAAATATTATAGATCATAGGACTTCTTGAGATAAAGACGAGGTAGTTAGGTTGAAGTTTTTAGGTTTTATGATATCCTCATAAATTAAAATCACAGAGTAGGGGGCTACTTATGAAAGAGTATACAGTAGCAGTAGTTGGGGCCACTGGGGCTGTAGGAAGAATGATGATAACTGTTTTAGAAGAAAGAAACTTTCCTGTAAAAAACATAAGATTTTTTGCTTCATCTAAGTCTAAAGGAATAAAACTTCCTTTTAAGGGAGAAGAGATACCTGTTGAAGTTTTAGAGGAAACCAAAAGTTTTAAAGGGATTGACATTGCCCTTTTTTCAGCAGGCGGACAAAGAAGTTTAGATTATGCTCCCCTTTTTGCAAGAGATGGTGCGGTAGTCATAGATAATTCAAGTGCCTGGAGGATGGACCCTGAAGTACCTTTAGTAGTTCCAGAGGTAAACCCTCATGCAGTAGCCCAATACAAAAACAAAGGTATCATCGCAAACCCCAACTGTTCCACCATTCAGATGGTGGTAGCCTTAAAACCCTTACATGATTATGCAAAAATTAAAAGAATAGTAGTAAGCACCTATCAATCAGTTTCAGGTGCAGGGCAAAAGGCTATAGCTGAACTTGAAGCTCAGGTTAAGGCCTGGTGTATGGGAGAACCTATGCCAGAGCCTAAATCTCTTCCTCAGTTTATTGCTTTCAACTGTATACCCCAAATAGATGTTTTCCTTCCTAACCGGTATACTAAGGAAGAGATGAAGATGGTAGAGGAGACCAAAAAAATCATGGAAGACGATAGCATAAGGGTTACCTCCACCACGGTAAGAGTGCCTGTATTTTACGGACATGCAGAAGCAGTAAACATAGAAACAGAAAAAAAACTTACCGTAGAAAAGGCTATAGAACTTTTAGAAAAAGCTCCTGGAGTGGTGGTTTTTGATAACCCAGAAAAAAAGGTTTATCCACTTCAGATAGAGGTTGCAGGAAGAGACGAGGTTTTTGTAGGAAGGATCAGAGAAGACTTTTCTATAGAAAATGGTTTAAACTTATGGATAGTAGCAGACAACTTAAGAAAGGGTGCAGCCACCAACGCGGTTCAGATTGCAGAGGTACTGATAAGAGATTATCTTTAAGTAATGAAAATTTTTGTTGAACAGGAAGCTCTTTCCTCTTCTTTAACCCAAGAAATAATAGAAAAGTATCCTTATGAGGTTATTCCTGCTTATGAGGATTTTCGATGGAAGGAACAAGCCTCCCAGGCAGAGCTTGTCTCTTTAGGTAAAAAATTCCTTTTTTTGATGAAATTTAAAGGTAGGTTCTTCAGAGATTGTCCTGGAACTAAAAATTATTTCTGTTGTGGTTATAAAATTTTTCATTTTGCTGAGGGTTGTTTGTTTGACTGCACCTATTGTATCCTTCAGCTCTATTTAAACCGCCCTGGCATAAAACTTTGGGCTAATGTTGTCGAGGATGGGTTTCCAGAATTAGAAAGAGTTCTTAACGAAGCAAAAAAAGAAAAAAAGATACTAAGGATTGGAACAGGAGAATTTGCTGATAGCATGGTTTTGGAACCTTTTGTGGGTGTTTCTGAAAAATTAATCAACTTTTGGGAAGTTTTAAGCCCTTTGGCTGTACTTGAATTAAAAACCAAGGCTTTTATTAAAGAAGATTATTTTAAAAAATTTAAACCTAACCCTAAGATTATCTTTGCCTGGTCCTTAAATGCTCCATTTATCATAAACACCGAGGAAAACGGAACTTCTTCGTTGGAACAAAGAATCGAGAGTGCAAAATATGCGGTAAACCATGGGTTTACAGTAGCCTTCCATTTTGACCCAATCATTTTTTACGAAAACGCTGAGGTTGAATATCCTCAAGTTTTAGAAAAGGTTTTAAACGCAATACCATGGGAAAAGATTGCCTGGATAAGTTTAGGAGCCTTAAGATACCCTAAGGAGCTAAAATACATCGCAGAAGAAAGATTCCCTCAAACCTCAATCTATGCCTATGAGTTTATCGAAGGTCTCGATTTAAAAAAGAGATATTTTATAGACCTCAGAAAAAAACTTTATCAAAGTTTAGCTAAAATTATAAAAGAAGTGGAAGATAAAATAACCTTTTATTTTTGCATGGAAGGCGAAAGGGTTTGGGAAGAAGTTTTAGAGAAACCTTTTAAAAGTTCTAACCAAGTTTGTCAGCTCCTTGACCAAGTGGCTTATAGACTGTGTTTGTCATAAAACAGTTTTTTTTATACATATTTTTGAGTTTTTTCCTTTTTGGTTGTATTAACCAACCTAAAATCAAACGATGTACAGATTGTCATAATCAAGTATCTTTTGATAACCCTCATAAGCAAATAGATTGTACCAAATGTCATCAAGGTAACAGTAAGACTTTTTCTAAAGAAGAGGCTCATCAAAATCTTTTAAAACATCCAAATTCTTGGCTAATTTATCAGGTTTGCTTAGAGTGTCATAAACTTGAGGTAGACCGGTTTAAAAATTCTTTCCATTACACCTACAGAAAAATGATATCAAACACCCTAAAGGCCTTTGGGATATCTAAAAACCTTAATTTACAAGAACTTAAAACCTTTAATTATGAAAAACCTTTTGATAAAACCTCGTTGGTTGTAGATTTTTTACGTAGAAGATGTTTGCTCTGTCATGTTGATTATGAAGGAGAAGACTATAAAAACACCCGAAGAGGTAAAGGTTGTTTAGCCTGTCATTTCAACCTATCAAATCACTCCATTGTTAAACCTACCATAAACAACTGCCTATCCTGTCATTATAGCAGTTACATAGGTTGGGATTACTTAGGATATTCCCCTCATAATTGGTATGAAGACTATCGTTCACCTTTTGTTGAAGGAAAACCACCTGAAAGGCCTTACGGAATTGAAGCCTATCAACTTGTAGAAAGTATACACCATAAAAATGGATTAGTGTGTACAGACTGTCATAAAAAAGAAGAAGTGATGTTTGGTCGTAATAAAATAAAATGTTTAGATTGTCATCAAAATCTCAGTAAAAAAACGCATAACCAAAAAACCCTTTCAAAATACCGATGTGAGGTCTGTCATGCAAACTTTGTCAATCTTGATGGCAAGCTTTCTTGTAGTCTTGAGTTTAATCCCTCTTTAGACGATTGGTATGATTTAACCGTTCAAGAATCTTCTGAGGTTGAAAGTTTTTTTGATTTATTAAACAAATCTCCCAAATTAGCCAAACCTCTTATGAAAGATAAACTTACCGGCAAATTAGAAGAAGGATTATGGTTGTGTGGTTTAGGAGAGAGAACTTTTGAAAAACTGGTTTTAGGAAAGGATTTATATGGTAAAATATGTGTCTTAAGAAAAAAGAAAATAACCATCTATGATGAAAGTTTAGAGTTGGAAGGTAGTTTAGAAAAATGTATATCTCCCCACTCCATAGGGAAAGGTAACCTTTTTAACTCAGGAGGTTTATGATGCGACATGAAGGAAGAAATTTTGACCAACTTAGAGAGATAAGGTTTACGATAGACTTTTTAAAAAATCCGTTAAGTTCTGTTTTGGTTGAGTTTGGCAACACTAAGGTACTTTGTACGGTAAGTTTAGACGAAAAGGTCCCCCCTTTTCTTAAGGGTACAGGAACAGGTTGGATTACCGCAGAGTATGCCTTTATTCCTGGAGCTACGTTAGAAAGAACTCCCAGAGAAACGATGGGACGAAAAGGTAGGTCTATGGAAATACAACGACTTATAGGTAGGGTTTTAAGAGGGGTGATAGACCTATCAAAATTAGGAGAAAGAACCCTCTGGATAGACTGCGAAGTTTTAAACGCAGACGGTGGAACAAGGACTGCCTCTGTTACAGGGGCTTTTTTAGCCTTAACCTTAGCAGTGAAAAAACTTGTTGAAAAAGGAGTTCTCTTTACCTTTCCGGTTTTAGAATTCTTAGCAGGGGTTAGTGTAGGTAAGATAGGAGAAAACTTTTTTTTAGATCTTGATTACCAGGAAGACATAATTGCTGAGGTGGACGCTAACTTTTTTATGACTGAGTCTGGGAAAATTGTAGAAATTCAGGCAAGCGCTGAAAAAAGTCTGTTTACCTGGGAAGACTTAGAACAGATGAAAAACCTTGCTTTTAAGGGTATTAAAGAACTGATTAACAAACAAAAAGAGGTATTAGGAGTATGAGCCAAAAACTAACCTTAGTTATAGCTACTTCTAATTTAGGTAAAATTAGAGAAATAGCAAAGGCCCTTGAAGATTTAAAGTCTGAAATAAACTTAGAAGTAAAAAGTCTCAAGGATTTTTCAGAAATTATCCCTCCTGAAGAAACAGGAAAAACTTTTTTAGAAAATGCTTTGATTAAAGCTAAGTATTATGCTGAAAAAACCGGATGTTTATGTCTTGCAGACGATTCTGGACTTGAGGTAGATGCCTTAAACGGTGCACCTGGGGTGTATTCTTCTCGCTACGCCGGAGAAGATGCAAATGATGAAAAGAACAACCAAAAGCTTCTTAAAGAGTTAGCTGATGTGCCTTTGGAAAAGAGAACTGCAAGGTTTAAGTGTGTTATGGTGCTTTATCATCCCTGTGGAAAATATCTGGTTTCAGAAGGAGTATGGGAAGGCAGAATAGGGTTTGAACCTAAAGGTTCTTATGGTTTTGGATATGACCCTCTTTTTTTAGTACCTGAATACCAATTTCAAAAAACCGCATCAGAACTTCTTTTAGAAGAAAAAAACCGTTTAAGCCACAGAGGTAAGGCTATCCAAAACTTAAAAAAACGAATTTTATCATTCCTAAAAGACCTTGAACGATGTCAAAAGAACTAATCTTAGAACTTGTCAATCATCTAAAAACCGATTTTGTTTTTCCTGAAAATCTTCTTAATATCGATCTGTTGGCTACATTTTCTAAGAAACTTTATAAAAATTTTAACTTTAATTCTTTAAAACAAGTCAGTAATTATCGTTGGTTTTTTCCAAAACAGGTCCATAGCGACCTTTTTATAACCCTTTGGAATGGCTCTTCGGTTCCAGAGATTTTTTCTTTAGAAGGTGACGGAGTGCTTACAGACCAAGAAAGGCTTTTTGTTGGGGTTAAGACAGCAGATTGTGTGCCGGTGCTTTTAGCAACCAAAGATCGTAAGATAATAGGTGCTGTTCATGCTGGATGGAAAGGCACTGTGTCTAAAATCTTAGAAAAAACCCTTAGAAGGGTACTTTCTTTAGGGTATAAACCTGAAGAAATTTTTTTGGCCATAGGCCCACATATCAAAGTCTGTTGCTACGAAATCAAAGATGAAGTTTTAAGTGCTTTAAGGATAAAATTTCCTTTTTATGAAGAGGTTATTAAACATCATCAAGGTAAAGTCTATTTAGATTTAGAAAAAGCCAATCTTTATCAAGCTTTATGTTTGGGGATTCCTGAGGAGAATGTGTGGGTGTCAAAGGATTGTACAAGGTGTTTGCATGAGGTTTACTGGTCCCATCGTTATCACGGGAAGGACCGAGGAGTACAAATAGCTTTTATAGGGAAGCCTTAAAACTATGTTATGGGTTTACACGTTTATCTATTATCTGATAGCAGGCCTACTTTTACCAAGAGAGTTTTTAAAACGCCCACGAGATCTAAGATTAAAATGGTTAAGAGATAAATTTGCTATATTTAAATCAAAAACCAATCTTTATTCTCGTTCTTTTATCTGGGTTCATTGTGTGTCTGTCGGTGAGGTTATCGCCCTTTCCAGTCTTATCAAAAAACTTTCTAAAGCTTATAACATCCTTTTAAGCACGATTACCGACACCGGACAAAAAGTGGCTAAAGACCGGTTTAAAGGATTACCGGTAGAAACTATCTATCTCCCTTTAGACTGTCCTTTCGCGATAAAAAGAACTTTAAAGGCTTTTAATCCTAAGGCTTTAATCATTGCTGAAACAGAAATCTGGCCTAATCTTATTCATATTGCAGCTAAAAAAATTCCAGTTTTTTTAGTAAACGCACGTCTTAGTGAAAAATCTTTTAAAAACTACCAGAAAGTAAGATTTTTCATCAAAAAAGTTCTTAATAGGCTTACTCTGGTTGTGGTGCAAGACAATATTTATCAGGAAAGGTTTAGAGCCTTGGGGGTAAAAGAAGAAAAAATCGTAGTAACAGGCAATACTAAGTTTGACCTTGAAATTCCTTGCGTGGAATTTTTTTGGGAAGGTAGGGTTAAAAAACCGGTTGTTATTGCTGGAAGCACACACCATCCTGAAGAAGAACTTATAACCAAAGCTTTTCTTTCAGCAGTAAACCAAGGTACCTTGCTTATAGTGCCAAGACATCCTGAACGGTTTGACGAAGTGTTTTCACAGTTAAACCTGATGTTAGATAATTTGGAAGATGTAAAACTTTATCGCCTAAGCGCTTTATCTAAGGAATTTTCAGACTTGAAAGAAGCAAAAAGATGTATCCTTCTTATAGACCAGATAGGTATCTTGGGTAGTCTTTACAGAATAGGGGACTTAGCCATCATAGGAGGAAGTTTTATCCCCCATGGAGGGCAAAACCCTTTAGAAGCATTTTACTGGAAAAAACCTGTGGTAGTAGGGCCTTCTATGGAAAACTTTCCTTTTATCCAAGAATTTTTGGAAAAAGAGGCCTGTATTCAAACTACACCAGAAAAACTAACTGAAACCTTAGAATATTTTCTTAAAAACCCTGAAAAACTTAAGACCTTATCTGAAAAAGCCTACCAAATGTATCTCTCCAAAACAGGCGCTACAGAAAAAATTTTACATTTATTGGAAAAATATCTTTAATTTTTGGTTAACCAGGATATAATATTAAGTTAACTAAAAATCCTATCTTACAACCAGGAGGGCTACTATGAAAAGGCTTTTAGAGATGTCAGTTTCAAGTTCAGAAGTTTTTAAGCAAAGTCATGTAAAGGTAGAAATTTTTTGGGGACTAATTGGAGCTCTTTTGATAGGTATTTGTTCTAACCTTAAGTTTTATCTTCCTTTTTCTCCTGTACCGGTAACCTTTCAGACCTTTGGGGTTTTTATGACTGGTCTTTTATTTTCTCCTTTTAGATGTGGTTTAGCTAATTTTTTCTATTTGTTTTTAGGTGGATTAGGGTTTCCTTGGTTTGCAGGGTTAACTGGTGGTTTTTTAACGCTTTTAGGACCTACTGGAGGTTATCTATTAAGTTTTCTTCCTGCAAGTTTGATGGTTAGCTTGATATATCATAAATTTCAATGGGCTAAGAGTTTTTCAGGAGTTGTTTTACTTTTAACCTTAGTAAATTTTGGGTTTATTCATCTTTTGGGACTGGTTTGGTTAGGCTGGGTTTTAAAAATTTCTGACTTAAAAGTTTTATTGAATATAGGAAGTCTACCCTTTATCTATGGAGACCTGTTAAAAATCTTTTTGGTAGTCTCTATCTTAAAGTTTGGCTTTAAAAAGTTCTAAAGACCTCTTGCCAAAACTTTGATTAGGTTTTAAAATGTAAACGAATTTTGGAGGGGTGCCCGAGTGGACGAAGGGGTGCGACTGGAAATCGCATGTACGGGCTAAAACCCGTACCGCGGGTTCGAATCCCGCCCCCTCCGCCATCCTTTTTTCATCGTTATCGTCTCAATCACTTGTCATGTTTAATAAACTTAGCTATCTTTTTATTAAAAACTCTTGTTTTATAATTTTTTGACAATCATGTTAATTTTTTGACAGGAGCCAAGAAAAACCAGAATGTTTTTAGCAAACTTCAATCCCTAAAAACTTGGCATAATTTTTGATAAAACTTCTAAAAAGTGAGGAGGGTCTTATGGCAGAAGAGGTTAAAGAAGGGGCAGAGAAGCAGGCATCTGAGAAAAAAGGAGGAAAAAAGAAATTTTTATTATTGTTGTTGCTGGGTGTTTTGGTAATAGTTCTTGCTTCTGGGGTGGTTTTATTTTTGATGGGTAAAAAAGGAGAAGAAAAGGAAGAAGGAAAAAAAGGGGCTAAAAAAGAAAAGGTTGAAGTTAAGGTTATCTATCCTATGGAACCAGTGGTGGTAAATCTTTTAGAACCTACAGGGAAACGATACCTTCAAGTAAGGTTAGCCTTAGGGGTAGCAGATAAAAAGGCTGAAGAGAAGATTAAAGTAAAAGAACCGATGATAAGAGACGTAATCATCACCTATCTTAGTAGTAAAACCCCAGAGGAAGTAATCCAGCCAGAGGCTAAAGAGACGATAAAAAAAGATCTCTTGATGAAGATCAACGAAGCTTTAGGAGATGAAATTTTACAAGCCGTTTACATAACCCAATACATAGTGGAGTAGTTATGGAAAAAATACTTAGCCAAGATGAAATAGATGCGTTACTTTCTGGACTTTCTGAAGGCAAGATAGATACTACCCCAGAGGTTAAAGAAGAGGTTAAGGCTAAGTCTTTTGATTTTAGAAACTATACCATATCTACCCGTCTTAAGATCCCAGGCCTTGAAGTTATCAACGAGCAACTTGCTCGAAGCTTAAGGATGCAGCTTTCTACCCTTTTAAGGGAAATGTTAGACATCTCCAATTTACCCCTTCAGATGGAAAGGTTCAAAGATTTTTTAAACAAAATTCCTGTACCTACCTCCATCCATATCTTTAAATTAGAACCTCTTAAAGGGCAATCCCTTCTTATTATCGATGCTACCTTGGCCTTCCTGTTTATAGAAAGGTTTTTAGGAGGAGAAAGAAAACACATCAAGGTTGAAGGAAGAGAGTTTACACCAATAGAACAAAGACTTCTGAAAAAAGTGGTGGACCTTATTTTTAACGAGTTAGAAAAGGCTTGGAAAAACATCTATCCTGTAAAACCTAAGTATATTAGAGGTGAAGTAAATCCACAGTTTGCAAGGGTACTTATGCCTGAAGAAACTGTGGTAGTCACTGGTTACACGTTAGAGCTTGAATCTATCAGCGGAAAGATACTCTTTTGTTATTCTCTAAGCACCTTACAACCAATAAAAGATAAACTTTATTCCCCTTATCAGTTAGAAGAATATGTAGACCTAACTTGGAAAAAGAACTTAGAAAACTACATACTTAACAGTAGCGTACAACTTAAAGCCCTTTTAGGAAAAGGCACCATTACTTTAGAAGATTTAGTAAACCTTGAGGTAGGAGATGTGGTAATCCTTGATAAAAAAGTAGAAGAACCAATAGAGGTTTATATAGAAGGGGTTCCTAAAATCTTAGGCAAATTAGGGGTTTTTAAAAACCACCTTGCTATTCAGGTAGACAAATTTTTATCTTCAGAACATACAGAAAAATAAGAAATCAGGGGGAACATAAATGGCTGAAGAAGAAAAGGTTAATAGCCAAACCCAAGAAGAAGCTACTCTTAGTCCTGAAGATTTGATGGCTATGTGGGAAGAGGCTTTAAAAGAGGCTCAAGCTGGAACTCCAGAAACTAAAGAAGAAAGCGTTCAAACCGTTTCTCAAGAGTCATCCCACGATCTTTTTCAACCTAAAGAACCCTCAGTTAAAGAAAGACCTCCTACCCAGCCAGTCAGCTTTGAGGAACTTAGCCCAACCCAAAAAGGAGGTTTACATCCAGACTTAGAGTTTATTTTAGACATACCCTTAGAAATTTCGGTAGAAATAGGTAGAAATAAAATGCTAATAAGAGATCTACTAAAACTCAACCAAGGTTCTATCATCGAGTTGGAAAAGTTTGCCGGAGAACCTGTAGAGGTCTATGTAAACGGCAAACTGATGGCAAAAGGAGAGGTAGTGGTAGTAAACGATAGGTTCGGGGTAAGGATTACTGAGATCATAAGTGCTCAAGATAGGATTAAAAAACTGGGGTCTTAGCCTATGGAATGGTTTTATTATCTACAAAGTATAGGAATTTTACTGCTTGTTTTAAGCTTATTCCCTATAGCCCTCCATTTTTACAAAAAATATACTGTCAAAAATACGTCAGAAAACTCAATCAAACTTTTGGCAGTTAAACCTGTAAGTTATAAGGCACAGATTTTGTTAATAGAGGTTGAAGGCAAAAAATTTTTGGTAGGATATTCAGACAAGGGATTTAGCCTTTTAGGGGAGATAAAGCATGATGGTTAGTTTTTTGACCATTGTTTTACCTACAGTAAAGATAGGAGTTGAAGCTGCTAAAACTCCAGAACAGTTTTCTACTATCATACAAGTACTTATTTTACTTACTGTTTTATCTATAGCTCCAGCCCTTCTTTTGATGCTAACCTCTTTTACCCGATTGGTGGTAGTGTTTTCCATCTTAAGACACGCCATAGGTACCCAACAAACTCCTCCTAACCAGGTTTTACTTTCTTTAGCCTTATTTCTAACCTTTTTTATCATGACCCCTACCTTTAAAGCTGTCTATGAACAGGCTTTTATACCTTACCTCAACAAACAGATAGGAGATAAAGAGTTTCTGGAAAGAGCTCAAAAACCCTTTAAAGACTTTATGTTAAAAAATACCAGAGAAAAAGACTTAGCACTTTTTATTAAACTCAGACAAGAGGAGCGTCCAAGAACACCTGATGACGTATCTTTTTTTACTTTGGTACCAGCCTTTATGATAAGTGAGTTAAAAACCGCCTTTCAGATAGGATTTTTATTATACATACCCTTTTTGATAATAGATGTGGTGATTTCAAGTGTGTTAATTTCCATGGGAGTCTTGATGCTCCCGCCTATGATGATCTCTCTTCCAGTAAAACTTTTATTGTTCGTGCTGGTTGATGGATGGAATTTGCTCGTAATGTCTTTAGTAAAAAGTTTTCATTAAAGGAGGTGTTAATAAAATGACAGATGCCACTATTTTGACATTGGCCAAAGAATCTATCAAAATTTGTATTCTGGTTTCTGGCCCCTTTTTGCTTACTGCTTTAATCGTTGGTTTGGTCATCAGTATCTTACAGGCAGTAACCCAAATCCAAGAAATGACACTTACTTTTGTCCCCAAGATTTTAGCACTTATTGTTGTGTTTGTGTTAACCTTACCTTGGTTATTAAAGAAACTGACTTCCTTTACTGAAAATTTAATCTTAAATATTCCAAATTTGATTAGTTGAAGGTAGGATGGGGCTTTTAGAGTTTATTGAAAATCAGGTTTTTCTGTTTTTTTTGGTTTTTTATAGAATCCTTCTTCTTTTTGTGCTTTTTCCTGTTTTTGGGGCAGTTTATTTTCCTACTAAAAATAGGATTGCCCTTTCTTTAGTTTTGGGATTGGTTTTAACCCCGGTGATTAAGATAAACATCCCTTCGTCTTTTAACGTCTATCAACTCTTTTTATGGCTTGTATCGGATTTTCTGTTTATCTTTATGGTATCTTTGCTTTTTAGGATTATCTTAGCTGGGATTCAGGTAGGAGGTGAACTGGTAGGATATCAGATGGGATTTGGTATTACCCAAACCATAGACCCTCTTTCAGGCTTTAGCTTGCCTGTAATCTCTCAGTTTATCTACATCATCTTTCTTTTTGTGTTTTTTACGTTTGACTTTCACCACTATCTGATAAGTTTTATTTATTATAGTTTTGAAAAAATTCCTCCTGGAAGTTTTTGGTTAGACAACAACCTTGGGCTTTTGGTGGTAAAAAAAAGCCGATTGATGTTTGACTTAGGAATAAGGTTTCTTGCTCCATTGATGGTGCTTATGATGTTAGTTTACGTAAGCTTGGCTATAGTGGGTAGGTTGCTACCCCAGATAAACATCATGTTTGTAAGTTTTCCTCTAACCATAGGTATAGGTTTAATCTTTCTTGGACTTATGTTGGTCTTATTGCCTAAAATAATGGTACCAAGCCTTAAAAATTATTTTAACCTGTTACATGGCATTTTTGTATATTTTAAGTAAAGAGGTAGAGACCCATGCCAGAAGAACCTTTTGAGGAAAGGACAGAAGAGCCCACACCTCGACGGCGAGAGGAAGCCAGAAAAAGAGGACAAATTGTCAAAAGCCGTGAACTTTCCTCAGTAGCAGTATTAGGTACCGGCTTTTTTGGCTTTATGTTGTTAAGTTTCCTGTTTTTTCAGCAGTTTTACCTAATTTTTTATCACTGCATAAACAATTACTACACAGACTTAAATCTTTCTTTTTTGATATATTTGGCACATTTTTTACTTAAAACCTTAGGAAAGGTTCTTTTACCTTTCTTTTCTATCCTTTGTTTTGTGGTGATTTTGGTTTACCTTTTGCAAACCGGAGGTGGAGTTTTGGCTTCCCAAGCCATTGGGTTAAATTTTGACAGAATTAACCCAGTTTCTGGGTTTAAAAGACTTTTTTCTCTTACCGCTGTGTTTGAACTATTAAAGGTTATCGTTAAACTCGCCATCATCACAGGTGTTTCTTATTTTATAATAACAAAATATCTCCCTTATATCCTAAAACTCTTTGGAGTTTCTCCTAATTATTTAGCTTTTAGTTTTAAAGTTTTTTTAAAAGATTTCGTTTCTAAGCTTTTGGTACTTCTTGTGTTTTTAGGAATTCTTGATTGGTTTTATGCTCGTTGGGATTTAGATAAAAAATTAAGACTTACCAGGAAAGAATTGAAAGAAGAGATAAAACAGACTGAGGGAGACCCGTTGGTTAAGGCTAAGATAAGACAAAAGCAAAGAGAGATGGCAAGAAGAAGGATGCTTGCCGAAGTACCCAAGGCAGATGTGGTTATTACCAACCCCACCCACTATGCTGTAGCCCTTAAGTATGAAATAGGTAAAGATCCGGCTCCACAGGTGGTAGCAAAAGGAAAAGATTTTCTGGCTCAAAAAATAAAGGAAATCGCTAAAGAACATAAAGTACCTATCTATGAAGATCCACCTTTAGCTAGGCTTCTTTATGAAAAAGTAGACTTAGGAGAATTTATTCCTCAAGACCTTTATCAGGTAGTGGCCAAGGTTTTGGCTTATGTATACAAACTAAAAAACAAAAAGGTGATGTAAACAGATGGAAAAAAGTTTAATGGCTAAATACGTTCCAGATCGTTATAGTATGTTTGCTGTTTTAGGTATAGTAGTTCTTTTTGCTATCATGCTTTTTCCTCTCCCTCCTTATCTTATCGATATTTCCCTAAGCCTCAACCTTTCTGTTTCTGTGTTAATACTAATCATGACCATGCAAGTGAATAAACCTCTTGATTTTACAGGGTTTCCAGCTCTTTTACTTTTAACTACCCTTTTTAGATTAGCGATGAACATAGCAACTACTAGGGTAATTCTCCTTAAAGGCCATGAAGGTACAGGGGCAGCTGGTTATATCATTAAAAGTTTTGGAGAAGTAGTTGTAGGGGGCAATTATATAGTTGGTTTTATCGTGTTTTTAATCCTGGTGTTGATAAATTTTGTGGTTATTACCAAAGGAGCTGGTAGGATTGCTGAAGTAGCTGCAAGGTTCACACTCGATGCCATGCCAGGTAAACAAATGGCTATTGATGCGGACTTAAACGCAGGTCTAATAGATGAAAAAGAGGCCAAAAAAAGACGTGAAGAAATCGCTAAGGAAGCTGATTTTTATGGAGCCATGGATGGTGCTTCTAAGTTTATAAGAGGAGAGGCTATAGCAGGACTTATCATTACTTCTATCAACATCATAGGTGGGATTCTTATCGGAACTTTACAAAAAGGTTTAGACCTTGCGACCTCAGCCAAAACTTATACCATCCTCACCATAGGAGACGGATTAGTCTCTCAGATTCCAGCTTTGATTATTTCTACTTCAGCAGGTATTTTGGTTAGTAGGGCTGCAGCAGAAGCAGGGCTTGGTAAAGATTTAGTAATGCAATTTGCCCAAAAACCAGAGGTACTCTGGTTGGCAAGTGGCATAGTTTTAGCTATAGCTTTGATACCAGGAATTCCCTTTTTACCTCTTTTTATTTTTAGCGTAATCCTTTTTTCTTTAGGATATGTAGCCTATAAAAATCAGCAAAAGGTAGAGGCTGAAGAGGTAGCTAAAGAAGAGGCTCCACCACCTCCTTCTGAGTTAGAAGAAATAAGACCTGTAGAACTTCTGGCCTTAGAGTTAGGATATGCTTTGATTTATCTTGCTGATGAAAACAGAGGAGGAGATTTACTTGAAAGGATTAAAAACCTAAGGAAACATCTTGCCCAAGAATTAGGGATAAGGATACCCTCTGTTCATGTAAGAGATAATTTAAGCCTCAAACCTGGAGAATATGTAATCCTGATAAAAGGAGTCGAAATAGCTAAGGGAGAGCTTATGCCAAACTATCTTATGGCTCTTCCCTCAACCCCTGACCTCCCTCCTCCTTCTGGAGCCATTCCTACTAAAGAGCCTACCTTTGGGATGAATGCCTATTTTATTTCTGAGGACCAAAGAGAAGAGGCAGAAATGGCAGGTTTTACCGTAGTCACCCTTTCTACCGTTATAACTACTCATCTTTCTGAGGTAGTAAAAAAACATGCAGACGAATTCTTGACTAAACAGGAAGTTCAAAGGATCTTAGACAGTGTTAGTAAATATTATCCCAAAATAGTTGAAGAATGTTTAAACAATGCTAATTTAACTTTAATCCAGAAGGTATTACAAAACTTAATAAAAGAGGGTATTTCGTTGAAAGATTATGTCACCATTTTTGAAACCATAAGTGACTATGCTCCCTCCATAAAAGATCCTGACGTACTTACTGAATATGTAAGACAAAAGTTAAACAGGTATATAGTAAAGCCATACTTAATCGAAGGCAAACTCCCTGCATTAGTGGTAGGTGATGATATAGAGGAAATCTTAAGGAAGTCTCTTCAAAGAACAGAGCAAGGAATATTTTTAATGGTAGACCCTAAAATAGGAAGCAAGATAGTAGCAGCCTTAACCCAAGCAGTAGAAAGGGCAGGACAAAAAAACATAGTTCCTGTTATCATCTGTAGTCCTACGATAAGAAGACATCTTAGAAAATTGATAGAAAGAAGCCTCCATTATGTTCCGGTAGTTTCGCAAGCAGAAATACCCTTTGAGGTTAACATAGAGGTGTTAGAAGTAGTAAAGATAGTGAGAGAGTAGGAAAAAAGATGAAGATCAAAAAGTTTAGAGGTAGAACGATTTTAGAGGCTTTAAATCAGGTTAAAAAGGAATTTGGGGAAGAGGCAGTTATTTTGAGCTCAGAAAAGGTAAAAACCCCAGAAGGAGATTTTTTTGAGATTACCGCGGCCATCGAAGAAACTGAAGTCCCTGTTGTCTCTACGACGATTGAAGACAAAAAGCCTGAAAGTCTTTCTCATCCCTTTGACCAAGGGTTAAAAAAAGATTTAGAAGAAATTAAATATCTTTTAAAAGAAGTTTTACATCCTCGATTAAGAGACGCAACCTACTTGAAATATTTAGAAAGAGGGATACCAGCTTTTATCGCTAAAGAAATGGTTGAAAAAAGCTTAGACCTTCCTAAGTATATCTCTGTTAAAATAAAAGAAAAAGGGGTGGTTCCCCATTCTAAGTACCAAATTTTTATAGGAGAGGGTGGGGTAGGTAAGACTACAAACATTTTTAAAATAGCTGTTTGGTATAAGTATAAGTATGAAGCTAAGGTGTTGGTTTTAAGTTTAGACACCTATAAAATAGGAGGCGCTTTTCAGACAAAAAGGTTAGCAGAACTTTTGGAGATAGATTTTGACATAGTAGACATAGAAGATTTTAAAGAAATAGCCCAAAGTTTAAATAAATATGATTATATTTTAGTAGACACACCAGGGCTCAACAAAAAGTTTAGCACCCTCGATTTAGAAGAACTTGCGCAAAGGCTACCGTTTTTAAGGTTTCAGTGGGTAGTCAAAGCCACAGAGCATTTTGAGTTTGGTTTACGGTTGTGGGAAAAGATCGAAAAACTTCCGGTAGAGGGAGTATTTTTGACCTTCACAGATAAGATAAAAAATAGTTTACCTATACTTTGGTTGTTAGAGAGCAATCTTCCTCCTCTAACCTTCATCTCTAACGGAGAAAGAGTTCCTGAAGACTTGTTAAAAGCTGAGGAAGAGGTTTTAGTAAAACTTTTTTTAAGGGGTTTTGAATAAAATAATTTTTGAAAATAAAAAAGTAGGAGGTTTTATGAGAAGCATAGCTGTGGCTAGTGGAAAAGGTGGGGTAGGTAAGACAAGCTTTGTGATAAACCTCTCATTAGCCCTTACTCAACTACAACAAAAGGTACTAATTTTTGACGCAGACTTAGGACTAGCTAATGTGGACGTTATGTTAGGCATCTCTCCTAAATATGACATAAGATATGTGTTAAACGGAGAAATGAGCCTTAAGGATATTATCTACCCCACAGATTACAACATCGACATCATACCTGCAGGATCTGGGGTAGTAGAGCTTACCCATCTAACTTCTATGCAAAAACTTCTTCTAAAAGAGCAAATGGAGGAGGCTTTTAAGAACTATGATTATTTGATCTTTGACTCTTCAGCCGGTATTTCAGAAAACGTGTTATTTTTCTTTCTATTAGGGGGAGAAAGAATAGTAGTTTGTACCCCTGAACCTACCTCCATAGCCGATGCCTATGCCTTGATAAAAGTAGCCTATAAAAAACATCGTATTAAAGATTTTTATTTAGTAGTAAACATGATAAATCAAGAAGAGGATGGGAAAAAAATCTATCAGCAACTACTTTATGTGCAAGAAAAATTTTTACCTGAAATAAAGCTTTCTTATCTGGGAGGAATCCCATACGATGAGTGTGTAAAAAAAGCCATCCGTTCTCAAGTTCCTTATCTTTTAATGTGTCCAGATAAACCTTGTAGCTTAAAAATTAAAGAAATAGCCTACAAACTTATGAAATACAATCCTCAAGCTTCTCAAGGTTTAGAGGCTTTTTTAGAGAGGGTAGTGTCTTTATAAAAAATGGTAAAAGGATGTCTTATGGTCCCGAAGATCATTAACAAAATATTTTATCAAAAACCTCCTTTAGAAAAGGTAGTAGAAGAATTTTTACCAACTATCAACTATTGGGCTAATAGATATCATTTTCAGGGGCAGCCTGTGATTAGCAAAGAAGATTTGGTGTCTGCAGGGGTTATAGGTCTGATAGAGGCATATCATCGATATGATCCTGCCAAAAAAGTCAAATTTAGAACCTTTGCTGAGTTTAGAATTAAAGGAGCGATGCTTGATGAAATTCGAAAAATAGATATAATACCAAGAAGTATAAGAGATAAAATTTCTGAATTAGAAAATAAAGTAAAAGATTTATATAAAGATTTAGGAAGAATGCCAGAAGAAACAGAGATAGCTAAGGCTATGAATTTAAGCTTAGACGAATATCACAGGTTTTTAGAAAACATTAAAGGGATTACTTTTATAGACATTCAAAGCTTTAAACAGAGAATCCCTGAGTTAGAAGAAGAGGACATTTTTGAGTTTATAGGGTCTACTAAAGATGACCCCTTTGAACAATATTCCTTAAAAGAATTACAGGAAGAGCTTGAAAAGGCTTTAGAATATCTTACCGAAAAAGAGCGTTTAGTTTTGGCTCTTTATTACTATGAAGGACTTACGATGAAAGAAATTGCAAAAGTTTTGGAGTGTACAGAAAGTAGAGTTTCTCAACTTCACAACCAAGCTATCATAAAACTTAGAAGTATTTTAAACCAACCTAAGAGAGGAGGGTAAGGAGTATGTCTTTAAATACTGATTTAAAGGTATTGGTAGTAGACGATTTTGCTACGATGAGAAAGATCATAAAAAACATCTTAACCCAGTTAGGTTTTAAAAATATCTTGGAAGCAGACGACGGAAGTTCTGCATTAGAACTATTAAAAAAAGAAAAAATAGACCTTATCATTTCTGACTGGAACATGCCTAAGATGAGTGGTCTTGATCTTTTAAAAGCAGTAAGAAACGACCCTAATCTTAAAGACATTCTCTTTGTAATGGTAACAGCTGAGGCACAAAAAGACAACGTTATAGAGGCTATAAAACACGGGGTTAATCAATATATAGTTAAGCCTTTTACCCCTGAAACTTTAAAGGAAAAATTAGAAAAAGTTTTAGGAGGATAGTTTGGAAGAAGAACTAAAAAAGGACTTAGAAGAGATCAAAAAAGATGTAGAACAAACTTCTTCAGAAGAAATAAAAGAATCATCTCAATATGAAAAACAAGAGGGGGTAAAAGTCGAACAGGAAACCAAGGAAGAAGTTCTTCCTCCTGAAAAAGCCTCTACGTTAGTAGAAGATTTGATAGAAAAACCTGAAGAATCTGTTTCTCAGGAAATACCTTCAGAAGAGACACCTAAAGCCTCTAAAATAAGTTATTTGGAAAAATTAAAAAATCCATGGATATGGGGTATATTAGGTTCTACTGTATTGCTTTTGACAGGTATTTTTTTAGTATTTAAAATCTTTTTTTTTAAAGAACCTCAGCAAACTTATAAGGTTGAGCCTCCCTCTGAAATAACCGAATTTTCGGTTGAGAAAAAAACACCTGTAAACGCCACTAAAACTTCCAAGGTCTCCAAAATCATCATCTCTCAAATAGAACAAAAAGACACATACTATCCCTATAAGCTTGAAATGAAAGAACTTTTAATCCCTGTAGAAAACAAGGATTATTTAAACGTAGATATGATATTTTATTTTGATAACAGTACGACTATGAAAGAAATCGTGAATTCAGAAATAGCTTACAGAGAATTCATCTATGAAAAATTACAAAAAGTCCCTTTATCTGTTTGGTTTGATGTAAACAAGAAAAAGGAATTAGAAGAAAAATTAAAAGAGGAAATCAAGAAAAAGGGAATAACTCCTGTTCCACAGAAAATAGAAATAGAGGGAGTGGTATTTAGGGGTTAAAGATGGGGGTTTTGACTGTTACTTTTTTAGTTATTCTTGTGGTGGTAGATCTTCTGATGATAGCAGGTTTTGTGTTTTTTTATCTAAAATTTAAAAAGGTGTTTGACCTTCCATGGGAAGAAGTCAAAGAAAGTATAGAAAGGGCTCAAGAGTTGGTAAAAAAATTAGAAGAACTTCAAAAGACCTCTAAACCTTTAACAGAGGGAAAATTTAAGGATAGGTCGGTTAAAGAACAGGTTTTTTATCTTTCAGATAGAGGGTTAAGTCCTAAAGAGATAGCTAAGCAGCTTAAAATAAGTGAGGCAGAAGTAGAGGTTATCTTATCCTCTAAAAAACTAAGGTAAAAATAAGATAAAACCATGCAAATAACAGCCCCTGCACCTATACTTTATCTTCCAGAAAACCTTTGGTTTCTCTTTAGTCGTCCAGGTAGAGAGTTAGTTATCAGGGTTGTAGGGATTGAGGGTAAAACCTTAAATCTTGAGTTAGGAGGAGAAAAATTTCAAGCAAGGATAGCTGGGACAGTAAATCCAGAGGATTTTAAGGTTGGAGAAAATATCAGGGTAAAAGTTTTGCAAACAGGAAACCCGGTGGTACTTCAGGTTGTTTCTGGAGAAAAAACCAGTAATGATTTAAAGATTTTATATCTTCTTTCTCAAGCGGGTAAAAAAGAAGAAGTTAACATTCCTTACGTAAAAGAAGAGTTAAAACTCCTTTCTAATTTATTGACAGATCTTTTTATCAAAAAAGACAAAAAAAGTAAATCCTTAGAAGAAGGTATTAAAGAACTTTTAGGGGACAAAGTTAAAGCTTCAACTCTTTTATATCAGGAAGATAGTTTGTTTATCCCCTTTCTGTTTAACGATGAACGTTCTTGGGGATACATAGAATTAGGACCTCCTCAAGAAAGAAAGGGAAAAATAAAGCTTTTTTACCTTAAGTTTTATGGAGAATACTTAGGACTGGTTGAATGTTTTATCAGTTATGACGAAAGAGAAATTCTGTTAGAGCTCTATTTTTATACCAAAGAGGCCTATGAACTTGCTAAGATAGAACATAAAAATCTAAAAAACCTCTTTATTTTCAGTCAAAATCAGGTTATAATTAAAATATCTTATGAAGAAAGTTTACCAGGGTCTATATTAGAAAAACGTGTTTAAAAGTTTAAAAGAGGTATGATAAGGATGAAAAAAGCGATGGTAGTAGATGATTCTAATGCTATAAGGCAAATAGAGAGGAAATATTTAGAAGAGATGGGGTTTGAAGTAGTTGAGGCAGAAAATGGAGAGGAAGCCTTAAAGGTTCTCAACGAGCATCCAGACATTCAAATTATTTTACTTGACTGGCATATGCCAGTGATGAATGGTTATGAATTTTTAGTAAAACTTCGTGCCAACCCTAAATGGTCTGATATCAAGGTTATGATGGTTACCACAGAGAATCAGCAAAAAAGCGTAATAGATGCTATCTTAGCAGGGGCTAATGAATACTTGATGAAACCCTTTGATAAAGAGATGCTTGAAACGAAGATTAAATTTCTTTTAGAGGGGTTCTAAACTTATGATCCGTGTCCTTGTGGTTGATGATTCTGCTATCATGAGAAAATTGATAGTAGATATTTTAAAAGAAGAAAAGGATATAGAGGTAGTTGATACCGCCAAAACCGGTCGTGAAGCGATAGAAAAGGCTAAAGCTTTAAAACCTGATGTTATCACGTTAGACATCGAAATGCCTGAGATGGATGGACTTGAGGCATTAAAGGTCCTCAAAAAGGAAGTTCCCTCTTCTAAGGTTATTATGTTCTCTTCTTTAACCCAAGAAGGAGCTAAAGCAACTATTGAAGCACTCGCTTTAGGGGCATACGACTTTGTCCCTAAACCTTCTACCAAATCTTTTTTAGAAAGTGTAAAACAGATCAAGGATCAGCTCATACCTAAAATAAAAAGCGTTGTTCCTTTAAAAAGAATACAACCTATCTATCGTCCTTCTACGGTAAAAAAGGCGTTCAAGAGAGAAGATTTTAAAGTTTTAGGTATAGGTGTTTCTACAGGTGGTCCACAAACTTTGATGCAGATTATTCCCAAAATTCCTAAAAATTTCCCTGTTCCTATCCTTATTGTTCAACACATGCCCCCTCTTTTTACTAAGCAACTTGCAGAGCGTCTTGATAGTCTTTCGCAACTTAAAGTAAAAGAAGGAGAACAAGGAGAGCCTGTTAAGTCGGGGCTGGTTTACATAGCTCCTGGAGATTTTCATATGGTAGTTAAAAGAGAAAACGGAGAACTTAGAATTCGTCTTCATCAAGGACCACCCAGAAATTTTTGCCGTCCTGCGGTAGATGAACTGTTTGAATCTATAGCTGATTATTACAACGGTGGTTCTGTAGGGCTTATTTTGACAGGTATGGGTAGTGATGGTAAGGAAGGTTCTAAAAAGATAAAAGAACAGGGTGGGGTAATTTTAGCACAAGATGCTGAAACATCAGTTGTCTTTGGAATGCCTAAGGCTGTAATAGAAGCTGGATTAGCAGATGAAGTTTTAAGCTTAGAGCAGATACCTCAAAGGTTAAAAGAAATTTTTAAGGTGTAAGAAAATGCAAAGAGAGATATTTGAGTTTTTTACAACTCTGGTTGAAAAAATAAGTGGTATTTCCTATAAAGAAGGTAAAGAATACTTGATAGAGAGCAGGTTAAACGAGCTTGCTTTAACCTTGGGATATAACAATGCAGAAGAACTTTATAAAATAGTAAAATCAAGACCTGACTATAAATTAATAAACGAAATTGTAGATTCTCTGACTACCAATGAGACTTATTTTTTTAGAGACCAACATCCCTTTGATACTTTAAAAAACCAGATTTTTCCTGAGTTGTTTAAAAAAAGAGAGAAAGAAAAGAAAATATCTATCTGGTCTGCCGCTTGTTCAACTGGGCAAGAGCCTTATAGCATTGCTTTACTTCTTCACGAATACTTCCAATCTTATTTAAAGACTTATCAAATAGATATCTATGCTACGGATATCTCCAAAAAAAGTATAGAAAAGGCTAAAACTGGAGTTTACAACCAAATAGAGGTCAACAGAGGATTACCTGTGGTATTTTTGGTCAAGCATTTTAAACAAGAAGGAGCTCACTGGAAAATAAACGATAACCTAAAAAATATGGTCCGTTTTGAGATTTTAAACCTTCTTGAAGTCTCGCAAAAAGTAAAGACAAAATTTGATATAATCTTTTGTCGTTATGTTCTGATATACTTTGCTCAAGAAACAAAACAAAAAGTTTTCAGAGATTTGTGGAATGCTTTAAAACCTGGTGGTTATTTAATTTTAGGGGCTACAGAGATAGCTCCGGTTTCTTTTCCAGACATGGAAAAGAAAATCTTAGGAAAGACCGTCTGTTATTATAAAAAAGATTAGATTTTAACCCTTTAGCCTATGAATTTTAGACAATTCAATTCTTTTGAAGAAGCTAAAAGATTTTTTAGAGAAACGGTTAAAAAACTTCATCCTGATAGAGGAGGAGATAGAGAAGAATTTTTAGAGTTTATAAAAAGTTATGAAGAATTCTTTCAATCTTACAGGGAAACCTCTAAAGTTAAAGTTCTAAAAAATCCTGTTTTAAAGGGAAATTATTTTTTTTCTGTTTTAGAGTTAACGGTAGAAGAGGTAGCCCTTGGAGGAAAAAAGAAAATTACCATTCCTGGAGAAGAGAAGGTCTGCCCAAAATGTGAAGGATTAGGTAAGAAAAAAGACGGTCCACTTTCTCAATGCGGTTTCTGTAAAGGAATTGGTTTTGTAGAAACTTATGACCAAAGGAAAGAGGCGATCTCTTATCTTACCTGTCCTTATTGTAGAGGTCAAGGTGTTATACTAACTGAAAAGTGTGAAGAATGCAAAGGTAAAGGATATGTTAAAATACTTAATGAGTTTTGGTTAGAAATACCCTTAGGATTAAAAGAAGGGGATTATCTTTATGTAGAAAAAGAAATCCTTGGAGTTGATTACGATCTTTACTTAGAAGTAATCATTAAACCCCATCCTTATTTTTCTTTGGTAGATGGAAACCTAAAATACCGCTGTCAAATTCCCTTTTGGGAGATTTTGTTAAACGATTTTATCACCATCAAAACCTTGGAAGGCGAAGAGGTGGTTTCTTCTTCCCTTTTTACAGAAGGCCACCCTGTCATCCTTAAAGGTAGAGGTCCTTTTCTTCCCAACGGAAAAAGAGGAAATTTAATCGTTGATTACCATATTTATCTACCTAAAAAACTTCCTACAAAAGCAAAAGACTTACTCAAAAAAGTAGTAGAGTTTATAGAAAAATAGCAGCGAATTTAATCCTCTATTATTCCAGCAAAGTCTAAAAACACCTTCCATACTTCCTTTTTATGTTTTGGGAACTCTTCCAGAATAAGAGATTGCCATTTAGGTGGTTTTGGGATTTTCAAAAGTTTTAGTCCTGCCTCTTCAGGGGTTTTGTTACCTTTTTTTAGGTTACATTTTTTACAACAAAGGACTACGTTAGTCCAAACAGTCTTTCCTCCCTGACTTTTAGGGATTATATGATCTATAGTTCTATCCTTAGGATTTTTTAAAAATTTTCCACAATACTGACAGGTAAAACGATCGCGTAAAAACAAATTCTGTCTGGAAAAAATAACTTCGGTTTTAGGAAGTCTTTCATAAAAAGGTAAATAGATAGCCTCAGGTATAACGATAGAGATAGAAGGACTCTTAATCAGTTGAGCTCCATTTTCATAAAACTTGCTTACCTTTATCCATTCCTCAAACGTGTGGGTAGTCCAATCTGGGGTTATTACCTTTGCGGTACCTTTAACCAAATGGCATATAGCCTTCTGTGCCGTAGTTATCTGTATTGCCTGGTAATACTTGTTTAAAACTAAAATCTTTTCGTTTAAAAGCGAATTTTTCATTTATTTTATAAGTTATTATAAGTTAAGAGTTTGTTTAAATCGTTTAAGCCATTCCAAGGCTTTTAAAGCTAAGTCTTCAGAAAGACTTCCTAAACCACAGGCAGGAGTAAACAAACTCTTTTTCAACAGTTCTTCTTCAGAAAATCCGAGCTTTACAGCAAGATCCTTCAACTGAGTCTCAAACTTTTTCAAAACCTCTTCAAAACTTGTCTCTTTTAACTGAGTGCTATCTGTTGGCACAACTCCCCAGGCTAAATACTTATTCTCTTTTTCAAGAAATTTTCTAAGTTCTTCAGCATAAATACTTAATTTTTCGTAAAAATTAAAACTGTCAAAACTTAAGATATCTATTTCAGAGCTTAAGGGAAGATCCCAAGAAGTATTAGCACAGATATGAATGCCTGTCATAAGTTTAAAATTTTTTAAACCTGAAATCACCTCATTTAACATGTTTAGAACGTCTTCTTTAGTAACGGTAATAAAAGATGATGAGCCAAAACCTGCAAGACCTGGTTCATCAAGAAACAAAATTACGTTAGGGGAGATCTTTTTAAGTTTTAATCCTTGAGCCAAGGCTTTAATCAGTACAAACTTGACGATAAGGTCTTTAAGGTCTTCCCTAAAAAGGGGACTTTCTCCATTAGGTAGTTTCAAACTTGAGGCCAAGGTAAAGGGGCCTGTGATTTGGCCTTTTACAACCTCAGGTTTAACTTGAGAGGCTATTTCTAAAAAAAACTTAAAACCAAGGGCGGTAGATTCTGTGAGTTCAAAGTTAGCCAACTCAGACAACTGATTTTCTTCCATGATTTTCAGATAGTTTTCATAAAAGATCATCATCTGTTCTTCAAAATCAGTGGAAGATATATCTAAGACTTCTTTTTCCCAGTTAAACCCTGGAAGACCTTCGTTAAACTGAACGAGCATACCTTCTTTTTTACGTTTAGATAGTTGAGGCCAAGCAGGGATGTCTAAGTATTCAAAAACCATTTTTACAGCTTTTTCAGGGTCAGAAAAAGGAAGACTTCCTATATGAGTGGTTTTTAAGTTTTGAACGATAGCCTCCATAAGATAAAACCCCCCTTAATCTTGAATAAATTACCAAAAACTTAAAAAAGTTTTTATAACTTTAACTAAAAATTTAGATAAAGGCAAGACAGAACAAAGAGTTTTTTCCAAGATTTTTATACAAGGTTCCTATAGGGTTCTTAAGATCAGAAACTTTATTTTACATAATATACATTATCGGAAATTTATAACTATGAAAAAAATTCTATTTATAAAGTAAGGCTTAAAAGCTAATCTGTCTTAAATATTTTATACACTGCAGAAAAATCCAAATGACCTAAATCTTTACTTCTGGCAAGCCCATAAGCCTCTTTTACATTCTGCAAAGACATACTAAAAGCTTTTAAATCTTTAAGTAAGTCCTGAGCATAGTCAAGGTCTTTATAGATTAAATCAACAGAAAAATGCGGTTCAAAATTTTCTTCAAGAAGTTTTTGTTTTTTTACTTCAAGAACATAAGACCGTCCAGCTCCGTTAGAAAGCACTTCTAAAAGCAAGTCTTTTTCTAAACCAGCCTTTTCTCCTATGGCTATAGCTTCAGCAAGGACTGCCATGTAACCACCTAATACCATGTTATTTATAAGTTTCAGTTTAGTAGCTTTTCCTATTTCACCTAAGTAAATGATATTACGACAAAATTTTTCAAAAATACCCTTTATTTCCTCAAATTTATTTTTATCACCACCAACCAAAACGGTTAACTCACCCCTTTGTGCCGGGACAACAGAACCAAGCAAAGGAGCTTCTAAATAATAAGCTCCTTTTTGTTTTAACTCTTTTTCAGCTTCAACCACGTATCGATAATGGTTGGTAGTTAAATCTATGATGGTTTTTCCCTGAATATCACCTTTAACAAGACCGTCTTTTCCAAAAACAACCTTTTTGGAAGCCTCACTGTCAGAAACGATGACAAAAACTTTATCTACCATAGACATCAAGTCTTTAGGGGTTTCTACCAACTCAAGTCCCAACTGTTTAGCTCTCTCTTTAGACCTATTCCAAACGATTAACTCAACACCTTGAGAAACTAATCTTTTAACTATTTCTCTACCTAAGGTCCCAAGGCCTATAAACCCTATTTTCATAAAACTCACCTCATGTTTTTCTCAACTTTTTGCTTTTCGTTTAATTAAATAAAAAATATACAACAATTTCACCTTTATAAAATAGGGATAAAATGTTATAATTAACGTCATAAACAATTGAAAAAGGAGGTTTAGCTTGAAGTCCTGGGTTATTTATGTATTTGGGAGATGGATATTACTTTCTGGAATAGCCGGGGCCTTGATGCAATATTTATTGAGTGATATGTTAAAAATCCATACCATACCTGCTTTTTTACTCAACCAATTTATTTTAGCTAACGTGTTTTGGTTTATAGATAAAGCCATCTTTAAAGGTTATTTTAGTATTCCACATGTTACCCTCTGGCAGATAGAAAAAAACGTAAAGTGTGCTGATTGCGGGGTTGTTGGTGAAGGTTATAGAGTAGTAAAAGCCAAAAACTATGATCGTCTCAACGACCCTGAACCTGAATTCAGATGTCCAAACTGTAGAGAACGTAAACTTGAGGAATTGAGAAAAAGGGGGATAGAGGTTTAAACATGAAAATATTAGTCTTTGGTTTAGGGGCTTTAGGAACGGTTTTTGCTGTTTCTCTAAAGAATGCTGGGCACACTGTCTATGCCTTTGTCAAAGAAAAGTATCTTGACCAACTAAAAAATAACCCCCTTCAAATAACCGGACTTTTTGGTGATAAACAAGCTTATATAGATCAATATTTTACCAACCCAGAAGATTTAAACTTGTTAGACCTTGATTTGATAATCCTTACTGTAAAAGCCTTTGACACCGAAAATGCTCTTTTTCAGATAAAAAAATTTATTAAACCTAATACGCTGCTTCTGATCGCTCAAAATGGCTATGGAAACTACGAAAAAGCTATAAAACTTATTCCTAAAAATCAGGTAATCCTTTCAAGGATTATCTTTGGAGCTAAAGTAATCTCACCAGGAATAGCAGAAGTAACCGTTTTTGGAGATGACGTAGTCATAGGCCAACCAGAAAAAGCCATCCCTACCGAAACTTTAGAAAAATTAGCCCAAATCTTTACCCAAGCAGGTATCCCTACCAGGATCTCCGAGGATGTATATGCCATACTCTGGGGGAAAATCATCTACAACTCAGCCTTAAATCCTTTAGGTGCCCTTTTAGAAAGAACCTACGGAGAGCTTGCAAAAAGCTACGAAACAAAATTTCTCATGGATAAGGTTATAGAGGAAATATTTGAAGTTTTAAAGGCATATAACATCGAGATAAGATGGAAATCCTCTGAGGAATATAAGAAGCACTTTTATCAAAGACTTATTCCTCCTACAGCCGGCCATTATCCATCTATGTATTATGACCTCAAAAACGGAAAAAAGACGGAAATAGATGCTTTAAACGGTGCCATCGTAAACCTTGCAGAGCAAAAAGGATTAAAAACTCCGGTTAACAAGTTTATTACCCTTCTGATAAAACAGAAAGAAAAAGTCACTTAATTTCTTATCCAAAACGATCACCTTTTCACTTTTTAATTTTTAAAATACATCTTGACATATTGCTATTTTGCTATATTTTTAAATATTATATCTAAAGGGATTTTATAACATGAATAAAATGTATCAGTTTTCTAAGTTGTTTAAAGCCCTTTCAGACCCAACCAGACTTGAAATCATCGTTTATTTATCGATAAGACCTCATTGTGTATGTGAGTTGGTAAACCTTATAGGTTCTTCTCAACCCACCGTTTCACGACATCTTCAAGTATTAACCGAGGCAGGAATAACATCTTATCAAAAAACTAAGGCTTTTATTGTATATAAACTTTCACCAAAAGATGAATTTATAGCCAAAGTCATAAAGGAGTTGCTTGAAGAAATGAAAAAGCAATCTTTATATACCAGTTTATCCGCTAAAACTACTCTTGAGTCTGAGTTCGTAAAACCAGACAGATAAAACTTGATAACAGGAGGTCTATTTTTAATGTTGAAAGAACTTAAGTTTTTGTTGATTGCGGCGTTTGTTTTTTTGTTTTTTTATTTTTTACCTGCTGAACAAAGGGTTATAGAAGGTTTAAAAGAAGCTGTCTATTTAACTCACGAATATGCAAGAGAACACGTAATTTTTTGTTTATTACCAGCACTTTTCATAGCAGGCGCTATCTCTACTTTTCTCTCAGAGACTTCTGTGATGAAATATTTAGGAGTACAGGCTCCAAAAGTTGTTTCGTATAGTGTAGCCAGTGTTTCAGGAACCATACTTGCTGTTTGTTCCTGTACCGTCCTTCCTCTTTTTGCAGGGATTTATTTTAGGGGTGCAGGTATTGGTCCTGCTACTACATTCCTTTATTCTGGTCCAGCTATCAATGTGTTAGCCATAGTGCTTACAGGGAAAATCTTAGGTATCCACATAGGAGTGGCAAGAGCCGTAGGGGCTATAGCAGGAAGTATCATAATAGGATTACTCATGGCCTATTTTTTTAGAAAAGAAGAAACGAAAAGGTTAGGTGAAATAGAAATTCCTAAAACCACAGAAACCATTCCTTTTTACCAAAAGGTAGTATTACTCTCTACTTTGGTGGGTATTCTTATTTTTGCTACCTGGGGTGCTAAAGAAGGTTTAGCAGGAGTCATCTTTTCTATAAAATGGTATCTTGTTTGTTTTTTAGCTATATTCCTTGGAATACAAGTGATTTTTTGGTTTAAAGTTTCAGCTAGTTATTTAATACTCTCTGGGTTTTTTGTGTTTTTAACGCAAGTGTTGCTGCATGAAAAGGAGATATCCTTTCTTGTAGGTTTGGTAGGTTTTAGCTACGCTTTTTATAAGACAAAAGGAGACATGGAAAAATGGTTTCAAAGCACCTACCTTTTAGGTAAACAAATTTTACCGTTGCTTTTGGCTGGAGTTTTTGTAGCAGGATTCTTTTTAGGAAGACCAGGACACGAAGCTTTTATACCTTCTTTTTATGTCAACTATTTAGTAGGAGGTAACTCCCTTTTAGCCAACTTTTTTGCCAGTATAGTAGGGGTTTTGATGTATTTTGCTACTTTAACCGAAGTTCCGATCATCCAGGGGCTTTTAGGGTCTGGTATGGGATATGGTCCTGGCCTTGCTCTTTTGCTTGCCGGTCCAAGTGTAAGTTTACCAAGCCTTTTAGTCTTAAAAAATATCTGGGGGGTTAAGAAAACTTTAGTTTACGCAGTTATAATAATCTTTTTAGGTACCATTTCTGGATATATTTTTGGAATGATATACTCTTAAGAACACTTTAGAAATAATGAGGGGGTCGGTTATGCAGAGGTTTGTAAAAGTTTTTGGAACAGGTTGTTTAAAATGTGAAACCCTTTATGAAAACGTTAAGAAAGCTGCTCAAGAATTAGGAATAGAGGTTTTTATAGAAAAGGTTCAAGATATCAAACAAATGGCACTTTTTGGTGTGTTAAAAACACCTGGCTTGTGGATAGACGGACAGTTAGTTTCTCAGGGGGAGTTATTGTCTGTAGAAGATGTTAAAAAACTTCTCTCAAAGTAACTGAAAGAGTTTACCCTTTTCTAACTTAAAGATTTTATTGCTAACCTCTTTAAGAAAATCTTTTTCATGAGAAACGATAAGATAGGTAGATTGTGTTTTTAAAAATTCTATGAGTTTGGTTTTGCTTTGTTCATCAAGCCCTGCAGAAGGTTCGTCCAGAAGGTAACATATTGGGTTCATCGCAAAAATCCCTGCTAAAGCCACCAACCTCTTTTCTCCACCTGAAAGTTTATAAACAGGACGGTCTAAGAGATGGACTATTCCAAGAAAATGGGCTACCTTATCTATTATCTCCCTAACTTCTTCATGTCTTTTTCCCAAGTTAAGAGGACCAAAGGCTATGTCTTCTTTAACCGTAGGACAAAAAAGTTGAGAGTCTGAATCTTGGAATAAAAGCCCTATTTTTTGTCTAACCTCTATAAAATCTTTCTCTTCTTTTCTTTCTTTTTCTAAAATAAATATCTTTCCTTTTAAGGGTTTAAGAAATCCCATGATAAGGTAAAGAAGAGTAGTTTTACCTGCTCCATTGGGACCTATAAGTCCTATTCTATCCCCTACCCTAACCTCTAAGTCTAAGGCATCAAGAACCACCCGGTCGTTATACTTAAAAACCAGACCTTTTATGTCTATAACTTTTTCCATAGAGAAGGTATTATAACTAAAAAAAGAAAATTAAAAAGATAGCCATTAAAAAAAAGAACCCAAAAAACAGGTCTAAAGGTTTTATATAAAAATGATTTAAAACAGGGAAAAACCCTTTAAATCCGCGAGCCAGCATCGCTCGGTAAACCTCTTCGGACCTCTCAAAACTTTTGATCAAAAGAAAAGCTACCAGATAACCATAGGTTTTGTAAGTTTGAAGACGGTTTTTAGGTACAAAACCTCTGGCTAATGCTGCCCTCTTGATTTTAAGATACTCTTCGTGAAGCACGGTGATATATCGGTAAAAAACAAAAAATACAGTCACAAGTTTTGCAGGAACCTTGAAATGAAGCATGGCGTGAGCCAACATAAAAACATTTGAAGTGCCAAGTAATGCAATCGTAGCCATCAAGATAGCGTTACACTTTAAAGTAATAAGTAAAGCCTGATATACCCCTTCAGCACTAATCTTCAGATAAGGAGTCTCTATAAGGTAAGGGTTTGACTTATACATAAAAGGAATTAAAACCCAAAAGAACACCAAAAAAACATTGGCCGGAAGTAAACGGGCTAATACCTTTTTAATTTCAAGCTTTGCCAAAAACACAAGCCCTAAACTAATAAGAAAATAAACGAAGGGGTGTAGAAAGCCCTTAGCACCTACACAAAAGATTACAAAAACTATGAAACTTACGATTTTAACCCTTGGGTCAAGGATATGTAAAAGAGACCTTCCTTCTGCAAAAACCTCTAAATGCATTTTTTACCTAACCTTTCTCTTTTCTAGCTTTTAACATAGCTAACAAACCTAAAATCCCTATTATATAACCTATACCTCCAATAATGTCCTGGAACCTAACTCTGTTTAAGTCCTTTTTCAACTCCAGAAAATTTCCTTTAAAAGAAACTAACTCCTCAGATATAACCTCTTTAACCACAACTTTTAACATTTCTCTATCGATTTCTACATTTTTTGAATTAGTTATTTTCATGCTCTCGACATCTTTTTTGTTTTGTAGATCAACTCTTTCTTTTTTTGTTATATTTTCTTTTGTTTTATCATTTGAAGCTACCTCTATAGAACCTTCTAATTTTTCCTCTGCTAAATGTCCTTCTCCTGCTATCAACCTTACCAACAAAGGTTCTCTTTCTTTTATCCTAACTTCAAACCGACCCTTTTCATCGGTTGTGGTCTGAGTTAATTTTTTACCTTTAAGGGTATAAACTTCTATGGCACATTTCATACATGGAGCACCGTTTGCAAAATATCCTTCTCCAGAAACCTTTTCCCCTTCTCTAAAGACAAATAGGTTCACCTTGTGGGCAAAACCATAGCTATACAAAAATAACACCCAAAAGGAAAGTAATCCCAAGATAAGTCTAAACCTCATCTTTAAACACCTCTGGTTTTATTTTTAACAGATAGACCACGATAAAACCTGTTACCAAACCTTCTACCACAGCAATAGGTATATGGGCTATGATAAGGGTTTCACAGAGTATCAAAAAATTTCTTTCTGTTAAATAAAGAGAAAGAGCGGTAAAAAAGCCTGCTCCTAACATGCTTAGAAATCCAGCTAAAAATCCAGAAATAAAAGATAGTTTGTGATTTTTTCTTCCGATAAACCTTTTAAAAAGATAGTAAGAAACTACCCCTGGAAAGGCCATATTAAAGGTGTTTATACCTAAGGTGGTGAAACCTCCGAATTGAAAAAAAAGGGCTTGAAGCAGTAAACCTAAAAAAATGGCCACAAAAGAATTCCAGCCAAGGAGTATCCCTACCATCCCATTTAGTACTAAATGTGCCGCTGAAGGCCCTATCGGGACATGAATAAGAGAAGCAATAAAAAAGGCACTCGAAAGCACAGCTACTTCTGGGATTTTTCTGGTAGAAAGCTTTTTTAGGGATATGGTTAAACCTATTAATGTTAAGCCCCACCCTGTTATCAAAACAGGAGGGGAAAGAACCCCCTCTGAAATATGCATTTATTTACCACCTTTCTTAGGCTTAGGATAGGCCTTTACCCAAATAACCGCATCTAATTCTAAAGGATATTCCTTTCCGTCATCTCCTTTTATCGTACCTCCATCAGTAATCGCGGAAAACCCCCACCATCCTTCCCAAGGCAGTGTATATTCAAAATAACCGTTTTCGTCGGTTTTTACTACCTGGGTAATCAAACTGTCATAAGGAGCTTTAAATCCTTGAGTATTTAAATACTCTACCTCAACCTCTACATTAGCTGCAGGTTTCCCGTCAACCAACACCCTTCCTTTAAACAAGTTACCCTCCCATAAGGCAAAAGGTTTAACCAGAGGGATGATCTCAGTTTTTAGTCCAATAGGTTCATCCCATCCTTCCTCTTTTCCAAAAGCGGAAAAAACTACTTTGGTGATTTGTTGAATATATTTACCTTCTGCTGGCTCAAAATAAGGCTCTGGATCTACGTATAACTGATATAGACCTGGTTTGTTAAGGCCTAAGTTGGTTACATATTTAGGTACTTTTTTGTTACTTCCCTTAGAAGAAGGAATATACTCTACCTTCCAATCCACAGGATATCTTTTGCCTTCTTCAAAAAGTTCACTTTTTTTAATCTTAAAATCCATATGAGGTCCACCTTCCATAGGATGGGTAAACAAGGCTTCAACTCTAACTGACTTCTTCTTATCAACCACGTTGTCTGTATCGGGCTTTAACACCACAAAATGAGCAGATGAAAAAGTAGCACTTAGCATTACAATAGATGTGCTTAAAATTACATTTTTTAATAATTTTATCATTTTAAACCTCCTTTTTTAAAATTAGTAACTACAAGGAATAGATATAATCCTAATTTTACTTTTGTCAACATTATCGTAAGAACTAAGCCCCAAATTTTTTCAAACGTCCTGCGTGAGCCAAAAGTATAGGCATCAGTTTATAAGCATAAAATATACCTAATTCTCCCTTCAAACATTCTCTTTCTGTAAACCTTTCAGAGGTATTTCCTAATACATAGGGAGACCAAACAAGGGTAGGTACAGGATGCCAGGAATGGGCTTTCATAATACATGGGGTAGAGTGGTCTCCGGTGATACAAAGTACTTGTGGTTTTAAATTTAAAATTTCTGGAAGGTATTGATCAAAAACCTCTATCGTTTTAATTTTTGCCTCAGCGTTTCCATCTTCTCCGTAAGAATCAGTCTTTTTTATATGGACAAAAAAGTAATCGTAAGCTTCCCAAACTTCTTTCAAAGTTTGAATTTCATCTTTTAGGTCTGTCCCTTTGACAGAAATTATTTTCATCCCTACAAGGCTTGCAAGTCCTTTATACATAGGATAGGTCGCTATACAACATGGGTTTAACCCAAACCTTTGTTGTATAGTTGGAAGGTCAGGCTTTACAGAAAAACCCCTTAGTAAGACGTAATTAGCCTTAGGTTCATCCTTTAAGATTTCAGAGGCTTGATCGATAAACTTAGAGATCACTTCTACTACTTTTTTAACCTCTGGATAAGGAGAAGAAACCGGGATAGGAGGTTTTCCTAAAACTTGAGGGTCTGTATCGTTTAGTTTATTTACCAAATCTGAAAGCTTTTCTTGAAACCTAAAAACCACCACAAATCGGTGTTCCATTCCTGATTTTAAAATCACCTCGACACCATCTATGTTTTTTATTTTTTCGGAAAGTTTGGCGATTAGCCTTTGGTTCTCTTCGGTAGGAATTCTACCTGCCCTTCTATCTATCACGATAGGAATTTGGTTTTGGTATTCAACCGTAGCAAAATTACCTCTAACAGCCACGTCTGTATCTTTTAGTTCTATACCTACCCCTAAGGCTTCTAAAACTCCCCTTCCTATGACAATTTGAGAAGGGTCATAACCAAAAATCCCAAGATGTCCTGGCCCACTACCTGGAGTAACACCATAGTCTACAGGAATATGCAGACCTGTAGCTGATTTTTTAGCCAACTGGTCAAGATTAGGGGTATAAGCTAACTCTAAAGGGGTTTTTCCGTCTTTCACAGGCAAATCTCCTATTCCGTCAAGTACCACTTTTACAATCTTTCCTTCTGCCTTTTTGATTAGTTTTTCAACCAACCCCATCTTGCCCTCCATTTTGTTTTTTTACCATTTTATCATATAATTATAAAACCATGAAAACTTTAAAAATTATCTTTTTTGTATTTGTTGCAGCCTTTTTATTTTATCTTATAGGATATCCCCTTTTAATTGATGTCTCTTCTCTAAAAACCCAAAACCCTAAACTTACCGCTATGATGAAATACCGTATAAAACAATGGGAAAAAGAAGGAAAAAAGGTTCAAATAAAACAGATTTGGGTTCCTTTAACCAACATCTCTCCTTACTTAGTCAAAGCTGTGTTAATCGGAGAAGATGACAAATTTTATAAACATGAAGGTTTTGATTTTGATGGTATAAAAAAGGCCTTGGAGAAAAACCTAAAAGAGGGAAAGCTTAAATATGGAGGAAGTACCATCTCTCAGCAGCTTGCCAAAAATCTTTACCTAAGTCCTTCTAAAAATCCTATAAGAAAAATTCGAGAAGCCATCCTTACCATAAGGCTTGAAAACACCTTATCTAAAAAACGCATTTTAGAACTTTATCTAAATGTGGCTGAATGGGGAGAGGGTATCTTTGGAGCCGAAGCAGCAGCCAGACATTACTACGGAAAAAGTGCAAAACATCTTTCTCCCTGGGAAGCAGCAAGGTTGGTAGCTGTGCTTCCTAATCCTTTAAAATATAACCCTTTAGGGCATCAACCATATGTCGAAAAAAGAAGTAGATTGATCTACTTTATCATGAAAAAAAGAGGTATCATCAAAGAGGAATATCAAGACGTAGAAAAAGACACAGAAGACATTACCGAACCTGAGCCTACACCCAATCAACCTGAAAAACCTGAGGACACTCCTAATAAACTTCCATTAACCCCCGAGCCTGAACAATCTCCTTTAAAAGAAACCCCTCAGCCAGATTCTAATCCAGAAGAAAAAAAGACAGAAAATCCTTAATATATGTCTTTTTCTTTCCAGATCTCTTCTAAACGCTCTGTTTCTGCGTCTTTTTCCTGTATTGACCTTTCCCAATCCATCTTTTTCTGAAAAAGGTCTACCTCATGTTTGATCAACCTTTCTTTGAATTCTGGATGAGAAAGGTAAGGAAGGGCTACGTTTAAAAATCCTTCTTTCATCGTTGAAAAAAGTTGATTAATTTGGTCCTCAGGTACGAAATGTCTTTCTTTTCTGTAGCGGTAGTATACCTTTCCGTCGGTTTTTTCCATAAAAAGGTTATAATAAGTTTCGTTGGCAAAGTCTTCTTTTTCTGGAGAAACTCCTACCTGAATTAAAAGACCTACCAACCATCTATCCCCAGCCAGTCTTCTTGAATAATCCCATATTTCTAAAGTTAACCCATTTTCAAGCTCTATCCTATCAACCATTTTTCCCTCCCATAACGGCTTATGATTTTTTGATGGTGGAAGCCATCGATAAGCCATAACGGTAAATTTAATGGATAAAGTTTAAAAGTCAATCATGATTTCTTTATATTTTATTTTATTAAAATTACTTTCAATTAGTATACATCCAATCGAATTGTTTGCTGAAAAAATCTTTTGTTGACAAAGGCTTTATGAGAACTTATAATTTTAAAAGGAAAACATTTTGAAAAAAAGGGAGGGTATATGAGTAAAAAAGGGGATAGATGGATAAAACATACGCATGTTTTTGAGACCACTGAAGACCCTTACGCAATTAAAGAGGCTCCTGCAGGAGAGGCCATCTGTCCCAGATGTAAAGCAGTGTTTAAAGATAAACGTTGGGTTATAGACGAGGATTTATATGAGGAACTAAAAGAAGTTGATACAGTTCCTCAACTGATATGCCCAGGTTGTAAAAAGGCTATAGAACAGTATGCTATGGGATACCTTTATATTTCAGGTGGTTTTTGGGAATCTCACAGGGGTGATATCATGAAACTTTTAAACAATGAGTATGAAAGGGCTCGCAACATTAATCCTCTGCATCAAATTATCAATATAAACGAAGAAGATGGGACAACTATTATCGAGACCACTACCGACCATTTAGCTCAAAGACTTGGAAGGGCTCTTTACAGGGCGTATAAAGGGGATTTAGAATTTAGATGGTCCAAAGGAGACAAATTAGTAAGAGTTTACTGGCACAGAGACAAATAAAGATTGAGGTAAAAAGTTATGAGTTTAACGATAGCTTTAGCTATAGATTTTAAAAAATTAACCCCAACGGTAATAAATTCTGGAATTTTTTTGGCTGAACATTTGCCTGAGGTTTCTAACATCATACTTTTTCATGCCATCGAATATTTTTTAACCCCTCCTGCCTACCTTCAACCTTATTTAGAGGAGGAAAAACAAAGGTTAAAACAGGATTTAAAGGAATTTGTTAGCTCCCATATAGACGAAAAGACTAAAAAACGATTTAATTTTCAGACTAAAGTCATTTTAGGTAACTTTTGGTATTCCCTTACCAAGTTTATCGAGCAGGTCAAACCCTTTGTCTTAGTTTTAGGGTATGTACCCCATTTTCTAAAAGTTCCTACCGCAGAGAAAATGATTGAAAGGCTTAACTGTAATTTCTTAGTGGTTAAAGAAACCTCTCTTACCAAGATCCAAAGATTAGGTTGTCTTATAGATTTTTCTGAAACAAGCAAATCCTGTTTAAAAATGGCTTCTCTTTTAAGCAAAAAAAACGTCTTAGAAATATCGTGCCTAAACGTAATACAACCGCCTGATTTTCTTAAAAAAACTGTATTAACTTCAGATATTATCGAAGAAGAAAAAGAACAAAGATATGCTTTATGGAAAAAACTCATAGCAAACTTTAGTGATGAACAAGATTTTGTCCAAAAAATAAAGTTTGAAGTAACAGTAGGGAAAAGGCTTGAAAAAATAGAAGAATTTGTTAAAAATCAGGCAATCGACCTGTTAATCATGGGAAAAAAAGGTAAAATGGTTCAAAAAGGGTTAGGTTCTATTGCCAGAGAAGTCGTTAGAAGGATTGAAATACCTATGTTGATAGTAGATCAAGTTTTTTTATAGAGAGGGGCTTACGATATGGACATAATTTTGTTAGTATTAGCACTTTTAATCATATTGTTTTGTGCAGAAATATTTACCAACGGAGTTGAAAATTTAGGTAAAGCCCTTTCTTTATCCCAAGCAGTGGTAGGCAGTGTACTTGCAGCCGTAGGGACAGCTCTTCCAGAAACCATTATTCCCTTAGTAGCCATTCTGATGTACAAAGGAGAAGGAGGCTCTTCTATAGGCATAGGAGCGATTTTAGGAGCTCCTTTTATGTTAGTTACTGCTGGATTGTTTCTCGTAGGTATAGGGGTTTTTTTGAGCTATCTTTTAAAAAGAAGAAAGGTTTTACAGGTGTATCTTGAACCTAAAACTTTTAAAAGAGATTTTACTTTCTTTCTAATTAGTTATTCCTTGGCTATCTTTTTTCCCTTTTTCTTTGAAAATACCCGTTTTGTGCATTACATTATCGGCTTATTACTATTGATTAACTATTTTATCTATCTTTTCTTTACCTTTCGGGCAGAAAGTTTGGAAGTTGAGTCAGAAGAAAACCTATATTTAGAAAAAATACTAAAGATTAAGAACCCTACCAAGAATACCGTGGTGTTTCTTTCGTCAGTTCAGGTAGTTTTAGCCCTTATCTTGATGGTGAAAGGTGCTCATCTTTTTGTAGAAAAATTAGAGGTTTTGTCTCATTCTTGGGGGTTAGACCCTCTTCTTTTTGCCCTTTTAATAGCTCCCTTAGCTACTGAACTTCCTGAAAAGTTTAACAGCCTGATTTGGACTTTAAGAGAGCGAGACGTTTTAGCTCTGGGAAACATGACCGGAGCTATGGTTTTTCAGTCAACCTTTCCTGTAAGTGTAGGTCTTCTTTTCACCGATTGGATAGTAGAAGGATTAGCTTTGACTTCAGCGATAATTGCCATATCCTTAGGGCTTATCTATGTCCTCTTCTTAAACCTTTTTAAAAAAATTCCTGTTTATCTTTTTATAATTTCAGGGATTTGTTATTTAGTGTATGGTTATTTAGTAATCCAGAGTTTCAATAATTAAAGTTTATGTCTTCTTCTTTAGAGTGGTTATATCAATTAGGATTTCACCGGATAAAACCTGGTTTAGCAAGAATTACTCAAGTCTTAACCAGGCTGGGAAATCCTCAAAGAAAACTTAAAATTATACATATTGCCGGTACCAACGGTAAGGGTTCAACTGCTGCTATCTTAACCGAACTTTTAAAACAGCATAGGTTTAAAGTAGGTCTTTACACCTCCCCTCATCTTTTTAAACTTAACGAAAGGTTTAAAATAAACGGACAAGACATACCAGATGAAACCCTTGAAGCCTTAATCTCTGAGGTAAAACCTCTGGCTCAAGCTTTCAATCTAACCTTTTTTGAGGTTACCACTGCTGTTGCTTTTCTTTATTTTAGTCAAACAGAAGTAGATTTTGCGGTGATTGAGTGTGGTATGGGAGGAAGACTTGATGCTACAAACGTAGTCTTTCCTGAAGTAAGCATCATTACTAACGTAGGTTTTGATCATACCAAATACTTAGGAACTACCTTAGAACAAATAGCCTATGAAAAAGCAGGTATCATAAAGAGAAAGGTGCCATGCGTATTTGGAAACATTAAGCCTCAGGCTTTACCAGTTTTTTATCATAAACTATCACAGCTAAAAACAAAAGGTTATTTTTTAAACAAAGATTTTTTTGTAGTCGAGGATCATGGTTTTTGGAATTATTACGGAGAAAAAACCTTTAAAAACCTTTCTCTAAGTCTGCTGTCAGGAATCTATCAAGGAGAAAACTTAGGTTGTGCACTAAAAGCTCTCGAAATACTTGAAAACCTTAATCTCTTGTCTATAGACCCTGAGACAGTAAAAAAAGCTTTAAAAGAGGTAAGATGGAAAGGGCGATACGAAAAGATAAAAATAAGAGAAAAAGAATTTTTAATCGATGTAGCCCATAACCCTGACGGGATAGAAGCCTTGGTAAAGGACCTTTTGACTAAAGGATGTGATAGATCATTTTTAGTTATTTTTGGAGTAACCAACGAAGACGGACAAAAACCTTTCTTAGATATGTTTTTTAAACTAAACCAAATTAGTTATAAAACCTTTTTATGTGAATTTTCCTCCCACAGAAAAATAGTAACCCTTTCTGAATGGAAGAAAGCTATTGCAAATTATAATCAAGAAGAAGTTGACTTTTTTCCCTCACCACAAGAAGCTCTAAGAGCAGCCTTGAACGAACCTATCTCCAAAATTCTGGTTACTGGGTCTATTTATTTTGTGGCCGAAGTTTTCAAAGTATTAGAAAATTTTGAAAAAGAATTTTAAGATAAGAGACCCTTAGGTTATTTTATTGATTTCTTTTAATTTTATGATAACTTAAAAGAGATTTTAGGGTTTAAAACTATCTCTCAAGAAGGAGGTTAAAGACTATGGATGAGGTAAAACAGGAAGAAACAAAAGAACTTCCTAAGTTGGAGAAAAAATTTGAGAAGATGACCATCAAAGAATTAAGGGAAATCGCCTTACAGATACCAGAAATTTCAGGTGTTCACGGAATGAACAAAGAAGAGCTTATTTCTGCTCTTAAAAAAGCTTATGGTATAAAAGAAGAACCTAAAAAAGTTGGTGCCTCTATGAGAGAAATCAAAGCTAAGGTTAAAAAGTTTAAAGCTTTAGCCGAAGAAGCTAAAAATAATAAAGACTGGACAAAATATGAAAGATACAGAAAATTAGCGGCTAAATTTAAGAAAAGAACAAGGAAACTTGCTAAATCCATAACTTAATCCGGGGAGGAAAAAATGATGAACCAATTTGTTTGGGAAACTAACTTGGAAAAAGTCCCCTTTCTTAAAAGAGGAAAGGTTAGAGACATCTATGACTTGGGGGATAAACTTCTTATCGTAGCTACCGACAGGATTTCAGCCTTTGATGTAGTTCTTCCTACTCCTATTCCAGATAAAGGGAAAGTTTTAACTCAGATGAGCCTTTTTTGGTTTGACTTTTTAAAAGACATCGTAGACAATCATCTGATTACCGCAAACCTTGAGGAGTATCCTGAGACACTAAAAGAATATAAAGAAATCTTGGCTCAACGCAGTATGTTAGTCAAAAAAACTAAGGTTTTACCTGTAGAATGTATCGTCCGTGGCTACATTACCGGGTCTGCCATGAAAGAATATCAGAAAACAGGACAAGTCTGTGGAATACCTTTACCACCAGGTCTAAAAGAGGCTGATAAACTCCCTGAGCCTATTTTTACTCCCTCAACCAAAGCAGAAATAGGAGAGCATGACATCAACATTACCTATCAGGAGATGGAAAAATTAGTAGGGGTTGAGATAGCTCGATTTTTAAAAGAAACCTCTTTAAAGATTTATAAAAAAGCCTCGGAGTATGCAGAAAGCAAGGGGATTATCATAGCAGATACTAAGTTTGAGTTTGGGGTTTATGAAGACAAAATCATCTTAATAGATGAGGTTTTAACCCCTGATTCTTCACGTTTTTGGCCCAAAGATGAGTATCAACCTGGAAAACCTCAGAAAAGCTTTGATAAACAGTTTATAAGAGATTGGTTAAAATCTATTTCTTGGGACCCTCAAAATCCCCCTAACATTCCTGAGGACATCATGTTAAAAACCAGAGAAAAATATTTAGAAGCCCTCTATAGGCTTACAGGAAAGACCTTGTAGTGTTAGGCCCAATAACATGTAATACCATAGACCTATCTTCTGTGTCGACAGAAGATAGGTCTTATCTTTTTTCTTTTCCTAAAAGAGACATTTTTTTGATTGAAAGTATCAAAAATTGGGGGTTATTACAACCCCCTGTCGTTTATCTTACAAAAGAAGGAAACGTTCAGATAATCTGTGGAGAAGGTAGAGTTTTAGCCTGTAAAACCCTTAGATGTAAAGAGATTAAAGCTCTGGTCTTAGAAAATCTCTCTCCTAAAGAGCTCCTTCTTATTTCTTTAGAAAGCAATCTTTTTCGTAACCTAAATTTAGTGGAAAAAGCTTGCTTTCTAAACAAAGCCATACCTCTTTTTCCCTTAAACGAAATCTTTATTCTGATGAAAAAAATCGATCTTCCTCCTAATATTATATGGCTTAAAATTTTACTTGAAATAAATAAATTAGACATTGAATTTAAAAATTTAATCATTAATGATAAACTAAACCTTCATATTTTGCAATTTTTTCAATTTTTAAATGAAACAGAAAAAAAAGAGTTTTTGTTGGTGATAACTCGGCTCAATCTGAGTTTTAGCGAACAAAGAGAGGTGTTAGAAAAACTTTTAGACCTAAAGCGTCGTTTAAGGTTATCTTGCTTATTACCTGAAGAGCTAAAAGATGCCTTAAACCATGAGGAGTTTAACCAGAGAAGAAAAACTTTTTTTGAAAGACTAAAAGGGCTTTATTACCCTACCCTATCCGCAAAAATAATGACTTTAAAACCCTATATTGAAAAATTACAAAAAAAACAGATAAACGTAAAACTATCTCCTTACTTAGAAAAAAAAGAAATAGAACTACTTTTTAAAGTTAAAGATGGTCAAGAATTGTCTCAAAAAATTGAGTCTTTAACCCAAAATAAAGAAGTTATTAAGAAAATTTTAGAAACAATCTAAAAACTTTAGGGTTGTAAGGTCTTTTGCCAGAGTTTGATAAAAAGTTCTTTAAAAACCTGATAAGGGTTTTTAAAATCTCTTTTTAAAGAAAGGTCAGCCTTGTATAGTTCCTCAAACACTTGGGTAAGATTTTTTATTTTTTCTAAATGCTTTTTAAGATTAAAAATTCGATAGGGATGCCGTTCAGTTAACACTTTAGGAATTTCTACTATAGGGTCGGTTTTGATCTCCTCCCATTTTTTGGAAAATTGACTAAACCTTTCTTCTTTTTTCAATTCAGGGTGTTTTTCCAAAAATTCTGCTAATATCTGAAAAATCTTAAAAGATTTATACAGATAACTTAAAATTCTATGAGGTTCTTCTTTATGGTCCAAAAGTTGTGCAACTATCCTGTAGGCTTTCTCTGGGCCAGACTGAAAAAGACTTTCTTCCACCATAAAAAGCACTTCCTCTTCGAGAGGGATGGTTACGCTCCATACATCTTCTTCTGTAATCACAGCTCTTTCTTCAGTATATAGCAAAAGTTTATCAAGTTCGTTTAAAAAATGTTGATAATCTTTTCCTACCAAAGACAAAAAAAGTTCTGTAGTTTTTCTGTCCATCGTTTTTCCAGCTTCTTTAAGTTTTAGAATAAGCTCTGTTTCTAAGAAATCCTCTTCTTTTTTAAAGTTAAAAAAAACTATCGCACCTTTTTGCAAAGCAAACTGATACAAAGGTCTATTTTCTTCAAACCTTTCTGCTATGATAAACCAGGTAAACACCAGGGTTTCTTTTTCTAAACTTTTTACCATCTCCTCTTCTTTAGAAATTTCTATGTTTTCTCCTCCTAAGATTAAATAGACTTTTCGTAAACCAAAAAGTCCCTCTTGATATCCTTTAATCTTTGAAAAAACCCTTTTGTCTTCTTTATCGTTTAGGTTATAAACTTCTATGGTAGAACCTTTGTCCTGTAAAATATTATAGATTTCTTTTGCTTTTTCTTTACAAAGTTGTGGCTCTCCTATAAAAATATAAACCGGAGCAATCCGTTTTTGTTTGGCAAGTTCTAAAACCTTTGAAAAGGTTAAAACTGGCATAACAAATTTAGCTTTTTAAGAGAGCTTGGATTTGTTCTGGTTTAACCAACCTTATCAGGTTGGTAGACCCAACCTTTCCTACAGGATACCCCATGGTTAAAACTAACGTATCTTTTTTCTTAATAAGCCCTTTTTGATAGGCCCTTACCAAAAATTCTTTTACCATCCCGTCTACCGTTTTTACCTCAGAAAGCACAAAACAAGGATAAACCCCCCAAACTATCGTAAGACGTCTTAAGATTTCTTCGTCATGGACGTTGGCTAAAATCAACTCCTTAGGTCTAAACTTAGCTATCCGCATGGCAGAACTGCCAGATTTAGTAAAAACTACGATAGCTTTGGCTTTAACCTCAGAAGCTAAAACACAACTGCTATAGGCAATGGCAAAATCTGAGGACACTTCCTGATAAGTTTCTTTTAGATAAGGATACAGCTTTTCAGCTTCTTTGATGATTTTAACCATCATTTTTACACACTCTACAGGGAAGTTGCCTATAGCTGTCTCGTCTGAAAGCATCAAAGCATCAGCCCCGTCTAAAACCGCATTGGCGATGTCTGAAACGTCTGCTCTTGTAGGCATGGTAGAATCAATCATGGAGGTTAGCATTTGAGTAGCAATTATCACCGGTTTACCCAATTTTCTACCCTTTTCTACCAATACTTTTTGTATAACAGGAACTCGTTCGATAGGAACCTCTACCCCAAGGTCTCCCCTTGCAACCATAAGTCCGTCAGCTACCTCTAAAATTTCTTCTATGTTTTCAAGAGCAGTTTGTGTTTCTATCTTGGCAAACACAGGTTGCCCCTTGCCAAATTTCTCTATCACCTCTTTACAAGCTAAAACGTCTTCTTTTCTATTCACAAAGGAAAGGGCTACAAAATCTATTTCATTCTGAAGTCCGAACAAAAGGTCCTCTCTATCTTTGGGAGTAAAAGCCGGTATAGAAAGAGAAACACCAGGGAAATTAAGACCTTTTTTAGAAGAAATAACCCCTCCCTGCAATACTTCAGTAATAACTCTATCCTCTAAAACTTTAATCACTCTCAACTTAATTAAACCGTCTGCTACATAGATAAGGTCTTTCTCTTTTAGGTCTTCAAGGATTTCGGGATACTCTACAGAAACCTTAAAACAATCTCCTGTCTTTTCTCCCAAAATCTTGGTTTTATGTAGTTCAAGAATCTCTCCTGCATGGACTAAAAAGGGTTTTTTAACCTCTCCTATTCGGATTTTAGGGCCTGAAAGGTCTTGTAAAATACCTACCGGAAGTTTTAACTCTGCCGAAGCCCTTCTTATAAGCTTTATACTTTGCTTATGGTATTCATGGTCACCGTGAGAAAAATTTAACCTAAAAACATTAACCCCAGCCTTTATCAATTTTTTTATCAATGTAAGATTCTGGGTCTTGGGACCTATGGTGGCTACTATCTTGGTTTTTTTCATAGGTTAGGCTTTTTAAACTTTTTTAAATATTCAAAACATTCTTCTTCTGGCATAGGTTTGGCAAATAAAAATCCCTGAAAATAGTCACAACCTAACTCCTTTAAAACCTCAAATTGTTCTTTGGTTTCCACTCCTTCAGCTATGGTTTTTATGTTAAGTTTTTTAGCCAGGGTTATTATGGTTTCTAAGATAAAAAAAGTTTTCTTGTCAGTTAAGAAATCTCTGACAAAACTTTGGTCTATTTTTATAAAATCTATCGGTAGATCTTTTAGATAATGTAAAGAGGAATAACCTGTCCCAAAATCATCTATCGATATGTTGATTCGATAAAACTTGAGCATTCTCAAAAGTTTGTTTGCTTTTTCTAAATTAGTGGCTAAAGCATGTTCTGTGATTTCAATCCCCAAGCAACAAGGTATGTTTTTTAACAAGTCTACCTTTTTAGAGAGTATTTCAAAAATGTGCATAGTTTCTAAACTTTTAGAAGAGATGTTGATTGAAACAGGTTTTTGAATGTTTACCAAGGTTTCTAAATTTTTATCTATGCTTATTTCTTCAAAATCCTTCAAGTAAGGGCTGTTTTCTAAGTAATCTATAAAATCTCCTGGGTTAAAAACTTTTCCATCCGCTTTTATCCTAACCAGGGCCTCAAGCCCTGCAACCTCAAGGTCAGAAGTAAAATAAGGTTGATAGTAAAAAACAAAGAGATGTTCCTGAATAGCCTTTTTAACCAAATTTTCTACAAAAAATATGTTTTCTACGTGTTTTTCTACATAAGGATTAAAAATTTCTATCAGATTAGGACCTTTTTTCTTAACCTCACTCAACAAAACATTTGCTTTTCGCCACATCTCAATAAAGCTATTGCCATCTTCTGGATAAAAAACAATACCTCCTTGAAACTCTAAAAATACCCTTTCTCCTTCTTTTACTTCAATAGGTAGGGTAAAAATTTCGTGAATTTTTTTTATCAAACTATAAGTATCTTTTTTTTCATAATCTATCAAAAATAAAGAAAAACTATCTCCTACCAGACGAGAGATTAACGCATTAGGAAAAGACTCTTTCAACCTCTGAGCAACGGTTGTCAAAACTTTATCTCCTGCCTCAAGTCCGTAAAAATGGTTTATGTAAGAAAAGTTGTATATATCTAACAACACAAGGATACCTTCTTTCACCACCTGCAACAGGTCGGTTGTTTTTTGAGCAAATCCCTGGTAGTTTAACAAACCTGTAAGCAGGTCCTGAGTTAACATCTTTTGCTTTTCTATTTCAAAAATTATTTCTTTGGTGAGGTTTTTACCTAAGATGATAACTTTCTTATAATCGGCAAACTTAACTAAAGTTAATTTTATTTCTAAAAAACTTCGTTTTTTGGTTGAAGAAAGAGAAATAATCTTTTTTATAATATTTAAACCCTTTAAAACCTGATTTATTTCTTCAGAGGTAATACCTAATAACTTAAATATGTTAACTTCAAAAGGGTCTTCCTCAAACTCAAGTTCATGGAAGGCAACCGGATTTAAGTATTCTAACTTTCCGTCTACATCAGCAATGATTAACATGTCTCCGCTTTGTTTGATAAAGTCGTTAAAAATTTGTATTCTTAAAAACAAGTCTATTTTTTTTAAGGCAAAAGAAAGGTTGTTTTTAAGTTCTTCTAACAGCTCAAAGTACTCTTCTGTAAAAAAGTTGGGCTCATCCGCCCAAAGCACCAACACATGAGAAACCCGTTTTCCTTTCATTATAGGAACACTGCAAACCGATCTTACGTTTAAAGCCTTTAAGATCTCAGAAACATCTTTAAGGTAATGATACTTTTCCACATCAGGTATTATGTTTATTTTTTTTCGTGAAAAGCTTTATAAAAACTGAGGGTTTGATTTTCTAAAGAAAAAAGATAAGGATCAAGCCTATTTATAAAGCTTAGGGTTTCTGGATAATACAGAATAGGCTTAACTCTTCTGGTTAGTTCATCTATCTCTCCTATCCAAGTTCCTTTTAATTCCAGGACCTTGACCAAGGTTTTCACAACTTTATCAAACAACTCCTCTTCAGAATAACTTTCTATCATTAAATGATTAATCTCTTTTAACACTTCGATGAGCTTTTTATACCTTACCTCTGAGGTTATGTCTATTACTAAAGATAAGCCCCCAAAATCTCCTTGAAAAACTATGGTATCTTCATAAACGTTAAACCACCTTTTTCTGCCTTGTTTAGTTTTTACAGGCACTTCATTGTAAACGGTGGAAAAAAACTCTCCTGTGCATCTTTTTTTAATGTTTTCTCTTACCAACTTTTTAATCCTTTCCTCGGAAAAAAGATCTTCCATTTTATAGTCTTTTAAATCTTGAGGTTCGTAGTTTAGTCGTTTTAGGGCATATTCATTAGCCAATAAAACCTGGTCATCTCGGTAGATTAACATACCTAAATATGAAGATTTATAAAAAAGTTCATAAATCAAGGCCTTTTCCCATAGGGTTGACAAAAGTTCTGGCAGTATAGCAAAGGTTTTTATAAACTGTTCTTCTTGGGAGACAAGATCAACCTCTAATCCCTTTAAAGTAAAGGGGTTTAGAAAAAAGTCTCTTAACCATAAAAAATAAGGAGAACCTGGGTTGAGCATGAAAAAATGTATATCATGGTAAGATATGGGTAACCAGAAGTTAGATCTAAATATTTCTTGATTATTTTTTAAAAAATCAGCTGATAGTAAAGCAAGGTCTATGTGTTTTTTTAAAAAAGAATCTTTAATCTCCTTTTGAGAGGAAAACAAGATAGGCAAAACTCTATTTAAAGAAATAGGGAAATCTTGATATAATACTAAGAGCAAGTTTATCAGACAAGGATTTTTTAAAAGTCCTAATTTTAAAAATTCTTTTTCTTTGTGATTAAACTCTAAAAAATCCTTTCTGCTTATCAAACAAAAGTTGGAATGACCTAAACCTTTCACCTTAGCTACAGGGATAAAGCCCTTTTTAACAAGAGCACAACTGTTAACAAAAGAGGAAAAATAAATGTCTGGAAGAAAAGAATCTAAATACCTAAGCTCCTCTTCCAGATCTCTGAAGATTTTTAGCTCGATCTTTAACCCTGTTTTCTTTACAATTCCATCAACAAGTTCTTCCCAAACTAAAGACCTATCCTTTTGACAATTACAAACCGCAAAATTTAAAAATTTTTCCATAGTCCTTCAAAAAGATGTTTAAAGAGTATTTTAACATAACTTTTGTTTATAAACAAGTTAACCCAAATTGTATAAAATTTTAAAATCAGTATTGACATCAAAAAAATTTTTTTTAAAATAAAATTTAAGTAGACTAAAAACATCTACTTAAGAGGAAAACTGTGGAGTTTACAGCCGCACAGGACTATGCGATAAGGATGGTTCTTTATCTGTCCTGTATCTATTTATATCAAGGAAAAACGATCGCCTCTCGAGAAGAGATTTGTCGGACGATGGAAATACCTAAGGCTTTTTTAGCCAAGATTGCTCAGTTTTTAGAAAAAGCAGGAATTTTAACCATAAAAAGAGGTAAAACCGGTGGGTATCAGTTGTTAAAAAAACCTTCACAGATTTCTTTGTTAGAGGTAGTCGAAGCGTTTGAAGGCCCTATTACCTTTACCCGATGTTTTATCAAAAAGGAACAGTGTAAAAGAATCGAATTTTGTCCGGTAAACAAGGTACTGCATGATATAAACGAGTGTTTTAGAGAAAAACTTTCTTCTTACACCTTTGATAAACTTGCAGAGGCAGAAATATTAGCCCTTAAAAAAGAGTAAACATAAAAACTAAAAAAAGGGGGCTTTATGGATGTATTATGGTTGTCAAGGCTTCAGTTTGCAGCAGCAGCCATTTTTCATTTTTTGTTTGTACCCCTTACGTTAGGTCTTTCTTTTTTAACCGCTATCTATCAAACCCTATGGCTTAAGACTGGAGATGAAGATTTTAAGCGGGCTGCCAGGTTCTGGGGGAAAATTTTTCTGATCAACTTTGGTTTAGGGGTGGTCACAGGAATAACCCTTGAGTTTCAGTTTGGAACCAACTGGCGTTATTATTCTGAATACGTAGGAGATGTTTTTGGGCCTTTATTGGCTATAGAGGCTACCTTAGCCTTTTTCCTTGAGTCTACCTTTATCGCGGTATGGTGGTTTGGCTGGGAGAGGCTTAATCCTAAGGTTACTACGACAGCCATCTGGTTAACAGCTATAGCCTCAACCATTTCCGCGCTTTGGATTTTACTTGCCAACGGTTGGATGCAAAATCCCGTAGGTTTTGAGATAAGAAATGGAAGGGCAGAACTTACTGACTTTTGGGCCCTTTTAACCAATCCCTTTGGTTGGTCTCAGTTTTTACACGTAATACCAGCCAGCTTTACCCTTGGTGGTTTTTTTGTTTTAGGGGTATGTGGATACCATCTTCTTAAAAAAAGAGAGTTGTCTTTTTTCAAAAAATCCTTTAGGATCGCAGCCATTTGGACTTTAGTTTGGGCGCTTTTGTTGGTAGTTCTTGGACATCATCATGGTGCTATCGTGGCTAAAACCCAGCCCACTAAATTAGCTGCAATGGAAGCCATCTGGGAAACCAAAAAAAGTGCAGACTTTGCTCTTTTACTTATACCTGACGAAGAAAACGAAAAAAACGTGGTAGAGGCATTTAAAATACCAGGTATGGTAAGTTTACTGGCTTACCATAATTTTAATGCAGAGGTAAAAGGCCTTAAGGAATGGCCTAAAGAAGAAAGACCTCCTGTAGCCCTAAACTTCTGGAGTTTTAGGCTTATGGTTGGACTTGGCTTTCTATTCCTCTTTCTTGGTCTATGGGCTTGTATAAGAAGAAACAGTCCAGAAAACTACCCGCTCCTTTTAAGGTTACTTATCATAAACATACCCTTACCTTATATCGCTTGTCAGCTTGGATGGATCGTAGCTGAGGTAGGAAGACAACCCTGGATAGTTTATGGACTTATGAAAACTAAAGACGCAGTGTCCCCTCTTTCTGTCAGTCAGGTAGCTATTTCTTTTCCGGCTTTTATCATAGTATATGGAATTTTAGGTTTTGTGTGCTTTTGGTTAATCATCAAAACTGCGATCAAAGGGCCTGAAAAAGAAGCGGCAAAAACCTTGGGATATTAAAAATTAGAATAAGGGGGTGAAAAAATGGAAGGCAACATTTACCAAATAATATGGTTTGTTCTCTGGGCTGTACTTTGGACAGGGTATTTTGTTTTAGACGGGTTTGACCTCGGAGCAGGTTCAGCCTTCTATCTTCTCGGTAAGAAAGAAGAAGAAAAAAAGGCCATTTACCAGGCCCTTGGTCCTTTCTGGGACGGAAATGAAGTCTGGTTAATCACTGCAGGAGGGGCAACTTTCGCAGCCTTTCCTAAAACCTATGCGGTGATGTTTAGCTCCCTTTATTCAGCCCTACTTTTATTGTTATTTTCTCTTATCCTTAGAGGTGTTTCTATAGAATATCGCAACAAATACGACAAACCTCTCTGGAAAACCTTATGGGATTTAGGGTTTTTCTTAGGAAGTATACTGCCACCTTTTCTTCTTGGAGTAGCCTTTGCCAACATTTTTCAGGGTATACCTATAGATGAAAAGGGTATCTACCACGGTTCTCTCTTTACTTTACTTAATCCTTTTGGGATTTTAGGAGGACTTCTTTTTGTGTTTTGTTTTGCTGCTCATGGTTGTAATTGGATAGCCTTTAAAACAAACGGAGAGCTATCAGAAAAGGCAGCTACTCTTTCTAAAAAGTTTACGGCTGTCACTCTGATATTGGCTGGACTATTCTTTTTTGGTGCCTATCTTTCAACCAACCTCTGGCAAAATTACTTTAACTGTCCTTTACTTTTAGTCTTCCCTGTATTATCCTTAGCAGGTTTTTTAATGATATTTCCCTTTTTAATCAAGAAAAACTTCTTAGGGGCTTTTTTAGCTTCAGCTGTAGGTATCTCGGGTTTTTCTGCTTGGGGTTTTGCTGGCCTTTTCCCCAACATGCTCCCCTCTTCTCTTAATCCTGCCTGGAACCTAACCATCTATAATAGCTCTTCAAGCCTTCTCACCCTTCAAATTATGACGGTAGTAGCTCTGATTTTTGTACCCATAGTACTGGCTTATACTTTTTGGGCTTATAAAACCTTTAGTTTTAAAATCTCCTCTAAAGAGAATTAGTTTTCACAAGAGGGAGGCATTTTTAAGCCTCCCCTCACCAACCTAAAGAAATAACTCCTTTATTTCTGAGGTTTAGATCTTTAACAACAAAAAATTAAACTTGACTTTTTAAAAAGTTTTTATATAAAAGTTAAAAAGAAGTAAGTAATTACAAACATATCAAAAAAGGGGGTGTACTATGTACGGGTATGCTGGAAAAATTTTAAGAATTGACCTAATTAATCAATCTATTAAGGTTGAAGATTTAAATGCTGAATGGGCTAAGAAGTATATTGGAGGAAGAGGTCTTGCAAGTAAGTACTTGTTTGAAGAAATAGACCCTAAGGTAGACCCCTTTAGTCCTGACAATAAGTTGATAATAACCACAGGTCCTCTTACCGGTACCTCTGTGCCTACGGGTGGAAGATATATGGTGGTTACAAAATCTCCTCTAACAGAGGCTATAGCTTGTTCTAACTCAGGAGGTTTTTTTGGAGCTGAACTTAAAGCTGCTGGTTATGACATGATAATCCTTGAGGGAAAAGCCTCCAAACCAGTCTATATCGCCATAGAAGATGATAAAGTGGAGATAAAAGATGCAGCCCATCTTTGGGGAAAGTTGGTTTATGAAACCACCGACCTTTTAAAACAAAAATATGGAAATAAGGCCAAAGTCCTTGCGATAGGACCAGCGGGGGAAAAATTAGTAAGGATAGCTGCGGTGATGAACGATTATGACAGAGCAGCTGGAAGGTCTGGAGTGGGTGCTGTTATGGGGTCTAAAAACGTAAAAGCTATAGTAGCCAAAGGTAGTAAGGGTGTTTCTGTGGCTGACGAACAAAAAGTAAAAGATGTAGTAGCAAGCAAGATAAAAATCATTCGTGAAAACCCTGTCACTGGAGAAGGACTTCCTGCCTATGGAACAGCCATCTTGGTAAACATAATAAACGAACATGGTATCTTTCCTGTGGCTAACTTTCAAAGAGCCTATACCCCTGAGGCTGATAAAATAAGCGGTGAAACCATGGCCAAAACCATTTTAACCAAAAAACATGCCTGCTTTAGATGTCCTATAGCCTGTGGAAGGGTGGTAAGATTAAAAGACGGAAAAGAGGTTGGTGGCCCTGAGTATGAAACCGTATGGTCCTATGGAGCAAACTGTGAGGTTTACGATTTAAATGCCATTTCTGAGGCTAACTACTGGTGTAACCAGTATGGATTAGACACCATCTCTACAGGGGCTACCATAGCAGCTGCTATGGAGCTTTATCAAAGAGGATACATCAAAGATGATGAGATAGATAAAGACGGAATATCTCTTAAATTTGGAGACCCAGAAGCTATCGTAGGTTGGACGATAAAGATAGGAAAAAGAGAAGGATTAGGAGATAAGATGGCAGAAGGATCTTATAGATTGTGCGAAGCCTATGGTGCTCCTCATCTTTCTATGAGTGTCAAAAAATTAGAACTTCCTGCTTATGACCCAAGAGGGGTCCAAGGACATGGTTTAGTTTATGCCACAGCCAACAGGGGTGGATGTCATGTGAGAGGATACCTTATCTCTGCTGAAATCTTGGGTATTCCTCAAAAGCTTGACAGGTTCTCTACAGAAGGCAAGGCTGAATGGGCAAAAATTTTCCAAGACCTAACTGCAGTTATAGATTCTCTTGGAATGTGCCTTTTCACCTCCTTTGCTTTAGGGCTTAAAGACTATGTAGACCTGATGAATGCTGTTTGTGGTACCGACTACACAGAAGAAACCCTTCTTGCCGCAGGAGAAAAAATCTATAATTTAGAAAGACTGTTTAACCTAAAAGCCGGTATAGACCCATCTCAGGATACCCTTCCTAAGAGGTTAATAGAAGAACCAATATCTGAAGGACCTTCCAAAGGTGTAGTACATAAACTTTCAGACCTTTTGCCTAAATACTACGAGGTAAGAGGTTGGGACGAAAAAGGTTATCCTAAGGAAGAAACCTTAAAAAGGTTAGAAGTCTAAGAATTGAAAAGAGTTAGATGTAGAAATTAAAAAAGGGCTTCGGTAAAAATTTACCGAAGCCCCTTTTTAACGATCGATCCTTTTTCAACATTCCTTATACAGGAGGTATTTCTTGATTTTTGAAAAACTATACTTAGAACTTACCAACAGATGTAACTTTAATTGCAAAATCTGTTATCGTCATGGCTGGGAAGAAACCTTGCAAGATTTAGATTTTTTTCTTTTAGAAAAAATTTATAAGGAAATAAAAGATATAGATTTAAAAGAAATAGTCTTAGGGGGTATAGGAGAACCTCTATTCTATCCTAACATAAAAGAGGCAATAGAACTGTTTTCTAAATTTAATCTTACGCTAACTACCAACGGAAGTCTATTGAAGGATGACCTTGTAGAAATAGTTGCTACTAAAATAAAAAAGTTAGTGGTCTCTATCGACGGTAGTTTTGAAGTTTACGAAAAGATAAGGGGATATCCCTTAACCAATCTGATAGAAAATCTTAAAAACCTAAATAAGATTAAGCAAGAACTCAGGTCTGAATATCCTCTTTTATTGGTAGAGTTTGTGTTATCAAAAGAAAATCAGAAAGAACTTCTTAAGATTATAAACCTTTGTAATGAAATAGAAGCCTATCAACTTATCATTTCTCAGCTTGTGCCTCAGGTAGAAAGCAATAAAGATAATATACTCTATGAAAAGTACCTTAACCAAGAACTCAAGGATCTGTTTGAAAAGGTTAAACTTTATGCTTTAAGGAGTGGGTTAAAACTGGTTTTGCCTAAGGTTGAGCTTAAGACTGAAAGATATTGTCCTTTTATAGAGGAAAAAGCTTTGGTGATAGGGTCAGACGGCAGGGTTTATCCTTGCTACCGGTTTTCTCATAATATGATAGAATATATTTTTGGTAGAAAAAAGCAAATATTAAAACATCCCTTTGGAGACTTAAGAGAAAAAAGTCTAACAGAAATTTTTCAAAGTCCTCAATATAGAGATTTTTACTACCGGATCTATGCAAATAGGTACCCTTCTTGTATCGATTGTGACCTGGTAGATGGCTGTGAACTGGTAAAAACCTCTGAGTGCGATTGTTATGCTTTGATGCCTTCCTGTGGAGACTGTTTGTGGAGCAGAGGTTTTGCTCTATGTCCTTAAAATTGCAGGAGGTTTAAACATGATAAAGGTTAAACTTTTTGCCACCTTAAGAGAAGGAAGAGCAAATGAAATTGACTTTGAATTTTTTCCAGGTATAAACGGGAGATTTATCCTTGAAAAGCTTGGCATACCAGAGAAACAGGTGTCCATATTTTTGGTCAACGGAAGAGATTACTCCTTAGACGAACCGATCTCTGACGGTGATGTTATTGCCATTTTTCCACCAGTTGGAGGAGGTTAACCCTTGATAGAAAAAAAATACCTAAGAAACTTTAAAATGCTTTCTTTAGAGGAACAAGAGAGACTAAAAAAAACTAAGGTGTTGGTTGCTGGATGTGGAGGCCTTGGTGGATATGTGGTTGAAATGCTTGCAAGACTTGGTATAGGATGGATAACTGTGGTTGATGATGAGGCCTTTGAAGAAACCAACCTAAATAGACAGCTTTTTAGTACAGTTAATACCCTTGGGAAAAAAAAGGCTTTGGTAGCTAAAGAAAGAATCTTAGAAGTTAATCCTGATGTAGTAGTAAACCCTATTTTAACCAGAATAGAAGAAAAAAACGCAAAAGAGGTGGTCGCAGGTCATGAGGTGGTGGTAGATGCCCTTGATAGCATCCCCCATAGAATTCTTCTTGAAAAGGTTTGTGAAGAACTAAAAATACCTCTGATACATGGTGCGATAGCAGGATGGTATGGTCAGGTCACAACCGTTTTGCCAGGAGATAGGACTTTATCTATCGTCTACAAACACCATAAAGAAGGAATAGAAAAAGAGTTAGGAACTCCTTCTTTTTCTCCTGCTGTGGTAGCTGGGATTCAGGTGTGTGAGGTGTTAAAAATAATCTTAAACAAAGGAGAACTTCTTTCCAAGAAATTGTTATACATAGATCTACTTAATCAGGAATATCAAAAAATAGAGTTGCATTTTTAAGAAAGTTTTGTTTAATTAAATGATTATGAGACATGGTGGATGGTGTTGGAAAAAACATGGTTTTAAAGAGTGTGGTTTAAGAAAAACCCAGGCACGAGAGGCCATACTCAACCTTCTCAGTCAAACAGAAGGCCATCTCACAGCTGAAGAAATTTTTTGGAAGCTAAAAGAGATATTACCTGGTATAGGATTAGCTACTGTATACCGAACTTTAGAACTTCTTACTCAGCTTGGCATAATCAAAAAATTAGAATTTCAAGAAGGTAAAGCTCGTTTTGAATTCATAAAACAGGAAGAAAGAGACCATTATCATCTTATATGCAAAGTTTGTGGTAAAATTATTAACTACATGCCTTCTGAGGAATATCAGGTTTTAAAGGATTTAACCGAAAATATAGAAAAAGACTTTGACTTTAAGGTTGAAACCTTAGAAATTCAAGCCTACGGTGTTTGCAAAGACTGCAAAAAATCGTAAAACCAATCTTTCTCAACTAACTCTTTTTGTTTTTATGGGGTTCTCAAAAATTTTTTCTTTTTTCAAACAAATTTCTCTTGACTTTTATCATTTTTTAAATATAAAAATTTTTTAGTAACTTTTAAAAGTTAGGAGGTAACAGGATGTTTGATAGTTTAAACAAGAACCTCAGGTTGAGGTGGAAGCTTACCATACCCTTGGTTTTAGTTCTTTTTATAGGAATTGCAATTACTGTTTTTGTAACCAGTTATAGTCTATACTATATAAACCTTCATCAAGCTAAAACTAAAACATTACCCCATTATGCTAAAGCTGTAAAAGAAGCCTTAATCAAAGATATGGCAAGCCCTAATTATAAAGAACTAAGAAATTACTATCTCTCTTCTCTGGGTAACGTTAAAGTTTTAAAAAGCCCCAAAATTGAGGCTCAATTTGGCGGAAATAAAGAAGGTTCTTTTGATTTACCATCAAAAGAGAAAGAAGCAGTATTAGCTGGTAAAGAATTTTTCGTTAAAGAAAAAGATAGCTTAAAAGGAATTTACCCTCTTAAAGCTGAAAACAGATGTTTGAGTTGCCACAAGGTAAACGAAGGGGAGGTTTTAGGGGCTCTGGTGTTAACCCTCCAGTATAATGATATCTTTTCTATCATCACTAAAACTCAAATCTCTTACGGAGTGCTTGGATTTTTAGGAATCATAGGAGCCTTCTTAGCGGTTTATATAGCTTATATTGTCTCTCATAAACCTTTAGACCATCTGGCTTTAGTTTTGCAAAAGATGGCTGAGGGAGATTTAACGGTCAAAGTGCCTTATATAGACTATAAAGACATCACCGGAAGGGTAGCAAGAAGTATTCACAAGCTACTTACCTCTTTTATCGAACTTAACGAAAAATCTCTTTCCTATTCTTCTCGCTTAGCTGATGCAACAGACGAAAACTTTAGATATGTAGATAAAACCTCTGAGAATGCAAAACAGTTAGCAAATCAGGCCTCCCAAATAGCGGCAGCAATCGAGGAAATGACAGCTACCATCGGAGACATTGCTAAAAACGCAACCTCTGTGTCAGACTTAGCCTCTCATAATATCGAGGTTGCTTTTGAGGCTCAAACCCTTTCAGAAGAAACAGGTAGTATTGTTTTAAAAGCTAATCAGGAAACCATGGCCCTAAAGCAGGTGATGGATAGCTTAAATCAAAGGGCTGAAGAAATCGATTACATCGTTCAGTTAATAAAAGATATAGCAGACCAAACGAATCTCCTTGCACTTAACGCAACGATTGAAGCGGCTCGTGCTGGGGAGCATGGAAAAGGTTTTGCGGTAGTGGCTGATGAGATAAGAAAGTTAGCTGATAAAACATTAAAGGCTACCCAAGAAATCGCAGAAAAAATAGGCAACATCCAGCAAGATACCACCCAAGCCTTTAACAAGATGGAAACTACCGCTAAAGAGGTTGAGAATGCCTTAGCCTCTTTAGAAAAAGTAAAACAGGTTTTAAACCAAATCGTAACCTCTTCTCAAAATGTTAAAGATGCTATCTCTCAAATCGCTGCTGCCACAGAACAACAGTCTGTTGCCAGCGAAGAAATCAGTAAAAACGTCGAAAAAGTAGCCAAACTTTCGTCTGAAATAGATGGTTTTATAGAAAAGTTAGGGCAATCTATCTATCACCTAATTTTGATTTCATCTGATCTAAGGCATACAGCAACCGCTGTGGTTACTCAAAAACTAAAAGAAAGCCTTTTCGATATCTTTAAAGGAGACCATGAAAGGATGTACTTGAGAGTTAAATCTCATCTAAAAGGTTGGGAAAAGCTAAATGCTGAAATTATAGGAAACTATCAAGGCTGTGGCATAGGTAAATGGTATTATGGAGAGGAAGGGGCAAAGTTTAGAAACATACCTGTTTTTAAGGAGTTTGAAGAAGTTCACAAGAAATGCCATCTTTTAGCTAAAGAAATCGTTTTGGCCTATGACTCTGGTCAAACAGAAAAGGTTAGAAATTTAGAAAAGGAAATTGGAATGCATTCTCTGAAATTAAGAGAACTGTTAGATAAGATGCAAGAAATCTATCTTTCTGAGTTTAAAAAAGTCTAAGCTTACTCCCTAAACGGAATGGCTAAGTTTCTGATATAGGTTTCTTTTTCTCGCCAGTCTTTTAGTGTTTTTACCCAAAGGGCTAAGTATATCTTCTTTCCTAAGAGAAATTCTAATTCTTCTCTTGCAAGGGTGCCTATCTTTTTCAACATCTGGCCTTGTTTCCCTATGATGATACCCTTTTGAGAGTCTCTTTCGATAAATATCGTTGCCTGGATATAAAGCAAGTTTTTTTCTTCGTCTTCTTTTATTTGTTCCACTTTAACCGCGGTACTATAGGGTATTTCCTGATAGGTTAGTTGAAAAATTTTTTCTCTGACAATCTCTGCCACCAGAAGACTTAAAGGTAAATCGGTAACCCTTTCTGGTTCATAATAAAAAAAACCTTCTGGTAAAAGCTTCACCAGTTCATCGATGATCCTTTCGATTCCGTCGTTTTTCAAAGCAGAAACAGGGATGATGGCCTTAAAGTCATGTAGTTTAGAAAAATAGTCTATCATAGGAAGAAGTTCACTCTTTTTGATAAGGTCTATTTTATTTAAAACCAAGATGGTAGGCTTGTCGGCTCTTTTGATGATGTCTAAAAGTCGTTCTTCTTCAGGTAATCTATGGGTCACATCTACGACCCATAAAATGAGATCTACTTCTTCTAAAGCCTCTAAAGCTTCTTCTACCATCATTTTATTAAAGAGAGATTTTGCGTCATGAATCCCTGGGGTATCTATGAAAACTATCTGATAGTTGTCTTGGGTAAGAACACCTTTTATGTTAAACCTGGTAGTTTGGGGTTTTGGACTTACGATAGAAACCTTAGTGCCTATTATCCGGTTTAATAACGTTGATTTACCTACATTAGGAAATCCTACGATAGCCACAAACCCAGATCTGGTTTTAGACTCTTTTGTTTCCTCAAAACTTTTAGTTTCTATACTCATCTGTAAACACCTCTATGTTTAAATTTGTTTACTTAAAACAAAACTTTTTCCACAAACAGTCTATACAAGCCTCATTTTTCCATCTATCACATACCTTAGGAAGCTTATCCTTTATCTCTGCTTTTTTTACCAAAAAGCCTGGTTTTAACTTAAGAAGCTCTAACGCTAAACGATCTTTTTGAGATATCTTATCACTAAGCTTACAAACTTGGCCATCAAGATAAGGGCAGGCTTTACAAACCACATCAGGGCCTTCGACGATAAGCACAGGAGATTTTTCCCAAGCCTCAACCACCTTGTTTAGGTTTTCTACAAAAGCTTCATTATATCCTAAACCTTTGTAGAATTGCAAACAGATTAGATGATGTCCTCTAAGCTCCACCTTTTATATACTCCTCCCTTTCCTCAGCCTTCAGTTGTTTTAAGGCTTTTTTGGCTGCAAGGTTTTCTGCTTCTTTCTTAGAAGGACCTTTGGCTTTACCTAAGATCTTTCCGTTTAGTTTTACCACCACCTCAAACTTAGGGTTATGAGGAGGTCCAGAAACAGAAACCACCTCATACTCAGGTCTTTCATGATATCTACTTTGTAAAAATTCCTGCAATTCTGTTTTGTAATCATATCCTATAATTTTCGGAAAATTTACTAAGTAAGGTTTAAACCATGTTTTCACCTTTTCACAGGCAACTTCAAGTCCACCTTCTAAAAATATAGCCCCTATAAGGGCTTCTAAAGCTCTGGCAGCTATATTTTCTTTACTTTTCAAATCGAGGAATTGCTCTCTTTTACCTAAGTAAAGATAGTCTAAAAGATTCAATTTTTTAGCTACCTTTATCAAAGTTGCTTTACACACAAGGTATGCCCTTTTTTTAGTAAGTACACCTTCCTGATCTTTCTGGTATTTATGAAAAATCCACTGAGAAATGCAAAGATTTAACACAGCATCTCCCAAAAACTCAAGTCTTTCGTTATCTTCTAAAGCTAATTCTTTATGATTTATTTTATAAGACTTATGAGTTAAAGCACTCTTCAACAGGTCTTTATTATGAAATCGAAATTCTATGATTTTTTCCAGTTCTTCCAGATCTTTTTCCATAGATTAACACCGTTAACGAGCAACCAGAAAGGCATGTTTAAACCTTTGTTTTTTTAGCGTCTGTGAAAGAGCTAAGGCCTGTTGTAAATCGTTGCTTAAATAAACCTGCACCCTATAGAAGATACAGTCTCCTTTAATAAAAGGTTCTATCTCCACCTTAAAGGACTCTTTTTCCAATTGTCTCTTAAATTGTAAAGCATTTTCTCTTTGTTTAAACGACCCTACCTGAAGATAGAACTCGCCTTTATTAAAATCAGGAATAGAGGTATATACCATTTTATCGTCCTTGATTTCTCCTTCTCCCAGAGCCACGATTTTAACCTTAGCCGTGCCTTTACCGATAAGTCCTAACTCTTTAGCTGCGGCATAACTAAGGTCAAGACATCTTTCACCTACAAAAGGACCTCTATCATTAACCCTTACCACTACCTGTTTTCCGTTTTCAAGGTTTGTGACCAAAAGATAGGTTCCCATAGGTAGTATTTTATGGGCTGCGGTATAATCATACATGTTATATACTTCTCCACTTGCGGCAAACTCACCGTGAAAACCTGGCCCATACCAGGAAGCCACACAAACCTCTTCATACCCTTTGGCTGAAGGTAAAGGGTAGTAAGTTTTCCCGTTAATGGTATAAGGTTTTAACCAGCCTGGTAGGGTTGAGGAGGGGGCTGAGTGACTGTATTCGTCATTTAAAACTACTGGTTTAGGAGGTTTTGCACACCCGGTAAGAAACAAACAAAAACCTAGCACCCAGGTTAATCTTATTATCATAAACTATCTCTTAGCTAAGGCCTGAGCAACCTTTTTGGCAAAATAGGTGATAATTAAGTCTGCTCCTGCTCTTTTAATGGCTATCAAACTTTCAAACATGATCTTTTCTTCATCAAGCCATCCCAACTTAGAAGCAGCCTTTATCATAGCATACTCTCCGCTAACCTGATAAGCAGCTAACGGATGGTTAAATTCTTGTCTTATTGTTTTTATTACGTCTAAATAAGGCATAGCAGGCTTAACCATCAAAATGTCTGCACCTTCTTGAACGTCTAAATAAGCCTCTCTTAAAGCCTCTCTTATGTTAGCAGGATCCATCTGATATGATCTGCGGTCACCAAACTTAGGAGCTGAATCAGCAGCCTCCCTAAAAGGCCCATAAAAAGCTGAACAATATTTAACTGCATAGCTCATGATAGCGACATCAATAAAACCTGCTTCATCAAGAGCTTCTCTAATCCGCCCTACCCTTCCGTCCATCATGTCCGAAGGAGCAACCATATCAGCCCCTGCTCTGGCATGAGACAAAGCCACCTTAGCAAGTTGCTCTAAGGTAGCTTCATTATCCACCGTATGATTTTTGATTATTCCACAATGTCCATGAGAAGTATATTCACAAAGACAGACGTCTGTAATAACCATAAGGTCAGGAAATTTTTCTTTTAAAGTTCTAACAGTTTTTTGGACGATTCCTTCTTTAGCATAGGCTGAACTACCTACTTCGTCTTTTTTATCAGGTATCCCAAAAAGAAGGACAGCTTTAATCCCTAATTCCACCACCTGCTTTACTTCATCTATAACCTGGTCTAAAGAAAACCGGTAAACCTCTGGCATAGATTTTATTTCCTGTTTTACTCCCTTTCCTTCGCACACAAAAAGAGGATAGATCAAATCATCTACCGTAAGAATGGTTTCTCTTACCAAGGAACGGATGCTTTCGTTTTTCCTTAGCCTTCTTGGTCTATACTCTGGGAAAAACATCTTTCCTCCTATTCAAAACTCAAGGCTTTTTCTAATAGATGATAAAAAGTTTTCAAATCTTCCTTATAATTTTCTGTAAGATGGATAAGGATAACAGGCTTTTTCCTTTCTACCAGGGCCTTAAAATCTGCATAGGCCTGAGCAAACTGTTGGTCCCAAAAGGTATATCCTTCCCCTGGGATTATCTGCTCAGGGTTTCTACCTTTTCTGGTAAAAATCATAAACCTTGAAAGAATAGGACCCCCTTTATGCATCTGTCCTGTAGAATGCAGATACCTTGGTCCAAAACCAAAAACGGTGCTACAATTCTTTCTTTCACGAACAAGTGTCCTAAAATCCCTAAAAATGTCTTCAATCTCAGGAGTTGAGGGAAGATAAGCCAACAATCCCACATAAGTCCAAGGAGAAAAATCCTTAAAGAACTTCTTAAGTAAGGCTGAAAATTTAGGAAATTCGATCGATATGGTATCTTCATAATAGAAACTAATACCTGTAGATTCGTCTAAATAAAGTTCTATGCCGAAATCCCTCTCTTGTTTGAACTTTTCTAAAAATTCTCTGGTTTTTTCTTTGGTAAGCACCACATCCGGTTCATCAAAGGGATTTAAAGTAAGAAAATAACCACAGAGGGCGGTGGCTAACATCCAGCGAAAAGCTTCAGCAAAAATTTCGTATCTTTCATCCAAAACATAGGTTTTTACCCTGAAACCTTCTTCTGTAAGGTCTGAAATCAACCTCTGATAAATCTTTTCTCTGCCTTTAAGGGTTAGATAGATAAAAGTTCTATCGTTTCCATAAACAGTAGGAGATCCTGGAGATTCTCCTACTATGGGCACCAATCCTGTATAATTCTTCCCTAAACTTTCAGCCAATAGTTGCTCTAACCATAAGGCAAAGGGTTTAAGCAATGGATCGGTAATAAGAGAAATTTTATCCTGGCCCTGCACATAAGCCTCTACCAAAAACTCAGCCAAAGAAGCAGCTAAGTTATATCCCCAAGGAATGTCTGCATGGCAAGCCTCATACATCTTTTGGGCATAACTTAAGGCTTTATTCAGATCAAGACCCATCAAAGCCGCAGGTAAAAACCCAATTTCAGAAAGAGCGGCATATCTTCCACCTATAAAAAGAGGATGGGTAAAAACCTTCCTAAAACCAAGCTCTTTAGCCAGTTCTTCAAGAGGAGAGCCCTGATCGGTTAAAGCTACAAAATGATTACCAGGGTTTAAGCCCTTTCCTTCTGATTTCTGCCAAAAATACTTTAAATGAGAAAGGGTCTCTAACGTAGTCCCTGATTTAGAAACGATAAAAAATAAGGTCTTTTCTAACGGTAAGTTTTCTACTTGCTTGATAATCTCTGGATCATTGGTATCAACCACCAAAAATTGAGGATAGCCTGGCTGAGGACCAAACATCTGAGATAATACCAACGGAAAAAGGGCAGAGCCACCCATTCCACACCAAACTATGTGAGAAAACTCACCTTTTACCTCTTCTGCAAAAGTCTGATAATCTTTTATCTTAAGTAGAATAGGAGTAACTCCGTCTATCCAGTCTAAACGTTTTTTTATCTTCTCTTGAATTGCTGGGTCAGAACTAAAAAGAGAGGGATCTTTTTGAAACAACCTTTGTAAAAGCTCTTGTTTTTGTTCGTTAGACAGGTTTCTCGGGCGTTTGATGTGCCCAAAATCTCGATAAGTTTTAACAATCTTGGGAGGTTGAGACATTTAAAACTCCTTTTGGGTTGATTTATCCAAGTATTTTAAGAAAAAAGAACGATTTGTCAAGCCAAATAAGGGCATTTGAAAACGCTTTGTTGTAATTGCAGAAGACTGAATTATTTCTGCCTTACGCGCTTATTCTTTTGAGCTTCTTGAAAGATCTCTGCAAACAAAGGAGATACTTCTTTTTATTTGTAGAGACTTGGGATGCCTTAAAAAGGTTTTTTATATCAGAAAATTGAGGCAAAAAGAATAAAATTTTTTAAAACCTCTACACGTTGAGGGTTGCATTTTTAGAAAGATATGTTATTTTTATGTTTATAACGTGGGGCTGTAGCTCAGCAAGGTTAGAGCGCCTGCCTGTCACGCAGGAGGCCGCGGGTTCAAGTCCCGTCAGCCCCGCCATATTTGTAAGTTTCTTAAGTTAAGCTTATCTAAAGTCGATCGATTCTTTGTAAATATTTATCCATATCAAACTTTCTACTAAGTCCTTCTTTACTCATGTATCTTACTTTTCCAAAAATTTTCCTTTCTGGCCAAGGATGGTCGCAACTTCCAAAACACCATGATATTCCTAAATATCCATTTGGGTCCCTTCCATCTAAAGAGTACTTATCGTTTAAATAACAGGCTATGTTGAAGGCTTCTTTAGGATGAGTTGTCCACTCTATCAATTTTTTACACCAATACATTCTCATGTAGTTATGCATTTTCCCAGTCTTCAGAAGTTCCTTTTGTGCAGCATTCCAATAACTATCATGGGTGTTGGCTTCTTCTAAATCCTTTAGGCTATATACATATTCTCGCCTGTCGTTTAGATGTTCTTCTAAGGTCTGCTTGGCCCACGTGGGGATTCCTTCAAATTCGTTATACAAAGGATTGTAATAACAAAAGTTACGTGCAAGTTCTCTCCATACTATCAGTTCGTTAAAAAAAGCCTCCACGTTTTCATCCCTTCTGTCATAAAACTTAAGAATCTCTAAAACGACCCTAACTGGAGATATTTGCCCAAAATGCAAGTATGGGCTTAAGTCTGATTGATAGTTATAACCAGGATTTGATCGAAGTGTCCTATATTTGTGAAGTCTTTCTTTGATGAAAATTTCTAATTTATTAGAAGCTTCTTCCTCTCCCCCACGAAAATGTTTGGTTACCTCTTCTACGCTTTTATCTATGTTTAATCTCTTGATTAGTTCTTCAACCTCTTTTGGATGTTCTTCGTTAAAACCAAAGTCCATGGAAACTGATTTTATCTTTAAATCTAATTTTGGAGGTATTCTCAAATATTTAGGCATCTTAGAGTAAAGTTTATTCCTGATAGTCCTTGCATAAGGTTCTAATCTGGTTGAAACCACCTTAATCGGGACAACGACATTATCTTCCACACTATATACACAACAACCAACCCTTCTGGCTATTTCCTGTCTAATCTTTCTATGGTATTTTAAATAAGCTTTTTCTAAAACTAACACAGCAGCATCACGAGACTTTTCGATAACTACTTCGTAAAAAGGTTTGTTGGTTAACTCTAATAGAAATTTAATCCCTCTATCTTCGATCTTATTTTTTGTTTTTAGTACACCCTCAAGCATAAAAAAATAATATCTTTTATTCGAATGAAAATAAAAGTCTGTTATGGGAAAGTAGACAACAAGTGGTTTTTTGTGTTTATTAGAAAGAAAAATTGCAAACTCTAAGGCATAATTGAGATCTTCTCTCTGAGAATGATACATCCAGTATAGAATGTATTGACCCTTCTCATTAAATTTATGCTGATTTAAAAATTCAACCCTATCCAATATATTTTCCATAAAATTCATAGTTTGTAATCCAGTTATAAATCGATTTTGTGGGTTAATTTATCATCTTTACCAGGAGGGAAAACCCTTACCCCTTAAAATTTGGACACAATCAATGAAACATTAACAGTATAAAATTTAAAGTTTTTAAAGATTTTTTCAACTTTAGAATAATCTGACAAAAACAGGAACCAAAGAACAAAAAATTGTTTAAACTATTAATTTAAGGGTAAATAAAAATTGTAGGAGGATTTCGATGGATTTAAAAAAAAGAAGAGTTGAAGTTGTCTTACAAATTATGTGGGAAAGTTCTCTTGCAAAACATGTAGATGAGTACTTTTGCAGTGTAAACGTTTGGCGCGAAGGGGACCTTTTTCCCAGAAAAATTTCTGACCTTGTAATGTACGGTCAAGAAGGTGAAGAGATAGAGGTTAACTCTTCAGAGATAAAATCGATGATATCTTATGAAAAAAGAAAAGTCTATGAGTGTAAAAATTGGCAGTTTAAACCTCCTAAATCTCTTTCATACTTAAAACTAAAGAAAGGGAGGTTCTATCTTTTAGGATTTTTTAAAGGTCTTCCTGGGATATTTGAAGGTAATCCTTTTCCTGGAAGAATACTGGATATAGATTCTTCTGGGAATTTTGTTCTTGATGCTAATCATCCTCTGGCTCTTTTTGAAGTAAAGGCTAAGGCAAAGCTATTAAAGATATCAAAAAAAGACTCTGAGGTTGGAGGAAGATGTAAGAACTTCTGGGAAGCGAGTCTTAATGGTCCTGGAATGCAGGCTCGTTATAAGAACAATCCTACAGACTTTGAATTAGATAACCCTAAATCCTTTTCACGTTTAGATGAAAATGAAGATACCATTTTTTATCATGAACCAAGACTTATAGGTCATATTGATAGGACATGTCATCACAACTTAATCAGATTTTATGAGAACAAAATTCCCAAATCAGGAAAAGTGCTTGACCTTATGAGTTCTTTTGAGTCCCATCTTCCTGAGGGAGACTATGAGGTTTATGGGCTTGGGATCAACATGAGAGAACTTGAGGCAAATTCAAGGCTTCACCACAGGGTCGTTCATGACTTAAACGCTGACCCAACCCTTCCTTTTGAGAGTGACTACTTTGATGTCGTAGTATGTGATCTTTCTATCGAATATGTGGTTCGTCCTCTTGAATTGTTAAAGGAAGTAAAAAGGATTTTAAAGCCCGGAGGGAAAATCTTCTTTTCTTTTTCAAACCGTTATTTTCCTACCAAAGTAATCAAAGTTTGGATTGACCTTCACGAGTTTGAAAGGATGGGTTACGTGTTGGAATTATTAGCAAGAACTGAAGAGTTGGATGAGTTAGAAACCTACAGCCTCCGTGGCTATCCTCGTCCTGTAGAAGACAGATGGTCCTTTGCCTCTAATTTTTCAGACCCTCTTTATGTGGTTTATGGAAAGAAATCCGATCAATAAGGATGGAGCTTTGTTGATAATAGGTGGTGGAATAGGTGGAATTTTAGGAGCTCAACTTTTTAAAAGCCTTAGACATGAAGTGATACTCTTAGAGGCAGGTAATCGATTAGGGGGTTGTGCCTCAACTTTTAACCGAAACGGAACAATCTATAATGCAGGTGCCACAACCATCGCAGGTCTTTTCCCAGACTATCCCTTGGACCGTTTATTTTACATACTGGGGATAAAATCCAGGGTAACTCCGTTATTCAAATTTCTTGATCCAACTATCGAAGTAGACTTAGGTAATGATATTTCTCTGGCTGTATATTCTGATCCCGATAGAACCATAGAATCATTTAACCGATTCTGTAAACACAAAGGCCACAAACCTTTCTTTAAACATGTATACGCTATAACTCAAGAACTTTTAACCAGCCCTATATTTATACCTGAGGCATATACTTCTTATGAATGGCTGATAAAAGGGGTAGCATATTTTTTAAAAAACTCTCCCTCAAGGATTTTAAAGTATCTTACCCTATCAAAAACAAAAGGATTAAAGTTAATCAAAACATTTTATCCTAACTTACCAAAAAAACTTTTCGAAGTTTTACAAGGTCTAAACTTTATAGTTTCTCAGACGAGTTTAGAAAAAACTTCAGCCCTTGCCCTAACTTTGGCTTTAGGATATAACTTTACAGGTGTTTGTAAGGTTGAAGGTGGTTTTGGAAAACTCTGGGATTGCATCGATGAGGAAATTGAAATAAAATATAACTGTGAAGTAATAAAAATAAAACAAACCTCCGGTGGATACCTGATATACACCAACCAAGAAGTGTTACATACAGATAGGTTAGTTTTAGCCATACCTTTTTTAGAGAAACTCAGTCTCTTTCAGGAAGATATTCATCTTTTTGACTATTTCAAAAGGTTTAGAAATGGAATAAGTGATCTATCTGCTTTTGTTTTATATGGCAAGATAAAAAGGGATAAGCTTTCTGGATATAAAACTAATCCCAAAATTTTAGTTTTATCAGAAGATAAGCGACTTCTAAACTCAGGATATCTTTATCTGTCCTTTCTTGAACAAAAAGGAGATTACCTTACCTTTACTATTTCTACCCATACCCCATTAAAGCTGTGGATGGAACTTTCTGATAGCGATTTAAAGTTTGTACGAAAAAAACTTGAAGCATTAATCATCCAAACTTTTCTTGAAAGAACTGGTTTACGAAGGGAAGATTTGGAAGAATACTTTTCTGCCACCCCTTTTACCTATTTTAAATATGTGCGTAGGTTTTGTCTTGGTGGATTTCAACTTACGACAAAAACTTCTGTATGGAACATCCCAAACAATATAACCCCTTTCAGTGGGTTATATTTATTAGGAGACCACGCTTTTGCTGGACAAGGCTTTTTAGGAGTCGCTTTGGGTTGCCTAAACCTTTATAATCATATCCATCAAAAAACAAAAAAGATTCTTGTTTAAGTATGAACAAAATTTATGATCAAAATACCTTAATCGAGCTACAAATTGGAAAAACCGATGGTTTAATGTTTATAGGAGTTGGTATAGCTTATGCATCTATTCTCGCAGGTTTAATGTATAAACTTTTAGGTTATAGTTTTTGTGTTGGTTTATCTCATGGATCATTGCTTGGAATATTAATCGGAGCTGGAGCCTTTATCACAGTTTATCTAAACAACCGTTACCTGTTACCTAAATTAAATTCAGTTTTTCTTTGGTGGCTAATCTCCGGTCTCCTATCCTTCTTCGTGGGTGTAGTAGGGTTCCTTCTTACTTATCAAGTCGTTATAAACATGAATCATAATATTCCCTTAATCTTGAAAGAAAAGGATAATCTTTACATAACCGTTATCTCAGTTGGAGTGTTGACTTACCTTACCGGTCTTTTAATCTTTCAATTTGTTCGGATGAGAAATCGAAGGGAATTAATCTTAATACAAGCCCTTGAAGCAGAACACCTGCTTACTCTCAGAATTATGAACATCCATTTCTTAGCAAACTCCTTACATACTCTCTTAGAACTTATAGAAACTAATAGTCAAAATACTAATATGTATCTTAAAAATCTAATACATGTCGTTCGGACTGCCCTTAACAAACCAACCGAGGTTTCTCTTGAAGAAGAACTCAAACTAATAAAGTCCTACGTCTTTGTTGAAAAAGTGCGTAAAGGAAGAGAAATATTGCTTTTAGAAGATGTTGAAAAATCGGCTTATAAGTACAGGATACCCTCTCTTATACTTTTACCAATAGTAGAAAATGCTATAGTTCATGGTATCCCGGAAAAAAGAGAAACACCTCTTCAAATTATAATTAAAGCAAAAGTGACGGATAGAAACATTGTTTTTTGGATAACTAATAATGGAAAACTGATAACTGCTCTAACTTTTGGGACAGGACTAACGTTACTTGCTAAAAGACTAAAAAATATAATGGAAAATTAGTGCTTAAATCCCAACATCCTCCAAGTTTTATGATTATAATTCCTAAAGGTGATAAATAAAACCATGAAAGTATTGATAGTTGATGATGAGCCTTTGAGTTTGTCAAGACTTGAACGATTGCTTCGTGAGGCTGGAGTAAACATGATCTTAAGTGCTGAAAATGCTTATCAGGCCAAAGATGTTCTCAAGAAAAACCATGACATAGATGCTGTGTTCATAGATGTAAAGATGCCTGGGAAGAGCGGAATAGAACTTGCTTTAGAGTTGCGACAAGACCAGATGGACCTTTTTATAGTGTTTCAAACTGCTTATGAAGAATACGCTTTGTCCGCCTTTAAAGTTGGTGCGGTAGGATATCTAATAAAACCTTTTTTTCTTGAGGATGTGGTAGAAACAATAAACAGAATAAGAAAATTTAAAGGAGAAAAGCCCCAAATTTACTTTGTAGACAAAACTGGAAAAATTTTCCTTAGAAGTTGTGTAGAAATATATTTCTTTAAAGCACAGCTTAAACACTCGATTGGATATCTCAAAGAAGGTCAATTTAGATGTTTAAATAGCATACAAGTTTTAGAAAAGGCATTAAAACCCTTTGGTTTTTTTAGGATCCACAAGTCTTATCTTATAAACTTAAACAAAGTTAAAAATTGGAGTTCATTACCTGATGGAAAAATCGAGATAAATTTTTTAGATCTTAACATAACGTTAAAAACCAGCAGGCTTGGGGCTAAAAAATTAAGAGAATTTATAAGGGCAACCACAAAACCTTTAAAAAGGGGAGGTGATTAAAGATGGGATCAAAACTTTGTCCCAAATGTGAGATTTTACCAGAACTTCCTCAAGAACCTGTGATGGTATACCTATATTCTGAAATAGATTTTTTAGTAGAAAAATTGATGAAAGGGTTAGATAGTTTAAATATACCTTACAGTGCAGAAGGCACATTTATTAAGGTTTCAAACCAAAATCTTCCCGAATTTATACAGTCTTTGAAGTTTCTAAACCTTTCAGAAAATGAGAAAAAAGAAATAAAATTATGTTATTCTTCTGATGAGACTAACGTTATAGCTATACTGAAAACCCTCAGACCTATCTCCTATTTTCTCTCTTTGTTAGAACATCAGGTGTATTTTGAAATATTGAAGAACAATCGCTTAACGATTTACTTTCAACCTATCGTTGACCTTAAAAACCGAAAGATTTATGGGTTTGAATGCCTAACAAGGGGGGGGTTAAGGCAAACGGTGAGATTTTAAGTCCAGGGTATCTCTTTGAAGCTGCTCGGGTTACAGATACTCTCTTTTACCTTGATAGAAGTTGTAGAGAAACAGCCATCAAATTAGCAGCTGTAAAAGGTCTTAAAAACTATAAGGTTTTTATAAACTTTCTTCCTACAGTCATCTATGACCCTCAATTTTGCTTGCAAAATACCATCAAATGGGCCTATCAACTCGAGTGGATCCCAGATAACCTTGTTTTTGAGGTAGTTGAAACTGAAAAAGTAATAGACCTTTCTCACCTGAGAAACATACTTGATTACTACCGAAAAAATGGATTTCAGGTAGCCCTTGACGATGTAGGCACAGGATATAGCTCGCTTGATGCTCTTATTAATCTACATCCAAATTATATAAAAATAAGTCGAGAACTGATCAGTGAAATACATCTAAACCCCATCAAAAGAGACCTTATTAAGGCCTTAGTTGAGGTAGCCACAGCTCATAACATCTTAGTGCTTGCTGAAGGTATTGAAACCTTAGGAGAAGCAAAAAGCTTATATAATTTAGGTATCTATCTTATGCAAGGATTTTTGTTTTCAAAACCAAGTCCAGAACCAATATATGAATTACCTATATTAAAAAATTTCACACTTTAACAAATCTTATCTTTGAAAAATAAAATTAAGACTTGAAATTTTTATGGAATCTGATAAGCTTATCTAAACTTAAAAGGTTGTCTTAGGTTATATAGATTTATGCCATCCATTTCAGAGTTATTTTTTTCATTCAAAAAATTTTGTGTATTTTTCTTTCGTCCTTCTAGTTTAATTTTTTTGTTTTTATTAACTGTAAGTATATACGTTATTCTTGGTAAAAGAAGAGGAAGAAGGCGATTTTTTCTCTTTGTAGCAGTTGCATTATACTACCTTTCAACCACTCCATTTTTACCTTACTTTCTTTTAAAACAGTTAGAAAAAAATTATCCTATACCTTCTCAACAAGAGATAACAAAGGTTGAGAAGATAATAGTTTTAACAGGAAGAATTTATGGTCAAAAAGACCTTTCTTTAGACGAGAGGTTTAGTAAAGAGACTTTAGTTAGATTTTTTAAGGCTTTAGAGTTAAAAAAGCTTTATCCTGAGAAGAAGGTTATAATCGTTGGAGGTTCATACGAAACCCCTGACTCTAAGGGAGCTTCTTATCTCCAAGAGTTTGCTAATAAATTGGGTTATCAGGTAGAGGCTGTGGATATCCCTTTAGATACAGAAACCAGCGTTAAAGCTGTTAAAAATTTACTTAATTCTCCAGAAGAAAGGTTTCTTTTATTAACCTCTGCCTATCATCTACCAAGAACCACCCTTCTTTTTAAAAAAGAAGGGTTACTCCCTATTCCCTATCCTACAAACTATAACCACAAACTTTGTAAACCTGAGCTTTCAGTTACCACCTTTTTTCCAAACGACCTTTATCTTAACCTGACCAATCTGGCATTTCATGAATATTTAGGTATACTCTTCTATAAACTTAAATACATATTCTTTTAAAATTGAGGTAAAAATGGAGAAACTAAAGGAAAAAGTCCTGACTATAGGGGAAAGTTCAAGAAAAATTCAAGAAGAGTTTTTAAGGACTGAAGCTACTAAAATCGTTGAAGTGGTGTTGTTAGCCAAGGAGGTCATCCTTAAAGGTAGAAAAATTTTAATCTTTGGTAACGGAGGAAGTGCGGCTGATGCACAGCATTTAGCAGCAGAATTAGTAAATAGATTTAAAAAAGAAAGAAGACCTCTTCCAGCAATCGCCCTCACCACCGATACGTCAATACTTACCGCCATTTCTAACGATTATGACTTTTCTCAAGTGTTTGTAAAACAAATTTTAGCCTTAGGAAAAAAAGGAGATTTAGCTTTAGGCATTAGCACCAGCGGGAATTCTCCCAATGTTATAGAAGGCTTAAAGGTTGCTAAGGAGCTGGGACTTTATACCGTAGGGTTAACCGGAGGCACTGGAGGTAAGATGAAGCCTTTTTGCGACCACATGATAGTTGTACCAAGCAAAGATACCCCCCGTATCCAAGAAGGACATCTCCTTTTTCTTCATCTTTTTTCTGAATTGCTTGAAGATGTTCTTTTCCCTGAATAATCATGCTTTTGGCTATAGAAACCTCTTGCGATGAAACAGGGGTTGCTCTTTTTTCCGAAGACGGAAAACTTATCTCTCATCTTCTCTACTCTCAAGTAGCTATCCATTTGCCTTTTGGTGGTATTGTACCAGAAATTGCCTCAAGAAAACAACTTGAGGTACTTTATCCTCTTGTCAAAGAACTTTTAACCCAGAACCATACCGAAATTTCTCAAATCAAAGCTGTGGCAGCTACTTTTGGGCCAGGATTGATAGGTTCTCTTTTGGTAGGTGTGTCCTTGGCTAAAGCGATTAGTTTTGCCCTTAAAATACCTCTTATCGCGGTAGACCATCTCCAGGCCCACCTTTTGGCAGTATTCTTAGAAAAGGAGATAGAGTTTCCTTTTATAGGATTACTTGTGTCTGGAGGACATACAGCTCTTTTTTTAGTAAAGTCTTTTTCTGAATTTTATGTCATCGGACATACTAAAGATGACGCAGCTGGAGAAGCCTTTGATAAGGTAGCCAAACTCTTAGGGTTACCCTATCCTGGAGGCCCGATAATAAGTAAACTGGCTGAAAAAGGAGACCCTACGGCTGTATATTTACCCAGGCCTTTATTAGAAGATAAGTCTCTAGATTTTAGTTTTTCTGGGCTTAAAACAGCTGTTTTAAACTACATAAAAAACCACTCCTACAGGGTTGAAGACCTTTGTGCAGGGTTTGAAGAAGCTGTATGTGATGTGTTAGTCTATAAAACCTTTAGAGCCGTCGAAGTTTTAAAGGTTCCAAAAGTAGTAGTAGCAGGTGGGGTGGCTGCTAACAAAAGATTGAGGCAAAGGTTTAGAGAAAAGGCTTTTAATACGGGGGTTGAGATCTATTTTCCCTCCTTAGAATTTTGTACAGACAATGCAGCCATGGTAGGTCTGTTAGGTTATAAACAATGGCAAGAAAAAAACTATGCAGACCTAAATACAGAGGCTTATGCCAGGGCTGTTTTTAAAAAACTTTCTATTCCTTAACCTCTTCTTTTATCCCTAACTCTTTTATCTTTTTTTGAAGATAAGCCCGCTCTATTCCAATTTCTCTTGCGGTATAGGAGATGTTTCCACCATACTCCAAAAGCTTTCTTTTAATAAACTCTTTTTCAAAAAGTTGTTTAGCAAACTTAAAATCTTTTTCTTGAAACCACGGTTGGTCCTGCAAATAAAGAGAATCCTTTCTTTTTAAAAGCCTTTTAAAATCTTCAGGAAGGTCTTCATAACCTATCTCACTTTTGTTTGAAAGAATGACCAACCTTTCTATAAAATTTTTTAACTCTCTTACGTTTCCTGGCCAATGATATTCCATCAAAGCAGAAAGGGCATCTGGTTTAAGACGTTTTCTCCCTGAGGCTGTTTTATAACTCATCTCTTCTAAAAACTCTTCCACCAAAACTGGTATATCTTCTTTTCTTTCTCTCAACGGAGGTATATAAACAGGGAAGGCGTTAAGGCGGTAATAAAGGTCTTCTCTAAAAGAACCTTTTTTTATAGACTCTCTTAAATCTTTATTGGTTGCTGCAATAATCCTTACATCTACCTCTATAGAACGGGTTCCTCCAAGCCTTTCAAACTTTTTTTCCTGTAAAACCCTTAAAATTTTGGCCTGAGAAGGAAGGGTCATATCTCCTATTTCATCAAGGAAAAGGGTTCCACGATTAGCAAGCTCTAATTTTCCTGCCTTTGAGGTAAAGGCACCGGTAAAAGCCCCTCTCTCATATCCAAAAAGTTCGGCTTCTATAAGGGTATCAGGTATAGCAGCACAATTGACCTCTACAAAGGGTTCTTTAGCCCGATTAGAATAAAAATGAATAAACTTAGCCACTACCTCCTTTCCGACCCCTGATTCTCCTAAAATAAGGACAGTAGTATCGGTTGGGGCTACTTTATAGATAACCTCTCTTAAAGATTCAATCGCAGAAGAAACCCCGGTTAATTTAACCTCACCAAGAAGCTTTTCTCTTAATCTTTTGTTTTCTTCCTCTAAAGAACTAACCCTTAAGGCATTCTCTAAGGTAACCATTATTCTTTCGTAAGACAGGGGTTTTTCTATAAAATCAAAAGCCCCCATCTTGATAGCTTTGACCGCTGTTTCAATGGTGCCATGACCTGAAATAACAATAACCGGTAAATATGGATACAGCTTTTTGATAGTATCTAAAACTTCAAGTCCGTCTGCATCTTTAAGCCAAAGGTCTAAAAAAACCGCATCAGGAGGCCTAAGATTTATTTCCCTTAGAAAATCTTTTGCATAAAGAAAAGTCTTAACCTTATAGTTTTCATCTTTAAGAATATCCTCTAAAACCTCTAAAATTCCTATTTCATCATCAACTATCCAAATCTCTTTCATATCTTATAAAATATGACTTTGTTTCAGAAAATGTCAAGAAAGGTTTAACCTAAATAGGTATCAAGGGCCATCATGATAAGGAATCCTAAGCCAAACCCCAAAGAGGAATAATCTGTGTTCGCAGCCTTTTGAGCCTCAGGAAGAAGCTCCTCTATGGTTACAAACATCATAGCACCAGCAGCAAAACTTAAAGAATAGGGTAAAAAATAGGAAGAATAAGATACCACGCCAAAGCCCATCAAGGCAAAAAATGGTTCTATCACGGCTGAAAGAAAACTTAAAATAAAGGCCTTAGGCTTAGACATACCACTTAATTTAAGGGTTAACCCTAAGGCTAACCCTTCTGGTATATTCTGTATCCCTATACCTAAAGCCAAGTTTATGGCTTCCTGGATAAAATATCCCTCTTGGTTTACACTACCAAAAGCAACCCCAACAGCCAATCCTTCAGGGATGTTATGAAGGGTAATGGCTAAAAAAACTAAGGCGCTAACGCTTAAAGAAACCTTAAAACCTTCTTTTTCCTCCTCAGAACCAAAAAGATGTAGGTGAGGAACCAGCAAATCAAGCAACCTTAAAAATAAAACCCCTAAGACGAACCCTATGCTTACAACAACAAAAGGAGGAAAAGGGAACTTTTTAGCCATCTCCAAAGCTGGCGTTAACAAAGACCAAAAGCTTGCTGCTATCATTACCCCAGCTGAAAACCCTAAGGATATAGAAAAAAACTTAGGGTTTGGTCGTTTTAAAAGAAAAACTCCTAAACTTCCGATGCCTGTAGCAAACCAAGTAAACATCCCTGCTAAAAGTACGTAGAACATTTCAATAACCTTACCTCTGAAGATTGTTTTTATAAGATGGAACAGGTTTTTGGGGTAAATATTCTATCTTTGGGTTAAATACCGCGTTAAAGATACTTTTTTTAATTCTTGGATCCAGAGTGTAGACGTTCTCTTTAAGCCAGTGGTCTAAAAACTTTCTCTTGGTTTTGTCAGAAAAAGGGCAAGGGTTTTCTAAAATCTCCCAACCTTGGGCTTTTACAAATCTTGAGAGCATATCTTTTTCTACAAAAATAAGAGGTCTTATAAGATAAACCTTTCCTTTAAACATCTCCTGAACAGGTAAAATGGTAGAAAGTTCTCCGTGATAAAAAAGGTTGATGAAAAAGGTAGTCAAAAGATCATCTTTATGATGTCCAAAGGCTATCTTGTTAGCCTTCCAGGTTTCAGCTAACTTAAAAAGATGTTTTCTTCTATGCCAAGAACAAACGAAGCAAGGAGAGGTAGTCTTTTTTTCCGCAACCTCTAAAGCCTGCTCCCCACAGTTAGTTTTTTCTACATAAAATTCTATATCTAAACCATAACAAAATCCTTCAAGCCACTTAACTCCCCTGTTATAAACTTCTTGATCACAGGGAAACCCCATGTCTAAATGCACACCAATCAACCTGTAGTTTGCTCTTAACTTTTTTCTCCACTCACTTAAAAAATAAGCCAAAGCTAAGCTATCTTCTCCCCCAGACATAGCCACTATGATTACATCCTCAGAGGATAACATTTGATATCCAAAAATAGCCCTACCTACCAAGCGTTTTATCTTGTTATAAAGGCTCATAACAGTCTTTATAAATTAAAAGGGATTTTTATCTCTGGGTTTAAAAGATTTTCAGGGTCAAACACCTTTTTAAGACCTCTCATAAGTTCTAACTGAAGAGGGGTTAGTTCCCAGGCTACAAATGAGCGTTTTACATAACCTATGCCATGTTCACCAGAAAGGGTTCCTTTCAGGTTTAAAACCTCTTTCAAAATAGCCTCCCTTAAGGTCTTAGCCTCTTCTTCCTTTTCTGAAGAAAAAAGAAGATTTACATGAAAATTTCCGTCCCCAGCATGACCAAAACAGCATACATAGATCCCCTTTTCTTCTTCTAACTTCCTAACCTTCTTTAAAAACTCTTTCATGTTTCGTCTTGGTAAAACCACATCATCTGAAATCTTTCTTTCCCCTAACATCCTTACTGACGGAGAAACCGCTCTTCTTATCTCCCAGAGTGTTTCTATCTTTTCTTCTGTTTCAGCTTTATGATAAAAAATTCCCTTTATCTGATATAATTCCTCTACCTTTTTCAGTTCTTTCTTAACCGACTCTATCGTTCCGTCTAACTCTAAAAAGAGAAGGGCCCTAACCTTTTTGTCAGGTAGTTCTATCTGTTTGTTCTTTGATAAAGCTAAAAGAGTGGTCTTGTCTATAAATTCTGCAGAAGCAGGAGTAATAAGGGCTTTCAAAAGCTCTGAGATGATTTCTAACGGTTCTTCTTCTCTCTCATGGTAAGATAACAAAAGGACTCTTGTTTCTGGTAAAGGTACCACTTTTAAGACTATCTCAGTAAAAACCCCTAAGGTGCCTTCAGAACCCACAAAAATAGGGGTAAGATTATAACCAACCACCCCTTTAAGGGTAAAGGGACCTGTCCAGAATATCTTTCCTCCTGGCAATCCTACTTCTAAAGCTAACACATAGTCTTTGGTTGTCCCATACTTAAGACCTCTTGGGCCTCCTGCCCCTGTAGCTACATTCCCTCCTATCGTAGAGTAGTTATAACTTGCCGGATCTGGTGGATAAAAAAGGCCAAACTTTTTCAGATAGTTTTTAAGTTCTCCGTTTAACACACCAGGTTCAACCACAACTATCCTTTCTTCTAAGTTCAGTTCTAAAATTCGGTTCATACGCTCAAAGGACAAAATAAGGCCATTAGTGTGAGAAACTGCACTACCTGTGGTTGCAGTCCCAGCACCTCTTGGTACCAAAGGTACCTTATATTCTGCGATAAGTTTTAAAACCTCTATTACCTCTTCTTTTATTTCAGGAAAAGCTACCGCTAAAGGTACCCCGATAGCCGCAGAAGAATCAAAAGAGTAAACCACAACGTCTTTTGATTGAGTAAGAACCTTATTCTCTCCTAAGATGTCTTTAAGCCTCGAAAGAAATTTAGAGAAGGATTTCATCTGAAGTCTCAATCTCGGTATCCAAATTCTTATCGTTTAATTCTAAGTTAATTTCTTTTATCAGATAATCGAGCCGTGCTCTTAGTGAGACATCCTTCTGGACCTTTTGCTCAAAAGTTTTAAGGTTGTAGATGATCGTAGAGTGCTGTTTTTTGAAAATTTGCGAGATGTCTTTTAGAGGCTTTTTAAGAATATTCCTAAGAAGATAAATAATCACCTGACGTGAAAGAGAAAGTTCTTTTTTTCTGGAAGAAGAAAAAAGGTCTTCTTTGGCTATCCCAAAAAATTTACAGGTAGTTTCTATGACAAAATCTACTGAGTCAGAGCTATCCTTAAGACCTATTTCCTCGATAAGTTCTTTGGCTAAGGTTAAAGAAACAGGTTCTTTTAATAAAGAAGCCCGGGCAATAAGCCCTAAAACTACACTTTCTATCTGTCTCACATCTCCCCTTACTTTTCTTGCTAAATATTCTACTATTTCATACCCTAAGTTGTATCCCAATTTTTTAGCTTTATGTCTTATAATCTTTTTGCGAGTTTGAAAATCTGGTGCGTTAAGTTTAATGATTAACGATGAGTTTAACCTTGACCTAAGAGAACTTTCTATACTGTTTAGTTCCTGTGGCATCTTATGAGAGGTAAAGATTATAGTTTTTCCCTGGTCTAAAAGATAGTCTAAAAGAAAGGCAAGTTCATTCTGGGTGTACTCTTTTCCTGCAAAGAAATGAATCCCTTCTAACAGCAAAACCTCACAATACTCCTTAAAGTTTTCTTTAAAGGTTTCTATCATCCCAGACCTAAGGTATTTTACCATATAGTTTAAAAAATCCTGGGCAGTAAGATAGTAAACACGATCAAAACCTCTACTAAAGAGAGTATTCCCTACTGCCTGAGTAAGATGGGTTTTCCCTAAACCAAAGTTCCCATAAAGATAGATCAAATATCCCTTAGGCCTTTCCTCTGCTACTTGATAGCAGATGTTATAGGCAAATTCATTACATTTCCCTACCACAAAATCCTCAAAGGTATATTTAGGACTAAGTTTTCTTCCTATGAGATTTACAGGATTATAAGGTATGATTAACTGTTCAGCCTTAGGGATTTCATGTAATGCAAACCCATACCCTATCAATCCATACTCTGCTGTTATTTGACTTAATAAGGTTGAATAGTTTTCCTCTATCCAGTTTTTAGTAAACTCGTTTGGAACTTCTAAAACAAGCTTACCCTCGACCACCTCTCCGTTGAGAGCCTCAAACCACACCTTAAATATAGGTTCTGGTAACAACTCTTTTATCTTACTTTTAACTAAAGACCAACTAACAGACATAATACCTCCATACATCTCTTAAATGAACATCTTGAGTAAAAAGATGTTAAAGATTTAAATTTTTAAGACCTCTATCTTGTATTACTTAATTTAAACAAAGTCCCTGAGATTTTCAAATTTTAGAAAAGATGGTTTAGGTCGGTTTTTATTTTTTATTTTAATTTTTCTTTTTAACAAAGATTCAGATAGTTATTAAAAGGCAGCTATTGAACCTTAGTAAGGATAAAGAATCTAAGGTTAAGTTTTTATTAAAAGCCAAGGGGATAGTTTTTAACATCTCTTTTTTTCTTTACCGTTTTCTGTTTTTTGTTTTTTTTCTTTTTTTCCATTTTTTAACATAAAAGGAAGAAGTTAAAACAACATATAGTTAACTATACATTAAAACAAGCTATATATTGTAAATCAGTCTTTTTAACAAGTGATGGGTTTGTTTTATAGCAATCTTTGGTCTTAACAGGACATCTATCTAAGAAAACACATCCGTCAGAAATAGGAGGGTTAAGTTCTACTTCTATTTCAGGAAATATCTGAGAGGGAGCAAAGGGATCAAGATAAGACCGTATAAGAAGCTCGGTATAAGGATGGTGTTTAAGACGTTTAAACGAACTTTTATGACATAGCTCTACCAAAGTTCCAAGATATATCACCCCTATCCAATCAGCAAGATAAAAAACCACAGGCAAGGAATGGCTTATTAAAAGATAGCTTAGTTGGTAACGTTCTTTTAAAGTTTTCATAAGCTCAAGGATTTGTGCTTGAATGGTTACGTCTAACGCAGAGGTTGGTTCATCGAGAACTAACAACTCAGGGTTAACCATCAAAGCCCTGGCTAAGGCTACCCTTTGACGCTGACCTCCGCTTAACTCATGGGGATATTTTTCTAACACCGAGATATCCAGCCCTACCTGGTTTAAAAGCTCTTGAGCCTTACTTAATCCCTCTTTTTTATCAGGACTTATGTTAATGAAGTAGGGTTCTAAAAGTACATCTTTTATCTTATAACGAGGGTTTAGAGAAGAATAAGGATCTTGTAAAACAGCCTGCACTTTCGCCCTTAAGGCCTTATAAGTATTACCATTAAGATTTTTCAAAGACTTACCAAACCAAAAAACCTCCCCTTTATCTGGAGTTTCAAGACCTAAGGCTATTTTCGCAAGAGTTGACTTACCACATCCACTTTCCCCTAAAATTCCTAATACCTCACCCTTTTCTATCTTTAAACTTATCCCTCTTAGAGCCACCACCTCATAACTTTTTAATCCACCTAAAACCTTTACATGATAGGTCTTCCATATATTTTTAATTTCCAGTACAGGTTTATTCATACCTAAAACATCTTACCCAATGTTGAGAAGCAACCTCTAACAATTGAGGATGATAAGATTTAGCTTTGTCACAGGGATGATCACAACGAAGCTGATAGTAACAACCTTCAGGCTTTTTAGAAAGTTCTACCACCCCTCCTTTTAAATCTACCTTAAACTTTCCCTCTTTAGGATAGGAGTTTATTAAAGCCTGCGTATAGGGATGTAAAGGGGTTAAAAATAACCTTTCTACCGGTGCAAGTTCTACTATCTCTCCTGCATAAAAAACAGCAACTCTGTGGGCTATCCATCTTATAACCCCTAAATCATGAGAAATAAACACTATCGTTAGGCCTCTTTCCCTGTTTAGTCTTTTTAACAAGTTTAAAACCTGTATTTGCAGGGTTGGGTCGATGGCAGTAGTAGGTTCATCGGCTACCAATATTTCAGGGTCTCCAGCAAGGGCTATGGCTATCATTATCCTTTGTCTCAACCCTCCAGAAAGCTGATGGGGATAACTCTTTAATCGTATTTCTGGGTCTGAAATCCCAACTTCTTTTAAAAGATTTAACATCTTATCAAAACGTTCTTTCTTAGTAAGGTCAGGTCGATGAGCCTTTAAGACTTCTTCTAACTGTTCTTTGACAGATAAAACCGGGTTTAATGAGCTCAAAGGATCTTGCAAGATGATAGCAATTTTTTTCCCTCTTATTCGGAAAAGATCTTTTTCTTCCAAAGAATAAAGAGAAAGGCCATCTATCCAGACTTCTCCTGAGTAATAAGAAATCCCAGGAGGAAAAAGTCTGAGCAAGGAAAACCCTGTTAAGGTTTTCCCAGATCCACTTTCTCCTAAAACTCCAAGGACCTCACCTTTTTTGACCTCAAAACTTACCTTTTCCACTAAAGGAACGCGATTATAGGTTAACCCTAAGGTAAGGTTCTTTACTACTAAAAAAGGATTCACCCTCTAAGTCTCCAGAGAAACCTCTCTGGTAAAACCTATCTTCAACCCCCAGAACAAGCTTTCATCTCAGCAGCCATGATTTCATAAGGAGTAGCGGGTCTTGCCTCTAACACTTTAAGAGTAATCACCACGTTTTTACCTGCGGCAGGATGGTTGAAATCTGCCTTTATTTTATCTCCGTTGACCTCAAGAACTTTAAACGAAATCCTTGCTCCATAAGGGCTTACTTCGTCATACCATTCCCCTACCTTTATTTTTTCCGGATGCTTAAGACTGCTTATCTCTACCTCTTTTATTAAATAAGGAAGATGTGGTCCATAAGCTGACTCAGGAGGAAGCACTATTTTAACTTCGTCTCCTTCTTTTTTACCTAAAATAGCCTCTTCTATAACCCTCGGAATGTGTTCTCTTCCTAAAATAAAAGAAGTTTCAAGCTCCTGAGAAAACCATTCCGGAGCTTTTTCCTCTTCAAGACCTAAACGATAAAAAACTTTCACATAGAAATCTTCTTTAATCCCCTCCATCTTTTCCTCCAACAATTTTTAGTATTTTACTAAAAAATTTAACCACGTTTTAATAGAAATTCAAGCAGAGCCATATGAAACCACATCTTATTTTCTGCTTGGTCCCAAACTACGGAATATTCACCTTCTAAAACTTCTTCTGTAATTTCTTCTCCTCGATGAGCTGGCAAGCAGTGTAACACGATAGCCTCTGGACTGGCAAGCTTTAGAAGGTCCGCGTTAACTTGATAGGGTTGAAAAACTTTTCTTCTGGTTTGAGCCTCTTCATCTTGCCCCATACTAATCCAAACATCAGTATTGATAACAGTGGCTCCTTTTACCGCTTCTTTTGGGTCGTGTAAGATTTCTATCTGTAAATTATACCTTTGTTTTAACTCCTCTATAAAATCCTTAGGTGGTTCATATCCTTGAGGAGAAGCTACAGTGATTTTAAAACCAAGAACTGCGGCTGCTTCTATCCAGGAACAAGCCACGTTGTTTCCATCACCTATCCAAACCACCTTTTCTTTAGCAAGGTCTCTGCCTTTTTCTATTACCGTTAAAATATCAGAAAAGGCTTGACAAGGATGATGAAGGTCAGAAAGCCCATTAATTACAGGAATGGTTGCATACTTGGCAAACTCTTCTATCGTCTGATGGCTATAAGTTCTTAAAACTATAACATCTAAATATCTTGAAAGGACTTTAGCGGTATCCTTTATAGGCTCTCCTCGAGCAAGCTGTAAATCCCTTGAAGAAAGAAATAAACTATTTCCACCCAGTTTTATCATCGCTGATTCAAAAGAAAGACGCGTTCTGGTAGAGGGTTTTTCAAAAATCAACCCTAATATTTTACCTTTTAAAGAATCCTGAGGATAGCCCTTTGTCTTAAATTCAAGAGCTCTTAATAATAAACTCCAAACCTCTTCTCTATCGAAGTCACAAACCCTTAAAAAATGTTTTATCCTCATATTTGTTACCCCTTACGATAAACTATCAGAATTTTTTACTAAAAACTTTAGAATTTTTTAATTTTTAAACATATTTTTGATTTTGTAAAGTGTTTTTTTCAAAAATTTTTACCTTTGAGGTAAAAGGTCTTTCTACCATTAAATTTCCCCAGTTAAATGGTTTTTCAGATTTGTGATTTTTTTAACAAGACCCTTTATTTTTTAAATAATCATAGTAAATTATTTCAAATAAAATAGAATAATTAAAAACGAGGTGGGACATGGTTGAGATTAGATTGCATGGAAGAGGTGGGCAGGGGGCGGTTACCTCTGCTGAGCTTATCGCGGTTGCTGCCATCTCCCAGGGAGATTATGCCCAGGCCTTCCCAAGTTTTGGCCCTGAAAGAAGAGGCGCTCCTGTTCAGGCCTTCGCAAGAATCGACAAAAATCCTATCCGCTCAAGAGAAAAAATCTATGAACCTGACGTCATCCTCGTCCTTGACCCTACCCTACCCAAAATCGTTAACATAACCCAAGGCCTTAAACCCTCTGGTATCGCCATCCTTAACTCCAACCTCCCTGAACCTGAACTCCGTAAACTCCTTCATAACTTCCAAGGTAAAATCGCTGTGGTTGACGCTACCAAAATAGCCATCGAAGAACTGGGACTCCCTATCACCAACACCACCATGCTCGGTGCCTTCCTAAAAGCTACAGGTCTTGTCTCCCTTGAGGCCATCGAACAAGCTATCACCGCACGCTTCGGTCGCCTCGCTGAAAAAAACATCAAAGCCCTTAAAAGGGCTATCGATGAAACCAAAATCTATTAAAGGAGTTAAGCCATGCCAAAAGACCAAGGTCTTATAAGCTGGAAAGAACTTGCACCTGGTATGTATATCCTCGAACCAGGCAACTCTAAAAAATTTAAAACCGGTGACTGGAGAGCCTTTAGGCCTGTCCTTGATAAAGATAAATGCATCAAATGCGGTATGTGCTACATCCTCTGCCCTGACATCTGCTATCAACAAGACCAGGATGGCTTCTTCATCTGTAATCTTTTCTACTGCAAAGGCTGCGGCATCTGTGCCGCTAACTGCCCTAAAAAAGCCATTACTATGGTCTTAGAGGAGGAATAACATGACTAAAAAATTCGCTAAAGAAGTCTCCATTGCCGTGGCTGAGGCTGTGGCCCAGTGCAAAGTAGACGTAATCTCTGCCTACCCTATTACCCCTCAAACCCACATCGTCGAACACCTCGCTGAACTCGTTAACAACGGTGAACTCGATGCCGAATACATACCTGTTGAGTCAGAACATGCTGCCATGAGTGCCTGTATCGGGGCTGCCGCAACAGGTGCTCGTACCTTCACCTCTACCTCTGCTCAAGGCCTACTCCTTATGTACGAAACCCTCTTCATCGCATCTGGCATGAGACTACCCATCGTCATGGCTCTTGTCAACCGCTCAGTCTCTGCTCCTATCAGTATCTGGAACGACCACTCCGATGTAATGTCCATGAGAGATGCTGGCTGGATCCATTTCTTCGCTGAAAACGGCCAACAAGCCGTTGACCTCATCTATCATGCCTATAAAGTCGCCGAAAAAACCCTACTTCCTGTCGCCGTAAACATCGATGGCTTCATCCTCTCCCATGTGGTCGAACCTGTCACCTTCTTAGACCAAAACTTACTCGATAAATACCTCCCACCCCTTAAAATCAAATACAAACTTGACCCCAAAAACCCTATAACCATCGGTGCTATCGGTGTCCCTGAAATCTACACCGAGGCTAAAAAAGCTCAGGATGAAGCCCTTAAAGCCAGCTATAAAATAATCCTTCAAGCCTGGAAAGATTTCGAAAAACTTACCGGAAGAAAGTATCTCCCTGTTGAAACCTATCAGATGGAAGATGCTGAAGTAGCTATCGTCATCATGGGTAGCCTTGCTGAAAACGCCATGAATGCCGTTGATATCCTCAGGGCTAAAGGGAAAAAAGTAGGTGTGGTAAGAATCAGACTCTGGAGACCATTTCCTACCAAAGACTTCCTCAAAGCCATCGGTAAAGTCAAAACCCTCTGCGTGGTTGACAGGGCTGTCAGTCATGGCGCAACCGGTGGACCAGTAGGTATAGAGGTACGCTCTGCCCTGTATCAGTCTAACAAAAGACCTCGTGTCCTTAACCTGATTGCAGGTCTTAGCGGTAGAGACGTCACCAAAGAAGACTTCGTTGAAATCTTCGAAAAAACCTTTGAAACCTTAACCAAAAAACCAACCACACCTTATGAAATCTACGGTGTAAAGGAGTAAGCCTATGAGACCAGAACTCAAAAACTTTAAAGGCTTTACCTTAAAAAACTTACCTGAATATGAAGGCTTTGCTCAAGGCCATAGAGCCTGTCAAGGTTGTGGCACCGTGCTTCCTCTAAGGCTCGCCCTAAAAGCACTTGGCCCCAATACCATCGCTGTCACCTCAACTGGCTGCATGGAAATCGTCTCAAGCCCCTTCCCCTATACCTCCTGGAATGTACCCTGGATCCATGTTGCCTTCGAAAACTCCGCTACCGTTGCATCAGGTATCGAGGCTGCCATCAAAGCTCTTAAACGTAAAGGCAAACTTAAATCCAAAGAAAAAATAAACGTCGTTGTGTTTGCAGGAGATGGAGCTACCTTTGACATAGGTCTTCAGTGGCTCTCAGGTGCCCTTGAAAGAGGCCATGACTTTGTCTACATCTGCCTTGATAACGAGGCCTACATGAATACAGGGGTGCAAAGGTCTGGAGCTACCCCCTTTGGAGCACACACCACCACAAGCCCTGCAGGTAAAATCATCAAAGGTCAAACCACCTGGAAAAAAAACCTGATGGGCATCGTGATAGCTCATAACATACCCTATGCCGCAACCGCAAACCCTGCCTTCCCTATCGATCTCATGAATAAGGTTAAAAAAGCAGCCTTGGTAAACGGTCCTGCCTTCATCCATGTCTATGCAACCTGTCCCACCGGATGGGGAACAAAAAGCGAAGACAGCCTTCTTACAGCTAAACTTGCGGTAGAAACAAGGGTCTTTCCTCTTTATGAGGTCATAGACGGAAAATACATCATCAACCGTAAAGTCGATAAACCTAAACCTGTAGAAGAATATCTCAAGATCCAAAGAAGGTTTAGACACCTTACCCCTGAACAAATAGCCTACATCCAGGAGAGGGTAAACCAGGAATACGAAAAACTCCTTAAACTTGCTGAAAGCTTTGGCGAAACTCAAACAGAACAAAAAGATGAGTAAATTCTTCTTGACAGTAAGGAAAAATAAATTATAATAACTTCTTGTTAAGCGGGCGTGGCTCAGCCTGGTAGAGCGGCTGCTTGCCATGCAGCAGGTCGCGGGTTCGAATCCCGTCGCCCGCTCTTTATTTTTTCGATTAAAGGTGTGATGTCATGAAGTTAGTCTATTATGGTCATTCCTGTTTCAAAATAGTTTCAGAAAAAGGGAAAAAAATCATCATAGATCCATGGCTTACTAATCCTATTTCTCCTAAGGATGCTGACCAAGGACCTTATGACTATATCCTTATCACCCATGCCCATGGAGATCATTTAGGGGAAGCTTTATCCCTTTCTAAAAAAGGTGGTGAACTTGTCGCAATCCACGAAATTCAGCAATATCTCCTTCGGAAAGGTGCTCCTAAAGCCATAGGCATGAACATAGGTGGAACTTATCGTTCAGATGGTATTAGTTTTACCATGGTGCCAGCTTTACACAGTTCTTCTTTTCCTGATGGGAGCTACGGAGGAGAACCCTGCGGCTTTGTAATCACCCTTGAAAATGGCTTAATCATCTATCATGCAGGTGATACTGGGGTCTTTTCAGACATGAAGTTAATCGGTGAACTCTATAGCCCTGAGATAGCCTTATTACCAATAGGAGACCATTATGTAATGGGGCCTAAAGAAGCTGCAAAGGCTTGTGAACTTATCAAACCTAAAGTAGTTATCCCTATGCATTATGGGACTTTTCCTGTACTCTCAGGTAAGGTAGAAGATTTAGAAAAAGAGATAAAAAAATACGGGCTTGAGATTAAAATACATCCTTTAAAGCCCGGGGAAGAATTCAATCTATAACGTCATCTATCATGCCTTGTTTTCTCGCACTATCAGGTTATAGCGGATCTGGAAAAACTACCATAGGTTCCTTTTTAGTTAAAAAATTAACTGAAGAGGGATATAAGGTAGGGGTAGTTAAATCTTGTAAAGAGAAAGAAATCTTTACTGATTTTCCTAATAAGGATACTTGGACTTATAGAGAAAATGGAGCTTCTGGGGTTGTTCTTTTTCAAGAAAAATTAATTACTCTTTATTTAGTCCCTCAAAAAAACAATCTCACTTCTTTTAAAGATTGGTACAGTTATTTCCTATCAGTTTTTTGGGGATATGACTTAGTTTTGTTTGAGGGCTTTAAGAACGTAGACATTTTCCCTAAACTTTGGGTCTTAAAGGATAAAGAAGAGGATTTAAACTTAGTAAAAAAGGAACTTAAGAATCTTTTAGGCTTTGTGGTGAAAGAAGATATAGAGTGGTGGAAAAATAGATTTCCTGAAGAAACTTTTTTTAGTATAGAGCAAGAAAAGGAACTTTTGAGCTTTCTAAAAAATTTTATAGAACAAAAAAGAGAAAAGGTGATACTAAAGGTAAACGGCAAGAAGGTTCCTCTTAAAGATTTTGTAGCAGACATTTTAGCCTATCCTCTTTTAGGTTTTGTTAAAGCCTTAAAAGGTGTCCCAGAAGAAATCCAAGAGATAGAAGTAAAAATAAAAAACATATCTTGACAAAACCAAGAAACCGTTTATATTTAAGAAAGTTTAAAAAACGTTGGGCCGGTAACTCAGTCGGTAGAGTATCGGCCTTTTAAGCCGAGAGTCGCAGGTTCGAGTCCTGCCCGGCCCATATAGAGAGTTGTGCCCCCATCGTCTAGCCAGGTCCAGGACACCGGCCTTTCACGCCGGCGACAGGGGTTCGAATCCCCTTGGGGGCGCTTTTTATCGATCATTTTATTATAACTTCACCAATTAATAAAAATCTTTTAACCGAAGCTAAAGGTTTTTATGTGATCTTACGATTTCTAAGATAGTCTCTGCTTTTAGATCGTCTACTGAAATATATTTAGCTGAGAACCACTCAGCAACTTTTAGAGCAAGATCCTTTTTTATAGAATTATTTTTCTTTTCTGTATCAACCACGATAAAGTCAACTCCTGATAAATCTTTCATAGTAGTACAAATTTTTTAATCTCTTCAAAAATATCACCTGAGACATTTTTATTTAGGGGAACATTAGCTTTACCATCGGTAACAAGAATAATTAAGAAGCAACTTTCAGGCTCTTTAATTGAAACTCTTTTGGTAGTGTTTCATTAATTGTGTCTAAATTTTAGGGGTAAGGGCTTCCCCTGATAAACTTAAACTCAAAATTAAGAAGGAGGGGAAGCCTATGAAAAACTTAAAGGAGATTTTAAACCGAAAAATCTTCCTCTATTACTCTCCTTGCAAGCATTAGTCGACTTATAGAGGTAAAGATTCAAGAGATAGATAAATGAAAAAATCGAGAGGTTGAAGAGGAATATTTTGCTTTGTATGTAGATGCTACGTTTTTAAGTGTAAGGAGCTGCTTGTTGTAGTTCTCCACCCACCTTTTCACTATTTCCCGAACTTCTTCAAGGCTCACAAATTTCTACCTATCAAGCAATTCCTCCCTCATGCTCCGATGAAAACTCTCTATATGCCCATGTGAAAAGGTTGCCCCGGCGGTATCACTTCTTCCTCGATCTTCAGATTGACGGTAAAAAGAGCTTCTTGGGATGTCGAATCGTTTACATAGGACTGCTATGGGAATGTTGAATTGATGGAGGCCTTTAAATTTTTGTCTGAAGCCTTAGATGTTGTTAGGATTGATGCCGTATTTTCTTGCTACGGAAGCCACTGAATTGTTTGGGAGGTCTGCCTCGGCGAGGATTTTAATGATTTGCTCGGTTGAGAATTTGGTTTTACGCATGCTTTTTACCCCCTTTTTTAAAATTTTTCACACCATTCTAAATTATAACTGTCTCAAAAATGAGGAGCACTCCAAGTTTACCTGGATTTAAAGAAGCGATATCTAATTTTAGGAGGAAGGCTTCTTACCCCAAATTGGTAGACACAATTAAAAAATACTATGATCAAATTTGTAAAAAATTTAAAAAATTTTTAAATTTTAGCGATATTAATGTGAAATAACTAAAAAGAAAATGTTACTAAAATGAGATTAAAAAAGAAAAGCTGAAAGCAACACAGAAATAAGAACTACGTAAACAAGGTTAACCTTTCGATAGAGAGCAAAGAAACTCACCATAGCCATCATGGCTTTCAACAAATTCCAGTCTAAAGAAACTATAGACTTAATCGCCACAAAAAGAAGCAAACCAGAAAAAGAAGAGCCCCATAGTATTCAAAAAATGAAATAAGCATCTTTAAACAGACTTTCGTGATTTTAAAAACAAATAAACACCCGTTATCCCAATTATCCAGCCTACAATTCCAAAAGCTATAAAAAATCTTGTATGGGAAGCAATCAATGGTTTCTTAAAACCCTCTACCTCTAACCTATCTTTTATCTTCATTTCAACTTCTGCCCCATGAAGTCCGTGTTCTGTTTCTCCTTTAACCACAACTCTCCAAATACCTTTTTTATCTGGCATAAAACAAAAAATCCCGTTTTTATCAGTCCTTGCCTTCTGAAAAGGTATTCTTTCATCTGGTGCATAAACTTCTATCTTCGCATAATTCATCGGAGATTTGTCTGCAAAAAAGAAGCTTACACAGATACCCTCCCTTTCTCTTACCTGATAATTAACCTCGTGAGCAAACACCTTTTCTCCAAGATTTATACACAGTAAAAAACACATTACTAATAAAATTATTTTCAACTTTTTACCCTCCTCTTTATAAATTTTATTTTTGCCAGGTAAGAGAGGTAATAAGCCATAGATAGTCAGCTTTAGGGTCTGAGATTTTTAACTTATAAAAACACACCAAGGCATAGTAGTTTTCTTTCATCTTAAGGTCTTCAACCTTTATTCTTGCTATCCCATTTATATCAGTTTTAGCTACTTCTTTATGAAAAGGATTAAAAATGATTACACTTTCAACTGGTTTCCCTTCATATAAGACCTTTATTACAACTTCGTCTTTTACTTCATAAGGAGCTTTTACAAAAACTGGTTCAAGCCTTAAACCCAAAGTTTTTTTTAGAAGAGAAGAATCTGTAAAAATAGCTTTGGTTGCTTGAATCACATAAAAACTTTCTACCACTTGTAACCCTTGTTTTTGAGCTTCAATTTTATCCATTCTTTTCCTTCCTTCTGGTGTAGTAACCAAATAAACTCCATCCATAGAAACAAGGATTAAAGAAGGCTTTTCCTTACCTGAAAGAAGGAGTTGATTGTTTATTATCTCTTTTTTAAGTGTTACAGATTTTTCTTTTTTATCAAAAGCTTTAATTTCTTTTATTGCTGCAGGGTTATAAGGTTCAACCTTGCCCTTATGTCCCCAAAACACTGTAAACTTTCCATCAGTTTTCTCGATCCAAAGCATATGACAAAAACCGATCGTTACCCAGAACAAAAAAGTTGAAAACATAAAAACCAAACTTAGAATAAATTTTTTCATACTTAACCCCCTTTTGTTTTTAATTTTTGATTAAATTTGAAATAATACAGTGTTAAGCCCGCTAAAATAGTTAACATTCCTGCTAAAAGGGTTAGAGGCTTAGTAACGATAGTAAAAATAATCATCCAGAGGTTAACCAAAATAAAAGCAAAAGCTGAGAAAATAAATTTTTTCTTAAGTTTCATAAGACCTAAAACTGTTAAACTTGCACATAGAGATAAAGTAAATCCTATATAAAGAAGAAGAGCTTCAAAGGTTGAGGTTATTACCATAAAAATAGCAATTAGTGCCTGAAGAAGGATAGAAAAAATAGGAGTCTTTTTTTCTGTATGAATTTTTGAAAATACTTTAAAGAATACCCCATCCCTTGCCATAGCATAATATACCCTTGGTCCGGCAAGTATCATAGCACTTAAAACAGAAAGAAGACCTAAGGTAATTCCAGCAGTAAAAATAAAAGAAAGTTCGTTTCCAAAAACTTTTTCGGCTGTCTTAGCCCCTAACTCCACAATGCCAGCCATTTCTTCAAAAGAAAGAACTTTAACATAAAGGTAGTTTGTCCCCAGATACAAAGTTGCAATCACTAAAATTCCTAACAAAAGGGCTAAAGGGATGTTTCTTTGCGGATCTTTGATCTCATCTCCTATATAGGTTGCAGCATTCCATCCACTGTAGGCATACATAACATAAATAAGAGAAACAGGAAAACTTAAGCTTAATAGTGCCTCTTTTTTTGGAATTAAACTTCCTATATCAAAGTTAGTCATTCCTTCTTTAGTGTATATGAATCCAAAGAAAATAAAGGCAAAAAGAAAAAGAACTTTAAAGAAAGTTATTCCTGTTTGGAAATTAGCAGCTATTTTAATTCGTTGTACGTGAACTAAAGAAAGAAGTAAAATCACTGAAATAGCTAAAAGTTTAGAGATTAATTCTGAGGTTTGTATTGAAAAAAGTTCTAAAAAATATTTTGAAAAGGCAATAGCTGTTGCTGCAATAGGAGCAGAAAAACCAACAATAAGTGAAATCCAGCCAGCAAGAAATCCAAAAACCTCACCAAAAGTTTCTTTTAAAAAAACATATTCTCCCCCTGCCCGAGGAAAAAGTCTACCAAGCTCAGCATAACTAAGAGCACCAAAAAAAGCAATCAAACCTCCTAAGAGCCACAGAAAAAGAAGAGCCCCTGGATCTCTAAGTTCCTTTATAATGAATCCAGAGGTGGTAAAAATACCTGTTCCTACGGTGTTTCCAACAACAAGCATGATAGCAGGAATAAGCCCTACCTCTCTTCTTAGGTAAACAGTTTTTTTCTCAGAAACAGAAAAATTCTTTATTCCAGTAAGTTCCTTAATTTCCACCAAAATCTCCTATATAAACCAAATATTCAAAGGGTAGCTGAACCTCTCTAATTTTTTCATAAATATCTTCAAAGGTTCCTGCTATAACCCTTTCTTTGTTTTTATAACCTGCATGCAGTACAAAGATTACTTGAGTTTTTGGGGAGTAATATTTTTCTATCTTCTTTAAAACCTCGGTTATGTCTTTTATTCTCATGGTAAAAATAACAAGGTTTGTGCCTGTTTTAGCAAGGGCCTCGAGGTCAGAAAATCCTGCAGCAAGGGTTACACTTTGGGCTTTACCCCCAGTAATGCTTTTTTTAATAGCCGCATTAGCTGCATTAAAAGAGCTCACCCCAGGAATGATTTCTGGGTTTAAGTCTTTAAACGCCTCCACATACCATATATGGGGACCGTAGATAGTAGGATCACCGTCTTCAAGAACGGCTACCACCTTACCTTGCTTAACAGCTTCTCTTATGATCTTGGTTATCTTTTCAAGCTCTTTTCTTTTTTCTTTTTCATCGAAACTTAAAGACTTTATTTCTATCTGAGATTTAGGGTTCCCTCTATCTTTTCGATAGAAAAGGTGAAAAATACCAAAGCCTGCATCATAAACCTCTTTTCCCTTAATTAAATCTCTTACCCTTTCACAAGTCCATTTACTGCAAAAGATAACATCAGTTTTTTTGATAACTTCATAAGCCCTTAAGGTCAAATTATCAGGGTCTCCAACCCCGGTGCTAACAAGATAAAGTCTACCTTCTGCTTGAGCTAAAGAAAAAGTAAAACCTATAAAAAAGAGACTTAATAGTAAAATTTTTTTAAGATTTTTCATTTTATAACCCCCCTTTTTTTAACTTTTAAAAATTAAAAGATACAAACCCAAAGACGTTAAAAGGAGTTCCTGGGTAATAGCTACCGGTACCAAAAATATATTTTCTATCAAACAGGTTGTTAAGCTCAACGGCTAATCTAAGGTTTTTAAGCCTTAAACTTTTTATTTCTTCTTTACTATAAGAAACCATTAAATCAAACACTTCATACCCAGAGACCCTCTCTGTACGTGCTAAATTTCCATAATAACTACTTACATACCTAAATCTGGGAACTATTTCAAGCCCTTTATACCTTGCTATGAGTCCTGTAGTGAGCATTTTTTCTGGAACCCCTGTTACTTGTTTTCCATCAACAGGATAACGGGTCCCAGCACTTATGATGTCTCCGTCGTATTTCATCTTTACATAAGATGGGTTGAAAAATAAGGAAATTTTATCGGTAATATAAAACGTTGAAGCAAGTTCAAACCCATATCCTTTTGCCTTACCGATAAAGGTATTAAAACTTACAGGTAAACCAGTAGAAGGATCAATCAAAAGCTGGTCAGGATTATCTGGGTCTTTCCAGCCTGGAGTAAAAGGTGTGTTTAAGTTTTTATGTTTAGAGAAGTAAATGGTTGGGTATAATTCAAACTTCTCAGTTCTAACCCTAAGCCCCAAATCCCAGTTATAAGTTTCTTCACATTTATAATCATTAAACAGATCATCCAGAGTTATACCCATCTTTTTAAACTTATTATAAAGACGATAGTAAAGATTTACTATTGGCATATACATATAAGGGGTTTGGAAGGTTTTACCAAAGCTTGTATATACCTCTATCTTATCGTTAAAAGTATAGGAAAGCCCAAAAGATGGAACCCACGCAGAATAACTTCTTCCACCATAATCAAGCTTAGGTTCTCTTAGTAAGTAAGGCACTGTTCCATTGTATTGAGTAATGTACCCTTCATTTTTTCCGTCTTTTTTCTTTATATATTGAAGACCTGCTTGCCAGCTTAGTCTACCTATGTTTCCTGCAAACTTAAGGTAAGGACTTGAAGAGTAGCCATCAGAAATACTTTTGGTAAATCTACCCCATCCAATAAAAGTTAAGCTCCCATCAGGGTTTAACCAATAGTTTTTAGAAGGTCTGTCCTCCCATTCTTGGACTTCATAATGATAGCCTAAAAGTCCTCTAAAAAACTTTAAATCAAAAACAAGTTGAGTTAAAACCCCTTTTCTTTTAACCTCCCATCCACTCCAAGTTACCCCTGGTTTACTTTGTCTCATAGGACCTGATATGCTTCTACTTCCGCTCCAATCCCCTTTTTCTTCTATTCTGTAATAAGGTTTTAATTGAAGCATCAATTTGTCTAACAATCTTATATCTAAAAAGGCATAATAGTCTTTATTTGTCCATCCAAGTTCCTGATATTTATAGTAATACCAATCTCTTGAGGGATTGCCCGTAAAGTTTTCATTATAATCTAACCATCTATCTTTTTTAGCATCTTGATAGGAAAGAGAAGCATACTTATGATGGTCAAGATCATTATAGTTTGCCCAAAGTTTTATGTTAATTCTTTCTCCTAAAGCCTGAACTAAAGTAAAGTTTAGGTTTTCTCTTGGACCAAGTTTTCCTTTTCCTCTCCACTTATCTGTCTCTGCATTAGAGTAGGAAAGCGAAAACTTAGTCCCTAAGGTAGGTAATTTACCTGAATCAACTCTTACAAAGGTTTTAGTATAATCATTCATCCCTAAACCTTGTTTAAATTCAAACCCAAATTTATCTTTAGCCCATTTTGGTTTTAACTCAACCGTTCCCCCTCTTGTTCCTGCACCTGTTCCAAGGTCAACAGGAATAACCCCTTTATACACATCAATTGCCTCCATGTTTTCTAAGTCAAAAATATACTCCCTTGGACCGATAGGGTTTCCTCCGTAAACAGGGACTCCTTCAACAGACATTGTTCCCAAGGAACCAGAAACACCTCTTATCGTTATACTTCTCTGAGTTGAAGAAATACCTGCAGGATCAGGAGTTTCAAAATATACCCCTGGTAAAATATTTAAGATAGACCAAACGTTGCTACTACCCCTTTCTCCAGATAGTTCAATCCCTTTTTTGGTAATCCCTATCCCTGTATAAACTGTTTCTGCTGTCTCTTTAGTAGGAGTAATTATTTTTTCACCAGTAACTATGATCTCAGGTAAAGTTCCCTCTTTTTCCAACCTTTCCTTATCAATCCCTTCTGCAAAACCCTTAGAAACAAAAAACATTTTTAAAGCCAAAACAAAAAATAAAGCTTTTTTGCCCCACATTTCAACCCCCCTATCAAGAACTAATTTTCATTAGTTGCAACTTGAAACATATTTTTAAAAAAATATTATTTATTCTGATAACATATTTTTAAAAAATGTCAATAAAAAATACTTTTATATTTTTCATATCTTGAAATTGTAAAAAATTTAAAAAATTTTTAAATTTTAGCGATATTAATGTGAAATAACTAAAAAGAAAATGTTACTAAAATGAGATTAAAAAAGAAAAGCTGAAAGCAACACAGAAATAAGAACTACGTAAACAAGGTTAACCTTTCGATAGAGAGCAAAGAAACTCACCATAGCCATCATGGCTTTCAACAAATTCCAGTCTAAAGAAACTATAGACTTAATCGCCACAAAAAGAAGTAAACCAGAAAAAGAGGCTAAGATTCCCTGTTTTGCTTTTAAAAAAATTTTTAATTGATTCATTTTATCTGAAAACTCGCAGAATAATGCCATGATAATAAAAGATGGGGTAAAAACAGAAATCGTTGCTATCAAAGCTCCCAAAAGACCTTTTAATAGATAACCTACAAAAGTAGCTGTTATCACTATCGGACCTGGAGTAACTTGTCCAAGAGCAATACCATCTATGAAAGTTTTATTATCAATCCAGACCAATCTATCTACAAATTCATGCATCATAAGAGGTAAAGAGGCATAACCTCCTCCAAAAGCAAAAAGGTCTATTTTTATCATGGTTAGCGAAATCGTAAAAAGGGTCTTATCTACAAAATATAAACAAAATAAGCCTATCAAAGGAACAAAAATAAGACATACAAGACCTATAAAATTTATTTTTTTTGAGTTTCCTGGTTTGTAGACAGAAACATCTCTAAACAGTAACTGGGACAAAACTAAACACATAAAGATGATCAAGAAAGGACTAACCTTAAGCCAAAAAAGTAAAAAAGAAAAAAAACCTATCAACATCTCACCCTTTGACTTAACCAAAGGTCTTGCAAAACTTAGAAAAGCGTTAGCCACAATACTTATCACTACCACTTGAAGTCCGTTAAAAACTGAAATAACCTCTGGAAGGTCATGTGTCTTAACATAAAAATAAGATAAAATAAGCATTAACAAAAAAGCAGGTAACCCAAACCCTGTAAAACTGGCGATCCCTCCTAATATTCCCCTGGTTTTAAATCCTACATAAGCTGCAACCTGCATAGCAGTAGCTCCTGGGATTGCCTGAGCTATCACCACTCCATCCTGAAAAGTCTTACTATCAAGCCATCGCTTTTTTTCAACTGCAAGATCTTTTATGTAAGCTACCATCGCAGGACCACCAAAAGCAGTGAGTCCGAGTTTTAAAAACGATACAAAAAGGTCTGCCAACATCTTAATGACTAAACATGCTAAGAACTTTATATAACGTTACTATTACAAGCACTACTCCAAAAAGTTGTTTGAGGCGGTTACTTGGCAACCATATACTCGTAAGCCTCGCCCCAATAAAAGCCCCTATAGCACCTGCTATTACCAAAGGAATCACTAAAGACAAATCCCAATGTGCGGTTTTAATGTGTGGAATAAGAGCAGAAAAAGACGGAGGTGTTACTGCCCAGGCGTTTATGCCTGCTGCTTTTTTAGGTTCAATACCCACTATAATAAGGGTAGGCATAAGTAAAAATCCAGGTCCAACTCCAAGGAATCCACTTAAAATAGAGATTGGTATAGCAAGTATTAAAGCTAAAGTAAACTTTTCTTCTGATTCCTTTCTTTTGATTGGTTTAAAAAGTCTATAGGCAAGATACACCACAGCAAAAAAATAAACAAACCAGACATATTTTTGTTCTACAAAATGGACTATATACGCTCCAATAGGTGCAAAAACAGTAGTTACTACTGAAAGCACAATCGCTTTTTTCCAGTCCACAAGACCACTTTTTCCAAACCCTAACGTGGCTAAAAGTGCAGTTATACCGTTAAGAAGAAGACTTAATGGTTGTATCTGATGAATTAAATCCTGTAAAAAAAGACCAAGAAAAGGAATCGCGGCAAAAGCTACCCCCAGTCCAAGCATTCCTGAAACAACAGAAAGAATAAATAGACCAACTGTTAAAATAATATACAGGTATTCAACTTGCATAATTCATCTCCTGCAATTTTTATGTTAGTTTTTGTTTAATACATCTCGTGTTATATAGTAATAGTATGAACAACAACGAAATAAAGAGGGACAAGGACCCCATGGCTCTTAGGCTTAAAAGCCTCAAAAGGAGGCTGTCCCCCTGTCCCTCAACTCCAAATAAGTTGGTTAGGCTCCCTAAGCCTCTGCCACACGGGAGAATGGAGCAAGAGACTTCTACTAAATCAACTCCACACAAGAAGGTGCGAACATGGGTTCCTTCGTCGGCGTTGACCTCTCCAAAGACCCCTTTTTTAACATCGCTGTCCTCAAAGACCTCAAAGAGCAAAACTTCATCCTGTCCCAAACCTTCCCTATGTCTCAAGAAGACTTCTCTCAGTTTCTTTCCATCTTTAACCAACTCATCAACCCCATCGTAGCCATGAAATCTACTGGTAGATTCTTCCTCCCTCTCTATCATTTCCTCCTTGCTAATAGCTTCCAGGCCTTCATCATCAACCCCAAAATCCTTCATCGCTTCTTTAACTTCATCTCCGCAAACTACCCCTCTAAATCTGACCCCAAAGATGCTAAAATCCTTGCACTTTTTGCTCTCTCTAACCCCCAATTCGGGAGTAGAATATAAATTGTGTCTTTTAATAAAATATTTTAGAGGCATAATAAAAATTTTTAATATTTTTTAAATTAATGATAACATAAAACCTAAAAGACTAAACTAACCAGGAGGTCTGTAAAATGGAAAACTTAGACTTAGATTTAGAAAAAGTTTTAAGTGAAATCTCAAAAATTGAATCAAAAGAGGGTATCAAAATGGCTGCTGCACTCCTCTTAAACGCTCTCATGAAAAAAGAAAGAGAAATATTCCTTAGAGATAGTATTGATAATAAAGCTAATGGTTACTATGAAAGACAACTTGCCTGTTTCTTAGGTAACCTTGGTAT
>NZ_AUIT01000001.1 GCF_000423845.1 Thermodesulfobacterium hveragerdense DSM 12571 | reverse complement strand
AGAAGAAGTATCCAGCTTATATAAAGGGACTTTTGAAAAAGAAGGAGCATTATTTTGTTTATAAGAAATATCCTGAGGGGGTGAGGAGGTATATATACACGACGAATGTGGTTGAGAATATAAATAGCAGGATAGAGCTGATAAGGGTAAATACAGGGGGATATTTTCAATCAATCAAGACAGCAGAGGTTGCGATATACATAACAGTAAGTCGGATTCAGAAAACGAGATGGCAAAAACCACTTCCTTTAATTAAGTCTGCTTTATACGAATTGAGGCAAATGTTTGTAAAGAGATTTTATAAGGAGACACAATTCTCTTGACAAGTGTCCAATATCAAATTTCTAACCTGCTTTACCTGATAAGCCTTTGCTTTTCCATCCTTTAATGGCTGTAAATTAACTATTTCCAAAATATCAGGTCTTGTGAAAATATGATGGTCACCTTTAATTCTTTCGGAGAAACCTAAAGATAAAAGCAATTTTCTTAAATCGCTAAAACTTATATCTTTATCAGATAACCCAGACAATATTTTATTAAGAATCTTTTTGTTTATCTATAGTTCCTACAGTAAAGGCAAACATCCCTGAATTCCAAAAGTAGTTTCCTCCGCTTAAAAAACTGCTTAGGATAAGCTTCTCTTGAGGCTGGCCAAAGTCTTGTCCCAGAGCCACCGGCAAGAATTAGGGCTTTCATAATTCTATTCTACTCCAGTCCTGTTCCGCAAAATCAGATAAGTGAGGTTAGGTGGCATAGGTTTCCTTCTTAAAAGGCAACATTCACTTTAAGAATTATAATCGGGAAAATAAAGTTTGCAACCTGCAAAAAGGATAGGGAAAGGAAGTTCTCAAAAAGTCTTCTTGTTTTAGTAGCTAATAGATTTTTCAATGGTGCCAAAAGAGTTATGTCTATTTTGTTCATCTAAAGACTTCATAATTTAAAAATTTTCTGGAGTTTTGCATTTATCTCATCTCTAAGAGTATCATCTATTTCACCTATTTCTCCAACTATTAAATCTTTTACCACTGTAACGACTTTATCAAGCTTAATCAAAGAATCTGTTTTTAATCCTGTCTTCCCAAATGAAGGATGCTCTTTTGTTAATAAAACATCTGTATCAGAAATCTTTGTTGGTATTTTTGATGTGATAAATGCCAGAATTACATCATTCTCACTTTCATGAATTACTAAAGCAGGTCTCAATTTAGTCAAAGTTAAATCTGTAAATGGAAATGGTACAAGTACTTATTTTACCTTTCATTTGTAAAGTTTTTTCACATCAGAAATTGAATATAAAACTTCATCCTCAAAAAAATCTTTCATTGAAATTTCAAATAGCTTCATTATACCTCTTATTTCATTTTCAGACTTAGACCGCTCATAACGTTCGAACAATTCTAAAAGCAAAGCTTTTATGTCTTGCAACTCTTTCTCTAACTTTGTTTCAAATCTCTTCATAGCTTTATTTCCTTTTTATTAAGTATGTCTTGGATTTGAATTAATTTTACCACAAAAACCAAAGCTTGAAAATGCTTGCTTTTGTAACTCTAAAGAAGTAAGTCTATCGCGATAATCCTTAAGCCCACCTGCCCATGTTAAAAGTAACTTTTTTGTTTAGCACCTTGCCTGAATTTTCTTTCCCATAAAAATTGGGCAAAATCCTCAAGCTCCTTTCTTAAGTCTTCTGGCAATTTTTTTATAATATCCTCAAGCCTTTTTCTCTCTTGCATCTTTGTTCCTCCTGTAGAGGTCAGTTCTCTCAACTAATTTTTTTCGTGCATCACCTTACCATTTCAGGATAAACTTACCTTTAGAATTTTCAAGCTTATAGGGATAGTATGTCGTTACTATTTTGAAATATCACATTTAATTCCTAATTTGAAATGTCACATTGAGAGGGTATCCTCCCTGTATCTTTAGGGAGGTGATAGCAGTGAAAAAATATCAGAGATAAGCTTACCTTATAAGAAGCTACTTACACATTACACCTTAGCTATAGGCAGGCTTTAGATGCAAAGAGAGTTGAAGAGGTGGTAAGAGGAGGGGTAAAACAGGAGAGATGGAAGCCAGCAGAGGACCATCCCTGGAGGCGTAGTTTAAGATTAAAGAAAAAGACCAAAGATGTGACATTCCAAACTGAGAATTATAGGTGACATTACCATTAGTAATAACAGCTTATAGGGATAGTAGCATCAAGCATCTCTTTCCTGGCAATAGCAAGGGACTTCGTTTGGAAGAACATTGTGGAGGAGCCCCCTCGCTTCGCTCGGGGTGACATAAAAAAACATGGGGTGACAATAAAAAAGGCTCGGGGTGACAATAAAAAAGGCTCAGGGTGGCAGAAAAAGGCTTCGGGTTGACAGAAAAGGTGGTCTCGGGGTGACAGAAAAACTTCTGGGCGAGCAGCCGCTCACCCCTACATAGCCTCCACGTTTTATTAACCTGACTACGCCTATTTTGCAATCACTTTAAACCTTATAAGGATTTTTAATTTTTAATATACCTTCTATTAATTGTCCATCATGCATATCCTCAGTAAAAAGTATAGAACATTCATTTTCTAATGCAGAAGCAATTATAAGACTATCCCAGTAAGAATACTTGTAATTCTGAGCTATTTCTAAAGCTTTCTCAATGGAAAATTTATTTATCAAGGAAACCTTAAATTTTTTCCAAAATCTATCTACTAAAATCCCTAATTCTGTGTAGTTGATGTTAAATTTTCTGTTCATTATCCAAATAAATTCATTTACTACTTGAACACTGATTACAATATTATAGGATTCTAAAATAGTAAGAGAAATCTTTCTTTTATTAAGTTCTGTTGCGGAATAGGCATAAATTAAAATATTTGTATCTATAAATACTTTATTCGGCATAAATTTCTTCTCTGTCAAACTTCCAATTAGTTGTATCAATTTTGATTTGATCTGCTAAAATTTCCTTCTCTATGTTTTCTTTTAATCTAATTGTTATTTCGATTTCTTGACCCTTAAATTCTTCAGGAAGTTCGATAGTTAAAATTCTATTCTCAACTTTCACTTCTTTCTTAATAATTGATACTGCCATTATCTTCCTCCTATTTATTTTTTAGCACAATTCTGAAATTTTATGCTGTAATTCAACAGAGGTAAACTTGCCAGCAAAATCAGAAAGAGCACCAGCCCAATCAAATTTTGGTTTCTTTTTAATTTTTTTTCTTCTCTTCTCCCATAAAAATTGGGCAAAATCCTCAAGCTCCTTTCTTAAGTCTTCTGGCAATTCTTTTATAATATCCTCAAGCCTTTTTCTCTCGTGCATCTATGTTCCTCCTGTAGAAGTCGGTTCTTTAAACTCCTTATTAGTTCATCACCTTACTCTTTCAGGATAAACTTCCCTTTAGAATTTGCAAGCTTATAAGGAAGGTAGTATTAAGCCTTTTTTTTTCAAGCAATGGCAAGGGAAAACTCTATTAATTCAGAAAAACATTGTGGAGGAGACCCCTCACTTCGTTCGGGGTGACAGAAAAGGTGGGCACAGGGCGACATGGGGGATGGGACCTCTCGCTGGCGCTCAGGGTGACAATAAAGGGGCGCGGGGAACAACCCTACCCTGTCGTTTCGAGCGTAGCGAGAAATCTCCACAAGCAAAAGCTTTCTGCAGGGCGAGAAGCCGCTCGTCCCTAAATATCCATCTTGTTTTATTCATCTGGTGGAATCTGTTATGCAATTGGTGCCAATTTTGTCTCTCTTGAAACTATTGGATTACAGATTACACTCAAGAAAGTCAAAGAAATTGGAGGCACAAAAATATGAAAGGGATTTTGCTTGCTGGGGGCTCGGGGACAAGGCTTTATCCAGTGACCCTTACGGTTAACAAGCACTTCTTGCCTATCTATAACAAACCAATGGTCTATTATTCCCTATCCTTACTTATGCTTGCGAAGATAAAAGATGTAGTAATCGTGGTTAATCCTCAGGATGAAGAAGGTTTTAAAAAGCTCTTAGGAGATGGAAGCGAGCTTGACATGAACATACGCTATGTAAAACAAGAAAAGCCCTTGGGGCTTTCTCATGCAGTAAAAACTGCTTGCGAAACTTTAGAAAAAGATTGCTCGGTAATGGTTGTTTTAGGAGATAACATTCTCTACGGACATGGACTTCCGCAACTTTTAGAAGAGGCTAAAAGCCAAGTGGTAGAAAAAGGCGGTGCTTATGTGTTTGCCTATCATGTGCCAGCCCCGGAGAGGTTTGGCATCGTTGAGTTTGACGAAGAGGGCAAAGTGATAAGCATAGAAGAAAAGCCCAAACATCCTAAGTCTAACTATGCGGTCATAGGGGTATATATGTTTGACTCAACGGTTTCGGAAAAGGTCTTGAGGATAAAGCCCTCCGCACGGGGAGAGTATGAAATTACTTCTTTGCTTGAAGAGTATCTGAAAGAAGGGAGCCTTAAAGTTAAGCTTTTGGGGAGGGGCTATACTTGGTTTGATGCGGGAACCCATGACAGCTTTTTGGAGGCAGGAGAGTTTGTAGCTACCATAGAAAAAAGAGCAGGCTTGATGATAGGATGTGTGGAAGAGATTGCTTACAGGAACGGCTGGATAGATAAGGAAAGGCTTTTGCAGTATGCCAAAAAGTATTCAAAAACAGAGTATGGGAAGTATTTGAAGAGTTTGGCAGAGGAAACGGTCCATGCCCTTTGAATTTGAGCTTTTTTTCAATTTTGAAGGTAATACTGATAAAAGTCAAAATTTTCTAACGAAGAAGATAAAAAACCTTAGGGAAACTTATCACCAGGGCTATAAAATATTGTTTAGGAGGTGTGAATGTGATGGAAGAAAGGAAAAATAAGGAAGCTGAATACATAAAAAATGAAATCATTAAGTTAGTTAAAAAGTACTATAACACGGTTCATAAACCTAGTCAACTGAAGAAGTTTGTACCCGGTAAAGATAAAATTAATTATGCTAGCATTATTTATGACGAAAAAGAAATTATAAATTTAGTAAACGTAGCTTTGGACTTCCGACTTGCGGCAGGAGCAGTAGCTCATGAATTTGAGAAAAAATTGGCAGATTTTTTAGGAGTTAAGTATTGTCTTCTTACTAATTCAGGTTCATCTGCCAATCTATTAGCTATATCTGCATTAACATCAACTAAGCTTAAAGATAAACGCTTAAAACCAGGTGATGAGGTTATAACTACTGCCTGTGGCTTCCCAACTACTATTGCTCCCATCATACAGAATAATTTAGTACCTGTATTTGTTGATATTGACATAATCACTTGTAATATTAAAGCAGATATGATTGAAGAAGCTATATCAGAAAGAACAAAAGCAATATTTGTAGCCCATACACTCGGAAATCCGTGTGATATAGATAAGATAATGAAAATATCTGCAAAATATAACTTATTTTTTATAGAAGACAACTGTGATGCTTTAGGTTCAAGCTATAACGGCAGATACACTGGTACTTTTGGACATATTTCCACTATTGCTCAGTTCTAAAAGGTAAAGGTTTATGGTTTCTTTGAGTTTTAAGAGTATATCAGAAAGGTTCATAAAGTTTTTATCTTACGAGCAACTTCGACTGCTTCTTTGGCATCTTTAGCCCAGAAGTCGGCACCAATTTTTTTATACAAATCTGGCATGAGATTGAAGGCAATACCCCCTACCATTATTTTAGGGACATGATCTCCTAAGGTTTTTAATGATTCAATTATTCTTTGTGCTTTTGTAATGTTAAAAGGCATGGTGACAGAGATAGCTAATAATTTAGGTTTAGTTTTTTTAACTATATTAATCAACTCTTCCTCAGGAACATTAGCCCCTAAATATAAAACATCCCAACCATCCATCTCAAGAAAATCTGCTACCATTCTGCAACCAAGCTCATGGAATTCATTGGGTGTAGCTGTGACAATAGCCTTAAGTTTGCTTTTTTGGGTTTTAGAAAATAGAAGATAGAGGTTTGCTATAATTCTTCCTACAATAGAGGTGGCAAGATGTTCTTCTGCTACTGAGATTTTACCTTGTTCCCATAGGTTGCCAACATCATAAAGGGCAGGTTGAATTATATTTAAATAAAAGTCTTGAAGATCCTCTGGTCTTTTTACGATCTTTTTGGTAAATTTTAAAGCTTTTTCAAAATCCCCTTCTAAGATGTAATAAAGAAATTGATTTTTCTTTTCTTCCCATTTACCTTCAAGTTTTATGGTGAAAACAGCTTCATCTTTGGATAAATCTATCATTTTTTCGTGTTTTTCAATAAGCCAATCATAGGTTTTCATTATTTCATCAGAGCTTGGTTTTGAAAGAAATTTTTTAATGGCCTTTTTCCAGGTTTCTAACTCAACTAAAAAGTAATCATAAGTAAAGCCATGGTTATGGTAGGACCGGTAAACCCATGGTACCATTTTTACAAACAGTTCAAACATTGAAAACTTAAAGACATTGATCATAAAATTTACATGATGTCTATGATTGTCAAACATCATCTGTAAAGAGTTTCCTCCGATTAAAGAGAAAATGTCTTTTCTTTTTGACATCTTTGTGTTAACAAAATTAAGCATAAGATCTTTGTGTTTTTCGTATTCTTCTGCTGCTTCGAAAGATACAGGTAAGACTTTTTCTGCTTCCCTGATAAGTTCTTCCATAATCATAAACTCGACAAATAACAAACTCTGTTTTTTCCTTCTTTTTTGGCCTTATACAAGGCATTATCTGCTATTTCTATCAAATCTTTAGGGTTTACCATATCTTTATTGATAGCTGCCACCCCACAACTAACAGTTATAGAAAGGGTTTGGTTTTGTTTAATTTCAATTTGTTCCTTAGCTATTTCTTCTCTAACTCTTTCTGCTATTGCTATAGCATTCTCAGTGTCTGTTTCAGGAAGTAATACAACGAATTCTTCTCCACCAAACCGAAACACTAAATCGTTTTTTCTAAGAGTCTTTTTTATTATCATGACTAGAGTTTTCAATACCAAATCTCCTGTCATATGTCCGTAGTTATCGTTTATTTTTTTAAAGTTGTCTATGTCAATAAAGATGATACTAAATTTTTTTCCATATCGTTTAAAATCTTCAAAGGAGTTTTCTAAAATTTCATAAAAAAATCTTTTGTTGTAAGCACCAGTAAGCGGGTCTGTAACTGTCTCTTGTTCAAGGATTAGAGTATATAATCGAGTTCTTAATAAGATATAAAGTTTGGCTTTTAATTCTATTTTTTCTATAGGAATTCTGATCAAATCGTCGACGATTTCATACAACGTTTTTTCCGCAAGACTAAGGTCATCTTTAGTAGTAAGTAGAATCACCGGTAAAAACAAGGGAAAGACCTTTTTCTTGATTTCTAAGAGCTCTTTTTGTCGTTTTTTTAGCTCAACTCCATCTATAATGATCAGGTCAAAGTTTAAATCTTTAATATCGTTCTTTTCATCGAGGATAGTATATTTTGAACTTAATTCTTTTGTAAGTAAACTATAGTTTGTTTTGTTAGAAACTAAAATTAATATCTTTTCCATAGATCATCTTAATAAAGATTGTATTATTGCTAAAAATTCTTTGATAACTATGGGTTTGACAATAACTCCTTTAGCACCTCTTGTTAGGCTTTCTTCTTTTATTTTGGGATTATTACAACTGGATAGAACATAAAAAGGTTTGTTTAATAGCTTTAGTTTTTTGCAGTAATCCCAAATGTTTTTGTCATAACCTGCTATATCAAGAAAAGCTATATCAAAATGAGGATCAATTAATATCTTATCCAGGTCTTTATATGAGTAAGCTTTGATGGTGTTATATCCTTGTTTTTGTAGAAAATCAGCCATCAACTCAACATTTTTAGTTAGTTTACTTATTATTAAAATAGTTTTCATTTTAAGTTTCTTCGATAAAACTTGGGGCACCAGACAAAATATTTCGCATGTTTTTGAGAGGTTCTCCTACTTTTATACCATATTTGGTTATTTGAAATTCTCTTAGGTTTTTTTCGAAATCTCCCAGCCTTTTTTTAAGAACTCCTATTGCTCTCCGGAGTTCTCCTTTAATTTCTATGTATCTTAAAATGATTACATTGTCTGCAAGATAGCTTATGTCCTCTTGGGCAATTTGAAACTCTCCGGTGATTTTTTTGATTTCTGTAGGTAAGAAAACAGTAACTCCCTGATTGTTTAAATATTTACATAGGGCATGAAGGTGAGTAGTAATTTCAGCACCTCTAACAGAAAGTTTATAACCAGAGGTTGAATCTATCATAACTATTTTAGTATTTCTCTTTTCTACATCTTCTTTCACTAATTGAGCAAAAGAATAAGGAGTGTAGATTAGAGGTTCTATTTTTTTTATTTCAAGGGTGCCTTTATCTATCATGTTTTTGATAGGAATGTTGATTGAAAGAGCTCTTTCTACGATTTTTTCGACCGATTCTTCAAAAGTATAAACCACGCTTCTTTCCCCTCTTCCAGAGGCCTCTTTTATAAACTGTAGGCCAAGGGTGGTTTTACCTGTTCCTGATGGTCCTGATATGATGGTTACTGTGCCACTTTCAATACCTCCGTAAAGAAGCTCATCAATCTCTGGTATACCAGACGAAAGCTTCTCAAAATTAATATTTATCTTTTTTTCTGTGGGAAGGAGTCTTGGAAAAACGACTATACCACAACCGTTTTTAATTTCATAGTAATGTTGACCTGAAAGATACTCAGAACCTCGGTATTTTTTAACTTCTAATTGTCTACCGATTTCGGAAAAGGATAGTTCTATGATACCATCAGCTAAAAACCTTAAATCACTGTCAGGAGCCTCTACGCTTGCCTCAGCAGTAAAAAGCACTGTGGCCCCATTTTCTGTAAGAAATCTAAGAAAAGAGAGAACCTGCCTTCGAAACTGGAAGACATCGGTTGCCAAATATCTAAAATGAGTCATAGAATCAATTACCACCCTTTTAGGTTTTAAAGCTTCAACTTTCTCTTTGATAGCCTGGGTCACAGGCTCTCTTTCTACCTCTGCTGGTGAAAATATATCATAGTATTCCATCTCTATAAAAAACTTTGAAGATGGGCTTAAGTCGAGAAAATGAACGTTTTCAAGCTTTAGCCCAAGTTTACCAGCATTTTTCCTTATCTGTTCTTCTTTTTCACCTAAGGTTATAAATAAACATGGTTCCCCATTTTTACTACCTTCTTCAAGAAAATGTAAACAAAAGGTTGTTTTACCGTTTCCAGGACCTCCTGTGATAAGATAAGAATTGCTTTCTAAAAAGCCTCCAGATAGAATTTCGTCTAAACCTTTTATACCTGAGGAAAGTTTTTCCCTTTTGGCATGTTTCTTCATATCCAGCCCCCTCTTTTTGCAAGAACTTTTATTAAATATTTTATTAATAAAATACCTAAAGTCAAATTTTTTAGGACCTTGACATAAGTGAAGAAACGTTGCCTGAAAGGTTAAGCCGTGGTAAAATTTTTTTAATAAAACAAAGAGGATAGGGAATTTTTATGGAAACAGCGGTAATAGATGGTGTAACCCTTTATCTTAGCCATCCTGATGAACTTGATATTCCGGTTTATGAAAGAAAAGGTATTTTAGACCAAATTCTTGCTTGCTGGCTTAACGTAGACGAAAAGGACTTGCCTCTTACCCCCAGGTTAGTAGGTAAACCAGGGGTAGGGAAGACAACCCTTGCTTATTTAGCTGCTAAAAAACTTAACAAGTCAGTCTATATCTTTCAAGCAACGGTTGACACAAGGCCAGAAGACCTTATCGTTACCCCTGTTATCTCAGAAGACAAGAAAATAAGATATATGGCAAGCCCCATTGTGTCTGCGATGATTAAAGGTGGAGTGGCTATTATAGATGAGGCAAACAGGATGAGTGAAAAATCTTGGGCCTCTTTGGCTCCTCTTCTTGATAGTAGAAGGTATGTAGAGTCTGTGGTTGCAGGGATTAAAATAAAGGCTCATAAAGAATTTAGGCTCTGTGTTACGATGAACGAAGATGCCTCTACCTTTGAGCTTCCCGAATACATCCAATCAAGGCTTCAACCACAGATTTTTATAGACTTTCCTGAAGCTGAAGAAGAAAGACATATTCTTAAAACCAACCTTCCCTGGCTGGATGAGACCACGGCAAATTATATCGTAGATTTTCTTCAGATAACCCATAAATACGGAGAGCCTTACAGCGTAAGAGATGGTGTAAACATAGGAAGGTATGTGGCTAAGAAACTGGCTTTTTTAAACCAAACTTCTCCTGCTACTCAGATAGCTGTTTTAGAGGTTTTAAAAGAGGCTATTTCTCTTATTTTAGGGCCACAGGCTCTTGTCTTTTTCAAAGAGTTTATCGAAAAAGGTAGAAAATTTAAAAAACCTACTCTTTTTCCTTTAGACTGATGCTTAAGATTAACCTAAAACAGGGGAAGTTTCCTCTTTTTCTACTACCTTTTTTCCCAGAAAATCTTGAGATTACTCAGGGGATCTCTAAGGAACTTCACCGGTTAAACCCTGAGGCTGTAGCTTTAGTCCTTCCACCTTTTATTAAAGAAAAATGGTTGTCTGCCGTAAAAACCCTTCCTACCATTACTACCTTAGAAATTAACTATCAGGACGGAAGTTTAGAGTATCTTATAGTTTCTCCGCTATGCCCTTTGGCTGAAGCTTCCCGTTATGCCTTAGAGTATAAAAAAGACCTCTTTTTTATAGATGTGCCTTGCCAAGAAGAAGGATCGTTTGAGATAGATAAATTCCTTTCTCCCTATTTTTTACCTGCGATGGGTTATCAGACTTATACCCAAACTCTTATTTCTGGTTGGGGTAATCAAGGGGTAATCCCTGAGGTGAGGATTAAGGAGCGTTATATAGCCAATAAAGTGGCTCAACTTGCAAAAGAAGGCTTGGTGGCTGTGGTTTTGCCTTATGCCTTTGTTTTAGGGGTGTTAAAGGCTTTAGAAAATCCAGACAACCTGTGTTTTTTCCCACAAAAACAACAGGTAGAAATAAACCTCTATCGTTTACATCCACAAAGTATAAGAGAAATACTTTCTGAGCCAGGTTTTTTCCACCAGGTTTATGAAGAAAACCGAGAACGTATATCAGAAGACCCGTCTTTTTGGATAGATAGGGTTTCTCTTTGGGAAGAGGTTTTAAGCAAAGCTATAACCAAGTTTAAAGACGAAACTGGGAGTGAGCTTTCTCCCAAGGATTTGAAAGTATTGGGGCAATTTCTTAGAAACTATCTTTTGGTTAAAGGGGTTTTTTTACCTGAGCTTTTTGATTTGATCGTTGCGGCAAGAGGGATAGGAGGAGACGAGTTTGCCTTTTGGGTCTGGGAGATGGCAACAGCTTATGAACTAAAAAAAGAAGGCATAGCTTATCCTGAGATTAAGCTTTCTCCTGAAGAGTTAAACCTACCTGTTAAAAGGCTCAGGTTGTTTAGAAAGGTAAAAAATATAAGGGCAGGGCTTAGGTTTTTAAAAAAGTTTACCTCCAGGGAAGAAAGAAAAACCTTTGCTCAAAAGTTTTCTGGTAAAACCATCTGTTCTTTCCCACCAGAAGACATAGTGGTTGAAACCTTTGGTAAAAAAGCCTCAGAAAAAGGGCTTAAAGTCATCACAGAAAACCTAAAAAAAATAGAACCCTTTATTTCTTCCCTTAAAGATGGGCTTGACATAAGGGAAACCATCAGAAATTGGGTTTTTAAAGAAACCATCTACATAAAGGAAGACCCACAGACCAGTTCCAAAATAGGTTCCCTGGTTATCATCTTTGAAGAAGACCCAGACCCTATTTCAGGAGAAGAAAAGTATCCTTGGAATTTTACCTGGCATGGAGAGCACCATCAGGAGTCTGATATGGCCTTTTATGCTACAGACCCTAAAGAAAAGGTGATAGGTCCAGGGATAGCCAGGGCTAAGTATGGAGGGTTTATGTTGACCTACCCTCCTAAAAGGGTTTATGACATCTGGACAGATCCTCTTTTTTCTCTTGCAGAAAACAAGGCAGAAAGGTTGCTTTTAGCTGGGATAGACTACAGCCTTGAGAAATATGTTCTTTATATAGCCAAAAAACCTCCCTCCTCCTTTACAAAAAACTGGGCTTACAGACAGGGGAAAAAAGTGATTTTCCTCCCTATAGGGTCTTTTTCTAAAAACCTTTTAGAAAAAATCAGGATCTTTCATGTGCTTGAAGGGGCTCATGTAAGAAAATATGCCCATAAGTTTATCGACAAATAACATCTAAAAATTTTTCCAAAAATTTGACATATATGTCAAAAACATGATATAATATTTTTATGAGTTATTTGATAGAAACTCACAATTCGGTGATGAAAGAAGTCTATCAGTTGGCCAAAAAGGTAGCGCCTTCAAATAGTACTGTCCTTATTTTAGGAGAATCAGGCACAGGAAAGGAGGTTCTGGCTAAATACATACATTTTAACAGCAAGCGTCAGGGGCCCTTTGTAGCGATTAATTGTGCTGCCATCCCAGAAGAGTTGCTTGAGGCTGAACTTTTTGGCTATGAAAAAGGGGCTTTTACCGGTGCTATCAAGACCAAACCTGGTAAGTTTGAAATAGCTAACAAAGGGACGCTATTTCTTGATGAAATAGGTGATTTAAGCGCAAAACTTCAGGCAAAACTCTTAAGGGTGCTTCAGGAAAGACAAGTAGAAAGGTTAGGGGGAGAACATCCTATCAAAGTAGACGTAAGGATTATTGCTGCCACCAACAAGGATTTAGAAAAAGAGGTAGAAGCTGGTAGGTTTAGAGAAGATTTGTTTTATAGGTTAAACGTTATACCTATAAAATTACCACCTCTTAGAAAAAGAAAAGAGGATATAGCTCTTTTAGCCAATTTTTTTCTGAAAAAGGTGTGCGAAAGAGAAGGGGTTCCGTTAAAAAGATTGTCTGAAAAGAGTCTCCAAAGACTTTTAGATTATCACTGGCCAGGCAACGTAAGAGAACTTGAAAACCTGGTAGAAAGACTGGTGATTTTGACTGATAAAGAGATCATAGAACCTGAAGACCTTTCTTATCCTTTTGGTATTTCTTTAGGTTCTGAGGAGATTGAGCTTATAAGAACTCCTATGTCCTTATTTTCTGTTTCTTCAAATCAAGAGGGATTAGCTTTGCCTGACCTTACCGAAGAAGGGGTTGATTTGATCAGCCTTATCAAAGAAATCGAGGTTTTTTACCTAAAAAAAGCCTTAGAAAAGGCCTCAGGGGTTAAAACTAAAGCTGCTAAGCTCCTTAAACTTAACCGAACTACCTTTATAGAAAAGCTTAAAAAATATAATTTGGCATAAGGTTTGCTACACACTTAAAGGATGTCTAAAGGGTTTAAACTTGTCGGCTTTTTGTTGCTTTTAGTTTTGATTTGTTTTGTAACCATCGTGTTTTCTCAACCTGAAAAGACGTCAAACGCAACTAATGCGACTCTTTTATTATCTAACTTTACCCTTCCTTATCAGCAAAAGGGAGAGGAGTTATTGCAAGAGATAAAACAGGCTTATGCAAGGAAAGAGTACGAAAAGGTGGTTTTTCTTGCTAAAACATTGCCTGCGCTTTTTTCTTTAAGGCCAGAGGAAAATTTGCTTATCGCAGAGAGCGCATTAAAGGAGGGTTTTTTACAAGAGGCTGTAGATTACGCCCAAAGAGTAGCTTCTGTTACTAAGGGACGAGCTGAAGCTTGTGTGGCTAACCTTATTAGGTTTAAAGCCATGTTTTTGCTGGGTAGAGGCTCTATGATAGCCAAAGAAGTTAAGGAGTTTCTCGATTCCTACTGTGATGAGGCCTCAAAAAGAGAGGCTAAAATTCTTCTTTATCACTTTAAGCTTTTACCTGAAAAAGAGCTGAAAGAAATTTCATTACAAGAGATTAAAAAAAATATAAGAGAGATCTACAAAACTCAGGTAGTTTATCTTTTGCGTCAAGGGAAGGTGGATGAAGCAAGAACAAAGGTTTTTTATTACATAAACGTTTATGGAACACCACAAGAGACCCCAGACCTCGTTTTAAAACTTGCTGAAGCCTACTTTAAAAAGGGCGAAAGAGAAAAGGCCAAAAATTTGTATCAGCTTATCATCACCCTTTGGGATAAAGGTATCCCCGGTTTAATATCTAAGTTTAGGCTTTATCAGATAGCCTACGAAAAGGAACCTATTAAAGAACTTTTACCCAAACAAACCAAAGAGGATTTACTCTCCTTCGCCGCTCAGATAAAGGCTAAGATGGCTAAAACCCCTTTGGCTGAAGAGGCTCATTTAGTAGAAATAAGGGTGCTTGCAGACCTTAAGAATTATACACTTTTAAGAAAAAGTTCTTTAGAGTTTTTAAAAAATTTTCCAGAAAGCTCAAATCTAAAGGAAGTAACCCAGTTTTACTGCAATTCGGTGGCTGAGCTTTTTAAAGAAGGGATTAAAGCTCAACGTATCGCTGAGGTTTTATCTTTGGAAAAGGAAGATAGCGAGTACTTAAACCAAGCCAAATGTGGACAACCTTATTACCTATTAGGTGACATGTTTTTCGAATACAAACTTTTTACCAAAGCCACTTTAGAGTATATCAGGGCTTTTGAAATCGGGATTTCCTCTGAACTAAAATCTTCTTTACTCATAAATTTGAGCTTTACCGCTGTCGAAACAGGTGAGATAGATACGTTTTCTTCGGTTTTTGGGTACCTACTTTCAGCCTATCAGGAAAAAAGTTTAATTAGTTATCCTTTTTACTTTTATCTAAGGACTTTGTATGAAAGCAAAAGAAATTTAGGTCAGGCAGAAAAATACCTTGCCCAAGCTCTCTCTTCTAATCTATCGGAATTTTATAAAAAGAACCTTCTTGGGTTTATGTTTTTACAGGCTATCAACAACAAACAGTATGCAAAGGCTTGGGCATACCTTCAAAATCCTTATTTTCAACCAGAGCTTAAGGATTATTTAATTCTTCTTTTAGAAAGCTTAGGTAAAGATAACGTTACTTTCGAGAGGGTGTTAGAGATAGCCAAAAAAAAGTTCCCTAAGGAACCCAAGATAGCCTTGATAGAGACTTATTATTTAGAGAGACAAGGAAAAATAGGAAAGACAGATAAACTATGGGAAAGGTTAGCTGAAGCTTCTGATTTAGAAAGAGAACTTGCTGAGGTTTATAAAAAACAAAAGAAATTGGTAGAAAAGGCCCAAAAGTTGGTTTTTTAGAAGAAAGATGAAGGGAATGGTTGTTTTAATCGGTAAAAGCGTAGAGGTAAAACTCTTAAAAGATCTTTTAACAGAAAGAGGGATAGAAACTATCTTATTTTCTCAAGAAGAAGAAATATTCCCCAAGGTAGACCCAAACAACGTAGATGTTTTGGTTTATGAATTGGAGTATGAACAGACAAAAAACATAGAGGTGTTAAACAGATTTTTTAAACAAGGTTTCAAAAACATCGTCTTTTTAGCAGAAAAGGCAGACTTAGAGGATGCCGTTGAGTTTGTAAAGCATGGTGCTTATGATTTTAAGCTTCTTTCTACCCCTCTTGAACTGATAGAAAAAACCGTGCTTTTTGCTTTAGAAGATAAAAGAATCTTGTGGCAAGAAGAAACCTTCCTTACAAAAAACCCTTACATGTTAGACATTTTAAAAAAGCTTGAAGTAGTAGCCCAAAGTAAAGCTCCTGTTCTTTTGTTAGGGGAATCTGGTACAGGAAAAGAACTTCTTGCTAAGTATATACATCAAAAAAGCCCACGAAGGTTTGGGCCTTTTATCGCTATCAACTGTGCTGCCCTTCCAGAAACCCTTCTTGAGTCAGAACTGTTTGGCTATGAAAAAGGAGCTTTTTCAGGGGCTAATTTTAGAAAAAAAGGTAAGATAGAATTGGCAGAAGGAGGCACCCTTTTTTTAGACGAAATAGCTGAAATGCATCCTTCCCTTCAAAGTAAACTGCTCAGGGTTTTGCAAGAAGGTGAGGTTGATAGACTTGGGGGATACCATCCTATTAAGGTAGATGTTAGGTTTTTAGCGGCAACCAACAGAGACATAGAAAAGGAGGTCAAGGAAGGGAGGTTTAGGTCAGACCTGTTTTATAGATTAAACGTCATAACCGTCAAAATTCCTCCGTTAAGAGAAAGAAAGGAAGACGTCAAATTTTTGTCAAAATTTTTTCTGGAAAATTTTTCCCGTATGTACAAAAAGAGTTTACAGGGTTTTTCTGAGGAGGCTCAAAGGTTTTTGATGGATTATTCTTTTCCTGGGAACGTAAGAGAGTTAAAGAACATGATAGAAAGGGCGGTGCTTACCTGTGAAGGAGGTTTGATAGAGGTTAAACATCTGATAGATCCTTTTTCTCAGCATGAAAGTTTAGCCCGTAATTTAGGCATAAATTTTGATAATAAACAGACAGAGCCAGAGGTAAAACCTTTAGAGGTACTTGAGAAAGAGGCTATCATGAAGGCTTTAGAGGTAGCTAAAGGTAATAAAACTAAGGCAGCTGAGCTTTTAGGAATTACGGTTAGGACCCTAAGAAACAAGTTAAAACAATATGAAAATGAAAAAGGTTTTGAAGGGAGGTTTTAAGGAATGTGGGGCTTATTTGAAAAAACCTTTAACACAGTAAGATTAGCTCTAAATTTAAGGGCTAAGAGACATAGCTTGCTTGCCTCAAACATAGCCAACGTTGATACCCCTGGTTATCAAAGAAGGGACTTACCGTTTGAAAAGATTATGAAGACCTATCTTTCAAATGAACCTAACCTGAAAATTACCAGACCTAAACATATTACCGGAAAAGAATCTCTTGTCAAAAATTTGACGGAAACTTCAGAGAGATTTCAGACCTTAGGTACCCCTAATAACGTGAGGTTTGAAGAAGAAATAAGTGCTCTTACGGAGAACCAGTTGATGTATGAAGCTACGTTGCAGGCTTTAGCCAAGGAGTTAGAAAGGTTAAAGGAAGTTATTACCGAGGGAGGTAAATAAAGATGAGGCTTTTAGATGTTTCTAAGGTTGCTGCAAGTGGGCTTTTTGCACAAAGAACCAGGTTAAACGTAGCAGCTACCAATATTGCTAATGCTCAAGTTACTCGCACTTTAGAAGGAGGTCCTTACAAAGCCAAAAATGTAGTCTTAAAGGCTATACCTTTAAATTCAAAGGATTCAAAGGAAAGTCCGTTAAGGCTGGTAAAGGTGGAAAAGATAGAGGATAGCAAAGCTCCTTTTAAGGAGGTTTACGACCCAGGACATCCAGATGCAGATGAAAGGGGGATTGTTAAATACCCTAACGTAGACGTTATCACCGAGATGGTTGAACTTCTTTCTGCAGGTAGGGCTTATGAGGCTAATCTTTCTGTGTTGTCTACCTCTAAAAGTATGACCCAGAGAACCTTAGAACTTTTAAAATAAAATGGAGGTGAAATAATCCGATGAAGGTTAATCCCTCGTTGTTAAATAACTATCAAAGGGTTGAAAATCTCATTCAAAAGGATAAGGTAGAAGGATTGAGTTTTAAGGATTTTTTGTTGGACAAATTAAAAGAGGTGGATGATTCTCAGAAAAAGGCTCTGGTCTCTATCGAAGCCCTGGCCAAAGGAGAAGATATAGACCTTGCTGATGTAGCTTTAAGTATTTCCAAGGCTGATACCAATTTTAAACTCCTTTTGAGGATAAGGAATAAGGTGCTTGAGGCCTATCAAGAAATCATGAGAATGCAAATCTAACGTATTAGGGGAAGTTCGGTATGGCCATGCCTAACCTTAGGGAGTTGCCTGCTCAACTAAAGGATTTTTGGACAAGGTTAGATAACCGAAAACGCTTTATGTTGATAGGGGGAAGCTTAGGGCTTACCTTCCTTTTGGTTTTAGGGGTTTGGTTTGTTTCTAAACCAAGCTGGGGTTTACTTTACCGGAGTATGGATGAAGCTACCAATCATCAGGTTATTCAATATTTAAAGGAACAGAAAATTCCCTACAAGGTTGACCCAGATGGAAGTATTTATGTTCCTAAGGATAGAGTTCCTGAGCTTCGTATGGAGATAGCAGGTAAGGGGCTGGTAGGTGGGTATCGAGGTCCAGGGTTTGAGCTTTTCGATAAAGAACAGATGGGTCTTACTGAGTTTCAGGAAAAGGTAAACTACCAGAGAGCTTTAGAGGGTGAGCTGGCAAGAAGTATTCAAGGTATAAAAGGGATAAAGTCAGTTAGGGTTCATTTAGCTATGCCTAAGGAAAGTCTTTTTATTGAGGAAGAAAAGCCTCCTAAGGCCTCGGTTTTGATAGAACTTCTTCCTGGATATGAACTTTCTACTAACCAGGTAAAGGGTATCATCAATTTTGTAAGTGGGGCTGTTCCTAAGCTTGACCCAAAGAATGTAACCATCGTAGATGCCACCACTGGGAAAAGCATCAAAATGCCCTCTGAAGAAGAGGAGTTTACCACTACCCAGCTTGCTTACAAAAAAAAGATAGAAGAGGAGTTTAAGACTAAGATAGAAGACATGTTAGAAAAGGCTTTAGGTCCGGGTAAAGCGGTAGCTCAGGTTGCGGTAGACCTTTCTTTTGATAAAGAAAAGTTGGTAGAAGAGACCTACGACCCAGAAGGCACCGCGGTGGTTTCTGAAGAGGCAGAAGAAGAGCAAAAGACATCCAGGGGCCCTGCTGAAGGAGGGGTGGCAGGGGTTAAAGGAACTATGGAACAAAAATTTGAGGCAACTTCTCCAGAGCAAGGGCAGGGAGAAACCTATTCTAAGAAGAGGATGGTTAAAAACTACGAAGTCAGTAAAAAGGTAAGAAACCTTGAAATTTCGCCAGGAGGTATTAAAAAAATAAGTGTAGCAGTGCTGGTTGACAAGTCGGTCCTTGCAGATAACTCTACAGAAAAGGTGGTATGGTTGGAAAATCTGGTAAAGGGTGCTATTGGGTACAATCCAGACAGAGGAGATGAGGTTAAGGTTGAGGCTAAAGAATTCTCAAAACCACCGGTGGTGAAACCTGGGATGATGGATTATGTAGGTAAATTTTATAAACCTTTATTGTTGATTTTAGGTTTGATAGTGCTTTATCTTCTGGTTTTAAGACCGTTGCTTAAGAGTATCGCTCCTCCTAAGCCTAAACCAGCTCCAGGTTTAGAACAAATTGCAGAGGCTGTTCCTCCTACCTTAGAGGCTAAGGTTGCTGAAGAGGAGGGGCCTTTACCTCAGGAGATCGCTTTAGGTATCATTCATAGTCAACCTGAAAAGGCTGCTATGTTAGTTAAAAAATGGCTTTTAGAAGAAAGTTTAGAAGAAAGAAAGAAGGCCTTGGCAGAGGCTGGGTAATAGGTTATGGCTAAGATAGACCCTGATAAGCTTACAGGTCCTCAAAAAGCGGCTATTTTCCTCATGTTGATGGGAGATGAGTTTACCTCTCAGGTTTATAAATATTTAGACGAAGACGACATAAAACGTATCGGTATAGAGATGGCAAGGATTGAGTACATCCCTGCTGAAGCAGTAAGAAAAGTACTTGAAGAGGCTAATATCGAAGCTAAGGAAATGTTAGGAGATGTGACCATTTCTCCTGAAGAGTTTTTGAAACAGTCACTTATCAAGGCTTATGGTGAAAAAGGAAAAGAAATTTTTGAGGAGATTAAAAAAGAAATAGGTCCTGAGACCTTTAAAAAGCTTAAGAAACTTGACCCAAAAACTATAGCGAGTTTTTTGTCAAACGAGCATCCTCAGACTGTAGCCATCATCTTGGTTCACTTAGACTCAGAACTTTCAGGACAGGTTTTACAGTTTCTCCCTGACAAGCTTAGGGCTGAAGTACTTTTAAGAATAGCGCTTTTAAACAAGGTAGACCCAGAGATCGTTAAAGAGATAAGTGATGCCTTAGAAAGTGAACTTCAGAGTGTGGGAGGAGCTTTGGGTAAAAAAATCGGAGGACCAGAAAAAGCAGCAGAGGTTCTTTCACATGCAGGAAGAGAACTGGAAGATGAAATCTTAAGTGAGATAGAAGACGAAAACCCAGCCTTAGCAGAAGAAATCAGAAAATATCTGTTTACGTTCGAAGACTTTCTCAACGTGGACGACTTTGCTATTCAAACCTTGCTTAGAGAGATTTCTACTGATGATTTGAAACTGGCTTTAAAAGGGGCTTCACCTGAGATCAGAGAAAAGTTCTTCCGGAACATGAGTAAACGAGCAGCAGACCTTATGAAAGAAGAGCTTGAAATGATGGGTCCTGTAAGGATTAGTGAAGTAGAAAAGGCTCAGCAAAACATCATCAGGGTGGCTAAAAAGTTAGAGCAAGAAGGTAAGATCATCCTTAGTAAAGGTGAGGAGGAGTTTGTCTAAGGTACTTAAGAGCCATAAAATTTCTTGCTTTGAGCTTTTAACTCCAGATCTAACTCCCTCAGAAGAGGAAAGTTTTAAGTCTATCCTTAAAGAACGGGAAGAAACCAACAAAGCTTCTAACAAAAAAGCCTCTACTGTTTCTTCAGAAGAGTTGTTAGAACAAAGGCTTAAAGAGGCTTATGAAAATGGATATCATCAGGGATTTGAATTAGGGAAAACCGAGGGGTTTCAAGTTGGATATCAAGAGGGATTAATCAGAGGATATGAAGAGGGAAAGGTCAAGGTTGAGGAAGAGCTAAAGACCAAATATCAGGAGTTAGAGGAAACCCTAAAAAGGGAATTTCAGCTTAAGTTAGAGGAAGTTTCCGAATTTTTAAAAAATTTAGCGAAAGAGGCCCAAACTCTTGTTTTAAACCTTGACAAAGAGGTTTTAACCTTAGCGTTAAAGATTGCCCAAAAGATGGTTTTAAAAGAAATAACCATTGAAAAAGAAACCACGCTTCACTTGATAAAAGAGGCCTTAAATTATATAGCTGAAGGGATAGAAATTACTTTGAAGGTTAACCCTGAGGAGTTTGTTTTTATAGAGGAAAATCTTCCTCAATTAGTTGGTCCTTCCTCGAAAATCAATCTTATCGCTGATCCTAACATCTCTAAGGGTGGGGTGTTTATAGAAACTGCTTTAGGCGTGGTCGATGCCACCTTAGAAAAGAGATGGGAAAGGCTTTTAGAGGAGCTTTTTAGGGATGAGGGTTAAAGATTTAGAGGTTTATTTAAAAAGGTTAGATAATATTCTACCTTTTGAGGTTTATGGCTATGTTACCAAGGTGTTAGGGTTGACTGTAGAAAGTACAGGGCCTTTTTTAAAGGTAGGAGACCTTTGTAAGGTTGAAGGCCAAGAAAAGAGATTTTTGGCAGAGGTAGTAGGTTTTAACGATAATCGTTTTATCCTTACAGCCTTAGGAGAATTAAAGGGGATAGAGGTCGGGGCTAAGGTTTATTCCTTAGGGTCTTCTTATGCCCCGGTAGGAGAAAAATTTTTAGGAAGGATAGTTAATGCCTTAGGAGAACCCTTAGATCAAGGCTTACCTCCAAAGGCTTCAGACTTATATCCTCTCTATGGAGAACCTTTAAAACCTTTGGAAAGAGCTCCTATAAAAGAAATTTTAGACGTAGGGATAAAGGCAATCAATGCCCTTTTGACGATAGGAAGAGGCCAGAGGATGGCTATCATGGCAGGGTCTGGGGTTGGAAAGAGTACCTTGCTTGGTATGATCGCAAGGTATACAGAGGCTGATGTTAACGTGATAGCCTTGATAGGAGAGAGAGGAAGAGAGGTAAGAGAGTTTATAGAAAGGGACTTAAGGGAGAGTATTAAAAAATCAGTGGTGGTTGTGGCCACTTCTGATGAGGCTCCTTCTATGAGGATAAGGGCAGCTTATTATGCTATGAGTTTGGCTGAATATTTTAGGGATAAAGGTTTAAGGGTACTTTTGCTTATGGATTCCCTTACCAGGTTTTGTATGGCAGGAAGAGAAATAGGATTAGCCTCAGGAGAACCTCCTACTGCCAGAGGTTATACCCCCTCTGTGTTTGCTATGCTTCCTAAGGTGCTTGAAAGGGCAGGGGCTAAGGTTGAAGGAGGAGACATCACCGGTATCTACACAGTGCTGGTTGAAGGAGATGATTTTAACGACCCGATCGCAGATGCAGTCAGAAGTATCGTAGATGGCCATATTGTCCTTTCCAGAGACCTGGCTCATGAAGGGCATTATCCTCCGATAGATGTCCTTGCCAGCATAAGCAGGTTGATGAAGGACATCGTCCCCAAAGAACATTTAGAATTGGCCTATCAAACCATTTCTGTGCTTGCTACCTATAAAAAAGCCGAAGACTTGATTAACATAGGTGCCTATATAAAAGGCTCTAACCCTGAAATAGATAGGGCTTTATCTTTGATAAAACCTTTAAAAGAATTTTTAAGACAAAATTTAGACGAAAAGTATGATTTAGGTGCTTCTCTAACACTTCTCAAGAATGTTTTAGCAGGATAAAATGAAAAACAAACTTAAGGTTTTCAAAACCTTAGCTTGGTATAAGGAACTAAAGGAAGAACAAGCTAAAGCTAAGATGTCACATGCTAAGCAGGTTTATCAAAGCCTTTTGGCAGAAAAAGAAAAAATGATAAAGGAAAAAGAAGAAGATCTTAAAGATTTACAGACAAAAAAGGTCTTAACAGCAGAAGAATTAAAAGCCTATTTAGAAAGATTAGAAATCTTTTTTTCGATAAAAGAACAGTTAGAAGAAAAAATAGAAGCTCAAAAAAGGGAGTTAGACTTACTTTTAGAGGAGTTGAGGCAAACCCATCAAGAAAAAAGGGTAACTGAGGTTTTAAGGGATAAAACTTACAGACTTTCTTATGAAGAAAGTTTAAAAAATTTTTATCGGCAGATGGATGACCTGATGATGCTTAAAAGAGGAAAGTAGATGAAAAATAAGTTTGAGGAAATTCTAAAGAAAGGGTTAAGACCTTTAGAAAGCATGAGGTTTCTTAACAGAACTAAAAATCTTTTTTTGGTTTTGTTTTGTTTAGGGATTTTTAAGTTATTTTTAGCTTTACTGGTTTTTGGGGTGCATGTGTATGAGTTAAGCGCAAAAGAAGAGAAATTACCTGCAGGTTGTCCTCCTGATTTTGCAGATTTTCTACAGGTAGAAAGGCAAAGGCTTAGTGATAAAGAAAAGGAGTTAAGGTTAAAACAAGAGGAATTGAAACTTTTAGAAGCCCGTATCCAGGAACAACTAACCTCTTTAAAAGAGTTAGAGGCTTCGGTAGAGGAAAAACTAAACAGGATCCAGGCAGTCCAGGATGAAAGGACCAAACTTTTAGTCAAGGCTATTTCTGAGATGAAACCTTCTAAAGCTGCAGACATGTTGATAAACATGGACAAAGATATGGCTGTTAAAATCCTTTCCCAGCTGAAAAGCTCCCAGGTAGCAAGTATTTTAAGCGCTATGCCGCCAGATAAAGCAGCCTCTATTTCAGAGGCTATTTCAGGTAACGAAGGTAAAGAATAGATTATTCAAAGACTACCAAATTTTTCCCCAGATTTTTAGCTTTGTAAAGCCTTTGATCTGCTATTTTGTATAGATCATCTAAGCTATCGGTGTCTTCAGGTAGGCTTGCTATACCAAAACTTGCGGTGATGTTTATGGTATTATCGTCTAAATTAATGGGTGTTCCTTCGATGATAAGTCTAAGCCTTTCAGCCAGTCTACGGGCTTCATCCTTAGAAGTATAAGGAAGGATTATCATGAATTCTTCCCCTCCCCATCGGCCGAGTATGTCCATCTCCCTTATATTGTTTTTAAGTATGGTAGCTATTTGTTTTAATATGAGGTCTCCGTTAAAATGTCCAAACCTGTCGTTTACAGCCTTAAAGTTGTCAATGTCTACGAGAATGATAGAAAGGGTTCCTCCTTTCCTTTTCCAAATACTGAATTCTTTTTTCAAGACTTCTTGCAGAAAAAGCCGGTTATAAATCTTGGTAAGGTAGTCGGTATGCGATAACTCCTTTAGTTTGTTGATAAGATAGAGGTTAAAAAAGTAAAAAGAAAAGTTGCTAAGCATCTTTTTGATATTTTCTTTTTCAAGGTTATTTAAAGGCAACTTTCTTATAAGGCTAAAGACCCCTACTACCCTTCCTTCTAAAATCAAAGGATAACAAAAGAAGTCTAAATATTTTTCAGCTTTGACATTTGTACAAAGTATTTCTGCCTTTTCTATCAAAATACCATTGCTGTAAGCCTTACATTCGTTAGCCTTATTGTCTATGCAACCTTTCCACAGATCTTGGTCTCCTTCTATATAGGTTGAAAGGATCTCCCCTGTTTCTGGAGATATTTCCAAAAATTGAAGGGTGTCTATAAAGTTTAAGAGATATTTAGAGAGAACAGAAAGGGCTTCTTTTTGAGATTTACAAAGTGTTAATTCTTTGTTAAGGGTTTCAAGTTGATAGATTGGTTTTAACTTGCTTGAGATCGCAACATAAGATTTGTCAAGGATCAACCTAAAGGCATAGGTTTCTACCGGTATTCTCTCTCCGGTCTTAGAAAGATAAAGCCTTTCTCCTTTTATTTCTTTTCCTTCGTTGGCTACCATCTGTAGGTTGGTTTTTATTTGTTGATAAGGCCAATAGACGATGTCATAGATGGTTTTATAATCCATCTCTTCTTTATCATAACCAAGACAAGAAAACACTGTATGGTTATAAAACTTAAAGGTTCCATCTTCAGGGTCTACCACCAAAATTAAACTGTCGATAGAGTTGATCAGGTTTTGGATAAATTCTGCATGGGATTTTAATTCGGTTAAATACCGATGGTTATAGGTGATATCTCTTAAAACAAGATGGATTTTACCTTCCCCTTCGAGGTGAAGTTTAAGGTATGAGCCTGAAACCTCAAAAATATGTCCGTTTAAACTTTTTATGGTTTCTTTATGGACTTTGTTAAGTTTTTTTAGTTTGCCGAATACACGGTACCAGTCTTCTTGGTCAAAAATCTCAAGCACACTTTTTTCGTCTATCTTTTTCCCAAAGATTTCGTGAGCTTTAGCACTTCCCCAGTATATTACCTGTTCATACCCTAAGTCTAAGATCTCAAGCACTATTTCAGGGAGTATATAAAGTAAGTCTTTGGCTTGTTTGAACTTATTTTCCATGTAAGAGGCATAGGTTTCTTTAGCCATACCTAATAAATCCCGAGTAGAGATGATACCTACAGCCTTACCCTCTTCATCGACAATTACTAAGTGGTTGACCTTAAGATTTTTAAACTTAAGTTTTAGCTGTGAAATAGGTTCAATCTTAGAAGCTGTATAGACCTCTTTTAAGGCTACGTTACCAATTTTTTCGGAAAGATTGCTCAACTCCAGTTTAAAGATAAAATCTTTTTCAGTAAGTATGCCTACAGGTTTTCCATCCTCATCGACTATAGGAATAGCTCCTATGTTTTTTTCTACCATCAAATTTAAGGCTTCCTGTAAAGTATGGTTAGGATTAAGATAGTAAAAAGGTTTGTTTTTAGTAAAATGGGCTGCGGTGATTTCTTTTTTGAAAAGCTCTGGGTCTAAAATTTCAAAGATATCTTTGTGGGTTATTATCCCTCGATATTTTCCCTTTTGGTCTACCACTATCAGCCTTCTTATACCATACTCTATCATGATGGTAAGGGCTACTGCTAACGGACGGTCTTCTCGTATTTTTACCAGATTTTTTTTGGCAAAGTTTCTGACCTTTTCGTTTAAGGGAATACCTGCTGCTAAACATTTTATCAGGTCTCTTTCTGTAAAGATTCCTGTGGGAAAATGGTTCTCTAAAAGGACCACAAAGGTCTCTCCTGTCTGTTTCATCTTTTCTATGACTTCTTTAAAGGTATCACTTCCGGTGATGGTTAGAGCAAGTTTAGGGATTAAACATGCCAAAAGTTCGGTAAAAACCATAGATAACCCTAATTTAAGGTTTCATCAAAAAAATTTATAACCAAAAATAAAAAAGGCAAGAGAAATTTAGGAGGTAAAAGTTGTACTAAATAAACATAGTCATCAGAAAAAAACATGACATAGGAGGCTTCGAAGGTTTGCTTTACTAAAAACTAAAAGTTTAACCTTTAGTTTTTTCTATCTTTACACTCAGGACAAAGCCCGATAAACACTATTTGAAAGTCTTCTACCTCACATTTTTGAATCTCCTTAGGTAACGGAAATTTTATTTCTTGAGAGAGATCAATAACCTTTTTACAATATTTGCAAACAAAGTGATGATGGTTATGGGTAAAGGCATCAAATCTTTTTTTGTAAGGGTCCACTATGATCTCTTTAATAAGTCCCTTTTTTACCAACACGTCTAAGGTGTTGTAAACAGTGGCAAAAGACATGCTTGGGAAATTTTTCTTTAAGGAGTTATATATGTCTTCTGCTGAAGGGTGTTCCTTGTTTCCTTCTAAGTATTCCAGGATAGCAATCCTTTGAGGGGTTAGTTTTATTCCTAAACTTTTATAAAATTCTAACTTTTTTTCATCCATTTTTCTTCACCTCAACAACTTATTTTTATTATTTTAAAACATTTTTTAATTTATTCAAGATTTAAATTTGTAAAATTTTAATTCCTATACAATAATTTTTCAATGTTTCTAAGGTTGAAGGTTCTTTGGATAGAGCCTCTATCAGAGGCCATTCTTTACATTTTTTAGGTTTTACCGGATGTATCGTACAGAGTTTTTCTTTTTTATCAAAGAAGATACAATAACCATCCTTGGTTTTCATCTCAACCCTGTGTTTCCCGACCTTAACCGTATACTTTTCTCTAAAGACTTCCTCTGGGAGGTTTAAAAACTGTGCTATTCTAAGAATTTCTTCTTGAGTTAAAGAGACGGTGCTTTCTCCTTGGCAACAGGTACCACAACGTTGGCAGGTAAAACTTTCTAACTTAAGCATATTCTATCGGGTCCTCTATACCGGCTTCTTTAAAGGCTTTAAGCCTTATTTGACAAGACTCACATCTTCCGCAGGCTTTTTCCGTTTGTCTGTAGCAAGACCAGGTGAGATGAAAGGGGGTATTAAGTTTTATACCAAGCTCTACAATTTCTTTTTTGGAAAGTTTTATAAGAGGAGTCTCTATGGTAAGGTTAGTTTCAGGTTTGGTTCCAAGGTTTACTGCCTGATTAAAGGCCTTTATAAACTCGTTTCTACAGTCTGGATACCCGGAAAAATCTACTTCGTTTACTCCTATAAAGATTTTCTTTGCCCCTATCACCTCAGCCCAGGCTACTGCCAAACTTAAAAATACTCCGTTTCTAAAAGGTACGTAGGTAGAAGGAATTTCTTGTGTGTTTGAAGTCTCAGGAATTTCAATTTCCTCTGCGGTAAGGCTTGAACCACCGATTATTTTAAAAAAAGGTAGTTCTACTACTAAATATTTTTGAGGTTTAAAGTGGTCAACCAACCGGTAAAAACATTTAAGTTCTTTTTTAGCAGCCTTTTGCCCATATTGAAAATGTAGAAAAGCCAAGGCATGTTTTTTGGCTGCAACACTTGCACATACAGCACTATCCATCCCGGCACTTAACAAAACTAATGCAAGATCATCTTTTTTATTTTTATGGTTATTCAAGGACATTTTAACCTCAAGAATAAAAAACTTTTTGGAAGTTTATTTATTTTAGCATATTACCCTCGAATTTCAACAACAAAAAAAACGAAAAAAAACAACCGATGGTATTTTAAAGTTTGCTAAAAAGTATAAACTGAAAAATTTAAACAGAGTCTATAGACCTCTATAATAACATATTTCAAAAACAAAAAAACTTCAACTTGCAATTTTTTGATTTTATTTTTAAAATAATAAATATTTTAATTTAAAAAAAAGGAGGTTTTTATGGAAAGAAAGGGTTTGGTTTATTTTATGGGGAATCCTTTAACTCTGGTAGGTAGTGAGATCAGGGTGGGTGATAAAGCTCCTGATTTTGTTGCATTGAATCAAGAGTTAAAAGAGGTGACGTTAAAGGATTTGACTGGGAAGATCAAGCTGATTAGTGTTACCCCTTCTCTTGATACCCCTGTATGTGATATGCAAGCACGCAAATTTAACGAATTAGCCGCTAAGCTTTCAGAAGATATTGTAGTTTTAAACATAAGCATGGATTTACCCTTTGCTATAGCGAGATTTTGCTCTGGTGCAGGAATAGAAAGGGTGTTAGTCCTTTCTGACCATCGAGAGGCATCTTTTGGATTAAACTACGGTGTTCTTATAAAAGAACTTAGACTACTTGCTCGCAGTATTTTCATAATAGATAGAGAAAACACTGTTAGATACATAGAAATAGTACCGGAAATTACTAACGAACCTGATTATCAAAAAGCTCTGGAAGTAGTTAATAATTTGATTAAAGAGGGATAAGTAATATGAAAGTTTTAATAGTGTATTATAGTACTTATGGGAATACTTATAAAATGGCTTTAGAGATAGCAGAAGGGGTAAAGCTTGTCGCTGGGGCAGAACCAGTTATAAGAACAGTTCCTGAGCTTATACCAGAAGAAATTATCTCCTCAAGAGAGGATATTAGAAAGGGAAAAGAGATGCAAAAGCACATACCCTTAGTGAGTTTAGAAGATTTTCGGGAGGCTGGAGCTATTGCTTTCGGGACTCCTACCAGGTTTGGGGTGGTTTCTGCTCAACTAAAAAACCAGATAGATAAACTTACGCCTTTGTGGTTAGAAAGGGCTTTAGAAGGTAAACCTGCAGGGATTTTCGTTTCTACCTCTACTCCTCATGGTGGACAAGAGATGACCGTATTTTCATTACTTCCGGCCATACTTCATTTAGGAATGATTTTTGTAGGGGTTCCATATTCTGTTAAGGAGTTATTCTATACCAAAGGTGGTGGATCTCCTTATGGTCCAGGACATCTTGCAGGTCCTGATAATCTTAGAGAAATTGACGAAGAAGAAAGAGCGATCTTAAGAGCCTTTGGTAAAAGGTTGGCAGAAATAGGGTTAAAGCTCCAAAAAACTTAAAATATTTTATACAAACGTATAAAAGATTAGATAGAGTTAAGGTTTTCAAAACAAAAAAGGAGAAATATTTTATGTTTGCTTTTTTTAAAAAAAGGTTAAAATAGATAAGTCATGGGAGGGATTGAGGCAAAACCTTGGGGTGGTAGGTTTCAAGAAGAAGTTGATAAATTTTTCGAAGAATTTTCAGAATCCATCTCTTTTGACCATGAGTTAGCCTTGTATGAGATCAAGGCAAGCCTTGCCTATGCTGAGGCTTTGAAAGAGGCAGGGCTTCTTTTAGAAGAGGAATGTTTTGCTATCAAAAAAGGTCTTCTTGAAATAGAGGAAGAAATAAAAGCAGGAGCCTTTGTCTTTCGGAAAGAGTATGAAGACGTTCATATGAATATAGAGAAGGCCCTTTTTGAAAAAATAGGAGAGGTGGCTTATAAACTTCATACAGGAAGAAGCAGAAACGAGCAAGTGGTAACAGATTTCAGACTGTATTTAGCTGACCGGGTAAAAGAAATAAAGATAGAATTAAAAGGTTTGATGCAAGCGACTGTAGATAAGGCAGAGGAATATTATGGAGTTATCATGCCTGGTTTTACCCACCTTCAGCATGCCCAGCCAGTTCTTTTTTCTCACTGGATCATGGCTTACTATGAGATGATGAAATATCATTTTCAGAGGTTAGAAGACTATGAGAAACGGCTAAAGATTTGTCCTCTTGGTAGTTCTGCTTTCGCAGGTTGTGCCTTTGGGATAGACCGAAAAAAGCTTGCAGAGAAACTTGGTTTTGTAGAGCCAACCCAAAATAGTGTTTTTGCAGTTAGTTCAAGGGATTTTGCCTTAGAGCTTCTTTTTGTGTTAAGTCTTATAATATTAGACCTTTCTCGTTGGTGTGAAGAGCTTATCATCTGGATGAGCCCTGAATTTTCCTTTATCGACCTTCCTGACAGGTTTTGTACCGGAAGTTCTCTTATGCCTCAAAAGAAAAATCCTGATGGGGCTGAGCTTATTCGTGGAAAGGCCTCTTCGGTAAATGCAGCCTTTAACCAACTTTGGTGTTTGATGAAAGGTCTTCCTTTAAGCTATAACCGTGATATGCAAGAAGATAAACCTCCTGTTTTTAAGGCTGTTAAGACTACCTGGCAATGTTTAAGGCTTATGTCTTTGATGGTCTCAGGTTTAATCCTAAAGAAAGAAAACATAGAAAGACACCTTTCCCAAGGGTATCTTTTAGCTACCGAACTTGCCGACTATCTGGTAAATAAAGGTATCCCCTTTAGGAAGGCTCATCATATAACCGGACAGATCGTTTATTATGCAGAAAAAGAGAAAAAGAACTTAGAAAATTTAACCCTTTCTGAGTTTAAAACCTTTTCTGATAGGATAGAAGAAGATGTGTATAACTGGCTTACTATAGAAAATGCTATAAAAAGAAGAGAGATTTTGGGTGGGACAGGTTTTAACGTGGTAAAACAAGCGATAGAATCTGCTAAAAAAGACCTTTCTGAAAAGTTTAATGTTTAATCAAACCCAACTTGAAGAAAGACAAGAAATTAGCAAGGTGATTCCTCATGTATTACTTTGCTATGATGGTAGTCCATCAAGTTATCGTGCTTTAGCCTATTTAAAACAGGTTTTTTATCAAACCGAGCTAAACATAACGGTCCTTAAACTAATAGAACATCCAGACAAAACTTCATCCCAGTGGGAAACAAGTTTGATGAAGAAGTTTAAGAGAGAAGATGAGATAGAAAAAAAAGCTCGTGAAGTTTTTTTTAATACAGAAAAAGAGTTAAAAAACGTGGTTAGTTCTTTAGAAAAGTATGTCAGGGGAAAGGTTTTTTTAAGGTTCAATTTCGGGTAGGGCATCTGGCAGAAGATATCTTAAGGATTGCTCGGGAAAACCTTTTTGACGGTATTGTGGTAGGAAGAAGAGGTCTTTCTAAGCTTAGCACCTATTTTATAGGGGGAGTAACCCATAGATTACTTGAAAAGTGTTGTCTACCAATTTGGTTAATCAGAGGAGAACAATGGAATAAAAAATTTTTAGTAGGTTTAGACCTTGGAGAGATGGGTTTAAGGGTGGTTGATTATATAAGTTTTATTCTTTCTTTTCATCCAGAGGCAGAGATTACTTTTTTTCACATTTTTTATCCTTTTTCCTCTAAGAAAAGTTTCGAAGGTAGTTTTTCTGAAGCTTTAAAGGAGTTAAAACATCCTGAATATCAGGATTTTCTAACCAAAGCTAACAATCTTATTTTAGAAAATGTTTTGCCTGAGGAAAAAATTAGACTTGTGATGAAAAGAGGGTTTTTGGGGCCTGCGGCAGAGATCATCAAGATGGCTAAAAAAGAAAACTATTCTAACATAGTGCTTGGAAGAAGAGGAAGAGGAGGGTTAACCAAGTTTTTCTTAGGTTCAGTAAGTCATAAAGTAACTACCTATTTTGAGGACCGGGCGGTTTGGTTGGTAATATAAATCAAGCATAGGTAAAAAACAATGAAATGTCCCATCTGTCATAAAAAGATAAAGTTAGAAAACAATCCCTATCGTCCTTTTTGTTCTAAGGAATGTAAATTCGTAGACCTTTACAACTGGTTAAAGGAGGAGTATAAAATAAAAGAAGAAAAGGAATGGCTGGAGAATGCTTTACCTCAAGAGGAAGTTTACGTAGACAAAAAAGAATAAAAGATGGAGCATAAACAATGACATTTAACTATGATTATGAGATTGCCATCATTGGTGTAGGCCCTGCTGGAATTCAGGCGGGATTGCACGTTGGTAGAAGGAAACATAGGGTGGTTTTGTTAGGAAAAATCGAAGAAAGTGCTCTTTGGTCGGCACATATAGAGAATTATTTTGGGTTTTCTGAAAAGGTGGACGGTAAGTTTTTACTTGAAGAAGGTTTAAAGGCAGTTAAAAAGTTTGGGATAGAACTTATTTTAGAAGATGTGGTTACTATAGAACCTTTAGACTTAGGGTTTAAACTGATTACCGAAAAGGAAAGGGAGATCACCTCCCTTTCACTTATCCTTGCTATGGGAGTTAAGAGGAAAAAAAGGTGTTTGGACAGGAAGAAAGGTTTGTAGGTAAAGGTGTTTCTTATTGTGCTGATTGTGATGCCTGGTTTTATAGAGGAAAGAAGGTGTTGGTTATAGGAGACGGTAGTGCTGCGATCCATGGGGCTAAAATCCTGAAAAAGTTTGCAGATAAGGTGTATTTTTATGGGTTAAAACCTATACCTGAAGAATTCCTTTCTGAATTAACAGCTGTAAGTATAGAGATTTTAAGTAAAAAACCTGTAGAAATCATGGGAGATAACGAGGTAAAAGGGGTTGTGTTTGATGATGGAACTCAGTTGGAGTTAGACGGGATTTTTATAGAGATAGGTGCCAAAGGTCCGATAGAACTTCTTGCTCCTATTGGTATCGAGCTTGACCCTGAGACGTTTAGTTATGTAAAAGTAGACAGAAAGATGCAAACCAACGTCCAAGGAGTGTTTGCCTGTGGAGACCTTACAGGCCCTCCTTTACAGTTGGCTAAGGCTGTAGGGGAGGGATGTGTAGCAGGGCTTTCTGCCTCTGATTATGTAAAACAGGTTTTAAAGAACCTAAAGGAGGTGTAAAAATTTTTTGGTATAAAAAGCTGGAAATCTCCTTAGAAAACATAAAAAAGAACTTAAGGGCCTTAGAAAGTTTTTTACCTAAAGGCACCAAGGTTCTTCCTGTTATTAAAAGTGATGCCTATGGGCATGGGCTTATAGAGGTTGCTAAAATCCTTTCAGAAGAGGATGTTTGGGGTTTTGGGCTTTCAGAGCCTCAGGAGGCTTTTCTTTTAAGACAGGCTGGTTTTAACCAACCTTTGTTGTTGCTTTCTGGGTTTGAAAAAACCTGGCTAACCTATATGTTTGAACTTGAGATAACTCCGGTGGTTACCAGCTTTGAGTCCTTAGAGTGGCTGGAGGAGGAGGCTAAAAAAAGACAGCAAAAGGTGGCTTTTCATTTGAAAGTAGACACAGGAATGCATAGGTTTGGGTTGGATATAGAGGACCTCCCGAAATTCATCGAAAAAATTAAAAACACCGATTTTTTATTCTTAACAGGGCTAATGACACATCTTTCTTGTTCTGAAAAACCTGATTCAGAACTAACCCAGCTCCAACTTGCTAATTTTAAAAAAGCTTTAGAATTACTCAAGCAAAACAACCTCAATCCCACTTTTATTCATTTTGCAAACTCAGGAGGGATTATCTTTTTATCTGAAAAGGGAAATTTAGTAAGACCAGGGGTTAGTCTTTACGGAGGTTATCCAGACCTTTCTGCACGAGATAAAATCAAGCTACATCCTGTGATGACCTTAAGGTCTCGTATCGTGGAGTTAAAGAGGTTGCGTAAGGGAGAGTATGCCGGATACGGTCCTACCTTTAAAGCAGAGAGAGAGACCCTCTTAGGGGTAGTTCCTGTAGGTTATGGAGATGGCTATTTGAGAAGTTTAGGGAACAAGGGATTTGCATTTTTTAGAAATCAGAGGGTTAAGGTAGTAGGGACTATCTCTATGAAAGCTCTTTATGTGGATTTAACCTGGGTTGAAAGTCCTCAGGTAGGAGAAGAAGTCATCCTTCTTGGTGGAAAAAATCGAGAGGTTCCTGCAGAGGAGTTGGCAGCCCTTGGTGGGACTATCTGTTATGAGCTTTTTTGTAGCTTAGGAAGGTCTATCCCCAGGGAATACAGGCAGGATTAGGTTATGTTTAACATAGGTTTTTCAGAATTGGTGGTCCTTTTTCTGGTTGCACTTATAGTTCTTGGTCCTGAGAGGCTACCTGAACTGGGTAAATTTTTGGCTAAACTTTCTATAGAGCTTAGAAAAAGTATAGAAGAGATTAAAAGAGAACTTGAGGTTGATGAGGTTGGAAAGGAGTTGACTGAGGCTAAAAAGGAGATAGAACATCTAAAAGAAGAGGCAACCTCGGTGATAGACGTTCCTATAAAAGAAATTTCTCAAGAACCTTTTAAAGTCTTTGATAGAAAAGATGAGCAAGATAAACCTTCCTAAAATTTTAGCGGTAGATGTTTTAGCTAAACTAAGGAGAGAGATAATCCTTTATGGCTTAATCTTTTTAGGGTTGTGGTTAGGTTTTTTTTTAGCCTTACCTTATTTGTTCCCTTATCTACTTTTTCCTTATTTTAAGGTCATTCAAGGACAGCCTTTAGTCTTTACCTCCTTAGAAGAGGCTCTTTTTGTTTTATTGCGTGCCTCTTTTTATCTGGCTCTTATCGTGCTTCTACCTTTTTTCCTTTTAAAGGTTTGGAAGGTGATTTCTTCAGAGTTTTACGAGCCTGAGAAGGTTTTTTTTAGAAAGGTTTTTTTTCTTTCTTTAGGACTGGCTTTGATCGGGCTTTGTGTAGGATATTTGGTGTTTGTTCCCTTTCTTATAAAGATTTTTCTGTTTTTTGGAAGTAACTTCGAAGCCAATCTAAAGATTAACTATTTTTTATTTTTTATCTTAAGGGTTCTTCTTTTTTCGATAGTGTTTTTTCAACTTCCTTTGCTTTTTGCCTTGCTTATTAAAGAGGAAATCATTACCAAAGAGTTTTACCAAAAACGGAGGGTTTATTTTCTTGGTTTTTTTTATGGGATATCTCTGTTGATTGCACCTACGGATTTTTTTTCTCAGGTCTTGTTAACCTTGATTTTTTTCTTATTTTTTAAACTATCTTTTGTTTTAGCTAAGATTTTTTAACAGGAGGTTTTTTATGGGAAGGAAAAGGAAAAAAGAAGTGGTAGATCTGGAGCACCATAGTTTAGAAGGGAAAGAGTTGCAGGAAGAAAGTTTAGAAGGTTATAAGTATGTTATGATTATAGGAGACGGTATGGGAGATTTTCCGGTTCAAGAACTCGACTGGAAAACTCCTCTTGAGGTAGCTATCACTCCTGGTATGGATTTTATAGCCTCTTACGGTATGATAGGACATTGTCAGACCGTTCCTCCAGGAATGCATCCAGGTTCAGACGTAGCCATTATGGGGCTTTTAGGCTACCCTCCAGAAGAAAAATATACTGGAAGAGGGCCTATAGAAGCCGCGAGCCGTGGAATTGTCCTAAAACCTGAAGATGTAGCCTATAGATGTAATCTGGTAACCCTTAAGCTTGAAGGGGAAGAACTTATCATGGAAGACTATTCTGCTGGGCATATCTCTACAGAAGAGGCTGTAGAGTTGATTGAGGCCATCAATCGGAACATCTCTAACGAAAAGATAGAAATTATACCTGGAGTCAGCTATAGACATATTTTGATCTGGAGAGGAGGTTCCGGTGGCTTGCATACTTACCCTCCTCATGATCTTTTAGGTAAAAACGTGTGGTTTGCCTTTAGTTCCTATGATGAGGAACCTTTTTTAAAGGATTATATTCTAAAAGCTATAGAGATTTTAGAAAAACACCCTATCAATCAGAGAAGGAAGATGGAAAATCTTCTTCCTGCTAATGCTATCTGGCCTTGGGGACAGGGTAGGACTCCGACCTTAGAACCTTTTGAGGAAAAATGGCAGCTTAAAGGTGCGGTGATTTCAGCCGTAGACTTGATAAAAGGGTTGGCTGTACTTTCTGGGATGTCGGTTATAAACGTGCCAGGGGCAACAGGATATTTAGATACCAACTATGAAGGTAAGGTAGATTATGCAGTCGAAGCATTAAAGGAATATGACTTTGTGGTGATCCATGTAGAGGCTCCTGACGAGGTTTCTCATGAAGGTTCTCTTGAAAAAAAGATTAGAGCCATAAATGAGTTTGACCGAAGGGTTGTAAGATATTTTATGGAAAGAATTATAGAGATTACAGATAAATATAGAATTCTTGTTTGTTGTGACCATCTCACACCTATTTCTATCAGGACCCATTCATCAAAGCCTGTACCTTTTGCGATTTTTGATTCTGTAAGAGATAAAGAAAAGAAAAAGGACTTAAAGTTTTGTGAAAAAGAAGCCTATCGTTCCCCTTATTACATAAAATCCGGGCCAGAACTTATCGAAATTTTACTTCAGAGAAAACCCAAAATAGAATCTCAAAAAGAGGAATAAAAGAAATGGAGATAAAAAAAACCGATGTTTTGATCATAGGTACAGGTATTGCAGGTTTAAGTTTAGCTTTGAAATTAAAGGATTTAGGACATATTACTGTGCTTGCTAAAAAAAGGGTTTTTGAAACAGCAACCTCTCTTGCTCAAGGTGGAATTGCCTGTGTTATGGGAGAAGATGATAGTTTTGATTTACATATTAAAGATACGATGATAGCAGGAGACGAAATATGTAAAAAAGAGACCGTAGAGTTTGTGGTCAAGTCTGCTCCTGACAGGATAAAAGATCTTATAACCTGGGGGGTTCTTTTTGACAGAGACCCTGAAAATCCTCAAAAATACCATCTAACCCTTGAAGGAGGTCATTCAAGAAGAAGGATCCTTCATGTAGGAGACTATACAGGAAGGGCTATAGAAAAGACCTTGCTTGAAAGAGTTTTTGAAGAACAAAATATAGAAATTTTAGAAAACCATTTTGTAGTAAAGATTCTTGTGGACAAAAAAAGAGGAACTTCAAGTCCTAAGGTTATAGGAGGGTTGGTACTTGACCTTAATCAATCCAAACCTCTGATAATACTCGCTAAGGTGGTAGTACTTTGTACTGGAGGGGTGGGTAAAGTCTATCTTTACACCAGTAATCCTGATACCTCAACCGGTGATGGGATTGCGATGGCTTATTCCTTAGGATGTAGGGTTGCTAACATGGAGTTTATTCAGTTTCATCCCACCTGTCTTTATCATCCAAAAGCTAAAAACTTTCTTATTTCAGAATCCTTAAGAGGAGAGGGAGCGGTTTTACTTAACGCTGAAGGGAAAAGGTTTATGCATAAATACGATCCGGTAAGAAAAGAATTAGCCCCAAGAGATGTGGTGACCCGAGCTATAGACATGGAGTTAAAAAAGACCGGGGCTGAGTGCGTCTACCTTGACATCACCCATTTACCTTCGGACTATGTAAAAAAGAGGTTCCCACAGATCTATGAAACTTGTTTGAAATATGGAATAGATATTACCTCTCAGCCTATCCCTGTAGTCCCTGCTGCTCATTATCTTTGTGGAGGGATTTATACCAATCTTTGGGGGCAGACTGACATCCCTAACCTTTTTGCCGTGGGGGAATGTGCCTATACAGGTCTTCATGGAGCAAACCGATTAGCCTCTAATTCTCTTTTAGAAGGCATATGTTTTGCTCATCAAGCAAGTCTTAAAATCAGAGAACTTTGGCCTGAAATCAGGGAAACTTCCTTTAACTTACCTAAGATAAAAGACCCTATCATAAAAGAAATTAAGGAAGAGATGGTGTTTATTTCTCATAACTGGGATTTGATAAGAAAGGTGATGTGGGATTTTGTAGGTATAATAAGAAGTTTGAAGATGTTGGAGTTTGCTAAGAAAAGACTTGAGTTTATTCAAAGAGAAATAGAAGCCAACTGGGAAGGACTTTACTTAAACCTTGACGTGATGGAACTCAAAAATCTGTGTATGGTGGCTGAGATCATCATAAAGTCTGCTCAAGTCCGGCTGGAATCTCGAGGTACTCACTATTTGATAGACTATCCTGAAAAAAGGGTAGAGTATCTAAAAGAAACAGTTCTTACAAAAATTAAATAAAAAAGTTAAAAAATTGACGAAAATTAGCTTTACAAAATGAAAATTTTTGATAAGATTAATAAAAATTGAGCGTGCAGGAGGTTAGGGTGAAGGTTATTTTTGACCCAGATATCCCAGAAGAGTTAAAGGAAGATATTATAAAAGCAATAGAAGAGGAAAATGTAGGAGAGATATGTAAAGTATGTGGGGGAGATATCCTTTATGTGGCCCTTTTAGAGGGGACATTAGATGTTAAATGCTATGAGTGTGGCCATTCATATATAGAATTAGAACTTACTGAGGAGTAGGTTAGAGAAATAGATTTAAGATGTTTTTAAAAGGTATAGCACCAGCCCTAATCAAAGAAAGCTGATTGTTCACCACAGAAACTACGGTAGATGGAGAAGTAGCTTCTAAATAACCATAATCTACGATAAAATCAAGGCCTGGAAGTTGTTGTATAACTTCTTCAGGAGAAGAACAAGGAGGCTTCTCTGAAAGGTTAGCACTGGTTCCGGTTATAGGTTTACCAAAGGCTTTGACGATGGCCTTTACTATTGGGGAAGAGGAAAGCCTTATCCCGATGGTTCCTGTTCCTGAGGTTAGATAATCAGAAAGGTTTTTTTTGGCTGGAAAAACTATGGTTAGAGGTCCTGGCCAGAATTTTTCTATAAGTCTCTCTGCAATCGGAGGAATTTCTTCTACTAAAAAGTAAAGCTGTTCTCTTTCTTCTATAAGAAGAAGGATTGGTTTGTGTTGAGGCCTATTTTTGAGTAAAAAGAGTTTTTCTAAGGCCTTATCTGAAAAAGGGTCTGTAGCCAGCCCATAAAAGGTTTCTGTAGGAATAGCACCTACAGCCTGTTTTCTTAAAAACTGGGCAGTCTGGTTAGCAATTTCTTCCAGATTAGAAAGGTCTTTTTTAAGTTTAAGAAGCTGAGGAGGCATCTTTTTCTTCTAAGGCTGGTTCAGAAGATTCTTCAAGTAGGTAAAACTTTTTAAAAAAGATCAGTCTTTTGCAGTGGGGACATTCGTAGTATCTGTTGTCTCTTTGGATCTCATTATAGAGTTGCGGAGGTATGGCCATATGGCATCCTTCACACACATAGTTATCAACCGGAGCTATTCCTATTCCCCCTTTTCTTTCTCTTAGAAGTTCATATTTTCTCAAGAGTCTTGCAGGTATTTTTTTACTTAAACCTAACCTTTGTTCTATAAGTTTGGCTTTTTCCAAGTTTAGCTGGTTACAATAATCATCAAACTTTTGTTTTTCCTGGTTAAAAATTTCTTCTACCTTGACAAACTCCTCTTCTAATTTTCTTTTTTCTTGTTCTAACTTTTCTATCTCTTCCATCAGCTTTAGAATTTCTTCCTCTTTTTGTTTGTTAGCCTTTTTGATCTCTTCTATTTCCCTTAGGAGAAGTTGATATTCTCTGGTACCTCTTATCTGGACTAATCTTGCCTGAGTGCTTTTAAGCCTTTGGTATTCCTGTTTTAATTCCTCTTCAAAAAGGTTTTTTTGTTTGGTTTTTTCTTCTATCAGGTTTTTAAACTGTTCTATTTTGTTGAACAACTGATCTTTTTCTTTTTGTGCTTTTTGAAGACTTTGAGGTATTTCTTGTACTGCTTTTTCTATCTTAAAGATTTCTAAGTCTAAGTTTTGAAGCTCTATCAATCGCAGAATTTCTTCTTGCATCTATTCTCCTCCGCCAATAATATTTGATATGGACTTGGTTCTCTAAAAATTTCTATTTTTAGATTGAGCTTATAAGAGGTTATGAATTTAACCAGAGATGTTTTTAACCAGTCAAGCACCAAACCTTCTGCTACTCCATGGTCTACGACGATAAAGTTAAACCCCTCTTCTAAAGAATCCTTTGCTACGTGATATTTTACGTCTGAGGTTATCAGGGTATTAATTCCTAAGTTTTTAAGCTCATCTTTTAAAAAAGCCCCTGAACCTCCACATACCCCAAAAGCTTTGATAGGGGTCTCTAAGTCTCCTACCACCATCACCCAACTTTTTAGAACTTTTCCTAATTTTTTAGCTAAGTCTTGCAGTTTAATAGATTTTTTTAAATATACAACCCTTCCTAATCCAAAAACTTTTTGATTTTTTTCTTGCAAAGAGATAAACCGTTCTCCTTTGAGATTTAAAGCCCTTATGACTGCCTCTGAGACCCCTTCTTCTATCTTGTCTAATGGTGTGTGCCATGAGATAAGGTTTATCTTTTCTTGGATTAACCGATAGATAAGATGGCCTTTAGGGTCTTCTTTTATTATTTGGGTTAGAGGCTTAAAAATAAAAGGATGATGACTTATGATAAGATTAAGCTGATTTCCCAAAGCATAATCTATGGCTTTAGAGGTAAGGTCTACAACCAAAAGAACCCCACAAACTTCATCTTCAAAAGACCCTACCTGTAGACCGTTATTATCTTGTGGTTCTGCTATGTTAAGTGGAGCAAGCTGATTTAAAAAGTTGTAAAAATCTCTCGTTTTTAAAGACATATAGATGAGTCTAAAATGGGCCCGCCAGGACTCGAACCTGGGACCTTCCGGTTATGAGCCGGTGGCTCTAACCATCTGAGCTACGGGCCCATTATATATTAACAAAAATAATATAATTTATCTGTTTGTCAAGGTGTTTAAAGTTTTAATAAATTTAATCGTCTTTTTTAGAGGGTTTTAATTCCTCATGTTGAGTGTTTTCATTTTGAGTGTTTTCTAACAGGTTACTTCTCAGCAAAAACCTTGAAAGGAAAATTCCTAACTCAAAGAGTACATAAAGAGGAAAAGACAGAAGGGCCATGTTAAAGGCATCTGGAGTTGGGGTTATGATTGCAGAGAGCACGGCTATACCAAAAAAGATTTCCCTGCGATACTTGGTGATTCTATAGGGATTTAATACTTTGGTTAAAGACAGAAAGGTTAAAAAAAGAGGGAGCTCAAAGATTAGCCCAAAGGCAATCACAAAAAAAGAAAAAAAATTAACAAAATGCCCTAAGGAAATGGAAGGCTCTATTTTTTCGGTACGAAAGGAAAGCAAAAACTTTATTCCATAAGGGAGGGTAATAAAATAGGCAAACACCACCCCTAAATAAAAAAGACTCAATCCCAAAACATAAAACATCCAGAAAAACTTTTTTTTAAAATTGAAGCCTAAGTTCAAAGCTTTTAAAAATAGATAAAAAATAAAGGGAAAGGTGACTAAAATAGTCAAAACCAAGGAAAATTTAATAAAGGAAGCAATGGGTTCTGACAGACTATAAAAAACAAACTTTTGTTGGTAGATATGTTGAAGAAAATTCAGTATGTAAGGAGAGGCTAAAAAAAAACTAATGTAAACAGAAAAAAAGAGGAAAAGGATCAAAAAGCTTCTTTTCTTCCAAAGGGTTAAGAGATACCTGAGAGATTGAGCTAATTTTTTGGTGTACATTAAAGCAAGTTGTTTTTAACCCAGTTTACTGCGTTTTTGAAGATTTCAAGCCCAGCTACCGTTAAGTTCTTTTCTCGGGTCCAACGAGGATGGTTGGTAAAATGGTTAAAGGCCTCTGGGTGAGGCATAAGCCCAAAAATACGTCCGGTAGGGTCTGTTAACCCAGCTACGGCTTCAAAAGCTCCGTTAGGATTGTAAGGATATTCTAAGGTGGGGGTTCGGGTTTCAGGATGGATGTATTGGAGGGCGATAAGACCTTGAGATTTTATTTCTTCAAGTATTTTTTCGTCCTTAGGGATAAACTTACCTTCTCCGTGCCTTACCGGAAGGTAAAGTTCGTCTAAACCTTCTAAAAAGATACATTTGGTTTGTGGGTTTACTTTTAGATAAACCCATCTGTCCTCAAACTTGCCTGAGTCATTGTAGGTAAGGGTAACCTTTCTTTCGCCTAAATATTTTCCTCCTGGTAGAAGCCCCATTTTCACCAACAGTTGAAATCCATTACATATTCCTAAGATAAGCCCTCCTTTTTCCAGAAAAATCATAAGTTTTTCCCAGAGATAGGAGCCATCTTTTAGTTTTAAATGTTTAAACCTGTGGGCACAAGCCTGAGCACTTCCTAAGTGGTCTCCATCTAAAAAACCTCCAGGAAAACAGATGATTTGATAATCAAGAAGTTTTTTTTCTCCAGAAAAGATTTCAGACAGGTGAACTATCTCAGGGTCTCCTCCTGCGAGTTTAAAAGCATAGGAAGTTTCTACTTCACAGTTTATACCATATCCCCATAGCACAAGCACTCTTGGTTTTTTCATAGCCTTTACAAATCTCCTGAGTTAAGTTATAGTGTTTTTAATTATATTTCAAAATTTTTATTTTTCAAAAAGGGGAAACATGGCAAACTGGAAAACAGCCTTTTTTCTTTTATTATTAATAACTTTAGGGGTGTTTTTGTTCCCTTTGGGGTCGTATGGGGCTAATTTTACCCCTTTGCATCTCAAACTGGATTTAGAGTTAAAACCAAATGTTATAGAAGGTAGTTTGCAAACAGTTTTACAGGAAAAAAAGGTCCAAACCTTTAAGACAGAAGGGTTTCATTTTAAAGAAGCCATTTTAGAGGGCAAACCTCTTTCTTCAGTACCTTTTAAAGAATCGGCTTTAACCTTTTTGGATGAAAAACCTAACAGCCCCTTATTTTTATATTTCGAAAAATCTGTAAATTTTACCGTGGTTCCTTTAATTTTCGTAGATCGGTTTATCCCGTTACCCGAAGAGCCCTTTACCTATGAAATTACCTTAAAGGTTCCAAAAAAGCTGGGATATTTTGCGCTTGTTCCCTCAGAGGATTATGAAGTAAAAGAAGAAGGAGGATTTTTAGTCTATAGGTTTAAGAATCTAAAACCGATAAAATCTCCGGTTTTAATACTTTCTAAAGAGCCTTTTGTTCCTTCGGTTTTAACGTATAAAAATCTGAAAATTTTTTTGTATTCCTTAGATAACAAAAAGGTTCTTTCTAAAGAAGAGGTTTCTTCTTGGTTCTCAAAAGTTAAGTCTGTTTTAGGAGGTATAGACAAGAAATTTTCTGAGGTTTATCCTTTTTCTAATCTCTTTGTGTTTTTGATAAAGGACCAGGAACCTAATTTAGATTACTCCAACACCCTTTTGGTTAATCCTTCGATATTCGATTCCCCTTGGGATTTTAGCTTTTGGGTTAACGAAAAACGCTTAAAAGATGGGATCTTTTACCAAGAAGATCAAAGGGTTAAAGGACTTGCCTTGTTTTTAAAAGATGTGGCTCAGCGAAAAGTGGAATTGCGCAAGAAACTCCTCAGCACCTCATCCTTAGAAGGCAAAAGTTTTTTTTACTTTTTAGAGCTTAAGCAAAGATTGGGAGAGGAAGTCCTTTTAAGTAGGTTAAAACATTTTTACGAAACCAAACTTTTTACCCTCCAATCTTTTGAAGACCTTTTAACCTACTTAAAATCTTCTTTCCCAGAGGTTTTTGCTTCTTTTTCGGATTTCTCTATGTTTAAAAAGCTTTATCTCAGAGGAGAGGTAGTATTTTTGCAACCTAAGGATGGAGGCTACGAATTAACCTTAGCTCTAATCAAGTCTAATTCTCCACATACCCTTACTCCAAACGAACGTGAGGTGGTGGTTAAATTTTCTGTGGTGTGTAAAAACATGACCTATTCTTTTGAAAAAAACGTGATAAGTCCTTACCAAATCGTTCAGGTGTGGCTAAAAGAAAGGCCTGAAGAAATATATTTAGACCCGGATTATACTCTATGGAGGATTTTAGAAAAAAAAGAAGAGTATGTGGGGTTGGACAGGCTGTTAGAAAATCCAGGGGTTTTGATTTATCCTGAAGAAGAGCTCCTACTTTATCAAAAAATAATAGAGGTTTTTAGGAAAAAGGGATATAAGATATTACCGGTTAAAGACCCTTCTCAGGTTGTTTGGGAGGAGGCTAAAAACGTGGTTTATTTACATAGATTCCCTTTTCCCTGGATGATAAAGCATATAGACCAGGGAGTATATTTTAAGTTAGTTCCTCAACCTTTTGAAAAAGAAGGGATGTTGGGTTATTTTTTTTCCTCTTCAGTAGGGGAAACGGAGCTTTCAGTTAATCTCTGGTTTAGCTTGAAATCTTTAACTGAAGGATGGATAAAGTCAGGTAAGGTATTTTTAAAAAAAACTTTAGATTCTCAACAAGGGATTTTAGTTCCTGTAAGGCTTAAACCAGAGGGTTTTTATACCAAGACTTCTATCACGACCTATGACCTTACTTTACAACTGGCAAATACTCAGTTGATCTTAATAGGAGAAGAAAAGCAAAATCCAACTGCAGATTTTACTCAATTTTACCAAGAATTTTTAGAAAACCTGCATCGGTTAAACGATAATTTAATAATCACCTTGGACCTACCTTCTTCCTATCAATCTCTGATAGACCAGTTTATTGAAGGTAAGGTTTCTAAAGAATACCTAAGAAAAGAACTGTCAAAGGTAGAAGTGGGGGTTAATCTTGACAACCTAATTGAAGTTCTAAGATTGGCTAAGATCAAAAAAATAAAGGTTTTAGCCATAGGGGTAGAAGAGAGTCTGTTTCAAAAGGTACTTGATAAAGGAATTTTCAGCCTTTCTCAAGAGGAAATCTCTAATCTTCCAGAAATGGACTTGATGAACCCACTTTTTAAAAGCTATCTTTATGAAAAGTATCAGCAGAAAACACAGTCTTTCCCTCCTTTTGAACATTTTTATCAAGCCCATCTCTTAAAAAAAGAAGCTCTGACAGAAAATTTACTTAAGGTTCTTGAAGAATATCCAAACTTTCAAACCATTCTTATTACGACTAAAGAGGAAATTAGTACTGTTTCTGGTATTACTCAGGGATTACAAAAGAAAAACTTTTTGAATTTTAAAAAGATAATTCTTGACAACCAAAAAAGATTGTCTACAGAAACAGGAGATTATTTGTTTAACGGGGGAGAAAGCAGCCCCCGTTAAATTTAAACCTTTTTATGCTTTAGAAGCGGCATCTTCTAATTTTTTGCCTGGCTTAAACTTAACCACCTTTTTAGCAGGGATTTTGATAGGTTTGCCTGTTCTGGGGTTTCTTCCTTCTCTTTCAGCTCTTTTTAACACTTGAAAGGTTCCAAAACCAACCAATACTACTTTGTCTCCTTTTGAAACTGCTTCTTCTACAGCTTCCATAAAAGCGTCTAAGAGCTTTTCAGCAGTAGACTTAGGTACTTCTGCGATCTCTGCCATCCTTTTTACGAGGTCTGCCTTGTTCATAATTCCCTCCTTTAGAAGAATTTTCTTATTTTTCAATTTTATAAAAGATTATTCTTTTTTTGTCAAGGGTAAAACCCAAGTTTTTGTCGCTTTTTTTAAGATTGGCAGGTTTGACAGAAGGTGGTCCCTCTTTGATTGAGTTTTAGGTATTGAAAAGGTTTTCCACAAAAAGGACATTTTTGCCCTTTTTTGCCGTAAACCAGATGTTCTTCTTGAAACTTGCCTTCTTGTCCAAAGGCATCTAAATAATTTTTTATCGAAGAACCCCTCAATTCTATAGCCCTTCTAAGGAGCATTTTAATGGTATGGTAAAGCTTCGCTACCTCTTTATGGCTAAGCGAACAGGCTTTTCTTAAAGGATGTATTCCAGCCCTAAAAAGGGCTTCGTCTACATAGATATTTCCAAGTCCTGCAATTTTTGTTTGGTCTAAAAGCAAGGATTTAATCGGTTTTGAAGAACCTTGAAGGATAGAAGCAAATTTTTCTTGTTTTATTTCTAACGCATCTTCTCCTAAATTTTCTATCTCTTTAGGAAAATGGGGTAGGGCAAAGGTTTTTATTTTCCCAAACTTTCTTATGTCAAAGTATCCCAAGATTTCGTTTTCAAATTTTAGGAGCAGTCTTAGAAATTTATAGGGTGGTTGGTTAAGACAGTGTTTTAAGAGAATTAAGCTTCCAGTCAAACCAAGGTGCCATAAAAGACCTTTTTTCTCAAAAACAAACAAAAGATATTTCCCCCTTCTTTTTATGTCTAAAAGTTTTTCTCCTTCTATGCTAAGTGCACTTTCAAAAGATATTTTTTTAGTAAATCCTGGGTCTAATATCTCGATTTTAACCAGTTTTTGATGTAAAAGCTTTGGTTTTAGTTGATCTCTTATAGTTTCTACTTCAGGAAGTTCAGGCATAGGCTATTCACTTTGATCAGGATAGGTGAAGCTATCTAAGTGGTTAATCAAGTGAGTTTTGTAGATGTCTATGATCGAGAGAAAAAGTGCTAAGATAATAGGCCCTAAAAAGATTCCTAACACACCAAATTTTACGATCCCTCCAAGCACTGAAAAGAAGATGAGAAGGTTGTGGATTTTAGTTTTTCCACCGATTAAAAAGGGTTTTAGGAAGTTGTCCAAGTTAGAAATGATAACTCCACAAAAAACCAAAAGGATCACCGCTTTTATATAACTTCCTACCAAGAATAGATAGGCAACCAAAGGTCCCCAAATAAGGAAAGTTCCGAAGGCTGGAATGAAAGAGGCTAACATTGTAAGAAAGGCCCAGAAAAGATTATGGGGTATTCCCAGGACAGAATAGATAAAAAAGGCTAAAATTCCCTGGATAAAAGCAGTAAGAACGTTGCCGTATAAGACTCCTTTTAAAATCAAACCAATTCTTTGTAACATTTTTTGTTTTTCTTGGTTTTTACCAGGTATAAGGCTGACTATTTCTTGAATCACTTTTTCTCCGTCTATCAAAAAATAATGTAAAGTAAGGATGGTAAAAGCTAACTGAAACCCAAAGGAAAATAAGAATTTAGCTAAATTGGTTATAGAAAAAACCCCTGCCTGAAGGATAGAAGACATGACCTGGGCGATTTTTTCTTGGATTTGAGGAAGATAAGGCTGTAGGTAATATAAGAGTTTAGTAAAGAACGTATAGATCTTAGGATAATCTTTTAGTCGTTCGATAAAATCATAAAGGCTCTGGTTGGTAATGGGTTTAACCCAGTCTAAGATAGAGAGGACTTGCTGGTAGAGGTTAAAAAGGATGGCTGAAAAAGGTCCTATTACAAATAGAATTAGAAAAAATAGAACTATAAAAGAAGATAGGTTTTTACGTTTAAGTTTTTGATAGATTTTTTGATAACAAGGATAGATAAAAAAGGCAATGATACCCGCCCAGCAAATTATAGAAAAAAGAGGGCTTAACAGATAGACAAAGCCAGCGATGATAAGAAAAGCTAAAAGAAGGGAGATAAAAAGCCCTACTTTATGATAAAAAGTTTCTCTATCGATCTTCATCTCTTTTCAGTATAGCTTAGGTTATATTTTTCTCAAGTTTTTTTATGTTGTAAACTTAAAAATAGATATTATAATTAAGTTATGCCTATTTATGAGTTTAGGTGTGAAATGTGTGGAGAAGTTTTTGAGAGTTTACAGAGGATAGATGAAGACTATCCTCCATGTCCTCAATGTGGAAGCTTAGAAGTGATGAAACTTCCTTCTATCTTTGGTTTTCAAGATAAAATATCTCAAAAATCTCAAAGAGAGGTGTCTATACTTAAAAGAGCCAGAGATTATTTGATAGACGGTAAGGTAGGAGAGGCACGTCGTTTTTTGGAAAAAGCTAAAGAGTTTCATCCTTCAGAAAGGGTAAAAAAACTTTCTGACCTTCTTTCCGAAAGAAAGGCAGTAAAAACAGGATATGCAACTCAGACTGAATATGTAATTACCAAAAAGAAGGAGAAAGGATAAATGAGTAAAGAGCAGGAAGATCTTTTTTCGAACTTAATCACTTTTAGTACTTTTATCCTTTCTCTAAACACGGCTGCCCTTATCCATCTGGGAGAACTTCCAGACCCTTTAACCAACAAAAAAGAGGTAAACCTTCTTTCAGCGAAACAAACCATAGATACGATTGAGATGCTAAAAGAAAAAACTAAAGGTAATCTTACTTTAGACGAAGAACGTCTGATTAATGCTATACTTTATGAGCTTAAACTAAAATTTTTGAAAGTTTCAGATTAAAGGTCCTATCTTTATGAAAAAATATCTCTTTTTATCTCCAGCAAAGCTAAACTTGGTGTTGCAAGTGTTAAGCAGGAGAGAGGATGGATACCATAATCTTTATACGATTTTTCAGAAAATAGACCTTTTTGATGAGATAGAAATCAAAAGAGGGACCTTAGATTTTAGGTTAGATTTTGTTTCTGACAAAGGCAATATTCCTCTGGAAGAAAATTTAGTTTATAAGGCTTATATAAAATTTAAAGAAACTTTTAGGATTAACGAAAAACACCATATAAGGGTAAAAAAGACTATCCCCATGGGAGCTGGCTTAGGAGGGGGAAGTAGTAATGCTGCTACCATACTTAAAGGTTTAGCTTATGTTTATGGTATAGACCAAGAAAACCCTTCTTTATATAACATAGCTAAGAGTTTAGGAGCAGATGTTCCCTTTTTTTTAAGTCCTTATGTTGCAGCTACAGGTGAAGGTATAGGAGAGGTCTTAATGCCTTATCCTTCTTTTAAAGCGTGGTATCTCCTTATTTGTCCTAACTTTGAAATAAGCACCAAGTGGGCTTATCAAAATTTAGGATTGACAAATTCAAAAAATCCTGTTTATTATTCTACCGAAGTCCCTCCCTGGAGACATCCTCAGGGACTTATAAACGATTTTAAGTCTTTAGTTTTTGAGAAGTTTTCGTTTTTAGAAGAACTTGAGGCTGAACTTAAAACTTTTGGATGCTGTGCCGTTAGCCTTAGTGGCACAGGCCCAACAGTTTTTGGGGTTTTTGAAAAGGAACCACCTTTTTATGTTTATGAATCCTTAAAAAGAACGTTTAAGGAAGCCAAAGTATTTTTAGTTCAAAATTTGGAGTAGGTTAGGGGAGCAAGATGGGAGGATATAACTTTAAAGGGATTTGTGTGCTTTCTGGGAATGCTAATCCAGAGTTAGCAGAAAAGATTTGTAGTTTTTTAAACATTCCTTTAGGCAAAGCGGTAGTAAAGCGTTTTAGTGATGGAGAGATTTTTGTTGAGATTAAAGATAACATAAGAGGAGCTGACGTTTTTATCATCCAACCTACTTGTCCACCTGTAAACGAAAATTTGATGGAACTTCTTATCATGATAGATGCAGCTCGTAGGGCTTCAGCAAGAAGGATTACTGCAGTTATCCCTTATTATGGGTATGCAAGACAAGACAGAAAAACAGCTCCAAGAACCCCTATTTCAGCCAAGTTAGTAGCTAATTTGATAGTGGTAGCAGGGGCGCGAAGGGTTTTAACCGTTGACCTTCATGCTGGACAGATCCAAGGTTTTTTTGACATACCTGTAGATCATCTCTATGCCTTGCCGGTTTTTTTAAAATACATTAAAGAGAATTTTTCAGGAAAAGACCTGGTTATCGTTTCTCCTGATGCTGGTGGGGTAGAGAGGGCAAGAGAATATGCCAAAAGACTGGAAGCCTCTATCGCTATCATAGATAAAAGAAGAGAACGTCCTAACGAAAGTGCTGTAATGCACATCATAGGAGAAGTAAAAGATAAAGTAGCTATAATCATAGATGATATGGTAGATACAGCTGGTACCATGTGTCAAGCAGCTGATGCTATCATAGAAAGAGGGGCTTTAGAGGTTTATGGAATGGCTACCCATCCTGTGCTTTCTGGGAAGGCCTTAGAAAGGATTGCTAATTCTTCGTTGAAAGCTCTTTGGGTAAGTGATACCATTCCATTAAAAGAAGAAGCAAAGACCATAGGGAAGATAAAGGTTCTTTCTTTGGCGGGTTTATTGGCAGAAGCTATAAGAAGAATAAATACAGATGAGTCTATAAGTTCCCTTTTTGTATAAAATTTTGTTAATTAAAAGGAGGAGGAGATACAATGAGGCAGGTGAGTTTATCCGCGGTTAAAAGAGACAAAACCGGTAAGGAATGTGCTAAAAAGTTGCGTAAACAAGGTTTGATACCGGCTATCGTCTATGGACATAATTTTGACCCAGTTCCTATCTCGGTTAAAGCTAACGAACTCGAAAGTATTTTACATAAATATAAAGGTGAAACTTTGCTTTTTAACTTGGAGGTTCAAAACGGAGAAAATCAGAAAATACAGGCAATTTTAAAAGATTATCAACTCCATCCTGTTACCGACAAGATTATTCATCTTGATTTTGTAGCGATTAAAGAGGGAGAAACCGTAAGTATAGACGTACCTTTAGAGTTTGTAGGACGTCCAGTAGGGCTTACTAAAGGTGGAGTAATCGAAATTTTTATGCATGACCTTACGGTAGAGTGTCTTCCTTCTAACATCCCTGATAAAATCCAGGTAGAAATATCTAACTTAGATTTAGGAGACGTTTTACATGTGAAAGATATAAGAGTTCCTGAAGGAGTAAAAGTCTTAGATAATCCTGAGGATACCGTGATTACCATCGTAGCTGAAGGTGGGGAAGAAGAGGGGGCTTCTACAGAGGAATCTGAATAGTTAAGATGTGGCTTTTTTGCGGGTTAGGTAATCCTGGAGAGGAGTATAAAGAAACAAGGCACAATTTTGGGTTTTTAGTTTTAGAGGCCTTTACTGAAAAACATAGGCTTAAGTTTAAATTTTATAAAGAAATGGAAAGTGAGGTAGCTTTTTATAAAGATAAAGTGATTTTGGTTAAGCCCCAAACTTACATGAACCTTTCTGGTAGAGCGGTTAAGAAGTGGATATTAAAAGAACGAATACCGTTAAACAATCTTTTGGTAATCTATGATGATATGGACCTCCCTTTAGGTAAAATAAAGATTTTACCTAAGGGGGGAGCTGGTGGGCATAAAGGCATGCTTTCGATTATAGAGTGTTTGGGGTCTTCTGATTTCCCAAGGATGAAGTTAGGAATAGGTAAGCCTGAAGATAGAGATGTTGTTAATTATGTGCTAAGCCCATTTAACGAAGAAGAAAAAGAGAAAGTAAAAAAAGTAATCGAGTTAGCGGTAGCTGCTTTAGAAGATCTCCTTTATAAGGGTCTGTTGAAGACGATGACCCTTTATAACTCACAGACAGTGGTCTAAGATGAGCTTAGAACGATGGAACTATTATGTGCAAGAATTTTTTGTGAAGTTTGAAAGAGTTCTTTATATATTGATAGGTTTAGGAATACTGATCGCCACAGGTTTTATCATTTTTTACGGGTTTAAGGGTATTTTGGACATTCCTTCTTACGTTAATTTTACAGAGGGAATTATCGGGGTATTAGATAAATTTTTGATAGCCATGATGTTTCTGGAGGTTTTTTATACTCTGCAGGTAATTTTTGGAGAAGAATATAAGCTTAAATGCTTAGAGCCTTTTTTACTGGTAGGAATTATTGCTTTAGTTCGAAGACTTTTGATCGTAGGTTTTGAGATAGCTCATACCTCTTCTTTTGACCCAGAGCGTTTTAAATATTATCTTTTTGAGATATTAGCCATAGGGGTCTTGATTTTGATGTTGATAGGAGGAATAGGTATCTTAAGAAAGTTGAGGGTTGGAAGATGAAAAATAGAATATTAGTTCTTGATTTTGGTTCTCAGACTACCCAGCTTATTGCCAGAAGGATTAGAGAATTAGGGGTTTATAGTGAGATAAAACCTTGTTTTGTGTCTTTGGAGGAGATAAAAGGTTTTAACCCTTCAGGGATCATTCTTTCAGGAGGTCCAAGCAGTGTTTATGATGAAGATGCACCTATGATATCTGTTGAGATTTTTGAATTAGGGATTCCGGTTTTAGGTATTTGCTATGGATTACAGTTGATAAGTTATCTTTTAGAGGGAAAAGTAGAACGAAGTGCAAAACGAGAATTTGGTCCTGCTTATATTAAAATAATAGAAGAAAATGCCCTTTTTAAAGGATTAAAAAAGGGTGAGATATATAAGGTATGGATGAGTCATAGTGATAAGATTGAGGTTTTACCAGAGGGTTTTTATGTGTTGGCTGAGACAGAAAATACCCCTTTTGCTGCGGTAGCCCATATAGAAAAACCTATCTATGGTGTTCAGTTCCATCCAGAGGTAGTTCATACAGAGATAGGCCAAGATGTGTTAAGAAACTTTGTGTTTGAGGTTTGTGGTTGTACGGCTGACTGGAGTATGCCTTCTTTTATAGAAAAAACCGTAGAAGATATTAAAAATCTAGTTAAAGAAGATGAAAAGGTAATCTGTGCCCTTTCCGGAGGGATAGACTCTACCGTAACAGCGCTTTTAGTCCATAAAGCCATAGGAGATAGGTTGATACCCATTTTTGTAAACAACGGAGTTTTAAGAAAAAACGAACCAGAAGAAGTTTTATCTTTGATGAAAAATTTAGGGCTTAAAGTAGATTATGTAGACGCAAGCTCTCTTTTTCTGGAGAGACTAAAGGGGGTTGAAGATCCAGAGAAAAAAAGAAAGATTATAGGAGAAACCTTTATAGAGGTGTTTGAAAAAGAAGCCAAAAAGTTTGATAACGTGGTTTATCTTGCTCAAGGGACTTTATATCCGGATGTAATTGAAAGTGTTTCTTTTAAAGGGCCTTCTGCTACTATCAAGTCCCATCATAACGTAGGTGGTTTGCCTGAAAGGATGCACCTTAAGTTGATAGAACCTTTGCGAGAGCTTTTTAAGGATGAGGTAAGAAAGATAGCAGAACTCTTAGGTTTACCTAAACATATCATCTGGAGACAACCTTTTCCAGGCCCAGGTCTTGCTATCAGGATAATCGGAGAAATCTCTGAAGAAAAACTGGATATTTTAAGAGAGGCTGACGCGATAGTTACAGAAGAGATGCTTAACTCAGGTTGGTATTATAAGGTCTGGCAAAGCTTTGCGGTTCTTTTGCCGGTAAAGACGGTAGGGGTTATGGGAGATGCAAGAACCTATGAATATGTAGTAGCGATTAGATGTGTGGAAAGTCAAGATGCTATGACTGCTGACTGGGTAAAATTACCTTATGATCTGTTAGAAAGACTTTCGAACCGGATTATAAACGAGGTAAAAGGGGTTAACAGGGTGGTTTACGATATTTCTTCTAAACCTCCAGCTACGATCGAGTGGGAATGAACTTTTATAGAAAGGCATTCCATTTAGGTTTTGGTTTTCTACTTTTTGGGCTGTCTTATTTTGTTTCTTATCACTTGTTAGGCCTTCTTTTAGTAAGTTTGGTTGTTTTAACCTCTATTTTTGAAGTTTTAAGGCTCTTTTTTTATGATTATATTCCTTTTAAAGGGCTTTGGACTCCATTCCTTAAAAAAGAAGAATTTTATAAAATAAGTGATGGTTGGTTTTTTTTGGTTGGAACTACGGGCCTTTATTATTTGGTAGGGAGGGAAGATTTTCGTTTAGTGCTTTTGATCTTAACCTTGGCTGACCCGATAGCCTCTCTTGTTGGTTTTTACTTAGGGAAAAGGAAAATATTTCGAGGAAAGACCTTGGAGGGAGGGATAGCATTTTTTTTGATCTCTCTTTTGCTTGTTTATATGGTTAAAAGATCGTTAACCTTTCAGTACTTTGGTCTAACTTCCCTTCTTACTTTTATAGAACTTTTTACCAGCAGAGATAACCTCTGGATTCCGTTGGTAGGTGGTATTTACCTTAAATATCTTGTTTAGAGTCAGGTTTTATAGGTTTTTGATTTGACTAAAAGGTATTCATAAGAAGGTTGTATTCGATTAGGATACCCCTTTGACTTTTTTAGATTTAGAGGTATTTTAAAACAAACTAAGAAAGGTTTAGTAAAACATGGAAGAACTTAAGAATTGGGGTATTAGTTTAGAAGACATCCCGTTAGAAGGTTTAAAAGTCGAATTTTCTGACGTTAAGGTTTTAGAGGGATTTAAGATAAAAAAACCTCTTTTTGGATTTTTTAAATTGAAAAAATTAGGTATTGAGGTAAAATTAGAAGGCTTTGTAAGTGGTTCTTTGGTTTTAGAATGTGATAGATGTTTAACAGAGTTTGAGTTTGATCTAGAGCATTCTTTTGCTTTAGATTTAAAGCCGTTAAGATCTCTTAATTTTGATGAGGAAAAAGAGCTTTCAGATGAGGAGATGGAGGTAAGTTTTTTTGAAAACTCTTGGATTTCTTTTTATGACATATTAAGAGAGGAGATCTGGTTATCTATTCCTTACAAGAAGCTTTGTAAAGAAAGCTGTAAGGGACTTTGTTCATATTGTGGGGTTAACCTTAATGAAAGAAGTTGCAGTTGTGGGGTATATAAAAAAGAAAGTCCTTTTGCGGTATTAAAGCAGATGATAGAAAAGGAGAGTTTGGAAAAAAGAGGAGGTAAGTAACATGGCTGTACCTAAGCGAAAGACTTCAAGGTCAAGAAGAGGAATGAGGAGGGCTCATAAGCATTTAGAAGCTCCTTCTTTTTCTGTGTGTCCAAGGTGTAAATCTGCTAAACTTCCTCACAGAGTTTGTCCAAGCTGTGGGTATTACAAAAGTAAACAGGTTTTAGAAAAAGAATCTTCTTAGTTTTTGATTGTTTAACCTATGTATAAGGTAGTCTTGGATGTAATGGGAGGGGATTTTGCCCCTTCCCAGATTCTTAGAGGTGCAGACCTTGCCCTTCAGGAGATCCCCGAGTTAGAGCTTATCTTGGTAGGGAGGGAAGAGGTTTTAAAAACCTATGTAGGAAAGCCAAGGGTTTCTGTGGTTTTTGCTGAAGAAGTGGTAGAAATGGATGAAAGTCCAGGAGATGCTCTAAGAAAGAAGCGAGAGGCTTCTATTTTTAAGGGGATAGAACTTTTAAAATCCAAGGAGGCTGGTGCTTTTGTTTCTGCTGGAAATTCTGGAGCTGTAGCTGCAGGGAGTATCTTTATTTTAGGAAGGATAGAAGGGGTGAGACGTCCGGCTATCGCTACCCTTCTTCCTACGGTTAAAGAATCTTTTGTGTTGATAGACGTAGGGGCTAATGTAGATTCAAAGCCCATAGACCTTTTTCAGTTTGGGATTATGGGAAAGGTCTTTTTAGAAAAGGTCTGGGGGAGACTTAATCCAAAGATAGCCATTTTATCTATCGGAGAAGAGTCAGGAAAAGGTAACCTTTTGGTCAAAAAGGCACATCAGCTTTTTAAAAATTCTAATCTCAATTATGTAGGTAATATCGAAAGTAGAGATATCTATCGCGGAGAAGTAGATGTGGTAGTATGCGATGGTTTTATAGGAAACATTTGTCTTAAGTTTTTAGAGGGGTTGGCTGAGGTTATCTTAGAGATGTTAAAAAACGAGGTAAAAAAGTCGGTGGTTTCTATTTTAGGTCTTTTTATGGCTAAAAAGGCTATAGATGGATTTAAGAAAAAGGCTGACTGGAGAGAATATGGAGGGGCTCCACTTTTAGGGGTTAAAGGTAACGTAATCATCGCTCATGGAAGGTCTGATGCCTTGGCTATCAAAAATGCTATCAGGGTAGCGGTAAATACTATAAAAATCAATCTGGTTGAAAAATTGGAGAGTGCCATCAAAGACAACTTGATCGAGGAGGAAAAGGAGTGTGCTTAAACGTTGTTAGGTCGACGATTTTAGGTATGGGGATGGCAGTTCCTCCTAAGGTGCTTACCAATCATGACCTCGAAAAGATGGTTGAAACCTCAGATGCCTGGATTACAGAAAGGACAGGAATAAAAGAAAGACATATTTTAGAAGATGGAGAAAACATCAGTCAATATGCTATCAAAGCATCTAAAGAAGCGTTAGAAAGAGCAGGGATTTCTCCAGAGGATTTAAACCTTATCATTTGTGCAACCGTAACCCCAGACTATCTCATTCCTTCTCTTGCGGTGCTGGTTCAAGAAGGGTTAGGTGCTTCAAGAGCTGGTGCCTTTGATCTTTCTGCTACCTGTTCCGGTTTTGTTTATGCTTTAAGTATAGCTGACCAGTTTGTAAAGGTAAACCCTGAATGTAAAGTGTTGGTATTAGGGGCTGAAGCCCTTTCTAGAAAAACCAACTGGCAAGATAGAAGCATTTGTGTGCTTTTAGGAGACGGAGCAGGTGCTGCTGTGGTAGGAAAAAGTCCTAAACCTTCCCAAAAAGGAATTATCGATTTTATCCTTGGGGCAGACGGTAGCCAGTGGCCTTTACTTACCTTAAAAGGAGGGGGAAGTGCTTTTCCTCCATTTGATGACAGGTTACCTAAGGAAGAATATTACATCAAAATGCAAGGAAGAGAAGTGTTTAAATTTGCTACCAGGGTAATGGAAAGGTTAGCGTTGGAGTTACTTGAAAGAAACGGTTTTTCTAAGGAAGACTTAGACCTTTTGGTACCTCATCAGGCAAACTTAAGAATTATAGAATATCTTAGAGATAGACTAAACCTTCCTAAAGAAAAGGTCTTTGTAAACATCGATAAATATGGAAATACTTCAGCAGCCAGCATTCCTATAGCCCTCTACGAAGCAGAAAAGAAAGGGGGCCTTAAGGAAGGAGATTTAGTCTTACTCGTTGCCTTTGGAGGAGGTTTCACCTTTGGAGGCATATTGTTAAAGTGGTAGAGTAAATCCTTTTCAGATGAATTCTTCTCAAAAAATAGAAATCATAGTCGGTTTTTCAACCCATAGGATAGAAGTCCTTCCATTTGCTAAGGACTTTATGGAAAGTGCTGAAGTTATCTTTCTTGAAGAGCCACCTAATGAAAATTTTAGGTTAGTTCTTGAAGGTAAAATTTCTGAAGAGGATTATGTTTTAAACGAAGAGTTTTGGTTCCCAGAGTTTGAAAAACAAACCCTTAAGATTCTTAAAAATTTTTATCAACAAGGAAAGAAAATTTTTCAGATAGAACCTTATTTAGAAGGGGTGAGATTTCTACAACAAAGGGCAGAAGGGCTTGTCTCTCAAAAAACAACAGAGGAATATATTTTAGAGAAGATAGCAGAGACAGAAAAAAATGCCATAGAAAAACTTCTCAGGTTTTATGAAGTTTCTTTAACTAACAATTTTGAGAAAATCGTAGAAAGTGTAAAGGATTTTTCTAAAGCAGATGCTGAAAGGTTTAGACTAAGAGATCAATTGAGGGTTGAGGCGAGTCTAAAGTTGCTTTTAAGTTTAAAACAGGGAATAAAAAAGGTATATGTAGAGGCTGGAACTATACACCTTTACTTTAAAAAATTTTTGCAATTAAAGACATCAGGTTTTTGTAAGGTTTATCAGGTTTTTTTACTGCAGAAGGTTTTAAAACCTATTGTCGGTAAACCCTATGTCTTTCCTCCTGGAGAGCTTTTGACCTTAAGATACATCTTTAACCGCAAAGAAAACCCAAAAATAGAAAATCTTCTTGCTGCAAGGTCTTTGGTCTACATAAAAATCATCCCTAAGGAAGAGCTTCTTCCCCAAGAAGAGAATCCCTTTCCTCATCTGAAAGAAGAACTTCATGCCATAAAATTGGTAGAACATTTAGATTTTGAGGACTGCAAAAGGCTTTATTCTAAACTTTTTTGGATAAAAGACTACAAAGAAGCAAGAAAACTGGTAGAGGATCATTTAAAATCTCGATAGAAAATAAAGTAGGTTTTTGAGGGGTCTTTTTGAGCCTTAAAAGTTATAATTTTGTATTCTTTAAAAGATAGGTTTTCTATTTCTTTAGGAAGTGCTTTTCTTATGATTATAACGTCACAGGTTTGAGAAGAGGTAAAAGCTTCTACCTTCTTTGGGATATGGGCATAAAAATAGACGTTAGCTACAGGGTTGTTAACCTGACATAGGGTTGCTTTTGGATTTTTAGAAAGTAAATATTTTACAAACAAACCTGCCTCTTTTTCTGAACTTTTAGCATAGTGGGGTGTAATTACAGTAAAGACTAAACACTCAACTATTGCAAAGTGTAGGATGGTTCTGAAAAAATCTTCTTTTTTAAAAAGAAAGAATACTACAACTTGGAACAAAAAGCCTAAGATCAGGCTTAAACCTAAGGTATAAGAAAGGGATAACTTTAAAAAGGGTAAAATTAAAAGAAATATCAAGGGTAAAAACACTAAACAATGTCCAACTAATCGATAGATTTTTAATAAAAACCAGTCAGCATGGTGTTTTAAATAGTAGGTAATAAAAATTATGGAGAAAGGTAAAATCGGAAGAAGATAATAGCCTCTTCTGGCTTTGGCCATGGTAAAGATAAGAAAGATGAAGATAGAGGTTAAAAAGAAAAGCTTTTCTTCCTGTGATAACTTTTTAAAAATTTTTATAAACTTAACAAGAGCAGCAAATAAAAAAAACGACCAAGGGGCTACCCATGTAGGCCAATACAAGAAATAGATGTAAAAGGGTCTAAGGTTATCATAAGGGTCTACTGCTTGTTGTAAGTTTTCTCTTATCCATAGATAAAAGGGGATTTGGCTTTTTAGTTCTTGAGCTGTTAGGTAATAAGGTGAAAAATAAAGTCCTAACGCCATGGTTCCTGCTAAGATAGATTTCCAGTTTACATGATAAAATTTTTTCACGAGGATAGCATCTATCAAAGGTAAGGTCAATAAAACCACAAAAGAGGTTAATCCCTTTGATAAGCCACCTATCACCATACCACCAAAAAACCCTAAGTATCCTAAAAAGCTCTTTTTCTCCCTAAAATGGATATAAAAAGCAAGGGCTGTGATGATGCCAAAAAGTTGATAAATTTCAGACTGAGCTAAACGAGAAAACTCTAAAAAACCTACGGAAGTAAGTAAGAGGCCAGAGGCTATAAGGTTCCAAGGATAAGAAAAAAGAGGGGTTACACCTATGTAAAACACAACCAAACTTGCTAAAGCGATTAAAGCCCCTGGTAGTCTTACGGTAAACTCATTAAAACTTTGAAAAATCGTTCCAGAAAATTTTATAAGCCAGAAAGGGATGAGGGGTTTGGTTACATGAGGTTCAAAGTTGATGGTTGGAACAAACCAGGAATCTCTAAGCACCATTTCTCTTGCTGCTTCAGCCCATCTTCCCTCTACCCCAAACAAAGGTTTCTCTCCTAAATTCCAAAAAATCAGTAAAAGGGCCAAAACCAAAAAAACGAAAATCAACCTTTCCTTTTTCATAAAAATCCTCTACTATAAGGTTGTGATTCAAACAAAAAAGTAGTATTTTTATAAGTTTAAGAGGTTTTTATGAAAAATAAAGCCTTTTTTAAAATAGCTTTATTTTTGGTTGTTTTTGGAGGGGCTCTTTATTTGCCTTTTATAGGAGAAAAGGAGTTGCAAGGAGAAGAGGGGAGGAGAGTCTTAATTGCTTTGCAGATGCTTGAAACCAAAGACTTTTTATTTCCTAAGCTTTTCGATACTTTTTATTTTCTAAAACCACCGGGCTATAACTGGTTTCTTGCTCTTTGGTTTTATCTTTTTAAAGACTTCTCAGAGTGGACAGCCAGAACCAGTTCTGCTGTGAGCCTAATGTTTACCTCTTTGGTTTTTACCTGGGTATGGATAAAAACCTTAAAAAAAGACGAGATTACCAAAGAAAAAAACACTTTTTGGGTTGTTTTGGGGCTCCCTGGGTTGATTTTTTTAACCACACCAGAGGTCATAGATAAAGCTATAAGGGCTGAGATAGACGGTTTTTACACCTTTTTAGTCTCAACAAGCCTTTTTTCCTGGTTTTATTTTTATGAGATAGAAAAACGAAGAATGGTTGGATTTGTTTTATGGGGCATTTTTACGGGACTTGCTGTGCTCACCAAAACTTTTCATGCTATGCTTTTCTTTTACTTAGCTTGGATACCTTATCTACTTTACTTCAAAAGAACCAAAGAACTTTTTTCTATTCCCCATTTTTTAGGTATAGGGATTACCTTGGGAATTTTTGTAACATGGCTTTTAGTTAGTTTGGGTTTTGATATAACCCTTTTTAAGGCCTGGTTGGGAGAATATAGGGGGGCAGTGTCTGGGGCAGAGGTTTCTTTAACTCAACATTTTGAGGCCTTTACCTTGGGTTTTCTGATAGGATATGCCCCTTGGGTGTTTTTTTTGATGGTTTTAAAAGAAAAAGAGTTTTTCAAAAGTTTCCTTGATAAGCATCCTAATTTTTTTAGGTTTTTCCTTTTTTCTCTTTTCCTGTTTGTTTTTTCATACTTGTTTCATCTTTTTTGCTTAGGTGCAAGGCTAAGATATATGCTTCCTGGAGTAGGGGGTTTGGTTTTTGTTTCTTCTACGGTTTTTTTATACTTGATTTTAGAAAAACAAAGGATGATTTCTAGGATAGGCAAGATTTGTATCCGCTTTTTACCTTGGTTCTGCGTTTTTCTTAGCCTTTCTTTTTTAGGGTATCTTATGTTTAAAGGTTTTTATTATTGGGAAGCCTTTTTAACTATCATTTTATTGATGTCTGGAAGCATAGTTTTTGGATTCCGATTTCGTAAAGAAGTTACGTATAAGGGCATTTTTTGGTTTTTAGTTTTTTGTACATTTTTTATCAAACAGACTTATTCTGCCTTTTATTGTTCTTACCATAAGGAAAAGTTGGATTACTTTAGAAAAGCAGCCAAAAACCTTATTTTAACCGTAGGAAAAAATGAGGTGATATATCTTTGTGGAGAAACACCTCATCATTTGATTTACTACGGAAAATATAGATATCAGGCTTTAGATTTTATATATCTTAAAGAATGCAATCAGGAGGTGGTTTCAAAACTTAAAGATAGATGGATTCTTATTTCTAAAAAGAAGTTTGAGTCCTTAGGGTTTAAAGAGAAAAATTTTGATGATCTGAAGGTGTTACCAATAAGAAAAAAGGTTTATGTTTTGGTTAAAAATTGAAAGTGTTAAAAGTTTAGGACTATTTGCAAAAAATACAAAGTTTGAAAAATGTTCCCTCAGGTTTCAAGGTTGAATTTTTAAACTCTTGGGTCTCTCAGTGTTAAGAGGTAAATAACTTTTAGGTATGCTTTTTGATACAATAAAATAAAAAGACAAGTTATAGGAGGTGGAGAGATGAAAAAGCTAATAGCCTTATTGGTAGGAGTTTCTTGGTTAGGGGTTTCTTTAGGGTATGCTCAGGGTCCTAAAGGAGGGCCTGCTGGTCCTAAGCCTTATCAGGGGGCTGGGATAGGAAAAGAGGTTAGCAATGCTACCAAACAACTTAAAGGAGAGGAAGCTAAAAAAGGTTTTGGAAAACAGGTCAGGGAAAGAGCTCGTGAGAAATCAAGGATTAGGGAGCATAAAGCCTTAAAACAGCAGCAAAAAGAGACAAACAAGAAAGATATGCCTGGAAATTCTACTTCTCAGTAGGTTATTTTCTGGTATATTAACTTGGTAAACAATGTTGTAAGTAGCAGGGGATGCCCCCTGCTACGTTTTATTTATTCTTAGGAGAAAAAATGGAGGAGTATATATTTCGTCCTATAGGTTATGTAAGAACCGAAGCTAAAGAAATCCCTCGTCATTGGTCTATTTCAGAAATAGAAGGTTATTTAGAGATTAAACCTGAGTATCAAGAGGGATTAAGGGACCTTAAAAAGGAAGATAAGATAGTAGTGCTTTTTGTATTTCATAAGTCACCTCCTTTTACCCCTGAAAAACTTTTACAAAAGCCCCCACACAGTCAGGAATTAAAAGGGGTTTTTAGCACCTGTTCCCCTATAAGACCTAATCCTATAGGTCTTTCAGTGTTAGAGGTGTTAGAGGTTTCAGCCAATAAGGTCAAGGTAAAAGGAATCGATATGTTTGATGGAACCCCTATCCTTGATCTTAAACCGTTTAAAGCCTATCAAAAGAATTCTATTTAATCTCTTAGAAAGGAGTTTTTATGGAGAGAATGACCAAAAATTTAGAGAGGGTTTGTTTTTCAGGTTTTTCGTTTAGGGTAAAACTTGAAATGCCTACTTTGTTAGGAAAGTTTGGAGAAATAATAGGATGTTTGAATAGGTATGGATGCGAGATAGGAAGTTCGAGTTTACTTAAAGTTTCTACAGATAAGGTAATAAGAGAGATAGAGATAATCTGTTTGGAGGAAAGACAACGTCAGCAAATCATCAAGGCACTTAAAGAGCTAAAAGATATAAAAGTGCTAAAGGTTATAGATAAGACCTTTGAGTTGCATGAAGGAGGAAAAATAGAGATAGTCAATAGGGTGCAGATAAAAGACCAGAAGACTTTGGCTGAGGTTTATACCCCAGGGGTGGCTAGGGTTTGTTCACATCTGAAAGATCATCCAGAAGAGGTTTATAGATATACTATCAAAGGTCATACCGTTGCGGTTGTTACCGATGGATCAGCTGTTTTAGGGTTGGGTAATATAGGGCCTTTTGCTTCTTTACCAGTTATGGAAGGTAAATGTATGCTTTTTAAAGAATTTGCAGGATTAGATGCCTTCCCTTTAGCTGTGACAACTCAAGATGTAGATGAATTTGTTGGGGTGGTAAAACAGGTTTCTTTAGTGTTTGGTGGAATAAACTTGGAAGATATTTCTGCCCCAAGATGTTTTGAAATAGAAAGGAGGTTATGGGAAGAGCTTGAGGTGCCTGTGGTGCACGACGACCAGCATGGCACAGCTATCGTGGTTTTAGCAGGTCTTATTAATGTAGAAAGATTGTTAGAAAAGAGTTTAAAAGAGATGAAAATAGTAATTTCAGGTGCTGGGGCTTCTGCCATAGGAACGGCAAGGCTCCTTTTAAAATATGGGGTTAAAAATCTCATTTTATGCGATTCATACGGAGCTATCTATCAAGGAAGAAAAGAAAGGATGAACCCTTATAAAGAAGAGATCGCTTTTATTACCAATCCTGAAAGATTAAAAGGGACGCTTTCAGAGGTTTTAGTAGAGGCAGATGTTTTTATAGGTCTTTCAGCTCCTAACATTCTTAAACCTGAAGACTTAAAGGCTATGGCTCAAGATAGAGTAGTTTTTGCTTTAGCCAATCCTGACCCTGAGATTTCTCCTGAAATGGCGTTACCTTTGGTCAGGGTTTTGGCTACCGGACGTTCAGACTATCCTAATCAGATTAACAACGCTTTAGCCTTCCCTGGGCTTTTTAAGGGATTACTTGAGGCTAAGGCGAAAAAGGTGGATGAAGAGGTTTTTATAGAGGCAGCAAAGGCGATTGCTTATGTTATAAAAGAAGAGGAATTAAAGGAAGATTATATAATCCCCAGCATATTTGATAAAAGGGTGGTAAAGGCCGTAGCTCAAGCGGTGGTTAAAAAATTGACAAAACCTTCAAAAAGTTTAAACTAAAATCATATTCTAAGACAAAAGGGGAAGGCTTATGGCAAGAAAAAAAGGTAGTTCTAAAAAAATTTCTGAGTTTTTAGAGGGTTTAGTCTGGAAACCCAAACATGTGTTTGATGTTTTAAAAGAAGAGGATAAAAACCAGGTTGAGGTTCTAAGTAAGGAGTATATAGAGTTTCTTTCTGAGGCTAAGACAGAAAGAGAAACCATAGAAAAGGCTTTAACTCTTTTGGAAAAAAAGGGCTTTTTTGATAAAGAACCCAAAAAGGGATGGGTAGTTTACAAAAATAAGCTTCTTTTTGCCTGGAACTTTGGTAAGAAAAAAATAACTGAGGGTTTAAAGATAGTTGTCAGCCATATAGATACCCCCAGGCTTGACCTTAAGTTACATCCTCTTTTTGAGGACACAGAACTGGCTTTTTTAAAAACCCATTATTATGGAGGTATTAAAAAATACCACTGGGTAGCTCAACCTTTAAGTTTACATGGGGTTGTGGCTAAAAAAGACGGTGGTTTGGTTAAGATAGTGTTAGGAGAGAAGGAAGATGAACCTGTTTTTACCATCTGTGATCTTCTTCCCCATCTTTCAAGAAAAGTTCAGGCAGAAAAAAAACTCTCTGAGGCTATCGTAGGAGAAAAATTAAACGTTCTTTTTGGAGGTCTTCCCTTGGACAAGCTTGAGGAAGAAAAGGAAATTAAAGAAAGGGTTAAACTTAACTGTTTAAAGCTTTTATATCAAACCTACGGAATAAGGGAGGAAGACTTTGTTTCGGCAGAACTTTATATCGTTCCTGCTGGTAGGGCAAGAGAGGTGGGGATAGATAGGGCGTTTATAGGAGGTTATGGCCAAGACGATCGTATCTGTGCTTTTACCTCTCTTAAGGCCTTTTTAGAGGTAGAAGAGCCTGAATATACTAATGTTTTACTTTTCATGGATAGAGAAGAAATAGGTTCAGAAGGTAATACTTCTGCTAAAAGCAGGGTTTTTGAAAGGTTTGTGTATGAGCTTATCAAGAAACACGGTTTATCTCCTACTCCTGATGTGTTTTTTGAGGTTATGGCTAACACCAAGGCTATTTCTGCAGACGTGACCGCAGGTATAGACCCTAATTATGTTGAGGTACACGACAAACTAAATGATGCCAAAATGGGTTTTGGGATAGCGGTAAACAGGTATACAGGCCATGGCGGAAAGTATATGGCTAACGAAGCCCATGCCGAGTTTTTGGCAGAACTTTTAAAGAGTTGGGATGAAGATGGAGTGGTTTACCAGGTAGTTTCTATGGGAAAGGTAGATGAAGGAGGAGGAGGTACGGTAGCTAAGTATTTTGCTTATTATGGAATGGATGTGGTGGATGCTGGCCCACCCTTACTTTCTATGCATTCTCCCTTTGAGGTGGCTCATAAAGCAGATCTTTTTATGTGCTATCAGGCTTATAAAAGTTTTTTTAGTCGTTAGCTGTTATTTTTTATTAAAAGGGAGTTTTATGAAGATCGCTGAAGGAGACTACGTTCTTATTTTAACTTCAGACGAAAAAAAGTATTTAGTTGAGGTTAAAGATACTTCTTTTCATACACATAAAGACTTTTTATACCTAAAAGAATTGATCGGAAAAAACTACGGAGAAGTCGTTTACGGAAAAAAAGGTGAAAGATTTTATGTATTAAGGCCTTCTCTATATGATTTTTTGATGAAGGTTGAGAGGGCTACCCAAGTAGTTTATCCTAAGGATATAGGGTATATTTTACTTAAACTTAACGTAGGGCCAGGAAGTCTGGTTTTAGAATGTGGTGGAGGCTCTGGGGCTTTAACTACAGCTTTTGCCTTTATGGTTGGTCAAGAGGGAAAAGTTATCTCTTATGAAAAAGAGCCCAAATTTCAGAAGATTGCTATAAAAAACCTTAAAAGACTTGGTCTTTTAGATAGAGTAATTTTTAAGAACACAGAAGTCACAGAGGCTTTTGAAGAAAAAGAGGTAGATGCGGTCTTTTTAGACTTAAAAGAACCCTGGAAGTTGATCCCTGCAGCTTGGGGGGCCCTAAAGGGAGGTCATTTTTTAGGAATCCTTGTTCCTACTACTAACCAAGTTTCTCAATGCCTTTTAGAGTTACAGCGTCTACCTTTCTTAGACATAGAGGTTTCTGAAATACTCCTTAGGCAATACAAACCCAATCCTGAAAGGTTAAGACCAGAAGATAGGATGGTTGCTCATACTGGATTTTTAATCTTTGCTAAAAAGGTGGTAGAAAAATAATGCCTGTCTCTATTTTTACCTCAAGGAACGGACTTATACCCCAAGATTTAGAAAAAAAAATAGCTTCAAGGTTAACCCAAGCTTTAAAAGAACTAAAATTTGAGAAAAAAGAGGTTTCTTTAACCTTGGTTGATAATTCAACCATTTGGGATTTAAACTTTAAATACTTAGGAAGAAACTATCCTACTAACGTGCTTTCTTTTTCTTTTTTTGATAAACAGGGGTTTCAAACCGATCTTTTAGGTGAGATTATTATTTCGGTAGAAAAGGCTAAAGAAGAGGCAGAATTTTATGGATTAAACTTTAAAAACTATCTTTTGAGCTTAGCCATTCATGGGTTGGTTCATCTTCTTGACTATGACCACGAAAAGGGGATTTTTTCTCCTTGGCTTATGTTAAAAAAAGAGATACAATTGTTTGAAAAAGTAGGTTTTTCTGAAGGTAAAGAAGAGGTTTTAAACTTTTTAAAAAGGAGGGAGTATATGCCAGCCAAACTTGCGGTAAACGTGGATCATGTGGCCACAGTCAGGGAGGCAAGGAAAGCCCTTTATCCTGATCCTGTGCATGCAGCCGTGCTAGCAGAGTTAGGAGGCGCTGACGGAATTGTCGTACATTTAAGATTAGATAGAAGACATATAAAAGAAAGGGATGTAAGGTTGATAAAAGAAGTGATTAAAACCAAACTGATTTTAGAGATGGCCATAGATGAGAAATTGATCAAGTTTGCTAAGGAGATTAAACCTTATCAGGTAACCTTAGTTCCAGAAAGGACAGAAGAAATCACCACCGAAGGCGGAATGGATTTAACCGGAAATGTAGAAAAGGTAAAAAAGGCGGTAAAAGAGCTAAACAAGGCAGGTATTAAGGTAAGTCTTTTCCTAAACCCAGACGAGGAAGCCATAAAGCTCGCAAAAAAAACTGGGGCTCAGATCATCGAAATACATACAGGGATGTATGCTGAAGCAGAGGATGAGGTAAAAAGAGAAGAAGAGTTTGGTAAAATAGAAGTCGCTGCACGGTTGGCTAAAGACCTTGGTTTTATCGTACATGCAGGGCATGGTTTAAGCTATGAAAACATAGGGCCTGTGGCTGCTATTCCTGAGATAGAAGAGTTTAGTATTGGTCATAGTATCGTTTCTCGGGCTATTATGATAGGTATGAAAGAGGCAGTAAGAGAGATGAAAGAACTTATTTGGAAAGCTCGGGGGTAGAACAAAGGGTTTTTATTGGAAATTGGGAAACTAAATTTTTGAGGGCTTCTAAGCTTAGGTCTTTAGAGCTAAACAAAATCAAAAATCCTTGCGAAGTTTCCTCTAAAATGGGCACAACTATTACCTTTTTTTCTCCATTTTCGTAAAATTTAACCTTTATTCCATTGATTTCCCCGTCTTTCAGCTCATTTTTAGAAATTTCTAAAAGATTTAAAATAAAACTTTGCCAGTTAGGGATCAAATTTTCTCCCCAAAACATTCTGACCCTAACCTTAGTGTTTGTGCTTTTGTAGGATCTTTCTTTATTATGGATCTTTCCAAAAAAGTTGAGATTAGTTTCTTTTATCGGGGTAGTTTGATATCCCGGGAGACTGACAAAAAACTTTTCGTCTGCCTGGTATAAAATCTTAGGGTCGCAAGCTATTTCCCCATAACCGATCATAGGATAAACTATAAGAATTAATAAACTTATTCCTATGTTTAAGAAAGTTTTCATCGATCTTTTCTCCTCACTTTTAAGATCAGACCATCTTTTTCTGCCACTACTACCTTTTCTCCTTCTGGGATGGTTTCGTCTGCATAAGCCTGCCAGATTTCTCCCTCGACGAATATCTTTCCCCCTTCAGGGCCTATTTCTTTTAAGACCTTCCCTACTTTTCCTACCATACTTTCTTTTCCTGAAACAGGTTTTTTCCGGATGGTTTTAAGGGCGATATAGGTGATACCTGCTAATAATGAAGAAAAAATAAGTACTAATGAGTATAAAACAGGGGGTGAAACCCTTAAAGCAGGCGGGTTCTTACCAAAAAGCATGATAGAACCTAAGAAAAGACAGATTACCCCGGCTAAGGTTAATAGCCCATGTGAGGTTACCTGAAGCTCTAAGAAGAAAAGTACACCGGCTAATAAAATAAAAACCAGTCCTGCATAGTTAACAGGAATAACACTTAATCCTACCAGGGCCAATATAAGACATACAGCCCCTAATACACCAGGGAATATGCTTCCAGGGTGAGATAACTCAAAATATAGGCCAGCCAATCCTAACATAAGTAAGAAATATACTAAATTCGGATTGGTTAAAATCTTTAACACCTTTGTCTTTAGGTCTTCAGGTATTTTTTCTATCCGGACGTTTTTAAGGTTTAAAACCCGTTTTTCTTCTCCTAAGAAAACCTGCTTTCCGTGGGCCTTATCTAAAAGGTCGTTTAAATCTTTGGCTATGATCTCGATAACTCCAATTTGTAGTGCCTCGGTCTCAGTAATGCTTTTACTTTTTCTTATGGCTTCTTCTGCAAAGGTTTCGTTGCGGTTACGCATTTGAGCAAGGTTTTTAGCCCAGGCTACCAAGTCGTTTATTATCTTGTTCATTACCTCTTTATCAGCTTTACCAGTAAGTTCTACTGGATGAGCAGCTCCTACGTGAGTACCAGGGGCCATCGCCGCTAAATGAGAGGAAAGGAGAATAAAGGTACCGGCAGAGGCAGCTCTTGCCCCTGAAGGACTTACATAAACTATGACAGGGACCTTACTTTGTAAGATATCTTTTACTATTTCCCTGGTAGACTCAACAAGACCTCCTGGAGTATCAAGCTCTATAACAAAAGCTTCAGCCTTTTCTTTATTGGCAAGGTCTATCCCATAGCTTATGAAATTAGCTATAACAGGGGTAATAGGGGCATCGATTTTTACATGAAAAACCTTTCTTAGCTCAGCTCCCTCTAAATAAGAGAACCAAAAACAAACCAGCACTAAACTAACTAGATAAAAATATTTTTTCATAAAGCTTCCTAAATCTTTGTAAATCTTCCCATACTACCCTTTTTATTCCAGGATTTTTTAAAATATATCCTGGATGGTAGGTAAAAAAAAGAGAGGTTTCCTTAAGGGTAAACACCTTGCCTCTAACCAAGGTTAGGGTCTTTCTTTCTAAAAGCACCTTAGGTGGAGTAAACCCTAAGGCTAAAATCAACTTAGGCCTTAAGTACTTGATTTGTTTTAAAAGATATGGTCTACAGGCTTCTATCTCTTCTGGCTCAGGTGGTCTTCCTCCAGGGGGTTTACATTTAACCGTATGGGTAATAAAAAATAATTCTCTTTTTAGATTGATAGCATTAAGCATGCGGTCAAGCAGGTTACCTACCTCTTTTACGAAGGGTTTCCCATAAAAATCTTCGTCCCGGTCAGGGTATTCTGAAATTATCATCAATCCCCCAGGTTCAGTAGGGCCATCACCCCAAACCACCGCTTTTCTAACCCTATGGAGAGAACAATTTTCGCAGTGAATAACCTTTTCTTTTAGGGCTAAGAGAGAATCTTCTTCTAAAGAGATTTCGCGTTGCAGAAGTCTTTTTATAACCTCAGAAGCTGGTATACTGGTTAAGCCTATTTCTTTAAGGTATAGAAGATTTTTGATTATCTCAGCTTTAACATCCATTAAGTTTTTCTTAATATTCTTTTTTCTCCTACTCTGAGGGTAACCTTTTTCTTATCTAAATATTCTACCAGAGGAATTAAAAATTTTCTACTTATCTGGGTTTTGGGAAGATTTTTAAAATCTGCAAGTTCTAATTCTTTTTTCTTTTGAAAGGCAGCCCTTACTAAATTTTCCCATTCTTCTAAGATTTTAGCGTGGAAAACCAATTTGTCAGCAAGTTTTACCAAAACCCCTTCTTTTAATAAGGCCTGTGCCAGTTCTTTAGCGGCTTTATAGTTTTCTTTAAAGTCAAGAAGGACGGTTTCAAAATCCCGTGGGGTATATCCTTCTGAGAGAAACTTTTCTTCGAGCTCTTTTTTGAGCTTTTCTTTTTCTTCAGAGTTTAGATGTTTAAACTCAGTTAGATATAGTATTTCTTTGTTTTTTCCCAAGATACCTTGTTTTATCAAATTTTCGAGGACATACTGATAAAATCCTTCTGAAACAAAGGAAGAAATTCTTGTTTTTAGTAGTTCCTTAGTAAGTCCAGGACTAAACGGATTGTTCGTGTGAAAATTCTTTAAAGCAGTGATGATCTGCGCTTTTAGGTCTTCTTCTGCTTTTTTGCTAAAATAAAAAACCTTTTCTCCGTCTTTGATTTCAATCAGGTCTTTACTTAAATCTTTTAAGACTTTTTCAAACCTTTCTCTAAAGAGAGAGACGGTAATCTGCAGGTCTTTTTTAGAGATACCTAAAAATTCTTTTTTTTCTACCCAAAACTGTATAAGCTCTTTTTCCGAAGCCTGAGCTAAGTATTCAACTTCTTTCCTTTCCCAGGGTTTAGTTCTTTTTCTTCTATAAGCTACAGGGTTTAAAACCTCTCCTCCTCCTACTGTCTGGTTGTTAGAGGCTCGTCTTAAGATAAATCTATCTCCTCTCCAGGCAACTATTGGGACTTGCACAAACAATTGAGCTATGTCTTCTTCCCCTGGGTTTAACTGATCTTTTCCTAAAAGGAAAACTTTGGCTACGGTTTCTTTGGTTCCGATATAAAAAAGAAGGTTTTCAAAGTTTTTGATCGGAGGTTTTATGCTTTGTAAGGACACAAGTTTTACATCTATCCACTGAGAAGGTTTTAAGACTTCAGGTTCTGCAACCACGTCTCCCCTTTCTATGTCTTCTTTTTCTATACCTTGCAGGTTGAGTGCAGTTCTCATCCCTGCATAAGCTACTTCCACGTTTTTTCCGTGAACTTGGATGTTTCTTACTTTTGTAGCAAGGTCTTTCGGATAGACTACCAAGGGTTGGTTGAGGTAAACCTTGCCTGAAATGGCTGTTCCACGAGCTACCGTTCCAAATCCTTTTACGGTAAACACCCCGTCTACCGGGAGCCTAAAAGGTTGGTCTTCTACCTTGGCTGATACCTTTAAAGCTTTTTCATCCAGCACTCTTAGGATCTCTTCTTTACCTTGTTCTGTAACTGCTGAAAATTCTAAGATAGGTGCATCTTTTAAAAAGGTGGTTTTTAAAAATTCCTTTACATCCTCTTTTATTAGGTCTAACCAGTCTTTTTCTACCAGATCCACTTTGGTTAAAACCACAATCCCGTCTTTAATCCCTAAAAGTTCGCAAATTTCTATGTGCTCTCTGGTTTGAGGCATAACACCTTCGTCAGCAGCCACCACAAGGATAACCAGGTCTATACCTGAGGCCCCAGCCACCATGTTTCGAATAAATTTTTCATGACCAGGAACATCTACTATTCCTGCAAGGGTGCCTGAGGGTAAGACTAAATGGGCAAATCCTATGTCTATTGTAATTCCTCGTTCTTTTTCTTCTTTTAGTCTGTCTGTATCAATTCCGGTAATAACTTTAACTAAGGTGGTTTTTCCGTGATCTATATGACCGGCTGTTCCTATGATAACCCTTTTCATAACCTACCTTTAAATAAAAGCCGTAAAGTCTCCAAACCTTTCAAAAAGTTCAGCTACCCTTTGTAAAATTTTTAAACGGTTGTTTCTTAGTCCTTCATCTTCTACCATCACAAACACTTTATCAAAAAATTTATCTATCGGTTCTTTAAGACTTACCAAATGTTCTAAATAAGAAAGATAATCCTTTTTTTCTATCAGACCAAGTATAACTGGTCTTAGGTTTAAAGCCTTTTGATAAAGCTCTTTTTCCTCTTCTAATAAGATAAGGTTTTCTTCAACTTCTTCTAAAAGAGTTTTTTTGTCTACGGTTTTTAACAACTGGGCTACCCTTTTAAAACCAGTAATAAGGTCGACAAAATCTTTCTTTTCCTGAAAATCTGAAAGGGCTTTTAGTCTTAGGTATTGGTCATAAGGATTTAGAGGTAACTGAAGCACAACCCCTATCACGTTTTTGCTAAAACCTAAGGTTAAAAATTCTCCCTCTAAGCGTTTTTTGATAAATTCTGTAATCTCCTCTAAAGCCTTAGGATTTTTCAGAAACCCTTGTTTTTCTAACAAACTAAGAGAAAACTCTATAGCCTCTTCTATTTCTAAGAACTTTTCTTTTCCTATAAGGAGTTTTACTATCCCATAACCTGCTCTTCTAAGCCCATAAGGATCTTTTTCTCCAGAGGGTTTTTCGTTAACCCCAAAAAGCGCACAAAGATGGTCTATCTTATCGGCTAATGAGAGGATGATTCCTTCAAAAGACTGAGGAAGAGTTTCCTCTTTGGGAGAAGGAAGATACTGTTCAAAAATCGCCTCTGCAATATCCTTTTCTTCTTTATGCTCAAGTAAAATCTTCCCTATAGCCCCTTGCAACGAAGGAAATTCACTTACCACCTCTGAGGCTGCATCTATTTTGGCGTAAAGACAGGTTTTCTCTATCTTAGATAGAAGGTATGGATAATCTAACTTTAAAGCTAAATATTTACCCAGATCTATTAACCTTTGAGTTTTTTCCCATAGGGTTCCACATTTGATATGATAAACTATGCCTTTAATTTTTTCTAAAAAGTAGGTAAGAGGTTGATTGAGGTCTTTTTCAAAATAAAATTTAGCATCTTCAAGTCTGGCCTTAGTAACTCTTTCATGTCCTTTTTTTACTACCTCCCAATCTTTGGGACGATTATTATTCACGGCGATGAAATAGTTAAGAAGTCTTCCTTCGGGGTTCCTAACACAGAAATATCTTTGATGTTCTTTTAAAGCGGTTGTGATTAGCGGGTCCGGAAGGGTTAAAAAGCTTTCTTGGAACTTGCCTACTATGGGAAAGGGATATTCTACTAAGTTGGCGTTTTCTTTTAAAAGGTCTTCCTCTATTTCAGGTACACCATAGGGTTGAGAAACCTCAAGGATGCTTTTTTTAGTAAAAGCTAACCTTTTTTCAAGAGAAACTATAATAAAGTTGTTTTCAAGTTGTTTTTCGTATTCTTCCCAGTCTGGGTTGTTAAGAACGATATAAGAGGGGCTTAAAAAACGATGACCTAAGCTTTGGTTTGTAGCTTGCACCCCTGCTATTTCAATGGGAATGACTTCCTCCCCAAAAAGACAGACCATCCATCTTATAGGACGGCCAAATCTTACGTCATAACCCCCCCATTTCATGGTTTTTGGGAAATAGATTTCTTTAAGTAGAGCCAAAAGTAAGGAAGGTAAAAGGTCTTTTGTTTTTTGTCCAGGAATGGTTCTTTTGAGGTAAAAATATTCACCTTTAGGGGTTTTTTTGGTTTTAAGGTCTTTTGGGTTTACTCCGTGCTTTTTAGCAAACCCAATTAATGCCTGACTAAAGGTTCCTTCCTTAGTAAGCCCTACATTGATAGAAGGACCTAAAATCTCCTCTTCTCTGTCTGGTTGTTTTTCTGAAAGATTTTTTACCAAAAGGACCAATCTTCTAAATGTTCCTGCGGTTTTGATTTCTTGATAGTCTAAAAAAAGTTCTTTTAATCTTTTTTCCGCAGCCTTTTGTAAGCTTAAAAGGGCAGGTTCAATAAATCTTGCCGGAAGCTCTTCTGTCCCTATTTCCCAAAGAAGGTTTTTACTCATCTCCTTTTTCTCCTTTATTTAACCAAGTTTCAGCTGCTTTTTTTGCCAATCCTCTCACACGACCTATGTAGTTTGCCCTTTCTATAGGAGAAAGAACCCCTCTTGCATCAAGGAGGTTAAAGGTATGAGAGCATTTGATTACAAAGTCATAACCTGGAAGCGCAAGGCCTAAACTTAAAAGTCTGTTGCCTTCGGCTTCGTATCTGTCAAAAAGTTCTTTTAAAAGGTTTACATCTGCTTCGTCGAAGTTATAGATAGAATATTCTACTTCTCCGCGATGGTGTATGTCTCTATAGGTATATTTTGAATTCCATTTAAGGTCAAAAACGTTTTCTACCTCCTGAAGATACATGGTAATACGTTCAAGCCCATAGGTAATTTCTACCGTTACCGGAAAACAGTCAAAACCTCCTATTTGTTGAAAATAGGTAAACTGAGTGATTTCCATCCCGTCAAGCCAAACCTCCCAACCTAAACCCCAGGCTCCTAAGGTAGGAGATTCCCAATCGTCTTCTACAAACCTTATGTCATGTTCCTTAGGGTCAATACCTAAGGCTTGAAGACTTTCTAAGTAGAGGTCCTGGATGTTATCAGGCGAGGGTTTAATGATGACTTGATACTGGTAGTAATGTTGTAATCTGTTAGGATTTTCTCCATACCTTCCGTCTGCAGGTCTTCTGCAAGGTTGTACGTAGGCACAGGCAAAGGGTTCAGGACCAAGAGACCTAAGAAAAGTAGCAGGATGAAAGGTGCCTGCCCCTACTTCCATATCATATGGCTGGAGTATTACACAACCTTTCTCACCCCAAAAACGATTTAAAGTAGCAATCACTTCTTGAAAATACATGTCTCAACCCCTCTAAACCAAGATAACTTGTGTTTCATTTTCCTCTTTTTTGTCAACATATCCTATTATATAGTAGTCTTCTCCTAAAGCAGAAATAAGACCAGTTATTTCCTCTACCTCTTCTTTAATTACTATCAAAACAAGCCCTATTCCGCAGTTAAACACCTGATACATCTCTTTTTCAGAGATTTCTCCCCATTTCTGAAGAAGTTGAAAAATCGCCGGTTTTTCCCAGGTATTTTTTTCTATTATTACCTTACAGTTTTTGGGTAAAATCCTTGGAAGGTTGTCTATAAAACCACCTCCTGTGATGTGAGCACAACCTTTGATTTTATATCCTTTGTTAGTAAGGGTTAACATGATAGGCACATAAATTTTGGTAGGGGTAAGAATCACCTCCCCTATAGGTCTTCCTAACTCTTCAGGGATGTAATCTAAACTTATTTGTTTTTCTTCTAAGATTTTTCTTACCAAAGAAAAACCATTGCTATGAAGCCCGCTTGAAGGTATCCCTATTAAGACATCTCCTATTGAAATGGTTGAACCATCTATAATTTTTTCTCTTTCCACTATTCCTACCACAAAACCTGCACAATCATAATCTCCAGGGGCATACATTCCTGGCATTTCTGCGGTTTCTCCACCTAAAAGGGCACATTGAGAGATTTTACATCCCTCTACTATCCCTGCGATCAATTCTTCAAAAATTTTTTCTTCAAACTTACCAAAAGCTAAATAGTCCAAAAAGAAAAGTGGTTTAGCTCCGCAGGTAATGATATCGTTTACACACATAGCCACCAAGTCGATCCCAATCCCTTTATGGCTTCCTGCCTTGATAGCAAGCTTGATTTTAGTACCAACCCCATCTGTAGAAGAAACTAAAACAGGGTTTTTATAGCTATTTAAATCTAAGGAAAACAGTCCAGAATACCCTCCAATCCCCGAGAGAACCCCTTTTTGAGGAAGACTTGAAGAATATTTTTTGACGATTTCTACCAAAAGATTGGCTTTTTCCAGGTCAACCCCTGCAGCCTTATACTTTTCTGCTGTGTTCATAGAAATCCCCTTGGTCAACATGTTTGATGATTTCAAAATTTTATATTATATTTTTCTAAAAACAAGATTCTTTAACGATAAGGACTAAATAACATGCAAGGAAGATTCCCTAAAAAAGTTAATGAAGAAGAGAAAAAAGAAATTTTTGACTATTTAGAAGGAAGGTTTGGTTTTTCTCCTTCTCTTTTTGAAGACTATGAAGTATTAAAGGGAGTTTCAAACTTTTGGCTTTTTCCTAAAACCCCTTATTTAGAAAGCTTAACCTCTATTGAGGTCCAAACCGTAGGTCTTCTTTTTTTAAGAAAAGTCTCCTCTTATCTTAAGCCTACCTCTGCTTTCCTACAAAGATTTGGTGTTTTTGCTACTAAAAATATAGTCCCCCTTAATTTTCAACTGATAGAAGAGTTAAAAAAACATAAAAAGGTAGAAATAAACCTGGACTTAGAACCGGGTTACGTGGTTCTTAAAGATGAAAAGTGGGTTTTAGGTTGTGGTCTCTATCTACCTGGAAAGCTTTTTGCCTATCTTGAAGAAAAAGTACTGAGAAATTTATAGTTGAAAAATTTTTCAGAAGGGGGAGATATCCCCCTTCTGAATAAAGATTTTAGTGTTTATGGGTTGCTTTTTTCATCCCTTTACCTGGACCTTCAGGTTCTCCAGTTTCTATGGGTTGCTTAGCTTCTTTCCAGGCAGCGATACCACCTTTTAGATTATAAACCTTTTTATAACCCAATTTTTTAAGGTCACAAGTAGCTACTACCCCTCTTCCTCCAGTTGCACAATAGACTAAATAGGTTTTTTCTTTGTCTGGGAGCCACTCGTAAACTTTAAAGTCTAAAAGCCCTCTTGGTGTCCAAATAGCCTCAGGAATATGTCCGGCTTTATATTCTGTATATTCCCTTACATCAAGTATAACAGCCCCTTCAGCTATGAGTTTCTTAGCACCTTCTACATCCACCTCTTGTACACCACAAACTGTCTTAGCCTCTTTTACCCTTTCATCACTTAAAGGCGTAGCAGTAAAACCTGTGTTTACTGCTACAAAGGTAAATACCAAAAAACTGAAAACCCAACTTAAAAGAAACTTACCTACTTTCATAGCCACACCTCCTGTTTTTAAGATTTTATTAGATAATATTAATCCACTTTTTAAAAAATCAAGAAGTTCTTTGAAGATGAATTGTCCTTATAGGGAAGGGTATTGTTATTCCTTCTTCCTGGTATCTTTGATGTAGTTTCTTTATAAATTCATGAACAACCAAAGGTCTATCTACATAGGATTTTACCCTTAAAATTACGTTAAAGTTGATACTGAAATCTCCGAAAGAATGATAACGAATAAATGGTTCAAAATCAGAGACACCTCCATTAACTGTGTTAAGTACTTCTTTAGCAACTTCTATCGTCACCCTTTCTACTTTGTTTAGATCGCTATCATAGCTTACCCCTACTCCGACTAAAATGTTTAATTCAGGGTCAGGAAGACTGTAGTTAACGATCACTGAAGAAGATATCTTAGAGTTAGGAACGATGATAAGGTTGTTTGAAAGTTGACGGATCAGAGTGTTTCTCCAGGTAATGTCTTCCACGAACCCTTCTAAATTATTATCTAACAGGATGTAATCTCCAGGTTTGATTTGTTTGGCCATCAAGATATGAAGTCCAGAAAATAGATTTTCAAGGGTGTCTTTTAAAGCCAAACCCACCGCAAGGCCTGCTATACCTAAGGAGGTGATAAAAGGGGTTATGTTTATTTTCAAAATGTCTAAAACTAAGATAAATCCGATAAAAAAGATGACTATTTTTATTAATAATTCGATGATAGAAACACTGGGTATTATCTCAAATCGTTGGGTTAGGTATTGAGTAATTAAGGTTATTATTAGTTGAGAAAGAAACCAAACTAAGGAAAATACAAAAAAGATGATCAGTATTTTATTAATAAGAGGATTTAGCGATGGTAAAGGGTTATGAAATTCGTTTACTAGATAGAGGCCCAAAGTTAAACCCCAGATAAAACAGGTCCAAGAAATAAGGTTTACCGTTTTTTCCTTTAATTTTATTCCGATCAATTTTTCTAAGAAGCTAAATTTTTGTTTGACTACCCATTTTATGATGAAAGAACCAGCTATCACAAAAGCTATAAAAATTAAGGTTTTTAGATGAATAGGAAGAACGCCCCACATAAGCCCTCCTGCAATTTTTATGTTAGGTTTTGTCCTTTAACTTTTATTATATTTAATTGTATAAATTGTATAAAATTATAAATAAAAGACACCGTTAAAAATTCAACGGTTCAATCGATTAAAGTTTAGCACAAATTTAGCAGACATCACTTAGTGACAAGTTTGGCTATTTTGGCTAAAGAGTTTAACAATTTTTTAAGTTTGGTATAATACAGGTTTAGCTTAAGGATTTTAAGGGATTATAGATTAGAGAAAATGCCTAAGGTTAAGTTTTTGCCGTTTAACGAAGAGTATGAGGCTCTTGAAGGTGACACCCTTTTTGATGTAGCAATAAAAGCAGGTATTCATATCAACGCCTCTTGTGGCGGAAGTGGAAGTTGTAATCGTTGTAAGGTAAGGTTGATTGCAGGAGAACTTAAAGGAGAGATTTTAGAAGGGCAGTATTATAAGGCTTGTGGTAGTTACCCTCTAACGGATGTGGTGATAGAAGTTCCTTTAACCACTTTCTTAGACCAGAAAACGTTATATCGCCCTGTTAAAAAAAGAGCTAAGTTTTTAGAACTCTCTCAGGTTGACCACCTTTCCCCTCCTGTTCGTGAGATAGTCTTAAAACTTGATCCACCAACCTTAGACGAAAATACCTCAGATTTAACCAGACTAAAAGACGGGCTTTTTAAACAAGGTATAGCTGAGCCGGAAGTTCCTTTAGAAATTTTAAGAAAAATTCCTTTTGTGCTTCGTCAAAAAGGTTTCGAAACCATAGCTTATGTTTATCAAAATTCAGGCAATTCTAAAAGTGTTTTGTTAGACCTTACCGCAGAACCTGTAGAACCTTTTTTAGGGGTAGCTATAGACGTTGGCACTACCACCTTACAGGTAGAGGTGGTTGACCTAAGAAAAGGAAAAGTTTTGGGTTTTAGTTCAGATTATAACCCTCAAATCAAGTATGGCGATGATGTTATTACCAGGATAGAGTTTTGTAGAAGAGATGGAGGATTAAAAATATTATCCGAAGTTTTAAGAGAAAGATTACTCTCTTTGATAAAAGAAGCTTTAGGTTTAAAAAGGCGGTTAGAGGATGTAAAGCTTATCTCCTTAGCGGCTAACACGGTGATGACCCATCTTTTTCTTGAACTTGAGCCGAGATATTTAAGAGAATATCCCTATGTACCCGTAGCCACTGAATTTCCTGTTTTGTGGGCTAAAGATTTAGGTTTTAAAGATTTAAATGCGCTTATCCAGATCGTTCCTTGTAAAGCAAGTTATGTCGGGGGAGACATAGTAGGAGGCGTGGTAGCTTCGAAGATGTATGAAGAAAGCCCTTTGACCCTTTTTATAGACCTTGGAACTAACGGAGAAATCGTGTTGGGAAATCAGGATTTTTTGGTTTGTGCTGCCTGTTCTGCCGGTCCAGCTTTTGAAGGAGGGGGTATAAAACATGGAATGAGGGCAACCCTTGGTGCTATAGAAATGGTAAACATAGACCCTTATACTTATGAACCCATGGTGGTTACCATCGGTAAGGTAAAACCTATAGGTCTTTGTGGTTCCGGGATCCTTTCTTTGTTGGCCTCTCTTTTTAGAGTAGGGATCATAGATAAATCTGGAAAAATTAAAAAAGACATAATTCATCCCCGGATAAGAAAAGGGGAAGAAGGTTGGGAATATGTAGTGGTTTTTAAACAAGACACCCAAACAGGAGAAGACATAGTTTTTACTGAACCAGACATCGATAACGTTATCAGAGCCAAAGCCGCTATCTTTGCAGGATGCCAGGTTTTGGTTGAGTCTGTAGGGTTATCTTTAAAAGATATAGAAAGGGTTTATTTAGCAGGTTCTTTTGGAAACTATCTTGATGTGGAAGACGCTATCTCTATAGGACTTTTACCGGATTTAGATAGAGATAGGTTTTTCTTTTTAGGTAACACCAGTTTAGCCGGAGCAAAAATGGCCCTTCTTTCTCAAGAAAAGTTTGCTAAAATGAGAGACATAGCTAATTCTATGACCCACTTAGAGCTTGCAAACTACCAAGGTTATATGAATACCTATGTAGCTGCCCTGTTTTTACCACATACAGACGAAAGTTTATTTTCTACCATAAAAAATAAAAAGGAGTAAATTTATGCTGCACAAAGAAGGTTTTCCGTGGGTGTTTTATCCCTTACTGTTTGCAGGTACAAGCCTTTTGTTTAAAAAAAGAAAAGCGGCGCTCTTAGGGTTAGGAATAGGGTTGGCTAATGCCTTTTTTTTCAGAAACCCTAAAAGAGAACCTGTCTTAGACCCAGAACTCATCATCTCTCCTGCAGACGGAAAGGTAGTTACCTGTCAGATAGAAGAAAATCCTTCTTGGTTTTCTGCCCCCCTTTGGAGGATAGGGATTTTTATGAGGCTATGGGATGTTCATATCAATCGCTCTCCTATCACAGGTAAAGTCTTACGTATGCAGTATGTAAAAGGAGAAAAACTTCCTGTTTTTAAAAAAGAAGCTTTTCAACAAAACGAAAAACAACTTTATCTTATAGAACGAGAAGATGGTACCCCTTTTTGGGTGGTACAGATAGCGGGGATGGTTGCAAGAAGGATAAGGGCTTTTGTCCTTCCTGGAGATGATGTGGTCGCAGGAGACCCTATCGGTATCATAAAGTTTAGCTCAAGGGTAGAGCTTTTTTTCCCAGTTGAAAACGCTGAAATCTACGTAAAAGAAGGACATAGAGTTTTTGCTGGAGAAACTGTTTTGGGTCGTATGTTATTAAAGAAGGATTAAAAGTATGTTATCACTAATCCCTAACATTTTTACTACTTTTAACCTCTTTTTTGGTTTTTATTCGATCATATGTTCCATCCACGGAGATTTTACTAAAGCTGGTTGGGCTATTTTTTTAGCGATGGTTTTTGATATCTTTGATGGGAGGATTGCTCGATATTTAAAGCAGACTTCTAAGTTTGGTCTTGAATATGATTCTTTGAGCGACCTCATTTCCTTTGGTTTAGCCCCTGCTATTCTTATATACCAGTTTGGGCTTATAGAATTTGGTAAACTGGGATGGTTGAGTTGTTTTTTATATACTACCTGTGTAGCTTTAAGGCTTGCAAGATATAACGTAAAAGCCCATTCTGGGCTTGGTTATTTTGAAGGACTCCCTTCACCTGCAGGGGCGGCTATTTTGGCTTCTTCTGTGCTTTTTATACAATCCTATCGTCCTGATTTTGAGCTTCCTAAATGGGCTACTCTAACTGCTGTAAGCCTTGTCTCTTACCTGTTAGTTTCTCCTATCCAATATCCCAGCTTTAAACACATAAAAATAGAAAAATCTCAAAATTTTTATCTTTTACTGCTTTTTGTAGGTGCCCTTACCCTTTCCGCTGCCTATCCTTCTTACTCTATCTTTGTCTTAATCGTAGTATATACCTTATTAGGGCCGGCTTTATTTTTTAAAACCAAGGGTATTAAAGTCATAAAAAAACTTCGTAAAAGAAAGGATTTTTGAGAAAAATTGACAAAATGAAAAAATGTTTTACAATAATTAAAGATAAACTTGATTAATCTCTTTTAAACCAAAATTTTCTTTTTATGGAGGTCTTTATGGGATGTAGTTGTAAACTTTTAAACATAGGTTTTGGCAACTATGTGGTTGCAGATAGAATCATTGCTATCGTAAATCCAAACTCTGCTCCTATGAAGAGGTTAAAGGAAGAGGCTAAGGAAACAAGAAGGCTTATCGATGCTACTCAGGGACGTAAGACTCGCTCTATCATCATCACCGATAGCAATCATATCATCCTTTCTGCTATACAAGCAGAAACTGTAGCCCAAAGGCTGATGTCTGATGGGTTAGAAAGGTTGGAAAAAGATGAAGAGGAATAAGAGACTAATCATAGTGGTTACCGGTCCTTCTGGGGCTGGTAAAAGCACGATACTTAAGGATTTGCCTCAGGATGAATTTTATTTTTCTGTTTCTCATACTACCAGAGCTCCACGTCCTGGAGAGGAAGATGGAAAACATTATTACTTTATAAGCCGTTCTGTTTTTTTAGAGATGATAGAAAGGGATGAATTTTTAGAATGGGTAGAGGTTTTTGGGACCTTTTATGGAACGGCAAAGACAGAGGTAGAAAAGGCCTTTACTCAGAACAAACACTTAGTGTTAGACATAGAGGTGGTAGGAGCCACCAGACTTAAGTCATATTTTGGTTCAGATGCAATATTTATTTTCATAGCCCCTCCTGACCTTCAGTCTCTTAAAACTCGTATCATTCAAAGGGGTACAGAAAACGAGGCTGAGGTGCAAAATCGTTTAAAAAGGGCTAAAGAAGAACTCAGGTTTGCCTCCTGGTTTGATTATGTGATAGTAAACGAAACCTTAGAAAAAAGTAAAGAGCTTTTCTTTTCGATAGTTAAAGCTGAGTTAAGTAGACCCTATAGAAACCATCAGTGGAAAATCTTCTTGTCTAACTTTAACCTTAATCTATGACCTCCTTTATTTACGGAATAAACCCTGTCTTAGAGGCTCTTAAAAACAACCCTCAGTCTATCGAAAAGATATGGCTTGATAAAAATAGCCTGTCAGGGAAAAAACATCAAATTTTAGAGAAGGCTAAAAAACTTGGGATTACCGTTAAAATCTCAGAAAAATTACCTCCCAAAATACCAGCACATCTAAACACCCAAGGGGTGGTGGCCTATCTTTTAACCTTTAATTACGCCGATTTAGAGGATATAGTAGCCAACTGGGAAAAGAGAGGTGAAGTGCCTTTGGTGGTCATGTTGGACGAGGTAGAGGATCCTCATAACGTAGGGGCTATTATACGTAGTGCTGATGCCTTAGGGGTTCATGGGGTGGTAATCCCTAAGGTTAGAGCCTGTGAAGTGACTGAAACAGTAGCTAAGGTTTCTGCAGGAGCTGTGTTTAACCTCCCTATAGCTAAGGTTACCAACCTAAAACATGCCCTTCAATTTTTTAAAGAGAAAGGTTTATGGGTGTTAGGGCTTACCCACAAAGCCGAAAAGTCCATATATCAGCTGGACCTTCAAATTCCTTTGGTTTTAATCGTAGGAAACGAAGGAAAAGGGATTAGACCCGGAATTTTAGAGCAGTGCGACTTTTTAGCCAAAATTCCGATGAAAGGAAAGGTAGAAAGCCTTAATGTTTCGGTAGCTGCTGCTATAGCTCTTTTTGAGACCCAAAGACAACGCTCAAGTTTTTAAGCCAAGCTTACAGCCTGTTTGCTAAGTTTTTTCATCCTCCTTTTAGGTAGAGCCTCAAAATTTTGGTTTCAATTTCAGGGTTAAAGGGTTTGGGTGGACCAGGAGTATAGGTTTTTATTTTACCATACGGGGGGATTATTTCTTTATTTCCTTTAGAGGTTTTTACTTGATAAAAGTCTATTAATATAAACTCTGTGAGGTTGGTTATTGCCCCAAAGAAAGGTAAAGGATTACTAACAAGTCTTGCTAAACTTATAAAACCTCTTTCAAAACAGGACAAAAAGTTTTGAGGTTTGTAGTCTACCCAAAAGTAGGTTTGTCCTTTTTCTTGGATGATTAAAGGTAGGATTAACTCATAGGAAATGTCTGAAAGAGATATGAGAAGTTTTGTATTAAACTTAAGGATGGTTTCAGGATACCCTAAGGTGCTAAAGATAGAAGAAAGTGTTTTTTCTATGGTTAAGTTTTTAGAAACCTTTTCTGAGCGATTTCCCATACTTTTTGAACTTCTTCAGCTGAAAGCCCAGCTCCTATCCCTACTTTAATAGCTAATTCCTTAGACATAAAATCTGAGGGACTATGTCCGTCTGAGTTTATTACCAGATTGGCTCCATAAGTTTTAGCCAAGCTGACTACATGTCCGTTGGTAAGACAGTGTCCTTTTCTGCCAGATATTTCTAAAAAGATCCCTTTTTGAGCTGCAAGTTTTACCTCTTCAGGCTTAATAAGCCCTGGATGAGCAAGGATGTCGGCTTCTCCCAGGATAGCGGCAAGATTGGTCCCTTCAGCCACAGGTTCTACAACAGTTTCTCCATGGACCACCACTATTTCTGCCCCAGCTTTTCGACATTCATTGATAAGGGGAGGAATGAGGTCTGGAGGTACATGGGTTATTTCTACACCTACGATAAACCTTGGGATGAGATCTTGAACAGACCTTTTAAACTTTAAAAGGCTTTGAAGGATGTGTTCAAAGTTTGAGTGGTCTACGTGGTCGGTAATGGCTATGGCTTGATAGCCTAAGGCTTGAACCCTTCTCCATAACTCTGCTGGTATAAGTTCTCCATCGCTAAAGACTGAGTGGCAGTGCAAATCAAACAACTTCCAATTCCTTACATTTTGTATTTGAAAAGTTTAGGATCCAGATTTTCCAGAAAATCTTTCAGTTTTTCTTTTTCCTCTTTAGTAGTGATTACCATTTCTCCTTGTTTTTCACCTACTGGAGTTTCAGAATAAATCTGACTCTTTTTGAACACCTCTTCATCTACAAAGATTTCAGCATTAAGCCTTAAAGCTAAAGCTATAGCATCGCTGGGACGGGAGTCTATTTCTAAAACCTTATCTCCGGTAACTACAGTAATAAGAGCGTAATAAGTATTGTCCTTAAGGTCTACGATTTCAACCTTGGGAATGGTAATTCCCAGATTTTCGAATATATTTTTGATCAGGTCATGGGTTAATGGTCTTGGAAATTGTATATTTTCTAACTTAGCTGCGATGGAAGTAGCTTCTAAAACTCCTATCCAAATAGGAAGGATCCTTTCTCCTTCTGCCTCTTTTAATAACATCACAGGACTGTTAGACATAGGATCCATGGCTATCCCATGCAACACCATTTTTATTTTCATAAAATCAAACCCCCTTTTATGCCCTCTTTATTTTTAAATATGTTAAGACTTAATCTTTAAAAAGTCAAGCAATACAAAGGGGTTTGTATGGTTTGGAATCTGAAATGTTGCCTTTTACTGTTTTTACCTCAAGGCTTTAAGGTAGGTTGGAAAAAGTAAAATTCGTAATAAAATAGGGCTGGAGTAAAAATTTTGGAGGGATAATAGATGTTAGAGGAAAGTCAGGTTATCAAAGTGCGTTTTGAAAAACTTGCCAAACTTGAGTCTATGGGGATTAAGACCTATCCCAACGATTTTCGTCCTAAGGATAAAGCAAAATATATAAAGGAAAAATATCAAGAATTAAGCCCTGAGGAGATAGAAAAAAAGACCCAAGAATTTGTGGTAGCAGGAAGGGTTATGGCAAGAAGGGAGATGGGTAAACTTATTTTTGCCCATCTCCAAGACGATACAGACAAAATTCAAATCTTAGTGGCTAAAAATGAGTTGGCTCAAGAGGATTTTGAATTTTTTAAGAAATTTATAGACATAGGGGATATCATAGGGGTTAAAGGAAGGCTTATCAAAACCAAGACCGGTGAGATTACCATCTTGGTGAAGAGTTTTAAGCTTTTAACCAAGGCTCTCAGGCCTTTACCTGAAAAATATCACGGACTTAAGGATACGGAGTTAAGGTACCGGATGCGTTATGTAGACCTTATCATGAATCCTAAGGTAAGAGAGCTTTTTAGACTACGCACCCAGATTATTCAGTATATAAGGGATTATTTTATTTCTCAGGGGTTTTTAGAGGTAGAAACCCCGATGATGCATCCTATAGCAGGGGGTGCAGCTGCTAAACCTTTTATTACCTATCACAACGCTTTAGACATGAATTTGTATCTTAGGATAGCGCCTGAGCTTTATCTAAAGAGACTTATCGTAGGCGGTTTTAATAAGGTGTTTGAACTTAACAGAAATTTTAGAAATGAAGGGGTTTCAAGCAGACATAATCCAGAGTTTACGATGTTAGAGTTTTACGAGGCTTATGCTACCTATGAAGATCTTATGAAAAGAACCGAGGAGTTGTTTTATGGGCTTGCCTTGGAAATAACAGGTAACCCTAAGATTACTTACCAAGGTCAAGAGATAGACTTTACTCCTCCTTGGAAACGAGTTGAGTTTTTAGACTCTCTTATAGAGTTAGGAGGTATTCCTAAGGAGGTACTCTTTGAAAAGGAAAAACTTATTAAGTTTGCTAAAGAAAAAGGGGTTGAGCTAAACCTAAAAGACCCACGTATAGGGAAGTGGTGGACTAAGCTTTTTGAAGAATTGGTAGAACCTAAACTTATACAACCTACCTTTGTGGTAAAATTTCCTGTGGAGGTTTCTCCCTTAGCCAGAAGAAGTGATGAAGACCCTGATTTTGCAGAAAGGTTTGAGTTGTATATTGCAGGAAAAGAGGTAGCTAATGCTTTTTCAGAGTTAAACGACCCAAGGGACCAGAGGGAAAGGTTTGAAGAACAAATTAAACTAAGAGAAATAGACGAAGAAATACCCCCTGAGATTGACGAAGATTTTATCCGAGCCCTTGAATATGGTATGCCTCCTTGTGCAGGAGAAGGTATCGGTATAGATAGAGTGATTATGCTTTTTACCGACAGTCCCTCGATAAGAGAGGTCATTCTTTTCCCCCACTTGAGAAGAAAAGAGGATCTTTAAAAGGATATTTTGAATGAGGTTTTCTAACAACTGGAGGCTCTGGTTAGCTTTAAAATATGTTTTTTCACGAAAAAGAGAGCGTTTTACAGGGATAATAGCGGTTATTGCTGTTTTAGGAGTAGCTCTCAGTGTAGGAGCCTTAACTGTGGTTAACGCTGTGATAACCGGTTTTAGAGAAGCGGTAGCAGAAAAGATTTTAAGTTTAAACCCCCATATCACGATTACCTTCTGGGAAGAAGGGTTAACCCCTAAGATAAAGAACTTGGTAGAAAAAGAAATCCCTAAGGACCAACTGGTAAGCCTTCAGGAGACGTCTTCTATCCAGGGGTTAATCATCGCTCGTTCCCATCCTATCGGTATAGTGCTTAAAGCCTCTAACCTAGATATGCTGGCCAAAGAAAAAGGTTTTAAGGTATTTTATGTAGAGAAGGATTTTTTAATCATTGCAAAAGAACAGAAGGTAATTCCGGTAGTGGTAGGGAAAAAACTAAGAGACCGATTAGGACTTGGGATAGGAGAAGTTTTAAATTTTATGAGTGCTCAGGGTATGTTTACTCCATTTGGTTTTATGCCTAAAATATTAGACTTAAAGGTAGTAGGTTGGTTTGAAACAGGGGTTTATGATTTTGATTTAAACCTTGTTTTTGCCCCTTCTGAAGCGTTTTTTTCTTATCTTACCCCTACCAACAGGTCCTTAGAGATTAAGCTAAAAGATCCATTTAAATCAGGAATTTACAAAGATAGGTTGCTTTCCTCCTTAGGTTTGGGAGTTCAAATCCTTGACTGGCAGGAATGGAATAAAAACCTTTTTGCTGCCCTTAAGATGGAAAAGTTAGGCCTCTTTGTAGTGCTAAGTCTTATGATTGCCGTTTCTCTTTTTACGATAATCGCCGCCATGATCATGCTTGTTTCTGAGAAAAAAATGGATATAGCTATTTTAAGAGCTCTTGGGGCTTCTTCTAAGGATGTAATAATCCTGTTTTTTTATAGTGGCTTTTTGTTTGCAGTTATAGGGGTATTGTTAGGTTTAATGTTAGGAGGCAGTCTTTGTTGGGTTCTTTCTAAATATCCGGTGGTAAAGCTTCCAAGTGATGTTTATCCAGTAGAATACATGCCGGTTTCTTTAAAATTTTTCGACCTTTTGGTTATCGTTGTGGTTTCTCTTTTGATAAGTCTGTTAGCCTGTCTTTATCCGGCTAAAAAGGCTTCTGAAGTTATGCCTGCAGAGGTTTTACGCCATGGATAACCTTCCTGTTTTAGTCCTGAAATCTATCTCAAAAAAATACCAGCATGCAAACGAAGAGATCGAGGTATTAAAAAAAATCGACTTGGAGGTATATCCAGGAGACCTTATAGTCATAGTAGGACCTTCTGGGGTTGGGAAGACCACTTTGTTAAACCTTATGGGTACCCTTGATCAGCCTACAGACGGAGAGGTATATTTTCTGGGTAAAAAGATAGATTATAAACAAGAGGAGCTTATCCTTGAAATACGAAAGAGGATAGGCTTTGTTTTTCAGCTACACCATCTTTTACCAGAGTTTACGGTTTTGGAAAACGTTATCCTTCCAGGATTGATTGCCAATCTGACCATAGAGGAATGTATGCAAAGGACAGAGGTTCTTTTGCAAAAACTTAGAATTTTTCATAGAAAAGACCATAAGCCTTCTTCTCTTTCTGGAGGAGAAAGACAACGGGCAGCCATTGCCAGGGCGCTTTTTTTAAATCCGGTTTTGGTGCTGGCAGATGAACCTACCGGTAACCTTGACCCAGCAAGTGCAGAAGAGGTAATCAACGCTTTTTTAACCCTTAACCAAGATTTTAACACCGCAGTGGTGATGGTAACCCATAACTGGGATTTAGCTAAAAGAATGAAAAAAATTTTTTTGCTAAAAAACGGTTTTCTGGTAAAATGGGAAAAAGAGACCCTCGAATAGGGGTTAAACCTTGAAGAAGATATTTTTAATCTTTATCGTTCTATGGCTGGGGTGGCTGCCTTCACTTTTTTCAGCTCAGACAAACCTTCTTATTTATTATGCTAAAACCATAGGTGACCCTACCAGTAGTCAGGTTTTAGAAGTTTACCTTAAAAAACTTCAAGAAACCCTTCAAAAAGAAGGGTTTTTGTTAGAAAAGAAGGTTTATTCTACTGAAGAAGCTAAGGCCTTTTTGAAAACAGGGATTTATGAAGGGATAGCTGAGGTTAAAGGTGTGGTTATAGGGAATAGTGTGAGCTTTGAATGGAAACTTCTTTTACCTGGACCAAGCACCCAGTATTTTAACGTGGTAGGGGAAACAGGAAACATAGATACCTTGGTTTCTAATACAGTACCATATCTAAAAAGTTTTCTTGAGAAAAAAGACATAGTAGAAGAGATAAGACTGTTAGGTAATATGAGGATTAAAGAAGACCTGATTTATCCTAACCTTACTACCAAACCTGGTGACATCCTTGACTATAAAAAATTAAACGCAGATCTGAGAAATCTCTATAAGATGGGATACTTTGAGAACATCGAGGTTAAGTTAGAAAAAGGAGTCAAAGGGGCGATAGTAGTTTTTGAATTTAAAGAGAATCCTTCTATCAAGGAGGTAGTTTTTAAAGGTAATAAACAGGTAAAGAGTGAAGATCTGTTGAAAATCATCAATCTTAAGGAAGGTACGGTTATTACGTCTAAGGAGCTTGACAGGATTCTTGAGACGGTAAAAGCCTACTACGAACAGTTAGGTTATACCGGAACTGATATAAAGTTAGATTTGGAAAAGGTTTCTCAAGCCCAAGTAAAGTTGATAGTAGAGATAAAAGAAGGGAAGAAAAAATATATAAAGAAGATAGAGTTTATAGGAAATAAAGCTGTTTCAGAAAAAGATCTGAGGGGTTTACTTTCCGTCTCAGAAAAGTCTATATTTTCTCCTATTAAAAAGGCTACTCAATATCTAAAGACTTTGACTAGCCCAGAGCCAGTATCTGAACCTGGGGTTTATAACCTTGCTTTTCTCTACAGGGATTTAGGAAAAATAGAAAGTTTTTATAAAAACCGTGGTTTTATCGATGTTAAGGTAGGAGAACCTTTGGTGAAAGAAGAAGAGGACGGAGTAATAATAAGAATTCTTATAGAAGAAGGGGAGCAGTATAAAGTTGGGAAGGTTGAGATCAAACAGGATCTTTTTCCAGAGGACAAGGTTTACAAAAAATTAAAGACCTTGCCTGGGAAGGTTTTTAGTTTAGAGTCTTTAAAAATAGATGAGACTACGCTTACCCATCTTTTTGCAGACTATGGTTATGCCTATGCTAAGGTGACCACTGATTTTAGCAAAGACCCCAAAGCAAAGGTTATCAACCTAACCTTTAAGGTGGATAAAGGGCCGGTGGTTTATGTCAACCGTATCGAGGTAGAAGGGAACACCAAAACCCGGGATAAGGTGATTAGAAGACAAATTAACATAGCTGAAAGTTGGCCTTACAGTGAAAAGAGAATAGAAGAAAGTGAGGTAAGGATAAGAAGGTTGGGTTTTTTTGAAGATGTAAAGATAGAAAAAGAAAAGGCTGCAAAAGAAGATGAAGTCAACCTTAAGGTAAAGGTTAAAGAAATGCTTACTGGTTCGTTTGGTATCGGTGGTGGTTATAGTTCTTATGATAAGTTTATGTTAATGTTAGATATAACAGAAAGAAACTTCTTAGGTAAAGGCCAGAGGTTAAACTTGGCAGCAAGACTTGGCACAAAAACCAGTCGCTACTCTATAAATTTTTACGACCCATATTTTAGGGATACCAAATATTCTCTTGGATGGTCTCTTTATAACTTTGAGATAGAATATGACGATTTTACCAAAGATAGTAAAGGTGCTTCCTTAAAAATAGGATATAACCTTACCTCAAAACTTTCTGTGTATGCAGGCTATAGATTAGACCATACTACCCTTGAAGACCTTTCAGATAACGTAGCCAAAATCATTTTAGAATCTAAGGATATCAAACTTACCAGTGCCTTTCAGTTTGGGTTAAACTATGACTCAAGGAACAGGTTTTTTATGCCTACCAAAGGTTGGTATCATGCTTTAGATTTTGAACTTGCCGAAAAATGGTTAGGAGGAGACAGTAATTACATAAAAATAGAAGGTGAACACCAGGTCTATCATACCTTTCATAAGCTTACTTTCCATGGGGTTCTTGGATACGGATATCTAACCGAAGGTGGAGCAAGAAAAATCCCGGTTTATGAAAGGTTTTTCTTAGGAGGAATAAATTCGGTAAGAGGATATAAATACGGAGACATTTCTCCTAAGGATCCTGAGACAGAAGATAAAATAGGAGGTACCAGAAAGTTTTATACCCAGTTAGAGGTTATCTTCCCACTTATAAAAAATATCAATTTAAACGGGGTAGTCTTTTACGACATGGGAAACGTCTGGGATAAAAATACCGAATTTCAGTTTTCAGACCTTAGAAAAAGTGTAGGTATAGGCTTAAGATGGCTTTCTCCTTTCGGTCCTTTAAGATTAGAATGGGGTTATAATATCGATAAAAAACCTCGAGAGGATTCAAGTAACTTCAACTTTAGTATCGGCGGAAATTTTTAGTTTTACACAAAGTCAACTTTTTGATAAAGTCAAAAAATTGACAGGTCTTGTTGCTTTGTAGGGTGTTTCATGGGATAGGGTTTTTAGGAAAGATATTTCATTAGTTATAAAGAAAAATTTTCCTTAACCTGAAAATCAGCAGGAAAAGTTTTACCTTTTCTTTTTTTTAACGGATCGTATCAGTAAGTTTTATGGCTTAGAAAAATAGGCATATTTTTTGTATATAACCTTTCAGAAACTCTTTGTTTAGAGAGAGGTCTTATATGAAAGGGATACACATTAATCCTCAGTTAGGGTTACTTGAGGCTTTAGAGGCTGCCCAACTTCTTGACAGAAGATTAACGGTTACTACCAACAATTTGGCTAACGTCGACACCCCAGGTTATAAAGAAGACAGGTTGAGTTTCCAAGAGGTTTTGATGAAAAAAATAGGTCCTAAAGGAATAAGGGCATTTAAAGAAACAGTACCTTATTTGAATAAAGAACAGGGTATTTTAGAAAATACACAAAATCCCCTACACTTTGCTATCGTAGGGGAAGGTTTTTTTAAGGTTCAAACTCCTAATGGAATAGCTTATACCAGGGCAGGTAATTTTACGATTGATACTCAAAGGAGGTTGGTTACTCCGGAAGGATATCAAGTTTTGGTTAACGGAGCTCCTTTGGTGGTTGACCCTGGTATGGCAAGAGGAGGACTTATTACAATGGAGGATTATAGACTGCAAATTTCTCCTGATGGGGTTTTATCTATAGACGGAACAGAGTTGGGAAGGTTTGATGTAGTTACTTTTCAAGATCTAAATAAACTTAAAAAAATAGGAGAAAACCTATATATGGCAGAAGGTATGGAAGAGATACCCGCTACTAATTATGAGATTAGACAAGGTTTTATAGAAAAGTCTAACGTAAATCCTATAAGAGAGATGGTGGGCTTGATTGAGATTCAGAGGACTTTTCAGTCAGTCCAAAAAAGTATTCAAGGTTGGGATGAAGCAACAGAAAAACTGTTAGGTTTGAATAGATAAAGATACTTGGTAGAGGAGGAAAAGTACGATGATAAGAGGACTTTGGAGTGCTGCTACAGGGATGCAAGGGCAGCAGTTGCAACTTGACGTGATAGCCAACAATCTTGCCAACGTAAACACCGTAGGTTTTAAAAAGAGTAGGGTTGACTTTGAGGATTTGTTTTATCAAAACCTAAAGCTTGCTGGAGCTTTGACAGCAGACGGAACCCAAGTACCTGTGGGAATGCAGATAGGTCTTGGGGTAAGGCCGGTGGCTGTTCCTAAGTTGTTTACCCAAGGAGAGTATCAGCTAACCAACCAAGAGCTTGATTGGGCGATAGAGGGTAGAGGGTTCTTTAGGGTAATCATGGGAGGAGAGGAATATTATACCAGGGCAGGAAACTTTAAACTTGATCGTGATGGATACATCGTTACCCCTGACGGTGCAAGATTACAACCTGAGTTTGCCGTTCCTCAAGGTACAGCAAGGATTGAGGTTACCCCAGACGGAATCATTACTGCCCTTGGCCCAAGAGGAGAAACCTTAGCCCAAGCCCAGCTTACTCTTTATGATTTTACCAACCCTGCAGGTCTTTATGCTGTGGGAAGAAATCTATTTAAACCTACCGATGCTGCAGGAGATGTTATAGAGGGTAACCCTGGACAAAATGGGTTTGGAACCATAGCTCAGGGTTATCTTGAGATGTCTAATGTGGACATCGTAGAAGAGATGGTAAAAATGATCATTACCCAAAGGGCTTATGAGTCTAACTCAAAAGGGGTTTTAACCGCAGACCAGCTTTTAGAAATAGCTAACAACCTTAAGAGGTAGTGGATAGATGAAAAGAAGTTGGTTGTTGGCCTTTTTTATAATCTTTGTGCTTAGTTTTAAGCCTCTTAAAGGAGAAGAGTTTTATACTGAGGCAGATTATAAAAAAATTTTCTTGCAAGAAATACAAGCAAGGCTAAGCAAGGTATATCCAAAATTGAGTTTAGAAAGGTTTAGTGTAGAACCAAGGGAAGCTAAGGTGATTAAAGGAATACCTTACCAAGTTAAATTTTTAGGAAGACCAGGTCTTGGGTCTAACACAGTTATTCTGGTGTTTTTTAAAGACGGAAAAGAAGCTTTTAGGGTTAGACTCTGGGGTTATGTAGAAACCTACGCTTTTGTGGCAGTGTTAGCTAAACCGTTAGAAAAAGGAGAGGTAATCACTAAGAACCACTTAGTTTTTCAAGAGAGGCCGCTCTCAAGGCTTCCTCAGGACGTGGTTTTAGAAGAAAAAGAGGTATTAGGTAAAGAGGTAAGAACAAGCCTTAAGCCTAACGTGATTTTAAGAAAGTCGTTTTTGAACGAACCTCTTTTAATAAAAAGAGGACAAGAGGTTTTAATTATAGGTAGAGGACAGGGATTTTTGGTTAGAACCAAGGGTAAGGCCTTACAAGACGGAAGAAAAGGGGAGGTTATAAAGGTTAAAAATTTAACCAGTACCAAAGAGGTTTTAGGCAAAGTAATCTCACCAAACGAAATCGAGGTGATGCTATAATGAGAATGTCAAAAATTTGGCTATCATTGTGGCTTGTATTTTTGTGGGGCTGTTGGGAGTTTGACCCAAAGACCCCTCCCACCCCCCCACCACCTCCTGAGGTAGCCGTTCAAGTAGAAGAAGGGCGTTATTTGACTAAGGGGTCTTTGTTTAAAGAGGGAAGGGATTTATATGGCTATGCAGATAAAAGAGCCAGGTTTGTAGGGGATATTCTTACGGTTAAGATTGTAGAGACCTATCAAAGTTCTAACACGGTAAGTCAAAAAAGTGGAAAAAGTAGTTCTGCTTCTGCGGGTCTCTCAAGTATTTTAGGCTATGAAAAAGATATAAAAAATATGTTTTTACCTGATGCCGCAGATTTAGGGACTCTGTTTAAAGGTGAGATGAGTTCTTCTACCTCTGGACAGGGACAGATATCAAGACAAAGTAGGATTGTAGCCACTTTAAGTGCACGGGTGGTTAAAGTTTTACCAAACGGGAATTTAGTAATTCAAGGGGTGAGGTCTATTAAAAGAAACAGAGACCTTGAGTATATAACCCTTACAGGGATCGTAAGACCAGAAGACATAGCTGCAGACAATTCGGTACTTTCTACCCAGATTTCTGATGCCTATATCGAATACAGCGGTAAAGGGCCTAATAGTGAGGCTGCAAGTGGACCGGGAATCATTACCAGGCTTTTACAACTATTTTGGTTGTTTTAGAGGGAGGGGTATGAGAAGGATAATCTGTCTTTTACTTTGTTTGTGTTTTTTTCTAGTAGACCAGGCCTTTTCTGTAAGGCTTAAAGATATCAGCGAGGTAGAAGGGGTTAGGGGTAATTTTTTGGTAGGTTATGGACTGGTAGTTGGGCTTAAACAAACCGGAGACGGAGACCAGACTAAGTTTACCGTACAGTCTATAGTAAACATGCTTGAAAGGTTTGGGATTTTGGTGCCTAAGGAACAGGTGAAATTAAAGAACGTGGCTGCTGTGATGGTTACTGCCTATTTACCTCCCTATGCTAAGCCAGGACAAAGGATCGATGTAGAGGTTTCTGCTATAGGTGATGCTAAAAGTCTTCAGGGAGGAACCTTATTGATGACACCCTTAAAAGGTCCTGATGGTCAGGTTTATGCCTTAGCTCAAGGACCTATTTCTATAGGTGGTTTTGGGGCCCAAGGAGGTGGGGCTCAAGTTCAGGTAAACCATCCTACCGTAGGTAAGATCTCTAACGGAGCCATAGTAGAAAGGGAGGTCCCGATGGAAGACCTAAACAGTCTATCAAAGGTGGTTTTAAGCCTGAAAACCGAGGATTTTACCACGACTTCAAAGATAGTTGAGGCTATCAACACTTACCTAAAAGGAAACTATGCGAAGGCCTTAGACCTTAAAAACGTAGAGTTAAACGTACCTTCTAACTATCAGAAAAGGGTAGTAAAACTTTTAGGAGAAATAGGTAATCTTGAGGTTATACCTGATAGCCCAGCAAGGGTGGTTATAGACGAAAAAACTGGTACGGTTATCATCGGAGAAAACGTAAAGATTTCAAGGGTAGCGGTAGCTCATGGAAATTTAAGCGTTGAGATAAAAGAACTGCCAGAAGTTTCTCAGCCATATCCTCTTTCTCCTGGAGAAACCGTGGTGACTCCAAGAACAGAAATACAGGCTAAAGAACAAAAAGCAAAAATTGTGGTTTTAGAGGAAGGGGTAACCTTAGGAGAACTGGTTAGGGCCCTTAATGCAGTTGGAGCCACCCCAAGAGAGCTTATCGCTATCTTACAGGCAATAAAGGCTGCAGGGGCTTTACACGCAGATTTGATGATCATATAAAGAGGATTAAACGATGAAAGCTTATGGAATTTACTATCAAAACCTAAATGAAATAAACAATTTAGCAAAAAAAGACCCTAAGGCTGCTTTAAAAACCCTTTGTAATGAGTTTGAATCCCTTGTCTGGTATGAAATTTTGAAAAACTTTGACCAATCTATGTTTAAAAGCAATTTATTTCCAGAAACCTTAGAAAAAAATTTTTATCAAGATTTTCTCTATCAGGAAATAGGAAGGAATGTAGCTGGAAGGCCAGGAAGTTTAGGGGATTATCTTTATAAAAACCTTTTAAAAAGTGCCTATCTAAAGAATAAGATAGAAAAATCCGATAAATAATTACAAAGGAGGTGAGTTTAAGATGGTACGAAAAGAACTTATCGAACTAAAAGAGACTTTAGAAAAGGAAAAAAAGGCTCTTATGAAAGGGGCGATAGAGGAAATTTTAAAATGGGCTTCTTATAAAGCCAGGCTTGCAAATTTTTTAAAAGATAAAGATGACTTTACTCAAGAAGAACAAGAGATATTAGAAGAGATTTTTAGAATCAATGAAAAGAATAAGATGATAATACAGGCTGGTCTTAATTTTGTAGAAGAAGCCTATAGCTTTTTAACCAACATCTTTTGCCAGCAAGAGACCTATGGAAAAGTCTCACAACAACCTCCAAGGGTTATTTCTAAATCTGCTTAAGGATAGACCATGGCTGGGCTTACAAGCACTTTAAACATAGCTAAAAATTCGCTTCTTGCCTTTCAGTTAGCTACTCAGGTTATAGGACATAATATTTCTAATATAAATAACGAGGCCTACTCCAGACAAAAGGTCGTAGAAACCACCTATCCTCCCAGTCCATCTCCTGTAGGGCCTATAGGAACAGGTGTAAGGGTAGACTTCATCAAGAGATACTTTGACACTTTCTTAGAAAGAAACCTGAATCTAAAGTATACAGATTTGGGACTATACAATGCAGAAGAGTCTGGGCTTAACGTTTTAGAAAGTCTTTTTAACGAGGTAAGCGAAGGGGTCGGACTTACGACAGTTTTAAAGAATTTTTGGGATTCTTGGCAAGCCTTAGCTAACACCCCTGAAAATTTAGCCGCAAGAACGCAAGTTTTAGAGAACGGAAAGTTAATATCTGAAATTTTCCAAAGTAAGTTCCAAGGACTTAGAGATCTTGAAAACCAAATTGGGCTTAAACTTAAAACCATGGCAGAAAGTATCAATAAAATATCTTCTCAGATCGCTGAATTAAACCTGCAGATTACCGCACTTGAGTCTGGAGGAAAAACCGCTAACGATCTCAGAGACCAAAGAGATAATCTTATTAGACAACTCTCCCAGTTAGCTTCTATTCAGTATTTTGAAACCAAAGAAGGGGCTTATAATGTTGTTTTAGGTAAAGGGTTTAACCTGGTAAATTTGGATAGAACCTGGAAGCTTGAGATCTCTGGTACAGACATATATTGGGTAGATACCTCAGGGGGCAAGGTACCTATCTCAAGCAAGGAGGTGGCTTCCGGAGAGCTTGGGGGTTGGTTGAGACTTCTTAAACAGCTTTCAGATAAATACAACTACGAATATGTTTCAGGAAACAAAATAAGTTTTAATATTTGGGGGAGAGCGATTTCTGAGAGCGACAAACTCTCAGATCTTGGACTTTCTGGTACTGTAACCTTTAATGTTACAGGCACCGATCATTTTGGGAATGCTGTCTCTGGAAGCATCTCTTATGACCTTTCAATAAACCCTGACGTCACCTTAAGAGATCTTTTAGACCAAATAGAAGGATTTTATAACTATACAGTTAAGGCTTATATAAAGGATGGCAGGCTTTTTGTGGAAGACAACTTTAGAGGTCCTGGAAAGATTAGTTTTTCTATGAGTGGTCCTTTTGATTTTGGGAGCTTTTCAGACCCTGCTTATCAAAGAAGGGTAGAAGAGTTAAACCTGGCAGGAAAACTTAAACTCTTTGGCGAAGAGCTGGTAAAGGCTGTAAACGAGCTTCATACTCAAGGGGTAGGGCTTACGTTCTACACAGGAGAATTAGAAGGGGCTTATTCAGCCCAAAAATATATCAAAGAATTGCCCTATTTTCTTGACCTTGCCAAAAATCAGACAGGAAATCAATTTACAGGGTTTTTCTACATATGGGTTAAAAATCTTCAAGGTCAGATCACTCCTGTAAAAGTATCGGTTGATGGGTTATCTGTTAACGCTACCCTTGATGATTTAGTAGATAGGATTAACCTGTCTTTTCAACAAGCAGGTTTTTATGACCCTTCAGACCCGAATGCTCAACATCTTAAGGCCTTGGTAAGAGGAGGAAAACTTGTTTTTCAGGCTAAAGAAGGCTATGCTTTTGCCTTTTCAAACGATACCTCAGGGATTCTGCTTGCTACCGGAATAAATCTCTTTTTTGTAGGAACAGACCCAGAAGATTTTTCGGTAAACAATGCTCTTGTGCTAAAACCAGAGTTAATTGCCTCAGGTAAGATGGACTTAAACGCCTTAAGAACAGAAAATCCTCTTTTTAAAACCTATAAGAGTGTTTCCACAGTTAATCCTTCTCAAACTTTTGATAATAGCTTAAGTAAAATCTATCTTCGGTTTTATGATGATAAGGTCAATCAGGTGCCTTTGTTTGATCAAAACCTTTATAACGAAAAGGTCTTCTTTGTGTTAGGAGGTAATGTTTCTGAAAATACCAAGTTGACAACCCTTGGGTTTTCTGACGGAACCATCATAAACTACGGAGGAACTCTTTATGATGGAACAGTGGTAGCCGGTACTTTTACGGTCAATCCTTTTAACACGCTAAAAGACTTTATGGAAAATATAAAAGCTACCTACAACTATACGGTAGAGATTTATATAAAAGACGGGATGTTATGTATAGAAAATAAAACTGCAGGTAATAGTCAGTTAAATTTTAATTCTGTTGAGTTAACTCAGAATAGTTATTTTGGTCCTAACTATAGATGGAATATTACCCCTTCTCAAGAGTATTTTATAGAGATTCCTGTGGCCACAAACGAAGACCTCTCCTCTATCCTTGCTAAAATAGACAGGCTTCCTTATCTAAGAGCTTACATAGATGCCGAAAATAAAGCAGTTTTAGGGCTTGAGGCTAACCAGACCAGAGCTTACGCCTTCGAAGTAGGAGACAATAGTAACGTAAACGGGTTTATAGATTTTTTAAGAACTCAACAGATGTATATCCCTTCTTTTAGAGGGGATCCAGATGTTGCTACCCTTAGGGTAACGACAGGTTTTGAAGACTTTGATTTAGACCCTAACTCTCAGGATTACCTTTCATTTTATCTTTTTGATAAAAAGGGAAGTTACTTAGATACCCTTAAGGTAAGACTTGATGATGGAAAGACTATTTTAGACGTGATCAGAGAGATTAATTCACCTCAAAATGCAAAGTATGGGCTTTCTGCAAGGCTTGATAGGTCTGGCAAGCTAATGGTAGAAACTACTGGACTTTATCAAACAGCTACCTTTGTAGTCCAAGATGAGGTCTATGATGGAATCAACTATACCCAAACTAAATATGATCAGGGGTTTATAAATGCTCTTAAGGGTTATGAGTTTAAGAGAGGGGATAATCGGACTGCTCAGGCTATAGCAGACCTTTCTTCTGTTACCAGAGAAAATTTAAACTATGCTACCCTTGAGGACTATTATTCAAGTTTGGTAGGAGAGGTGGGGTCTGCTACCAAGGCCGTAAAAGATAACAAAAACTTTTTAGAAACTTTAATTTCTCAGATAAAGGCGATAAAAGACAGTATTTCAGGAGTTTCTTTAGACGAAGAGATGACTAATCTTATCAAATATCAGCAAGCCTTTGCTGCAGCCGCAAAAATTTTAACCTCAGTAGAAGATATGTTAGAAAACCTTATCAGTGCAAAACGTTAATATTAAGAGGGTAAGACCATGAGAATAGGTTTTAACACCAAATATAATAGTGTGCTTACAGACCTAAACCGACTTTCCTCTGACTTAAACTTAACCCAACTTAAGATTTCTTCAGGTAAAAATTTTATCAGACCTTCAGATAATCCTTCAGATGTGGTTATTTCTCTTAATTATAGACAAGGAATTAATAAAATTGAGAAGTATCAAAAGGCTATCGATGACGGACTGGCCTTTTTAAAGACCCAAGAGTCAACCTTAGGAAATGTAGAAGACTTGGTGGCAAGGGCAAAGGTGCTTGCTATCCAGGCTGCAAATGCAACTCAAGATATCAACGCAAGGAAAGCTACCGCAGAGGAAATAGATAAAATCCTCCATTCGGTTTTATCCTTAGCTAACTCTCAGTTAGGCGAGAAGTATCTATTTGCAGGGCAAAAGACCAGTGGTTTTGCCCCAGGGACTTTCCCTTTTGAACTAACCAAAGAAACCCTTCCTGATGGTCAGGTAATCGAGAAGGTAGTTTATAACGGTTCAGTAGAAGATTTTTCCATAAGCTATGATAAAGGTATGCAGATAAAATTGGGAGAAAACGGACAAAAAGTTTTTATGGATTCAGGGATTTTTGAAACCCTTATAGGGTTAAAAAGACTACTTTTAACCGATAACCAGATAGACTATCAGCAGGAAACATATAATATCCAACGATTTATAGGTAAGCTTGATGAAGTTTACAACCATATAGCAGAAAAAAGAAGTTTGATAGGGGCTCAAATATCTCATCTTGAGACTAAAAAAGAACTTTATACAGATTTTAAACAGACTTTGGAGAATAATCTTGGGTCTCTTGAAAGTGCAGATTTGGCAGAGCTTGCTACCAAGATGCAGATGCTTTCTATAGCTTATGATGCAGCCCTTAAAGCTACAGCTATGGTAAGTGGAATGAGTTTAGTGAAGTATGTCTAAAGTTTACTCCAGGTAGGAAAGAGAAAATTTTTTCCTGAGATGTAGACCTGAGATAGATGAGAGGGCAGGTGGATAAGGTATATACCATGCCCTTGAGGACCTTCTCCAGAGGCAAGGAGATAGTCTCCTGTAGGTGAGAAGGCTGGGTCTTCTAAACGGCCTTTGAAGGCAAATTTATCTTCCTTTCCAGTGGTAAGGTCTTGTAAAACTAAATAGGTTAGGCCCCCGCCTCTTGACAAATAAAGGACTTTATCTCCTTTTGGTGAGAACCTGGGAGAGGTATTGTAAGCCCTTATTTTGGAAATTTTTTTTGTCTGTTTGGTTTCTAAGTCAAAAAGATTGATAGTAGGTTTTCCTGTCCTTCTATCATGTACATAAAGAAGTTTTTGTCCATCCTTCGATAAGTCTCCTACCTGATAAATCCCTTCTCCTCTTAAGATAGGTTCGAGGTTCTGATTTTCTAAGCTAAATCTATAAATTCCTATTTCTGCTTGATCTTCTATGGTTAAAAAAAGACTCTTTTCATCAGGACTCCATACAGGGGTAGAACTTATACCTTTTATGTTAAAGGCCTTTTTTTCTCCGGTTTTAAGGTCTAAAATTTCTAAGAAGTAGAGCTGTTTTTCATATACTAAATAAGCTAACTTTTGACCAGAAGGAGAAAACTTAGGGAAGAGAATAAGAGGGGCTGATCTCAATTCCTTAGGGTTTTCTTTAGAGAAGTCTGCAAGGTATAGACGGTCTTTTCCTAAGGTTCTTTTTACGAAAGCTATCTTAGAGTAGGCTATTCCTTTATGATGGGAAAGGTCTTCGATTAGTTTATCTGTAATAAGATAGATAAGTCTTTCTGGTTGAGATAGAGTACCTTTTAAGTGGTATTCGCCTATGATCCTTTTTTCAAGAAGGTCTTCAAGTTGCCCTTTAAAGGTAATCTCCGATGAGGTTAGGCTAAAACTTCCGGTTAGGTAATATTCTTTAGAGATAGGCTGAGAAAAGGGAGGGTTAGGGGTTGCTAAGACAAAAAGATGTAGGTTTATCATCTTTCTTAAAAGGGAGGTTAATTTGGCAGAAACCGAAGGGTCTCCTTTAAAATCAGGAACCCTGACTAATATTTTTCCAAAGGTTTGGCTTTCAACAGTAATGAGAGGAAGACCTTCAGAGGTTTCAGTAGCCTTAGTAGGTAAAGCTCCTGCTAAGGCTAAGAGAATAGATAGAAATATCCAGATGCCCTTAAATTTCATAGAAACCGTTTTCCATTTTCACCACATCTTCGAACTTTATATCTATTCCTAATATTCCGATGATTTCTTCGTATTTATTCCTTATGGGGATAGAAAGAGTAATACAAAGATTACCTGTAATCTTAGAAGTGTAAAACTTGGAAGTATAGGTTTTACCCGTCTTCATCGGAACTTTAAACCACTCTCTGTTTTCAAACGTTTCTGTTTTAAGAAGCTCTTCGAACTTGGGAAGAAATTCGATATCGTTGGTCAACCCCACTACGGGTTTTCCCTCTGCGTCAACTATGTAAATAAACTGAACGTATGGATGTTCTTCCAAAAATTTTTTGAGCACAGGCCTTATTTTGGTTGCTTTAAGGGTAGACATTTCTTTTTCTTGAGAGAGGTCTTCGATATAATGAGACATAAGTTTTATGACATAGTCCCTTAGATGGTCAAGCTCGGATACAAAGAGTTCAGGGAGATACTTTTTGGTGTAAGCCAGCATCTCTTCGTTAGAAATAGGGGTAACTCTTCCTTTTTCATATTCTTCGATGATTTTTTTGTAGATTTTAGCCACCCCTGGATGTCTTTTATCAATCTGTTTTTCTCCTTCAAGCCTAAAGTGCATGTTAATCCAATAGGCAATTCCAGCGGTTCCGCTTTTATCCGTGATGATGATCTGTATAGGTCTTTTTAATACACGTAAGGTATCAAAAGAGTTGTAAATTTCTTCATTTTTTATCAAACCATCTATGTGGATTCCTGCTTTGGTAGCGTTAAATTCTTCTCCCACTAAAGGCTGCCTGGGAGGGATTTTTTCATGAAGTTCGGTTTTATAGTAATTTACGATATCAGTTATGACAGAAACATCCATGCCATCAGCTGTACCTTTTAAAGCAATATATTCAAACACCATCGCCTCAAGAGGGGTGTTACCTGTGCGTTCCCCTATACCAAGAAGAGAGGTATTGACATAGGTACATCCGTAAAGCCAAGCAGCCGTTGCATTTATTACCCCTTTATAGAAGTCGTTATGGCCATGCCACTCAAGAAGTTCTTCAGGAACCCCAGCTTCTTCTATAAAAGCCCTAATAAGCTTCGGTACACTTACAGGAAGAGCTGCCTCAGAATAAGGTACACCCAATCCTAAGGTATCACAAAGTCTGATTTTAACATCTATACCACTTTCTTCTCTAAGTTTCATAAGCTCTATAGCAAAGGGTATCACAAACCCATAAATATCAGCCCTGGTTATGTCTTCAAAATGACACCTTGGTCGAATTCCTAACGAAAGGGCTTCTTTTACGATAGCTAAATAATCCTCTAAAGCCTGTTTTCTTGTTTTTTTGAGTTTTAAAAAGATATGATAGTCAGAACAGGAGGTAAGGATACCTGTTTCTTTAAGTCCAGCCTCTTTTACTAATTTTAGGTCGTTTTTGTTAGCCCTTATCCAGCCTGTAATTTCAGGATATTGATACCCTAAGGCTAAACATTTTTCTAAAGCCTCTCTGTCTTTTGCGGTATAAAGAAAAAATTCAGTTTTCCTTATTATCCCTTTAGGCCCGCTAAGTTTGTGTAAAAACTTATAGAGAAATTCAATTTGTTCTGGAGTATAGGGAACCCTGGCTTGTTGCCCATCTCTAAAGGTGGTGTCTGTGATGTAAAGATTTTTAGCAGGTTGAGGGGGTATGTATTTTCCGTCAAAAATAATTCTTGGTGGTTCTATGTAAGGGAAAAATTCTTTAAGCAGATTAGGAGTCTCTACATCTTTTAAAGTATAGGTATTTTTGCAAGGTTTTAGTTTTAGCATGGTTCTTTCCCTTTTTATACCAAGAGGTGAAAGTTTACCCTCTTGGACTGGGGTATTTGTATCCCGCCCTTTATCAGGTAAGGGTCTTCTCCCCAGCAGGCGGCATTTACCCTTACCTAAAATATATTAAAAACTTTAAATAAATTTAAAGGCAATTAGCTAAAAATCAAGTTCTATGTTATTATTAAAAATTTTAGACTATTTAGCCTAAAAAGGGTTGACAAAACAATTTTTAGTAGGATTATTATTTTTAATATGTACCTAACTATAAAGAAATTGGTAGAAGAAATGAGCAAAGAATTTAAGATCATCCCTGCTGAAAGGACTTTTGGGGTAGAATATGCGATAAGAGATATCGTTGAAGCCTCTCAGGAGGCCAAAAAAGCAGGAAAAGACCTTATCTGCCTTAACATAGGAGATCCTGTTAAATATGGTTTTAAAACACCAGAACATATCGTTAAAGCTGCTTGCGAAGCTCTTTTAAACAATCTTAATTCTTATTCAGAGTCTACCGGTATATCTGAAGCTATAGAAGCTATAGAAAGTTATGCCCTAAAAAAGGGGATAAAACCTGTTGATATTTATATTACTCAAGGGGCATCTGAAGCCATAGAGTTTGCCATTTCTGCCTTGGCTAACCCTGGAGATAACATTCTTCTCCCTTCTCCTTGTTATCCTCTTTATCAGGCGATAGTTGCTAAGTTTCAGATTGAACCGCGATTTTATTATCTTGATGAAGAAAAAGACTGGGAAATAGACGTAAACTCGATAGAACCTCTGATAGATACAAGAACCAAGGCCATAGTAATCATCAACCCTAACAACCCCACCGGAGCTATTTATTCTAAGGAAACCTTGGAAAAAATTTTAGAAATAGCAGAAAAATATCAGCTCGTAGTGCTTTCTGACGAGATTTACGATCAATTTATTCTGGAAGAAGGAATAGAGCATGTTTCTATCGCTTCCTTAACCGATAAAGTTCCTGTGCTAACCTTTAACGGTCTTTCTAAAAATTACTTTGCTCCTGGTTTTAGGATAGGTTGGGGGATAGTTTCTGGTCCAGAGGAAATGGTTAAAGATTATGTAGATGCTATCCATAAACTTGCACGTACCAGACTTTGTGCTTCTCATCCTCTTCAGTTTGCCATCCCTGCAGCCCTTAATCAAGAAAATATTTACATAAAACAAGTGATACCTCAACTTAAAAAGAGAAGAGACCTTTTGGTAGATGGAATAAACAGTATCCATAGCCTTTCTTGTGTAAAACCTAAAGGTGCCTTTTATGCTTTTCCTAAGTTTGAAATCCCAAGCATTGAAGATTTAGATTTTGTGAAAAGGTTGATCTTAGAGGAAGGAGTGGTAGTAGTTCATGGTAGTGGTTTTGGTCAAAAACCTAACACTAAACATTTTCGTATCATCTTTCTTCCTGAAGAAACATTAATTTTAAAGGCATTAGAACGGATAGAAAGGTTTGTGAAGAAGTTTCTTTAGACATGAGGATTCCTTCTGTCAACGAAGTCAAGCAACGTTTATCTCTTCTTTATCCTAACTATACATTGAGTTATTTTACTGAGCCTGCTCGAAAGGTTACAGCCCTTATAAGAGAAAAATGGCAAAAAGGTGAACTAAAAGACCTTACTGAAGAAAGGTTGATAGACTTGATCAAGCAGGTTTTTGAAAACTATGAAAGACCTTCTTTGCAAAGAGTGATAAACGCCACAGGTGTAGTCATACATACCAACTTAGGACGAGCTCCTTTAGCCGAAAAAGCTATTCAAGAGATAGTAAAGGTTGCAAGATTTTATAGTAACCTAGAGTTTAATTTAGAAGAGGGTAAGCGAGGAAGCAGATATGCCCATGTAGAAGAAATTCTTATAGAAATTACAGGAGCTGAGGGTGCACTGGTAGTCAACAATAACGCTTCTGCCGTACTGATTGCACTTAATACGTTAGCTTTGGGAAAGGAGGTTATCGTTTCAAGGGGAGAGTTGGTAGAGATCGGAGGGTCTTTTAGAGTGCCTGACGTGATGAAGTGGGCTGGCTGTATCTTGCGAGAAGTAGGAACTACCAACAAAACCCATCTTTACGATTACGAGAGGGCGATAAACGAAAATACCGGATTACTTCTTAAGGTTCACAAAAGTAATTTTGCTATCGTAGGATTTACCAAAGAGGTCAGTTCGGAAGAGTTGGTAGCTTTAGGCAAGAAATATAATCTTCCGGTGATGGAAGATTTAGGGAGCGGATGTTTGATAGACCTTTCTAAATACGGTTATTCCAAGGAACCTACGGTTAAAGATGTATTAGCTTCAGGGGTAGATATTGTTACTTTTTCAGGAGATAAACTTTTAGGTGGCCCGCAAGCCGGTATCATTCTTGGTAAGAAAGAATTTATAGAAAAAATAAGAAAAAATCCTTTAAACCGTGCTCTAAGGATAGATAAACTTACTTTAGCAGGTTTAGAAGCAACTCTAAGACTTTACCGTGATGAAACTTTAGCCATAGAGCATATACCTACGTTAAAAATGATCCTCACCCCTAAAGAAAAACTAAAAAAAGCGTCTTTAAAGCTTTTTAGACAGTTAAAAAAGATTGATTTACAAGGTTTTACTTTTAAAGTGATCGAAAGTTCAGGAAAAACAGGAGGAGGTTCTTTGCCTTTGTTAGACCTTCCTTCTTTTGTAGTAGGTATTTATTCAGAAAAGTTTTCTCCTCAAAGGTTGCAGGAGTTTTTAAGAAAAAATAACCCTCCCATCATTACCAGGATAGAAGAAGATTTTTTGGTGATAGATCCAAGATGTCTTTTTCCAGAAGACTATCCTGAAATTTTAAGAGCTTTTCAGAGGTTAAAACATGAGTTTGAAGGTTCCTCTTAACTGGTCTTGGTTTTTACCTTATTTGCAACAAAAATTTTCAGGTGAAAACTTACACTTAGGAGAGTTTTTTAGGTACTCAACTATAGAACTTTTCTCTCACTATCCTAAAGAAAAACTTTTGCCGCTTTTACTGATAGAAAGATACCTATGGGAAAATGTTGATAGAAATTTTTTTAAAAGTGAGATGTTAAGTTTAGTGCTTGAAAAAGAAAAGGTAAAAGGATATCTTTTTAGATGTCCTGAGACTTTTTTAGAAAACCTGGAAGGATTTTCCTTTATAAGGATAGAAAAAAATCTGTTTTTTTATCCTATTTCTTGGGGAGGTTTGACCAAACTTCTTTTTTCTCTTTGGAAAAAAGAAGTTCCTTTTGTAGCGGTTGAGGTAGAACTGGGAACCTTAGAGGATTGTAAACAGTTTTTAGAGATACCTCAATGGTTAGACTTTAGTAGATTTAGCTTGTCAACCAAAGAAAACCTACAGAATTATCTCCCTTTTGAGAATTTAGGGTTGGTTAAGACCATAGAAGAAAGGTTTTTAACTGAAGGAGACTTTATCTTCTTAGCAGACAAAAAAGAGTCTATTTTAGAACTGCAGTTTAAAGATGTAGAGATATTAGAAAGATTAGAAAATCAAGAAAGATTGTTGCTGGTAGGAAAAGGAAACTTTAGTTCTTTATGGACTAATACTCAGGGGTTATTTAAAAATGTAGGGATTCTTACCAAAGAAGTTTGGGATTTTTACAAAGTTAAAGAATCTTCACCTTTGATGTATGCTATTTCTGCTCTGGAGCATTCAAGAAGGTTGAAAGGGGAAAACAAGGTAATTTTTGAGGGTTTTAGTTATCATGTGTTAGGAGACATTTATTATGAATGGGAGGATTTAGGGAAGGCTTTAAAATACTATAACTTAGCTGAAAATCATACCAAGCAACCTGTAGAGCTTGCTTTAAGTAAGGGGGCTATCTACTATCTTTTAGGAGATTTTGATAAAGCAGAAAAGATATTAAAATCTCGTCTTTGTGGATGTGAAAAAGAAGACCCTGCTATTCATTACAACCTGGGCTTGATCTATTATCAAAAAGGAGATTATGAAAAAGGAAGGTATCATTTTTACAAGGCCCATCTTTTAGAACCAGAAAATCATGTTTTTAGAGAGGCTTTGGTAAAATTTCTATGGGATATAGGTGCTTATCAAGAGTTAGAAGAGGTTCTTTTAAACACAAACAAGTTAACTCTTAAAGAAGAGTTGTATTTAGGAAAGCTATTTTTTCAACAAAAGAGGTACGAACAAGCCTTTGAATTGTTAAAAAAGACTTTAAACCTCCCAGAAAGAGACGGAGAAACTTTAAGTTTCTTAGCCTGGCTTTATGTTCATTTTAACAGAGAAAAAGAGGTTTCTGAGCTACTTAAACAAGAGGCCACAAAGCTACTCACAGAAAAGGAGAAAAAAAGATTAGCTGAAGAGTTTGGGATTAGTTTTACATGAAAATAACTGTTTTAGGCTCAGGGACTGGATGGATAAGACTTGACAGGAACTCTCCAGGTTATCTGGTAGAAAAAGATGGGTTTTTACTGGTTCTTGACCTTGGTTATGGTGTATTAAAACAGATTTTAAAGCTTGGTTATGGTTTAGAAGACCTTTCAGCTATTTTTATTTCTCATTTTCATCCAGACCATATTTCTGACCTTATTCCGTTCTTTTTTGCCAGCCGCTACAAGCTTGGTTATCAGAGGTTTCAACCGGTGTATGTCTATGCACCAAAAGGGTTCTTAAATCTTCTTGAGAAATTAAATCAGGCCTTGAACCACTGGGTTGAACCTCCTGAGGAGGTTTTTAGGTTGGTTGAACTTCCGTTAACAGAAGGGTATGAATTTGTAATCGGACCTTTTAAAGCTAAAACTTCTCCGGTTAAACATAATCCTGAAAGTTTAGCCATTAGGTTAGAAGTCCAGGGAAAAAGCTTGGTATATTCTGGAGATACTGGTTTTTGTGACTCCCTTATAAGGCTTGCTGAAAAAGCAGATGTTCTTATCTTAGAATGTGCTAATTCAGAAGAGTTTAAGGTAGAGGGACATCTTTCTCCTACAGAGGCAGGGATGATTGCAGAAGGAAGTAGGGTGGGTAAACTTATTCTTTCTCATTTTTATCCCCATAGTGAAAAAAAAGAAATACCAGATATAATAAAAAAACATTTTTCAGGTGAGGTTGTTTTAGCCGAAGATTTTATGGTTTTAACCCTATGAAATCCCTTAAAATAGTTTGGCAAAAAGGAAAAGAAGAAAATCCCTTTGCTGAAAGGATGAACCTTACCTATCTAAACCTGGAAAAAGCACTTATGACGTTAACTCCTATTTTGTTTGAGATGGGAGTTAAGGTTGAGTTTGAGAAACTGGAGGTAGAAGAAAGACCTAAAGAACTTAAAGATTGGCAAAAAAGGATTTTGATAGAGGATAAGTTTGTCGAGGACTTTTTAGACATAGAAACGAGACAAAGTTTTTGCTTAGGACTGTGTGGTAAAGTGTGTGATGTGTTGTGCAAAGATAAGATAGAAGAAATTCCTGATCATCTTATCATTGCAGCGGTTTTTAACGTGGTAAGAGAAAAATTAAACAAAATGGAGGGCTAAAATGGAGGGTTTAGACCCTAAGATTCTAAATAAATTGAAGCAAAAGGTCCAGAAAGAACTTGCCCTAAAAGAGATTGAGACGGTAGAATACTGGCTTAACGAACTTCTGAGGGTTTATCAGAAAAATCATCAAAGTTTGGCTGATTTTAAGGCTGAAATCAGACAGTTTATAGACAGGATGAAAAATCGTTTAGAGGTGTTAAAAACTAAAGGATATTAGAAGGAGCAGAAGATGAAATATATAAGCACAAGAGGGGAAATGGAAAGACTTTCTTTTAAGCAGACGGTTTTTGAGGGTTTGGCTCCTGATGGTGGTTTGATCATACCGGAGAAGGTCCCTATACTTTCTCTTGAGGAGATAAAACGTTTAAGTTCTCTTTCTTACCAAGAACTTGCTTTAAACGTGTTTAGATACTTCATAGACGATATCCCCGAAGAAGAACTAAAGGAAATCATCGATAGATCTTATCAAACTTTCAGGACTAAAGAGGTCACTCCGGTAGTAAAAGCAGGAGACTTTTATATCTTAGAACTTTTCCATGGATCTACCTGGGCCTTTAAAGATGTAGCCCTCCAGTTTTTAGGGAATCTTTTTGAGAAGCTTTTGTTAGAAACAGGAAAAAAAATAAATATCTTAGGTGCTACTTCAGGAGATACCGGGTCTGCAGCTATATATGGGGTGAGGGGTAAGAAAAACATCGCTATTTTTATCCTCTATCCTTATAAAAGAGTTTCTGAAGTTCAGGCTTTAATGATGAATACTGTGACTGATGAAAACGTTTTTAACTTGGCAATAGAAGGGACCTTTGATGACTGCCAAACAATAGTGAAAAAGATTTTTATGGACCTTGAATTTAAAAGAAAATACCGACTTACGGCGATAAACTCGATCAACTGGGCCAGGGTTATGGCTCAGATGATTTACTACTTTTGGGCTTATTTTAGGGTTTGTGAAAATGAAGGGGTAGAAAAGGTAATTTTCTCTGTACCTACAGGAAACTTTGGGGATATTTTTGCTGGTTATTTAGTAAGAAGAATGTTAGGTAAAGAAAGAATTCCTAAGCTAATTTTGGCTACCAATGAAAATGATATTTTATATAGGTTTGTGAATTTTGGGGATTATTCCTTAGGCACGGTAAAACCTACCATCAGCCCTTCTATGGATATCCAGATAGCGAGTAATTTTGAACGCTACCTTTACTACCTTTTAGGAGAGAATCCTGAAAAAACTAAACAGGCTATGGAGAGGTTTGCTTCTGAAAAGGCTTTAAGGTTTGATCAAGAAATGATAGAAAGAATTCAGCAAGACTTTGTGTCAGAACGGGCTACAGAGGAGGAAACATTTAGTACGATTAAGACTTTTTATCAAGAAACCGGGTATATTTTAGACCCACATACTGCCGTGGGAGTTAAAGCAGCTAAACGTTTTAAAGAAGATATCCCCATAGTTTGCTTAGCTACCGCCCATCCTGCCAAATTTCCTGAAACAGTAAGCAAGGCCTTAGGTTTTGAGTTAGACCTTCCTTCTGAAATTAAGAAGCTTTATCAACTTCCTCAGAAATATGAGGTATTACCTGCTTCGATAAGTAAAGTAAAGGAATTTATTCAGACAAAGGCTGTTTAAAACCTATACAGGATGAAGATTAACAAACTTAAATTGTCTATCATTTTAGGTTTGTTGGTTTTATTTCTTGGTTGGTATGCGGTCAAAAAGACGTATTTTTTTAATGAATTTTTAGGTTTTTTTCTTTCTCCTTTTTGGAAAGGTGCTACCTATTCTGGAGAAAAAAGCAGAGGTTTTTTAGAAAATTATATATTTTTGGTAAACTTAAAAAAAGAAAACGAAAGACTTAAAGAAGAAATTTTACTTTTAAAAGCTCAATTAGCTCAGTATCAAGAAAGAGAGAGGGTTTACTTAGAGTTAGAAAAATTTTATAAAATTTCCTCTAAGCTTAACTATCCTAAGATAGCCGCACGGATTATTTATAAACCTTTAGACTACTTTTCTGACCTTATTTTTATAGACAAAGGGAGTAAGGACGGGGTGATGCCTCAGATGCCTGTGTTGGCTGTCGCAGGTGGTGAGGCAGTGGCTTTGATAGGGCAGGTGGTTGAGGTGTATAACCATTGGAGTAAGGTTATTTTGATAAACCATCCTTCTTTTGCCGCAGATGTTAAGGTTTTAAGGACTGGAGACCGTGGTATTTTAAGAGGAAGGGCAGAGTCTCACCCCTTTGTGTATTATCTGCCTTCAGATGCTCAAGTTAAATCAGGAGATGAGGTTCTTACTTCAGGCCAAGACGGTCTTTTCCCTTCAGGTCTTTTGGTAGGGCAGATAGTTAATGTATACAGAGACCCTGCTCAGAGTGTTTTTAAAATGGCTGAAATAGCTTCTTTGGTAGACCTTTATCGTGTGGATATGATTTTTGTACTGGCTAAAATTCCTGAGATAAGCTTTTAAAGTTTGAGATGAATCTTAAGGAATTTTTTCTTATAGGGATACCTTTAGTTTTTTTGGTGCTTTTTTTAAAAGGGTTTTTGCAATCTTTTTTCTTAGCTCCTGTAGGAAATCCTTTTTTGGGTATAGCCTTAATTTTTTTAAGCTATAGAAAAGTCAATGTTGGGTTATGGATTTATCTGTTATTTTTGGGTTTTATAAGTGGAATAGAAATCAATCAAGAGATTTCTAACGTAGGATATTTTTTTCTTATGGGGGTAGTTTTTTATTGGTTTAAAGGATATTTAAATCTAAACAACATTAAAAGTAAGCTGCTTGTTTGGGTGATTAATCTATTAGCCTTTTTTGTCACTAAACTGTTTTTATTTCTTTTGACCGTGCCCTTTAGCTTTACTTTCAGTTTTTGGGCTCATCAGATTCAAGAGTTGTTGCATTTCTTTGTGGTTACCTTGGTATGGGTTTTAGGGTTCGAATTTTTTCTTAAAGATCTGTTGATTAGGAAAGATGAGTAATAGATGGATGAAGAACAGAGCCTTTGTAATCAAAGACTTAAGTAAGGTTAAACAAAAAATTTTAAAATCTGAGTTCTGGGAAAAAAGGGTTTTTTGGGCAAAGATCTTGTTATTTTTTATTTTAGCAGTTCTTTGGGGTAGGTTTTTTTACTTGCAGGTTATAAAACATTCATACTATGTTAAAAAAGCTAAATCTCGTTCAGTAGTAACCTATACCATTAAAGCCCCGCGAGGTAACATCATCACCGCAGATGGGGTAGTAGTAGCTACCAATAAAGCGGTTTTTAATCTATACATAGATATCGAAGGGGTTAAAGATAAAGAGGATGAAGTATTATACAAATTAAGTAAACTTTTAGAGGAAGATTTTGGAAGTTTAAAAGAGCGATTTTATCTTTTAAAGAAAACATCAATAAGCCGAGTGCTTTTAAAGTCTGATTTGCGATGGGATGAAGTGGCTAAAATTATGGTAAGGCTTTATTATCTACCTGGGGTAAGTGTAGAAGTAGAGTCAGAGCGGTATTATCCCTATGGAGAAGCTTATTTTCATCTAATAGGTTATGTTTCTAAGATTAACCGCGAGGAGTATCTTAAACTTAAAGATAAAGGATACTCTGTAGAGGATTTGATAGGAAGGCAGGGGTTAGAAAAGGTTTTTGAGGAGGAACTTAAGGGTAAAAATGGATATGTTGAAATCGAAAGAGATGCCTATGGTAGGTTAGGAAGGGTGATTGCCCGCACCGAACCTATAGCCGGAAACGACCTTATTCTAACAGTTGACCACAACCTTCAGCTTACAGCCTATGAATTGCTTAAAGTTAGACGAGGGGCCATCGTAGCTCTTTCTCCTTCTGACGGGGGTATCTTGGCGATGGTTAGTGCCCCCTCTGTGGATCCACAGAAGTTTATCACAGGTTTTACCAAAGAAGAATGGCAAGCTATCTCCTCTGCTAAACAGAGCCCCTTTTTAAACAAAGCCCTAAAGGTTTATCCTCCAGGTTCAACCTATAAGGTTATCACTGCTTTAACAGCTCTCAGAAAAGGGATAATAACCAGCCCTGGACAGTCTGTTTTTTGCCCAGGATATTTTAATTTTGGTAGCAGGACTTTTAAGTGTTGGGAACACCGAGGGCATGGAACAGTAGGTTTGATAAAGGCTATAGCGGTTTCTTGTGATGTCTATTTCTATACCTTAGGGACTAAACTTGATGTAGGCGATATAGCGAGTGTGTCTAAAGAATTTGGTTTAGGGCAAAAAGCCTTAGGTTGGCCAGAGGAAGACGCTGGACTTGTACCTGATAGGGCCTGGAAAAGGAAAAGACTAAAACAAGATTGGTTTCCAGGAGAGACTGTAGTTCTTTCAATAGGACAGGGATACATTTTAACTTCTCCGTTACAATTAGCTAAGCTTTATATGGTCATAGCCAACGGTGGATATCTATACCGACCTTATATAGTAAAAACCATCCAAAAAGTGGATGGGACTAAAATAGAATTTCAACCAGTTTTAGAAAAAAAGATAGAAATGACCCCTCAACACTTAGAATGGATAAGACAAGGTCTAATAGAGGTGGTCCGGTCTGGGACTGCTAAGTCAGCTGCGGTGCCAGGTATAATGGTAGCTGGTAAAACTGGTACTGCTCAGGTTGTTTCTTTGTCTGCTAAGACAAAACATCTTGAACATCACGCCTGGTTTGTAAGTTATGCAGGAAAGGGAACTCCAGAGATAGTTAGCACAATTTTTGTAGAACATGGAGGTAGTGGAGGAGGAGTTGCTGCACCTCTTGCAAGAGAACTTTACAAGGTATTTTTTAAAATTTCTACACCTCCTAACCAAGCTTTAGAAGAAGAGAGAGAGGAGATACCAGAAGTTGGAGAAAATTTTACCGGAGAAATAGCTAATCCTTTAGAGGAAGAAAATGCAGGTGAAAGAAGATAACCATAAAGAAGCCATAAAAAGAAATCTAAAAGGTTTTTTAGTGGTTTTAGCGTTATTTGCTTTAGGTAATATACATCAGTTTTTCATCGCTGAAAGCTTAGGTTTTTTTATAAAAAATTTATTGTGGCATGTTTTAGGTCTTTCTATTTTTTTCTTTTTGCTTTTCTTTACAGACTATAAGAAGGTGTCGTTTAGGGCACTTTGGTATGCCTATTGGATTTTAAATTTTGTGCTGTTTATCATGTTAATTTTTGGTAAACGCTGGTTAAACTTAGGATTTTTGTCTTTACAGCCCTCGGAGTTTGTTAAATTTATTTTGTTGTGGTTGATAAGCCTGTATTTGAGTAGAGAACCTTCTGAAGTAATCCCCCCCAAAAAACTGCTTAAGATATTTGGGTTGATTGCTTTGCCCCTTATTTTAATCATGCCTGCTGATCTTGACTATGCGTTTATCATGGGAGTGATGTTTTTTTCTTGGTTACTTTTTATTGGAATACCTAAGAGGATTTTTATACTGCTTTTGAGTGGTGTTCTTTTATTTTCTTTTGTGTTTGTTCCTATAGCATGGCAAAAATTAAAGCCTCACCAAAAAGGGAGAATTTATGGATATCTTGAACCTGAAAAGTATGCTAAGACCTGGGGATATCAGTTAAACCAGTCTTTAATAGCCATAGGTTCTGGTGGTCTTACAGGACAAAAATTTTATAAAGGTTGGTCTACCCGTTTAGGATATTTACCTGCTAAGCACACCGACTTAGCCTTTGCTGTTTGGGCAGAAACTTGGGGTTTATTAGGGGTTTCAGTTTTTTTAGCGCTTTATGGTTATTTGATTTATTTTGGAATCTGTGTTTCTCAAACTACCAAAGACTGGTTTGGTAAATATTTAAGCTTAGGGGTAAGTTTAATTTTTCTCTGGCAATTGTTTTTTAACTTAGGTGGTTGTTCAGGTTTGTTACCCATGACCAGTATTCCTTTACCTTTTTTAAGTTATGGCGGTTCTATCACGATTTTGGTTTATATTTTACTGTATTTGCTATTTAACGTGGCAATAAAAAAGTATTTCTTTAAATAATTTTATTTTTTATAACTTATTTTTTATAACTTTCTAAAACTTGACTTTTTAAAAATTTATAATACAAATGTAGCTTTAAGATGATAAAAAAGTTTAGGTAAAGGGGTGGACAAAAGATGATAAACGTTGATTTTACGCTTTTTGTGCAAATTGCTGAAGCTTTGGTTATGACGTTTATTTTGTATCACATTTTGATCAAACCTGTGATGAAAGCTATGCAACAAAGAGAACAACATTTTGCAAGCTTGGAAAAAGAGACGCAAGAGCTTTTAAATTCAGCCTCAGACATCATTAAAAAATATGAAGAAGAACTTGCTAAAGCCAGAGCAGAGGGGGCTCAGAAAAGAGAACTGTTAAAAGAAGAGGCTCGTAAGGTTGAAAAAGAAGTTCTTTCTAAGGTGTTGAAAGAGGTTGAAGAGTATAAAAACAAATGGTCTCAAGAGTTTAACAGTCAACTTGAGGCTATTAGAAAAGATTTGCAAGGTCGTGTTGAAATGTTTGCAGGTTTGATTGTTGAAAGAGTCTTAGGGAGGAAAGTATGAGAAGCATGAAGGCGATGGTTGGGTTTTTATTGGTTCTTTTATTGGTTGGAGTTGAGTTAGTTTGGGCGGCTGGTGGAGGGGAAGGTGGTTCTCATGGTGTAACTCCTACCCAGTTAAAAAACCTTTTTTGGTTTACCTTAAATTTTATAGCTTTGGTAGTCATTCTTTACAAGTTTGCTAGAAAACCTGTAGTGAGTATGTTTAAGTCTAGACAAGAGAATATATTGCGGCAATATAACGAGCTTTTGGAAAAGAAAAGAGAGGCTGAGGCTAAATATTTAGAATTACAGGAAAAGGTTAAAAATCTTGAAAAAGAAGCGCAAGCTATCTATGAAAATTATGTAGCCCAGGGTCTTAAAGAAAAGGAAAGAATCATAGAGGAGGCCAATCTTCAGGCTGAAAGGATTAAGCAGCAGACCGAGCTTTATATTCAACAAGAGATAGAAAAGGCTAAAAACATGTTAAGAGAAGAGGTAGCCGAGGCTGCTGTTAAGTTAGCTGAAGATCTTTTAAGAAAAAGCATAACCGAGGAAGACCAGAAAAAGATTTATAAAGAATTTATAAACGAAATCAGAGGGAGGGTGGTTCATTGAAAGGACTAGTTATAGCCTTAAAGTATGCTAAAGGTTTTTTTGTCGCAGCAAAAGAGTTAGGCAAAACCAAGGAGTTTGGCGAGCAACTTGGAAAGATTAAAGAGTTGCTCGACTCTATGCCTGAAGTTTTGCAGGCTTTACAAAGCCCTATCTACCCCCCTGATTTAAAGATGGAGGTGGTAGAAGAGCTTTTAAAGGCCCTTCAGGTTGAGCCTGAGGTGGAAAGGTTTTTGAGGTTGTTGGTTGAAAAAAGAAGGATACAGTTGATAAGAGAGATCTTTGCTCTTTATCAAGAGTTATTAGATGAGGAACTTGGGATAGCCAGAGGGGAGGTTTATACTGCATATCCTTTAACTGAAGAAGAGGTTAGGGAGTTGCAGGAGGTTTTGAAAGGTTTTCTTAAAAAAGAAGTGGTTTTAGAGCCTAAGCTGGATGAAAGTATTATAGGTGGGGTTAAGGTAAAAGTAGGAGATTTAGTTTTAGATAGCACCATAAAAACTCAGTTGGAAAAATTTAAAGAAATCATAAAAGGAGAGGTGCTGTGATGCAGGGGATAAGGGTAGAGGAGATCAGCGATTTAATTAAAAAAAGGATTGAGGAGTATGAGAAAAAGATAGACTTAAACGAGATGGGTGTAGTTATCTCGGTGGGTGACGGTGTTGCCCGTGCCTTTGGTTTAAGAAATTGTCAGGCTATGGAGCTTATTGAGTTTGTAGAAGCAGGGGAAATGGGAATTGCGCTAAACTTAGAGTTTGACAACGTTGGTATCCCTATCATGGGTGATGCTACTAAGATTAAGGAAGGGCAGACTGTAAAAAGAACAGGAAGAATTGCAGAGGTTCCGGTTGGAGAGGCAGTTATTGGAAGGGTTATAGACCCCTTAGGAAGACCTCTTGATGGAAAGGGCCCTATCCAAGCTAAAGAATTTAGAAGGATAGAGGTTAAAGCTCCAGGTATCATTAAGAGAAAACCAGTGCATGAACCCATGTATACCGGTATCAAAGCTATTGATGCTATGACCCCTGTTGGAAGGGGACAGAGAGAGCTTATCATCGGTGATAGACAAACAGGAAAAACGGCGATAGCTATAGACGCTATTTTAGCTCAAAAAAATTCAGATATTTATTGTATATATGTCGCTGTAGGACAGAAAAAATCCAACATAGCTCAGATTGTAGAAGTGTTACGTAGATATGGTGCTATGGAATACACCACCATCGTCGTGGCTGCTGCTTCTGACCCAGCTACGTTGCAATACATTGCTCCTTATTCTGGATGTGCCATTGGTGAATACTTCAGAGATACAGGTAGACATGCTTTGATTATATATGATGACCTCTCCAAACAGGCTAACGCTTATCGTGAGGTGTCACTCCTTTTAAGAAGACCTCCTGGACGTGAGGCTTATCCTGGTGACATCTTTTATAACCACTCCAGGCTTTTAGAAAGAGCAGCTAAACTTCATGATAGCTATGGTGCAGGTTCTTTAACAGCTTTACCTATTATCGAGACCTTGCAGGGAGACGTTTCTGCCTACATTCCTACCAACGTTATTTCTATTACTGACGGACAGATCTATTTGGAACCTGGTTTGTTCTTTGCTGGTATTCGTCCAGCCATCAACGTAGGTCTCTCGGTTTCTCGAGTAGGTGGTGCTGCTCAAATTAAGGCTATGAAACAAGTAGCAGGAAGGTTAAGGCTTGAGCTTGCCCAGTATAGAGAGTTGGCGGCTTTTGCTCAGTTTGGTTCAGAGCTTGATAAGGCTACCCAAAGGGTTCTTCACAGAGGTGCCCGTTTGGTAGAAATTCTTAAACAACCTCAGTATCAACCTCTTCCAGTAGAAAAAGAAGTATGTATTCTCTTTGCTGGAACGAGGGGATTTTTAGATGAAATGCCTTTAGAGGTTTTAGGACAGTATGAAAAAGAGCTTTATGAGTTTATCGAAAGTAAATATCCAGAAATTTATAAAGAAATAAGGGAGAAAAAAGAAATTTCTCCAGATCTAGAACAAAAAATGAACCAAGCTTTTAAAGAGTTTAATGAGTTGTTTAAGAAAAACAACAACGTGGAGCCTGTGCCTATCCCATAAGAGTTGAGCGGTTTTTAGCTGGTTGATAGATAAAGGGGGTAAAAATGCCTAACTTAAGAGATATCAGAAAGAAGATAGATGCGGTAAAGAAGATAGGGCAGATCACCAAAGCTATGAACATGGTGGCTTCTGCCAAGCTTCGTTCTATCCAAAGGAGACTTGAAGGTTTTCGTCCTTATAAAAACAAGTTTGAAGAGGCAATAGGTAACCTTGTAAGCTCTGGTGGTATCAACCCCCAGAAGATAGAGTTACTTCAGGTAAGAGAGGTAAAAAAGGTTGGTATCATCTTAGTTTCTGCCGACAGAGGTCTTTGTGGTGCGTTTAACTCTATGTTGATAAAAGAAACAGAAAAGACGATAGCGAGATTTAAAAAAGAAGGTAAAGAGGTAGAGTTAATCTGTGTAGGTAGGAAAGGAGCAAATTATTTTGCTAAAAGGGCACCCATCAAAGAAGCTTATACGGATGTGATGGGTAAGGTGCTTATTCAAGATGCAAGAAAAATAGCTCGTTCGGCTATGAGAGCATTTTTAAATGGTGAATGGGATGAGGTTTATATTGTATATGGTTATTTTGTTAATTTAATCAGACAAATTCCTAAGGTAGAAAAGCTTTTGCCTTTGAGTTTTGAACCAAAAGAAGGTGAAGAAAAGCCTAAGGTTAGCTACTCTTATATCTATGAACCAGAAGAGGAGGAGCTTTTACCTGAGATTTTACCTCTTTATGTAAACACGGTAGTTTTTGCGGCTATGCTTGAGACGGCGGTTAGTGAACAAGCAGCTCGTATGACGGCTATGGATAATGCTAATAGGGCTTGTGGAGATATGGTAAGGCAATTAACCTTGCTTTTTAACAAAACCAGGCAAGCTTCTATTACTAAAGAGTTGATGGACATAGTTGGTGGTGCTGAAGCTATCAAAAAAGGTTAACAAATATTAAAAGCTTTTAGGAGGTTAAAGTATGGCTGAAAAAGTAATGGGAAAGATAGTTCAGGTTATGGGTCCAGTTGTAGACGTTGAGTTTCCTCCGGGACAGGTTCCTAAACTGCTTGATGCGTTAAAGGTGACCAACCCAGCTATAGATGATAGAGAGTGGAACTTAGTTTTAGAGGTAGCTCAACAGTTAGGAGATAACGTTGTTCGTTGTATTGCTATGGATACTACCGACGGTTTGAGAAGAGGACAAGAGGTCTGGGCAACCGGAGAGCCTATTAAAGTGCCTGTAGGTAAGCCAACCCTTGGAAGGATTATGAACGTGGTAGGTGAGCCTGTGGACGAAGCAGGTCCTATTACCTCTGATAAGTATTATCCTATTCACAGACCAGCTCCAGCTCTTACAGAACAGGATGTGACCATTAAGGTTTTGGAAACAGGTGTTAAAGTTTTTGACCTTCTTATTCCTTTCCCTCGTGGTGGAAAGATGGGTACTTTTGGTGGAGCAGGTGTGGGTAAGACAGTCGTTATGATGGAAATGATCCATAACATCGCTATGGAACATGGTGGTATCTCTGTTTTCTGTGGCGTTGGAGAAAGGACCCGTGAAGGTAACGACCTTTATTTAGAGATGAAACATTCGGGAGTTATCGATAAAGCTGCATTGGTTTATGGTCAGATGAACGAGCCTCCTGGAGCACGTGCAAGAGTTGGTCTTACAGGGGTTACTGTAGCTGAATATTTTAGAGATGAAGAAGGACAGGATGTGCTTTTGTTTATCGATAACATCTTCCGTTTTACCCAAGCAGGTTCTGAGGTTTCTGCTATTCTTGGAAGAATCCCTTCTGCAGTGGGTTATCAACCTACCTTGGCTACAGACTTGGGAGCTTTGCAAGAGAGGATTACCTCTACCAGTAAAGGTTCTATTACCTCTGTGCAGTGTGTTTACGTGCCTGCAGACGACTTGACAGACCCAGCACCAGCTACTACCTTTGCCCATCTTGACGGTACAGTGGTTTTGTCCAGACAAATTGCAGAGCTTGGTATTTATCCTGCTGTGGACCCATTGGATTCTCAGTCTCGTATTCTTGATCCTAATGTTTTAGGTTGGGAACACTATATGGTTGCTCGTCAAGTACAACAGGTTTTACAGAGATATAAAGACCTTCAAGACATCATAGCCATCCTTGGCGTTGAAGAGCTTTCTGAAGAAGATAAGATTATCGTGGCTCGTGCTAGAAAGATCCAAAGGTTCCTTTCTCAGCCCTTCCACGTGGCAGAACAGTTTACAGGTACACCTGGGAGATATGTAAAGCTTGAAGATACAATCAAAGGTTTTAAAGAGATATTAGAAGGAAAACACGACGACCTCCCAGAACAGGCTTTTTATATGGTTGGAACCATTGAAGAAGCAGTAGAAAAAGGTAAGAAGTTACTGGAGGGTTAACGGAGGGATAAATGGCTAAGATTTTACTTGAAATAATAACCCCAGATAGGGTGGTGGTAAGTGAAGAGGTAGACATCGTCACTGCTCCAGGGGTAGCTGGAGAGTTTGGAGTTTTAGCTAACCATGCCCCTATGGTAGCGGCAGTGAAAATAGGACCTCTTCGTTACCGTGTAGGAGATAAAGAAGAGTGGGTAGCTATAAGCGGTGGTTTTTGCGAGGTCTTTAACAATAAGATAACCTTTTTAGTAGAATCAGCCGAAAGAGCATATGAAATAGACGTAGAAAGGGCTTTAAAAGCCAAGGAAAGGGCAGAAAAAAGGATACAACAATATATGGCTCAGGCAGAGAAAATTGATTATGCCAGGGCAAGAGCTGCTCTCCAGAGAGCTTTGACCAGACTTTTGGTAGCAGAGAAAGGAAAAACAGGCGTTCCTCGATAAACATTTAGATAAATCTATCTTTGAGGCCCCTGAAAGATGCAGGGGTCTCTTTTTTTAAAGTTGCAAAAATCAGCAGTTCGTGAGTTAATCCGTTTTTTTAGAAAGTCTTATAACCTAGAATATCTGGAAAGGTTAAGTCTTATTATCTGTAAGCATATAGAAAAATTAGCTTTTTATCAAAAAACTCAAAAGATCATTTACTATTATCCAAAAGACGGTGAAGTGTCTCTTCTTTATTTGATAGGAAAAGCCTTTTTAGAAAAAAAGGTCTATTTACCTAAAACCTGGGTTCAACAAAAAAAACTAACCTTTCATCAAGTTTACAGTTTTTCTGATTTAAGACCAGGACCTTTTGGTTTGTTAGAACCACCAGTTGAACATCCTAAAATAGAGTTGGGAGATATAGAATTAATCTTTGTTCCCGGTTTAGCTTTTGATTTGAAAGGAGGTAGGATAGGTTATGGAGGAGGTTTTTATGACCGAGTTTTATCTCAAATAAAAGGGAAAAAAATAGGGGTTGCTTTTTCCTTTCAAGTTTTTAACAAACTTTCTTTAGAACCTCATGATTGTAAGGTAGATTTTTTGGTTACAGAAAAGGGGGTTTGGGCATGCAATCCTTAAAAGAGGTTTTAAAGAAAAATTATACAATTTTAATAGACAACCTACAAAAAGCTTGCTTAAAAGCTGGTAGACCAATGGATTCAATTCAAGTTTTAGGTGCCTCTAAAGGTCAAAGTATAGAGAAAATAAAGATTGCTTATGAACTTGGTATAAAACTTTTCGGAGAAAACTATGTACAAGAGGGAGAGAAAAAAATCAAAGAACTTTTTTTCTTAGATATAGAATGGCATTTCATAGGAAGGCTTCAGACCAACAAGGTGAAAAGGGCTTTAAACTTTTTTTCGGTTTTACATACCTTAGACCGTTATGATTTGGCTAAAGAAATACAAAAACAGGCTGAGAAGTTAAACAAACGAGTCCCGGTGCTGGTGGAAATAAACATAGGAGAGGAACCTACTAAAGCAGGGATAACCAAAGATGAGGTAGAGGATTTTTTAGAAAAAATAAGTAATTTTGACAAACTTAAGATAATAGGTCTTATGTGTTTACCTCCTTATAAGGAAAATCCCGAAGAAGTAAGGCCTTATTTTGTAGAAATGGGCAAACTTTTTGAAAGGTTGAAACCTTATTTAGGCAATGAATTTAGAGAGCTTTCTATGGGAACCAGTCACGACTATACCGTAGCTGTAGAAGAAGGAGCTACTATTATTAGAATAGGAGAGGCTCTTTTTGGTAAAAGAGAGCGTACCCCCTAAGAAAACCTTTTTTCCTGAAAAGAATTCTAAGCTTTTCTTGTTGGTAGCAGGAATTTCTTTAGGTCTTTTTTTAGGTTTTTTAGGTATTCCTTGGTGGGTACCTTCTTTAGGTTTGATGCTTTTTTTGTGTTTTTGGTATTTTTTATCTAAAGAAAAGAGGTTGTTCAATCTTTTATTATTCAGTGTTATTCTTATTGGTTCTTTAATTTTTAGCAAAAATTATTGGGAATCTCGTTTAAATTTAACAGAGGACAGAGAGTTTGGAAGTTATGTAAGTATAGAGAAGGTGGAACCCTATTTTGGAGGTTATTTTATCGAGGCTTATGATAAAGAAAGAGGAAGGATTGTGTTTAAAACCGATGGTTTATATTTTAGTCCTGGTCAAGAGTGTCTTATGTGGTTCAAACCTAAAAATATAAAGGAGTATTCCCTTCCATTCTTTTTCCAAAAGGAATTAAGATTAAAAGCCAAAGGATACGAAGGAGAGTTAGTTTTTATAAAGGAAAAAGGTTGGGTATGCAGGGATTCTAAGGGTTTTCAATTAGAGGCTTTAAGGTTTAAACTTTTTCAATTTTCAGAAAGACTTGACCAAGAGGCAAAAGGTCTTTTTCAAGCTTTGGTTTTAGGAGTAGAAACTAACCTTCCAGAGGAAGTTAAAGAAAGATTAAAGGATCAAGGACTTTACCATCTTTTAGCCATCTCAGGTTTTAATTTAGCTGTTATGTTTTGGTTATTTTATCGTTTCAGTTTTTGGTTGCTTGGTTTTACCCCTGCGGTAAAATGGGGATATCCCTTACAAAATTTAGCTTATATAACAGCCCTTCCAGCAGCCTTTTCTATTCTTGTCTTTTCTGGTTTTTGCCCTTCAGCCTATAGAGCTTTTCTGTTTCTTTTTATCTACATATTTTCTCGATTGTTTTTTCGAAGAACTTCAGGTTTAATCATCCTATTTCTTACCGCAGGAGTTATCCTTGTTTTTCAACCTTACCTGATAGGTAACTTTTCGTTTTTACTTTCTTTTATGGCTACCTTAGGCTTGATTTTAGGTGATAGGTTTTATAGGTTTTACTTTTTTGGCTTTTTAAATAGAATTTTATCTTCTGATAGGTGGTATCATCGGTTTTTAAACTGGATAGTTTATTCCTCTTGGGTTTCTGTGGTAGTAAGTATATTACTTATGCCTTTTATTTTTGCCATAAACGGAAAATTCCCTATATGGACGGTTTTTAATAATCTATTGGCAGGCTTTTTTTGGAGTTTTATCTTTATTCCCGGTTGCATCTTAGTAGCTTTTTTTTCTTTCATTTTACCAGAAATAGCCTTAGGTTTAGGTAATTTTATAGGAAAAATTTTTTGCCTATATAATTACTTACCTTTTTGGGAAGGCTATATCAATCTAAACTTACCTTTAACCCTTTTTTGTTGGTTATGGTTAAGCTTTATTATTTTTATAGGTATTGCCTGGTATTTTGGTTCTAAAAAGATTTCTCTGATTTGTTTTGTAAGTTTTTCATTATTTGTGATAGTTGTTGATACTCTGTACAAAAGAGTAAGTTACTTTCTTGTTTTAGATGTAGGTAGAGCAAATGCCATGGTTTTTAAGTCTGCGGATAGATACATCATGATAGATACAGGGCCCAATTTTGCTACTAACTCTTCAGGGAGTCAAGGTTTTAATTGGACTAAGTTTTATTTGGAGCCTACTTTGAGAAAGCTTGGGATTTCGATGATAGAACTGTTAATAATTTCACATCCTGACCTTGACCACAGCGGAGGTTATAACACCCTGAAAAAAAATTTTTTAATAAAAAGAGAGGTTACGGGAAAGTTTAACTCACAAGATTGGGAAAAGGTAAGCCTACTTTATCCTTTAGAAGAGATTTTTTCTCTTCAGAGTTTAAAAATAGTAGAGACAGAGGTTTTTCTTTTCCCTGGAGCTGAATTTTACGAAGATCTTAACCGAGAGAGCATGGTTGTAGTTTTAGAACACGAAGGTTTGACCATTTTTTGCCCTGGCGATATAGACATAGAGCGGTTTTATAGGTTAAAAGAAGAGGGTAGAGTTTTCCCGGCTGAGGTGTTGATTTCTCCTCATCATGGTTCAAAAAAGGGGATAAATCAGGAGGTTTTAAGCTGGTTAAAACCTAAAGTAGTTTTGACTTCAGGTAGAGGACCTTATCATCCTCATCCAGAAGTTAAAATTTTGCTTGAGACAAAAGGTATTCCTCATTTTTCTACTGCTGAAGAAGGAACCCTTTATGTTTTCCCAAAGGATGATTATTTTATAGTATGTTCAGAAAAAACAAGAAGAACAAATTTTGAGGTTAAGATGTTTTTCCCTTTAGTTCCTTACTATATAAGTCATGACTCTTGTAAGACCTTTATTTATCATAGATATGGGGAATTAAACTAAAACTTCAGGAGAAGGTCATGGTATCTAAAAGTTACGAAACTTTTGAACATGGAGCAGACATAGGGATAAGAGGTTATGGAAAGACCTTAGAAGAGGCTTTTTCTAATTTGATAAAGGCCCTTTTTAGCTTGATTGGAGAAGAAGTAGATTTTAATAAAATAGCAGCCGATCAAAGGGTAGAGATAAAGGTAGAGGCAGATTTTTTAGAGGAACTGGTGGTGATTTTTATCAATAAGGTGTTAAGCTTGTTTGCTTTGGAAAATGTCTTTTTTAAAGAATTTAAAGGTAAAATATGGGAAAGTGATCAGAGAGTAAGGTTAGAGGGGACGTTATTAGGAGAAAAATATTCTCCAGAAAAGTTTGGGTATGGGGTTGAGGTAAAAGGAGCTACTTTTACTTTGGCTAAGGTAGAGAGAAAAGGTGACCTTTGGATAGCTCAGTGTGTGGTAGATGTATAAGATTTTAGATAAACTTATATTAAAGGGATGAGTTATGGCTAAAATATTTATCGTAGGAAGACCTAATGTAGGTAAATCCACACTTTTTAACACCCTTATCAGAGAGAAAAAAGCTATCGTTGAACGAACCCCTGGGGTTACTCGAGACTTGGTAGAGGGATATCTTGAGTTAGAAGAGGGAAAAGGGGTAAAATTAGTTGATACAGGGGGTATAGAATGGGGAGAAAAAGAGTTTTTTAGTGAAGTCATCAAAAAGCTGGTAGACCAGGCTTTGGAAGAGGCTGATTTGGTTATTTTTGTGGTGGATGCTAAACAGGGATTGACTGAAGGAGACAAGGTTATTGCAGAATATTTGAGAAAAAAAGATAAAAAGATTTTATTGGTAATAAACAAAGTAGAAGCCAAGGAAGATAAAGAAAGGATTTTTGAATTTTATTCTTTAGGTTTTCCAGAGATTATTCCTATTTCTGCTAAAAACAAAAAAAATATTACCGAATTAAAAAATCTAATAGAAAAGCAGTTAGAAGGATCGATAGAAGAAATACCTCAAGAAGAGCTGCTAAAGATAGCGATTCTTGGAAGACCAAACGTAGGGAAAAGTACGCTTGTTAACCGTTTGGTAGGATATGAAAGGGTGATCGTATCTGAAATTCCTGGGACTACCAGAGATTGTGTAGATGTAAGGTTAAGTTTACCTACCGGAGAAACTTTTTTGTTGATAGACACTCCAGGAATAAGAAGAAGAACTAAGTTAGAAGAGAGAGCAGAAAAATTTGGTGTAGATAAGGCTTTACATACTATTGAAAGAGTAGATGTGGTACTTATGATGGTTACTGCAGAGGAAGGGATAACTAACCAAGATCAGCGTTTGTTAAGACAGGTATATAAACATCACAAAGCCTGCATCCTTTTAGTAAATAAGTGGGACCTTTTTGATAAAAAGAGAGAGGCTGGAAATCTGGTTTTAGAAAGGATAAAACATGGAGTAAGGTTTATGCCTTGGCTTCCTATTCTTACCATTTCAGCCAAAACTGGAAGAAGGGTAAATGAAATTTGGAGTGTTTTAAAGGAGGTAATGGAACAATATAGTTTAAGGGTAAACACTGCTCAGGTGAATAAACTTTTGGAATACCTAAAGGAGAACCATAATTTTTCGATAAAAGGGAAAAAGCTTAAATTTTATTATGCTACCCAAACAGACACCAAGCCTCCTACCTTTGTATTTTTTATCAATTTTGACCCAGAAGAGGTGCCTAAAAGCATAGAAAAGTTTATCAGAAACAGTTTCCAAAAGCATCTGAATTTTGATAAAGTTCCTATTAAAGTGGTTTTTAGGCTAAGGAGTTGAGTTGGTAGAGGAGATAGGTTGGACTTGGGAGGTTTCTTTAGGTGGTTGGTAATGTATGACTAAGCTTATCCTTCTGTTTCTTGGGTCAGAGGGATTATCTTTTATTAAAGGTAGGTTGTCTGCATATCCTACTACTTCTTTTATTTTTTCTGGAGGTACTCCGTTTTTTTCTAACTCTAACATGGCTGAAAGGGCTCTGGCAGTAGAGAGTTCCCAGTTTCCTACCTTTCCTCTTCTTGAAGGGACAGCATCTGTATGTCCTTCTATGGTTATGGTTGCAGAAACGTCTTTTAACTCCTGGGCTAAGGTTTGTAGTATAGACTTAGCAGCAGGGGTTAACTCTGCACTACCGCTCTGGAATAAAGGTTGATTGGTAAGTTCTACGATTTCTATACGGATGATTTTTTCTTTTTCTGAAATCTCTTGAGTTTCTATTAAAATATGTTCTTTAAGAGATTTTAGCCTTGTTTCTACGATTTTTTTTATCTTTTCTTCTTCTTTTTTTAGGTCAAACTTGGCCTCAGGCATGATTCCACTCTGTTCGCTCTTTAATGTGCCTTTTCGGTAATACTCCATAAGCATACTTACACCAGCCTTTTCAAAAATGTTAAACTTTCTAAAATAGGCTGCAACCTGAGCCTTCTGTTTAGGTTCCATGATACTTACCAGCCACATCAAAAGAAAAAAGGTCATCATCCCTGCTAAAAAGTCTGCATAAGCAATCTTCCAGGAACCTCCATGATGACCTCCGACGACTTTTTTTACCTTTTTGATGATTATAGGAGGAGTGGTCATGGTTTATTTGTTATTTTTTACCTTTCATAAGGTTTTCAAGTTCTTCAAAAGATGGTCTCATATGAGGGGGTATGGTTCTCCTGGCAAATTCAACCGCTATCTGAGGGGCTCCTCCTCCTATAAAATAAACGATAGCGGTTTTGATGACGTTAAGATATTCTTTTTCTTGATTGCAAAAAAACTCCAATTTTTGGACAAGAGGGGTTAAAAAGCCATAACAGGTTAAGATACCGATAAACGTACCTGCAAGAGCTATAGAAAGGTGATGACCTAAAACTTCAGGTGGCTCATCAATCTTTCCCATCGTTAAAATTATACCTAAAACCGCAGCCACCAACCCTAACCCTGGCATAGAGTCTGCAAGTTTTTCAAGACGGTGTACTGGTTCTAAATTTTCATGGTGGATGATTTCTATCTCATTTTCTAAAAGGGCTTCCAGTTCAAAATGTGTGATGTTGGTGGTTAAAATAGAACGAAAAGTGTTTCTAATAAAGTCTAAGGCGTGATGATTAGCAAGAACCTTAGGATAGCTTGAAAAGATTTTACTTGCTTCTGGGTTTTCAATGTCCTGCTCGATCGAGATTAAACCTTCTTTTTTGATTTTTCTAAAAATGTCGTTTAAAAGAAGCAGTAGGTCTATAAAATCTTGTTTTCCATAAATTTGGGGTTTAGTAAGTCCTTTGATAGAATATTGGATAACCCCTTTTAAAGCAGGTTGGGTTGAAGCTGCTAATAAGGCTCCTCCTGCTGCTCCAAAGATGATTAACCATTCTACCGGCTGTACAAGAACTGAAAAATTCCCGTGTTCTAAGGCATACCCACCAAAAACACATACTATGACTACAATAAAACCTACTATAGAAGGCATTTAGATTTCCCTCATCTCTCTGATGATTTCCCTTTCCTTTTGCAGGATAAAAAAACTGATTTTTTCTCTGATGGTTTTGTTAAGGTTTACAAACTCAACAGCTACTTCAAACTTTCCCTCTACAGGTTTACATCTGACTACCTTGCCATAAAGATAAAAACCTACAGGCTGATAAAGGTCTAATACTGTTTTTACTTCTACAAAATCGTTTATCTCAAAAGGGTCTTGGCTGATAAACCTTAGGCCTTTTTCACTTAAGTTTACTTTTTTATAAGGAAGGTTGTTAAATCCTTCTTTTTCCCGAGACATAAGGTTGATAAGGTAATCAAGTTTTGCGTTGATTAGCTTTAACCAAGAGTTTAACGCTTCATCTATCGTATCTTTAATAGGAATGTAGGAAAAAATAGAGGTATCTCCTACCACATGGGCTATTCTGTTTTCTATCTCAGAGGGGTCTAACTTGGTCACCTCTAAAGGAATTATTACATCTATTCTTACGGCTTCTCTCTCCATAAATCCTCTGAAAGAGATTTTATAAAATAAATCGGAAAGATTCCAAAAAACTTTAAAATTTCCCCTTTGGGAACAGATTTTTTTTAATTTTAAAATTATATAGTTAATTTTTAGGGTTGACAAGACGGAAAAATTAGTATAATAGTTTATTTAAAATTCAAAAATAAATTTTTAGGAGGTGACCTTATGCATCATCAAATTTATGTAGTGGGGCACAAAAAACCTGATACTGATTCTGTGGCTTCTGCCATAGTGTTTGCTTACCTTTTAAACGCTTGGAAAAAAGCAGGCTGTAAAATCATGAAGGTAGAAAAGGAGGCCGTGCCTGTCATTCAAGGAGAACCTAATGCAGAAACAAAGTTTGTCTTAGAAAAATTTGGAGTAGCAGTGCCTGAGATTATGACAGACGGCGAAGGTAAGGCCGTTGCTTTAGTAGATCATTCTGATAAGGTGCAAAGTGTTGATAACATAGACAAGGCTGAAATAGTAGCCGTGGTCGACCACCACAAAATCGGAGATGTAACCACTCCTAATCCGATATTTTTTGTTAACTTCCCAGTAGGTTGTACTGGTACTGTTTTGAAGTTTCTCTTTGATAAAACAGGGCTTGAAATCCCTAAGGAAATGGCTGGTCTCATGCTTGCAGCCATCTTAAGCGATACCGTGGTTTTTAAATCTGCTACCACCACTGAGGCTGACAAAGAAGCAGCTGAAGCTTTGGCTAAGATCGCCGGGATAGACGACATTATAAACTTTGGTGTAGAGGTAAAATCCAAACTTTCTGATGTTTCTGGAATGTCTGCCAAAGACATCATCATGAGAGACTTCAAAGACTACAACATGAGTGGTAAAAAGGTTGGAGTAGGTCAGATCGAGTTGATCGACTTAAAAACCGTAGAAAACAGGTTTGATGAAATCTATGATGAACTTAACAAGATTAAGGTGGAAGGGGCTTATCATTCTGTGGTGTTGATGTTAACAGACATCATGAAGGAAGGCACCGAGTTGATGGTTATCACAGACGAACCAAAGATCGTCGAGATTACTTTTGGAAAGAAATTAGAAGGAAAAAGCGTTTGGTTGCCAGGGGTTATGAGTAGAAAGAAAGAAGTGGTACCACCTTTAGAAAAGACTTTCGCTAACCTTTAAAATGATACCAAGGGGAGGGTTTCTTCCCTCCCTCTATTCTATTTTTAAGCTAATGTCTACTGCTCTAACCGAATGGGTTAAGCTCCCAGAAGAGAGATAATCAACCTCAAGTTTGGCAAAATACTCTATGTTATCTAAATTAATCCCACCAGAGACTTCTATTTTAAGATTAGGGTTGTAATGGTTGATAAGATCTTTTGCTTTCTGCACGTTTTCTGGGGTAAAGTTATCTAAAAGAACTACATCTATAGGTGCTTTGGCTTTTAATAAAAACTCTAACTCTTCTAAAGATTTTACCTCTATCTCTATTTTTAGGTAATGAGGTAAAGTTTTAAGTACTTGAGGGATTTTTTCTATTCCTCCTAAAACCTTGATATGATTATCCTTTATGAGGATACCATCAGAAAGAGAAAAACGATGATTTTGTGCTCCTCCCACTTTAACCGCATATTTTTGTAAAACCTTTAAGCCAGGAAGGGTTTTTCTGGTATCAAGCAGGATGGTTTTATATGGGTTAAGTTTTTTTACCATCTTTCGGGTATAAGTGGCAATCCCAGAAAGATGTTGAAAAAGGTTAAGAACCACCCTTTCTGCTTTAAGTATACTTTTTACCCTACCTTCTACCATTCCTATTTTAGTATAGGGTTTTATTTCTTGACCGTCGTGGTAGTGCCAAGAGATTTTTATTTCTGGGTCGATAAAGGCAAACCCTTCCTCTACCACCAACGTACCACATACTACCATAGGTTCTTTAGCTAAAAAATAAGCTTTTACTATAGGGTCTTCTTTGACCACCAGTTCTGTGGTTACATCATAAAAAGGTATATCTTCCTCAAAAGCTTGGGCCAAAATATTTCTAATTTTCCATTTTTCAAGCATTTTTTGGTTTAATACTCTGGAAAAATTAAATAAAAGTCTTAATTTTTATCATAACTTAAAACGGTAAGATGTAAAGGGTGCTAAGTTTGGGAGGTGAGCTTATATGGAAGAGGTTAAAGAAAAAGAACATAATTTAGAGGAAAATCGTGAAACTCAACAAGAAATTAAGGCTAAAGAGGAAGAGGAGATTAAATACTGGAAAGATTTAGCCTTAAGGTATGCGGCTGAGATAGAAAATCTAAAGAAAAGTTTTAAAAGAGAAAAAGAAGAGTATTATAAGTTTGCTTTGGAAAACTTTTTTAAAGAGATATTACCTGCTATAGATAATTTAGAAAGGGCGTTAGAGGCTTTTTCTACTACTCAAAACATAGAGGCCTTAAAACAAGGGGTTGAGTTAACCTTTAGATCTTTAGTTTCTACCCTTGAAAAATTTGGGCTAAAGCAGGTAGCTCCAGCTGTAGGAGAGCCTTTTCATCCTTTTTACCATGAAGCTCTTTCTACAGAGTTTCATCCGGAGGTTCCTTCTGGAGGTATCACCAAGGTATATCAGAAAGGTTATGCCTTGCATGATAGGTTAATAAGACCGGCTTTGGTTTGTGTGTGTATGGGGAAAAAGGAGGAACAAAAGCCTTCTGAAGAGAGCCTCAAAGAAACAGAAGAAGAAAACATAGTAGAAAACGAATAAAAATTAGAGGGAGGGTTGAAAAATGAGCAAAGTACCTATAGTAGGTATTGACCTTGGAACTACTAACTCTTGTGTAGCCATATTTGAGGGTGGTGAGCCTAAGGTAATTCCTAACAGAGAAGGAACAAGGACTACACCTTCGGTGGTAGCCTTTCAAGAAAACGGAGAGATATTGGTTGGCCTTCCTGCTAAAAGGCAGGCCATCATCAATGCAGAAAACACCATTTTTGGAATTAAGAGATTGATGGGTAGAAAGTTTAACGATCCGGTAGTACAGGAATGGAAGAAAAAGGTTCCTTATAAGATAGTAGAAGCACCTAACGGAGACGCCCATGTAGAAATAAGAGGAAAACGTTATAGTCCTCCTGAGATTTCAGCCATGATCCTTAGAAAGATCAAGCAAGATTTAGAAGAGTATTTAGGCCAGGAAGTAAAAGATGTGGTAATTACCGTTCCTGCTTATTTTGATGACAGTCAGAGACAGGCAACCAAAGACGCAGGCAGGATCGCCGGTTTAAACGTTATCAGAATTATCAACGAGCCTACGGCTGCTTGCTTAGCTTACGGGCTTGAAAAGAAAAAGGAAGGGTTGATTGCTGTTTTTGACCTTGGAGGAGGAACGTTTGATATCTCTATCTTAGAAATAGGAGATGGTGTATTTGAAGTTAAGTCCACTTCTGGAGATACCTTTTTAGGTGGTGAAGATTTTGATATGCGAATAGTAGACTATATTGCAGAAGAGTTTAAAAAAGAGCATGGAATAGACTTAAGACAAGATAAGATGGCTTTACAGAGGTTAAAAGAAGCGGCTGAGAAGGCTAAAATTGAGCTTTCAAGCACCTTAGAGACTGAGATAAACCTTCCTTTTATTACCGCTGATGCCTCAGGACCTAAACATTTGGTAATGAAGTTAACCAGAGCAAAGCTTGAAAGTTTAGTAGAAGACTTGATAGAAAGGTTAGAAGAACCCTGTCGTATTGCCATGAAAGATGCAGGAATCACTCCAAAGGATATAAGTGAGGTTATCTTAGTTGGTGGTATGACCCGTATGCCAAGGGTTCAACAAAAGGTAAAAGAAATCTTTGGAAAAGAGCCGGTGAAAGGTGTTAACCCAGATGAAGTGGTGGCTATGGGTGCTGCCATTCAGGCTGGGGTGTTAAAAGGAGAGGTAAAGGATGTGCTTCTTTTAGACGTAACTCCTCTTTCCTTGGGAATTGAAACCTTGGGAGGTGTTTTTACGGTTATCATACCAAGAGGCACCACCATACCTACCAGAAAGAGTCAGATTTTTACCACAGCTACCGATAATCAGACAGCAGTTACCATCCATGTTTTGCAAGGAGAAAGACCTCTGGCTAAAGACAACAAGAGTATTGCAAAGTTTGACCTGGTAGGCATACCTCCTGCTCCAAGAGGGGTACCTCAGATAGAGGTTACTTTTGACATAGACGCAGATGGGATCTTACATGTTACTGCTAAAGACTTAGGCACCGGGAAAGAACAGTCTATCGTAGTGAGACCTACTTCAGGGTTAAGTGAAGATGAAATCCAGAAGATTATTAAAGAGGCAGAACAGTTTGCTGAAGAAGATAGAAGAAAAAAGGATCTTGCCGAAGCCCGAAACCAGGCAGACAGCCTTATTTATTCTGTAGAAAAAACCTTAAGAGAATTAGGAGATAAAGTCTCAGAGCCTCTTAAAAAAGAGGTAGAAGAAAAAATAGCCCAACTAAGGAAGGCTATGGAAGGAGAGGACATAAACGAAATAAGAAAGGCAAGCGATGAATTAACTCAGGCTTCTTATAAACTTGCAGAGATGCTTTACAGAGAAAAGGCTTCTTCTACGTCTCAAGAACAAAAGTTTTCTCAAGAAGGTTCTCAGAAAAAAGGCGGAGATGATGTGATAGACGCTGATTTTGAAGAAATGAAATAAACTTGGGAAAAGGGGGTTTTTTAGCCTCCTTTCCCAAGGAGGTCTCTTTTGATAGAAAATAAAATAGGTATTACCTTAGGGTGTCCTGCAGGGATAGGTACAGAAGTAATCCTTAAATCACTTCAACATTTTCAAGAGAAATTTCCTGAGGTTTTATCCTCTCTTTTGGTTATCGGAGACGCTCGGGTTTTAGAACAAAGGGCTAAATGGTTAGGGATTAAAATCCCTCTTGAGGTAGAAATTCTATCTCTTACCGAAATAGAGGTAAAGCCCGGGGAACCCTCGGTTGAAGGATTCCAGGCAATGGGACTTTTTGTACAAAAAGCCATAGACCTTGCTAAAAAAGGGAAAATAAAGGCGATGGTTACCGGACCTATAAGTAAAGAAGGTTTAGAAAAGGTTGGTATTAAATATAAGGGACATACAGAATGGCTGGCTCAAGAGCTTGGGGTTAAAGATTTTGTGATGAGTTTTTATGGAGAAAGATTAAAAGTATCGCTGGTTACTACACATATTCCTCTAAAAGAGGTCCCAGAAAAGATAACCGCAGACAAAGTTTTTGCTACAGCTAAGCTTTCCTTTGAATTTTTAATAAAACTTAAAGTATTAAATCCAAAAATCGCCCTTTGTGGGGTTAACCCCCATGCAGGAGAAGGAGGCCTTATAGGTAAAGAGGAGGAGACCGTTTTAAAAGAGGCCATAAACCTTTGTCAAAAGGCGGGTCTTCCGGTATATGGCCCTTATCCTGCAGATAGTATTTTTTTCTGGGCTTATCAGGGACGTTATGATTTGGTAGTTGCTATGTATCACGATCAAGGACTTGCTCCTTTTAAACTTATACATTTTGAAGACGGAGTCAATATAACCTTAGGACTTCCAGTAATAAGAACTTCTCCTTGTCATGGCACAGCTTATGATATAGCAACAAAAGGTGTTGCTAACCCATCAAGTTTTATTCAGGCAATACACTTAGCTTATAAACTTACCCAAGTCTAAACTTTTCTTGATTTTTTGACCTTTTAGGGTTAAAATCCATAAACAATGGTGAAAAAAATTCGTTTTACCTTTCTTTTGCTTGTTTTTGTCTTTTCTTTGTTATTTTTATGTGTAGTGAACATAGATTTTTTTCTTAATCGTCCCTGGATTAAAGGACCTCTGATCAACTTTTTAAAAAATACCCAGAAGATAGATATAAACTACAAAGAAATAAAGATAGAGCTTTTTGAAGGAAAGGTAAGGATTGAAGATTTTACGTTTAAAAATAGATATTATGAATTGAAGGCTCCTGAAGCTACTGCTTTTTTATCTCTATCAAAAATTTTTAGGTTTAAACTTTTTCCCGAAAGCCTTCAGGTAAAAAAACTTAAATTAAAGTCTTACTGGTCACCAGAACCTTTCAACTTGTATCAGTTAAAAGACCGATTAAAAAACATGGCTCCTTTTAACCTGAAAGTTGAAGAGGCAACCATAGAGTATGGAACCTCTATAGGATGGTTGATTTTTGATAACACAGACCTTTTTTTGAAAATAGATCGACATCAAACCTTATGGGAGTTAAAATCTCTTAAAAGTCCTCAGTTTAAAGAAGCTGAGATAAAAGGAAGGTTAAATCTTGCAACCCTTTTCTTAGAAACTTCAATTGAGGCTAAGAATTTTGATTTTACCAATTTTATTAAGGGTGGAGAACCGTTTATAGGGCGTCTTACTTCTGATTTGATGGTTGAGCTGAGTTTAGAAAAAGAAACCTTTTATCTTTCTTTTCAACTGTTAAACCCCCAACTGGTTTTTAAACAATTCTCTCAAGAAAGGTTTTTAGGGGGTGTGATTACCGGGGTTCTTAGTTCTAAAAAAGATGACCTTAGGTTAACCCTTAAAAAAGTAGTTTTGAGAAATCCCTTTTTAGAGGCTCAGGGAGAGTTCGTAAAGAAAAAAGAGGGTTTAGAAGCAAGCCTTAAGGTTAAGAAACTTGATTTGGCTGAGATAAAAAAAGTAGGACTCCTTCTTTTTGAAAAACAGAAGGAGGTAAAAGAGGTCTTTGATTATATCGGTAACGGAAGTTTGGAAGATATAGAGGTTGTTTTTTCTGGAAAGGATTTGCAAGAACTTATCGACTATAAAAGGATAAAAGCAAAAGGTCGTTTAAAAGAAGGTAAGATAATCCTTGGTTTTCTTCCTTTAAATTTAGAACAAGTCACAGGGGAGGTGGTTTTCTCAGAAGGAAGGCTTATCTTTAACGGAACGTTGGCAGTAGAAGGTTCTGTCTTGGGGACGGTAAAAAGTTTCGGCTTAGACCTTTCAAAAAGACAGCCTGAGCTCTGGTTAGAAGGAACCATCTCAGGTAGGGCAGAAAAGATCCAAGAGCTTGTAGCAAACTTTGACATGTTTAAGCCTTACCGAGAAAAAATAAAAGAGTTTAAGACAGAGGGTTCCATCGTTTCTAAGATAGACCTAATAGGTCCTTTAGATGCTTTTAAACTCTCCTTCGACATAGCTTCAGAAGATGCCTCTTTAGTCGTGCCTTTTTATACCAAATCTTTGCGTTTAAAAACAGCTAAAATTTTTTACTACAAAGACAAACTAAATCTTTCTAATCTAAATGTTTTTAATAAAGAATTGACGATAAAAGATGGAGGATTTGAGTTAGATTTATCCTCTTTAGACTTTGGGGTTAAAGTTTGGGGGATGACCATAAAACCTGAGTTTTTAGAGTTTTTGAAGGATAAGGTAAAAGAGGTAGCTGTGTTTTTTAAAGAAAAGGGCCTTAAATTTGAAAATTTAGAGATAGAAGAAGGGGAATTTCGAGGGAATTTAAAACAGTTAGCCCAAGAGCAAGTAAACCTAAAACAGGCTATTTTAGGCAATCTCTTTTTAAAGGGAAAAGCAGTAAATCTTAGGGTAAGTGAAGAGGTAAAAGGAGAAAGGTTTTCTGGTTATTCAGAAAGTTTACCTTTAGTTTGGCGTGAGGGGGGGCTTTCTTTTGGAGAAGCTGCTTTTGAAATAGAAGATTCTAATTTTGTAGGTAAGGGTAGGGTTTTTGACCAAGAGATTTTCATAGAACTAAAAGGAGAGGTGAAAGAAAGTCTAAAGGATAAGATTGAGAAGGTTTTAGGGCTCAAAGAGGCTTCTTTTCTGTTAAAATCTCCGATAAACATAGAAAACCTATCTTTGTCTTATAGAGACGGACAGGTTCAATCCCGAGGAACCTTTAAGATTTCAGATAAAGAAATTTCTATAACTTTAGACCAAACTAAAGACCAAACATCGATTTTGTGGGGTTTTAACGGAAAAGAAAGTCAGCAGAGGGTTGGATTAAGGTTAACCCAAAATCAAATAGATTTAACCCTGCAAGGTAAAACCCATTTGGAAGAGTTAGGAACAATATTTGATAAATTGCCTTATCCATTAGAAGGTTTAGTAGAAAGCAATTTGCACCTAAAGTTTAAAAAGGAAAAAAATATCTTAGTGTCTTTGGCAAACGACTACTTAAACAAAAACCTTTTTCTTGAAGAAGGTTGGCTTACACTTCAAGGAGTTAAGGTTAAAGATGGAGTAGCGATTGAGGGTGAAGGAAAGATTGCCAAGAACCATACGATTTATGGAAAGTTTAAGTTTGAATGGAATAACTCTACCTTATTAGCTGACTTAAAGGTGGATACCAACCAAAAATATGTTTTGGTTACAGGGGATTTAAGTTCTCAAAAAATAGATTTAAAAAAGTTTTTAGTTTTAGAATCGACCCAAGAAACCTCTGATAAAAAGGTGAAAAAAGAAATCTGGGAGTATTTTCAGGGAATTCCTCTAATAGCAGAGTTAAAGGTGAACGCAAACGACCTTATTCTTCCTACCTCCCATAAGGTAGAAAACTTTATTTTAGATTTAAGTTTAAACACTAAAGCGAAACTTTTATGGGCCAACCTTACCAAGGCTAATTTTTGCGGATTAGGATTAGATTTTATCTATTCCCTTTCAGAAGAGAACCATCAAGTTTTTGTAGAACTTTTACCTTCAGAAGGAGATCTGTTAGACCTTTTTTCCTGTCTGTATCCAGAAGAGATGCCTACCGTAATCTTAGAAGGTCCTTATAAGGTAAGAGGATATGCCTTTTTTGAAGGAACTAATAAAGATTGGATTACGAATAGCAGAGGAGAGTTGATACTTAAATCTAAAAAGGGATATGTTTATCGTGCTCCTCTTATAGCTCATCTTTTGGGTTTTTTAAGTCCGATAGACCTTTTTAGGGGAAAAATCCCTAATTTAGAAAGTCAGTTATTACCCTACGAAGAATTACTTTTTAACTCTCGTTTTACCGATACTACTTTAGTCATAGACGAGGCCTTTCTTTCAGCCTCAGGTTTTAGATTGTTTGGCGAGGGACCGATCAACCTGAAAACTAAGGAGCTAAACCTTACTTTTTATGCCTCTCCTTTTAAAACGATAGACGTGATCATAGAAAAGGTTCCAGGGTTAGGGGAATGGGTCCTTGGGAAACCGAGGATGTTGGTTTACCTACCTTTACAGGTGGTAGGGACATACGATAATTATAACATCATCCCTTTACATCCCAGTAGTTTAGGAAAAGGGGTTTTTACCTTTATCTTTAGGTTGTTTGGGATTTCTGAAGAGTTTTATCAAAAGACTTCTCCAAAGGCGTCGGAGATAAAAGAGAAGAAAGAAGAACTTTTAAAAGAAAGAGAGAACATAAATCGAACTCCATGAAAGAAGATTTTATCCTTTTTGAAGATAAAAGCCTTTTGGTGGTAAATAAACCTGCTGGAATGGTGGTTCAGGGAGCAAAGGATTTAGAGGTATCTTTGTTAAATTTTTTAAAAGATTATTTAAAAAAAAGAGATAATAAACCAGGAAACGTCTTTTTAGCGGTGGTTCATCGTTTGGATAGACCTGTTTCTGGAGCGTTAGTTTTTGCCAAGCGGACAAAAGCAGCTAAAAGACTTACCGAAAGTTTTAAACAGAAAGAGGTGGGTAAACTTTATCTCGCAGAGGTAGAAGGAACTTTAAAAGGGCAACATTTGATCAGGGCTTATCTTAGATGGGACCAAAAATCTCAAAAAGCTCTGGTTTTTTGGGAACCTAATGAAGGCACAAAAGAAAGTCTAACCTATTATGAAACGTTACGGGTTGTAAAAAATAGATCGTTAGTCTTGCTTTTTCCGATTACAGGAAGGAAACATCAACTTAGAGCAGTCTTAAGTAGTCTTGGTTTCCCTGTGATAGGGGATGTTAGGTATGGATCTAAAAGATTGGTCAACCAAGGTAAAGCTATTCTTTTGCATGCTTGTTTTTTATGTTTTCCCCATCCTCTGGAAAAAGAACCTGTTGAAGTCTTGGCTCCGTTACCTCCATATTTTTCGTTTTCCAATCTTGACAAAACCTTAAACTTGGAGTTTCTTAATAAAAAGTTTCAAGATTTAAAAAAAATTTACTAGGAGTAAACTTTGGAGAAAGAAAAAGAAAGATCAAATTCAGAACTTCCTGTTTTATGTGCTACCTGTGCTTGGAGGGAGTTTTGTGCCAAAAAGTTTTCTTTTGACAATACCCAACCCTTGAAGTGTCCTGACTATTCCCCTGACCTAACCCTTTTAAAAAATTTAAGAAAGGAGACGAAGGTTGATAAAACAGAGGATTAAAGAGGCAGTAGAAAAGGCTGTTAGGACTGTTTTTGGCGAGATACCTTTACCTCAGTTTGAAATAGAGACCCCAAGAAAAGGATTTTTTGGGGACTATGCTACCAACATAGCCTTTGTATTAAAAAAATCCTTAGACCTACCTCCTTTAGAAATAGCTGAAAAGCTGGTTCAAGAACTTACTAAAGAAAGAAGTCTTTTTGAAAAGGTAGAGTTTGTTAACCCGGGGTTTATCAATTTTTGGGTATCTACTCGGTATTATCTTGAAAACTTACTTAAAGCCATAGAAGAGAAAGACAACTATGGTCAGATAAACTTAGGTAAAGGGAAAAAGGTTTTGGTTGAGTTTGTTTCAGCCAATCCTACCGGGCCTCTTCATATCGGACATGGAAGAGGTGCAGCCTATGGAGATTCTTTAGCAAGGGTGTTAGAGTTCACCGGTTATTCTGTTACCAGAGAGTATTACATAAACGACAAAGGTACTCAAATGGATATTTTAGGAGAGTCTGTTTATCTCAGGGCTAAGGAATTAAATGGAGAAAAGATTGACTTTCCAGAAGATTTTTATAAAGGAGAGTACATCTACGACATAGCTAAAAAGATTTTGGCAGACCATCCTAACCTTTTAGAATTAGAAAGAAAAGAGGCCATAGCCATCTGCAGAGAGATAGCGATAAAAACCATCCTTGAAGATATAAAATCAGACCTTGAAAGGTTCAGGGTAGTTTATGATAGTTGGTATTCAGAAAAAAGCCTCTATGAAAAAGGCAAAGTAGATGCTTTGATAAACCTTTTAAAACAAAAAGGTTTAGTTTATGAAAAAGAAGGTGCTTTATGGTTTAGGTCTTCTGATTTTGGAGATGAAAAAGACCGAGTGCTTATCCGTTCTAACGGAGAATATACCTATTTTGCAGGAGACATTGCCTATCATCATGAAAAGTTTGTAGACCGTGGATTTGACCTTGCGATTAACCTTTGGGGAGCAGATCACCATGGATATGTAAAACGGTTAAAAGGGGCTCTCAAGGCTTTAGGGTTAAACTCAGAAAATTTAGAAGTAATACTTATACAGATGGTTAACCTGATAGAAGGTGGGGAACTTAAAAGTATGTCGACCAGACAAGGGGAATTTGTAGAGTTAAAAGAACTTTTAGATGAAGTGGGGGTAGATGCTACCAGGTATATCTTTCTATCCAGGTCTTCTGACTCACCTTTAGATTTTGACATAGATTTAGCCAAAAAGCAGTCTCAAGAAAACCCTGTTTACTATGTGCAGTATGCTCACGCAAGGATTTGTAGCATTTTTGAGAAAGCAAAAGAGCAGGGTTTAGGACAAATAAACTGGAGAGAGGTGGATTTTAGTCTTCTTTCTTCAGAGGAGGAAATTGCTCTTGCCAAAAAGATAGAAGAATTTAAAGAGGTGATAGAATCAGCAGGCAAGTTTTATGCCCCTTATAAACTTACTTATTATCTGTTAGACCTTGCCAAACAATTTCATGAGTTTTACACCAAACATCGGGTACTTTCAGAAGATATACCGTTAACTTTAGCCAGACTTGGATTATGTTTAGGGTGTAAGATAGTTTTAAAAAATGGCCTAAACCTTTTAGGGGTTAACTCCCCAGAAAAAATGTAAAAAGGAGGTTTTTTATGGAGGGAAAGAAGGTAAAAATAGAGGTAAGTAGGATTGCTTTAGTTTTTATTATACTTTTTGGTTTGTGTTTGTTGGTTTGGAGTTTTATTGGAGGAGTTTGGGTAGGAAGTAAATTAGGTTCTAAAGAACAGGAGAAGATAGCCGCAGAGTCTACCTCTAAAGAAGAGCTCCCCCCACCACCTCCTCCTTCTCTTACAAGTAATGAAAGTGTGACACCTCCACCTTCTTCTGGTTTAAACGCAACGGCAGAAAAACCTGTAGATCTTCAAAAAAATGCTTCCTCTCAAGCCTTTGTTCCACCTTCTAAACCTGAACCAAAAGCAGAAACTCAAGTAACAGAAAAAGAAAAAAAGCAGGCTAAACCTAAGGTATCTGAAGTAAAAGAACCTTCCAAAGAAAAAACATCTACTTCTAAAACTAAAGAGGTAGCGAAAATTTCTAATCAGATAAAACAAGGTTCTTTTGTACTTCAGGTGGGTGCCTTTTCTCAAAAGGAGTCTGCTGAAAAGTTGAGAACCTTAGCTGAAAAGAAAGGTTATAAGGTTACGGTAAAAGCTGTTCCTTCTGAGGGAAAAACCTTTTATAAGGTTTATGTAGGTAGATATGCCTCCAGAGACGAGGCAGAAAAAGCAGCTACTAAGGTAGCCTCTGACCTTGGAGTGGGTAAACCTTTTGCTGTAGAATTGAAGTAATTTTATAAGGTTTTTTAATAATGATAAGAAAGGCTAAACTTTCGGATGTAAAGTATGTTTATAAACTAATTTTACATTTTTCTAAAACTGGAGACGTCATTCCTCGGCCTTTATCTGAATTGTATGAACATGTAAGGGACTTTTTTGTTTGTCAGGATAAAGATTTAGTGGTTGCCGCTTGTGCCTTGCAGATTTGCTGGGAAGATTTAGCAGAGATAAGGTCTTTGGTGGTAAGTGAGGAATATCAGAATAAGGGTATTGGATTAGCTTTGGTAAAGGCTTGTTTGCAGGAGGCAAAAGAACTTGAAATACCAAGGGTTTTTGTGTTGACCAGGGTGCCTGGTTTTTTTGAAAAGGTAGGGTTTGTAAGAATTAATAAGTCTGAGTTGCCTTACAAGGTTTGGTCAGACTGTGTAAGATGTCCCAAATTTCCTGATTGTGATGAAGTGCCGATGATTAAAGAAATTTTTTAAAATTACCCTTGACTTTTTTGTAAAAATAGATAAAAATAAGTTTTAAAAATAAGTTTTAAGGTTTAGAATATTTTTTTTGAAAAAAGGTTTAATTAAAAAATAAAAGGAGGTGTTAGGTATGCCAACAGTTGAGTACAAAGGGAAGGTTTTTGAAGTAGACGAAGATGGATTCTTAGCAGGTGGTCTTGATGCTTGGTGTAAAGAATGGGTTGAGTATGTTAAAGAATTAGAAGGGATTCAGGAGTTAACTGATGAACACTGGAAGGTGATTAACGTTCTTCAGGATTACTACAAGAAGAACGGTGTTGCTCCTATGGTTAGAATTTTATCCAAGGTTACCGGATATCCATTAAAGAAGATCTATGAGTTGTTCCCCTCTGGTCCTGGAAAAGGTGCTTGTAAGATGGCTGGATTACCTAAACCTACAGGGTGTGTGTAAAGCATAAAAATGTCTTTTCATAAAAGGGGTGGGCTTTCTCGCCCCTTTCTTTTCTTTTATTCATGTATTGTTGTTTTTCTTTTGAGTGTCTTATTGAGTATTTCTTTAGTTTTTGCTAAGAAATTAGACATAAATCAGGCTACAGTAGAGGATTTAGAAAAACTTCCTGGGATTGGTAAAAAAACAGCCCAAGCTATCGTAGACTATCGTGAGAAAAACGGGCCTTTTAAATCCTTGGAGGATTTAGAAAAGGTAAAAGGGATAGGTCTGAAAAAATTACAATCGTTAAAACCTTATCTTACTTTAGAAGAAGGAGAAAAGGCTAAACAAGAAAAAAAATCATCTTCAAAAAATAAAAATCTTTCCTCTAATCCAGAAGTAAACACCCCAATTTATTACTACGTAGACGAAAAAGGTAAAGTTCATTATACTCAGTTTCCTCAGACTGTTCCTTCAAAATATAGAAACACGTTAAGGCCTTTAAACCCATAACCTCTATTTTTCATAGTTTTCGTGTTTTTATCTTGCTTAACATAGAATTTTTAGTAAAATAGAGAAAATTTTGAGTTTTGAAGGAGTGCTTTTATGATTGATTACGGGCTAAATGAAACTCAGAAATTGTTGGTTGATCTTATCAAAAGGATTGGAGAAGAGTATATAAAGCCCTATGCCTTGGAATGGGATGAAAAAGAGGTTTATGATGAAAGACCTATAAAGGCCTTAGCCCAAGCTGATTTTTTTGGAATAATCGTCCCTCAAGAATATGGAGGCTTGGGTTGGGGTAGTTTGGAGATGTGTCTTGCGGTGGAACATCTTTCTTACTATTGTGCAGGTGTTTCTACTACTTATGCTGCCTCTTTTCTTGGTGCTTATCCTATCATTTTTTTTGGCAATCAAGAACAAAAGGCTCATTATCTACCTCGTATCGCTAAAGGAGAGAGCCTTTGTGCTTTTGCTTTGACAGAACCTCAGGCAGGAAGTGATGCCTTTGGGATCAAAACCACAGCTAAAAAAGAAGGAGACTACTATGTATTAAATGGGGTAAAACAATGGATTACTAACGGAGGGATAGCGGATATTTATGTGGTTATAGCCCTTACAGACCCTTCTAAAGGTGCTCGAGGTGCCAGTGCCTTTATCGTAGAAAAGGGAGACCCTGGTTTTTCGGTAGGAAAAAAGGAAAAGAAGTTAGGGTTAAGAACTTCGGTTACTACTGAGCTTTTTTTTAATGATTGTGTGATTCCTAAGTCAAGACTTATCGCTAAAGAAGGTATGGGATTTATCGTGGCTTTAAAAACCTTAGATTATGCCAGATGTGGTGCAGGAGCACAGGCTGTAGGCATAGCTCAGGCAGCGATGGAGGTTTCTTTAAAACACGCTTCCTCAAGGATTCAATTTGGACAACCTGTTTATCAGTTTCAAGCAGTAAGCCATACCTTTGCTGACATGGCGATGAAAATCGAGGCCTCAAGGAGTTTACTTTATACCGTAGCCCGGTTTATAGATCGGGGGGCTAAAGATTTTTCCGGGGCCTCTTCTATGGTAAAATGTTTTGCTACAGATGTGGCTATGTGGGTTACTGAAAGAGCTATCCAAATGATGGGTGGTTTAGGTTATATGAGAGACTATCCTGTTCAAAAGTATTTTAGAGACGCAAAGTGTCTGCAGATTTACGAAGGGACAAATGAAATTCAAAGAAATGTGATTGCCAGAGAGTTGCTTAAACACTATAAATAAACGAGAGGTCAGAGATGGAAAAAATAATCCTCTGTATAAAAGGAGTGCCTAAACCAGGGACAGTTAAAGTAGACCCATCGACTCATACCCTAAAAAGAGATAGTTTAGAACTAATTCTTAACCCTCCAGACAGACAGGCTGTAGAAATGGCCGTAAGGCTGAAAGAAAATTATGGATTTAAGATTACTGTGGTTACTATGGGGCCTCCTAATGTGATACCTTTTTTAAAAGAGGTATACGGTATAGGGGCTGATGAAATGGTACTTTTGTCTGACAGGGCTTTTGCGGGTGCAGATACCTTAGCTACAAGTTATGTCCTTGCTGAGGCTATCAAAAAATTATCTCCTTATTCTTTAGTAGTTATGGGTCTTAAATCTATAGACGGAGAGACTTCTCAAGTTCCTGCAGAAACAGCGGCTTTACTTGGATTACCATCTATTACTAATGTTAAAACCATCGTAAAAGAAGGGAATAATTGGATACTGATAAGACAGACAGAGTATGGTGAAGAAGAGTTAGAGTTAGAGCCTCCTGTTGTAGCTTCTGTTTTACCTGAGGTTTTTGATTATTTAAGACCTCCTTCTTTAAAGAGACTTTTAGAGGTAAAAGAAAAAGATCCTTTGGTTTTTACAGCTCAAGATTTGAGGTTATCTCCTGAAAAGTTAGGTCTTAATGGGTCACCTACTCAGGTAGTAGAGGTTTTTGAGAAAAAATTTGAGGCCAAGGGGCAGGTGGTGGAAGGAGAACCTTCTTTTCTGGTAGAAAAGCTTATCTCGGTTTTAGAACAAAAAGGAATAATCCATCCTTAGAGGTGAGACATGATCGAAAAAAAGAACTTAGAAGAACTTGAGAAAGGAAGTCTTTTAGCTTTTGGAGAAATTTTTAACGGGAAAATACACCCTTCGGCTATAGAGGTGCTTACCCCTTTAAAAGAATTAGGTCTAAAGTTAGATAAAAAGGTGGTGCTTATCTGTTTAATGGATAATTTTAAATCTTTCCAGGATTTAGAGGTGTTAAAAAAATCTGTGGCTGATGAAGTTTGGATGGTTTGTCATCAAGAGTTGGTTCATTTTAAAGATGATTTATATGCCGAGGTTTTGATAGAGATTGTCAAAACAACCTCTCCTTATGGGTTGTTTTTCCCGGCAACCTCACTTGGTTGTGCTTTGGCTCCAAGGATAGCCGGGAAACTAAATTTAGGGCTTTGTGCTCATGTTAATTATTTAGAGGTAGAAGACGGAAAGATAGTTATGGTAAGACCAACTTATGGAGAAAACATCATAGCCAAACTTATATTAAAAACTACACCTGTTATGGCAACCCTTTCTATCGGTGCCTTTTCTCCTTCTTTCGGAGAAAAAGAACCAAAGTTTTTTGAAGTAGCAATGCCTGAGGGATTTAATTGGGCAAGTAAGATAAAGGTTAGAAAGTTTAAACCCTCTGTCAAGCAACCTAACAGGCTTTCTACCGCTAAAGTGGTGGTGGCTGGGGGAAGAGGGCTTAAGTCTAAAGAAAACTTTGAGAAGCTTTTTGAGCTGGCTCATATGTTAAAAGCTGAGGTTGGGGCTACACGCCCGGTCTGCTACGAAGGTTGGGTTGAAGAAGACCGTATGATCGGTGTAAGTGGAGTAACTGTGAGACCTAAAGTTTATATAGGGTTTGGGATCTCAGGAGCACTTCAACATACTGTAGGCATGGAAAACTCAGAGTTTATTGTGGCGGTAAACACCGATAAAGAAGCTCCGTTGGTTAAGATGGCACATCTTGCGTTGATAGGAGATGCTTCTCAAGTGTTGGACTTATTGATAAAAAAACTTAAGAAATAAGTTTTTGAAACTTTTCTTGAAGTCTTTTTACGTGATCTCCTTCCCAGTAAAGTTTATGGCAGAAAGGACAGTAGTTGAATTCATCATAAAACTGGTATACTCTTTCGGGAATAAGGGATTTAAAGTCTTCTTTGTTCACAGGGATAAGTTCTCCTCCGCATAACGTACAAAGGTTAAGCCTAAGTTCAGGTTTAAGGTTAAGACGATTTAAACAAAGTTTAACCTGAGTTTTTAGGTTATCTCTGGGGAGAAGTAAAAATTTTACTCCTGCTTTTTCTAACCTTAAGGCTGTTTCAGGACTGGTAACAAGAAAAACACAATCTTTGTGTTTTAAAATATCCTGGTCTGAAATTTTGCCTTCACAAAAAATTACAGGATGGCCTAAAAACAGAAGCCATTTGCCTAAACCTTTCAGGCTTCCTTCTAAAAAAAATTTTATCATTCTGTTTTAGGTTTTTTTTCCCATCCAGGAAGAAGATGTAGTTCCAGTATTTGTTCTATTTTAACCTCTGCCGGTGCTCCGGTAAGGAGACACTGGGCTCTTTGAGTTTTCGGAAAGGCTATAACTTCTCTTATACTCTTTTTCCCAAGCATGAGCATGATTAACCTGTCAAGTCCAAAGGCTATTCCACCATGAGGAGGGGCTCCAAACTCTAAAGCACTAAGCAAGAATCCAAATTTTTCTTCAGCCTCTTCTTCTGAGATGTTTAAAAGTTGAAAGATTTTTTGTTGTAGGTTTTTGCGATGGATACGAATACTACCGCCTCCTACTTCTATACCGTTTAAAACCAGGTCATAAGCCTTAGACCTTACTTTAAGGGGGTCTATGTCTAAAAAAGGAAGGTCTTCTTCTTTAGGATGGGTAAAGGGATGGTGCACAGAAACCAGTCTGTTTTCTTCAGCGTCCCATTCAAAAAGTGGAAAATCTACCACCCAGGTGAAGGTAAAAACCCCTTGAGGTACTAAGTTAAGCTTGTTTGCTATATGTTTTCTTAGTTCTCCTAAAACCAAGTTGGCAATTTCTTTAGAGTCAGCTACAAAAAAGAAAGTAACTTGCTCTTCTTCAACCTTAAAGACTTCTACCAGTCGTTCTAAAACAGAGGGTTCAAAAAATTTTACGATAGGGGAGTTCCATTTCTCTTCAAAGGTTTTTCCATTTTTATTGTATTTAATCCAGGCAAGCCCTTTGGCTCCTAAGTCTTGAGCAAACTTAGTCAAATCTTCTAACTCTTTTCGAGAAAAAGAGGCAGGGGCTTTTAACCCTTTTACCACCCCACCTGCATCTAAAGCCCCTCGAAAGACTTTAAAAGAGGACTCTTTAAACAACTCAGACAGGTTTTGTAATTTTAGGTCAAACCTTAGGTCAGGTCGGTCTGTACCATATTCCTCTAAGGCCTTTTCAAAGGTTATAACCGGAAAGGGTGTTGAAAGAGTGACTCCAAGGTTTTTTTCGAAGATATAACTAATAAGTTCTTCTATGATAGCCATCACGTCTTGTTCTTCTACAAAGGACATCTCCATGTCAAGCTGAGTAAACTCTGGTTGTCTGTCTGCCCTAAGGTCTTCATCCCTAAAACATCTTACAATCTGATAGTATCGGTCTACCCCTGCTACCATCAAAATCTGTTTAAAAAGCTGAGGTGATTGGGGTAAGGCATAAAACTTTCCAGGATAAAGACGGCTTGGAACCAGATAGTCTCTTGCTCCTTCAGGGGTACTTTTAGTAAGATAGGGAGTTTCAATCTCTAAGAAACCTTTACTGTTTAAGAATTCTCTTATAGAATGGTTTACCTTGTGTCTAAAGATAAAAGGGGTTAATCCCTCAGGACTTCTCATCTCTAAATAACGATATTTTAAACGGAGAGCTTCAGAGACCTCAGAAAGGTCTTCGTCAAGCGGAAAGGGTGGGGTTTTTGAGGTGTTATGTATTTCTACGTCTGTAGCTACGAGCTCTATGTCACCGGTAGAAATCTTAGGGTTTTCCATCCCTTCTGGTCTTTTCCTTATCTTACCTCTAACACTTACTACATATTCTATCCTGATAGAGTCGGCTAAGTTATGTACCTCTGGGTCTATGTCTTCTTCAAAAACTACCTGAAGAAGGCCAAACCTATCTCTTAAGTCTAAAAAGATGATACCACCATGGTCTCGTCTTCTAAGTACCCAACCAGAAACAGTAACTTCTTTTCCTATAAAATCTTTGTTTAACTCACCTATATAAAACTCTCTTTTAAGCCGCATTTAGCCATCCTCCTAATCATTTAAAAAATTGCTTCTATATTATAGCACCAAAGAAAAAAATCTTATAGTGTTTTCTTTAACTTTTTCTGCTACTTCTTCTAAAGGGAGTCCTTTAGTTTCTGCTATTTTTTGAGCGGTATAGGGTAAAAAAGCTGGTTCGTTTCTTTTTCCTCTGAAAGGCACAGGGGTTAGGTAAGGGCAGTCTGTTTCTATAAGTATTCGTTCTAAAGGGATAAACTTTACAGCGTTCCTTAGATCTTCTGCTTTAGGAAAGGTCACCACCCCTGGAATAGAAATATGACCACCTATATCAAGTATTTTTTTAGCTATTTTAGGACCAGAGGTAAAACAATGAGATACAAAGTTAAGAGGTAAAAAATTTTTAAGGATGGTTATCGCAGTCTCCCAGAGGCTTTCTTCACCTCTAAGATGAAGGATTACTGGTTTTTGTTGAGACTTGGCTATCTCAAGTTGTCTTTCAAAGTGTTCTATTTGCATCTCTTTAGGAGAATACTCTTTTACCCAGTCAAGTCCGATTTCACCAAGGGCTACTGCTTGAGGCAAAAGTTTTACTAATTCCTTGTAATCTTCTTCAGAAAGCTTTTTTACCTCGTGGGGATGAAATCCCAGGGCTGGAGAAATAAAGTCAGGATATTTTTGATGCAGGTCTAAGGCTTTTTTATTGGTGGAAGGGTTAATTCCTACCACCACACAATGGATAACCTCGTTTTGTTTAGCCCGGTTGATGGTATCTTCTAAGTCTTTTTTGAAATCTGGAAGGTTAAGATGAGCATGGCTGTCTATAAATTCTAACATTTAAGTCCTCCAGATTTTTAGAACAAACAAGATTAGCAGCCAAAAACTCATACAAAGAACCACAGCACTTGAGAAAGGAATGTCCCACACCAGAGACACTATTGTCCCTGCTAAGATACTAAAAAGATTGGTTAGACCTGTAAGAAAAATGGTTTGTTTTACGTTGTTTCCTGTTTTTAACCCCAAAACACTGGTAAAAACAAACAAAGAAGAAACTAAAAGCACTCCCATAAGTTTGATACTGATAAACACCTGAAGGGTTAAGATGGCAAGAAACAAAAAGTTAGCCCATTTAAAGTTAACCCCGGGGATTTCATGGTCTGTAGTCTGGGTGATCCATAGAGGATAGTATTTATAAAACACCAGCAACGTTAGACAGGCTATCCATAGGCTGTTAAACATGTCCTTAGAGGTAACGGTCAATAAGCTTCCAAATAGATAGGAAAGGAGTCTCGTGTCATATTGAGAGGTTTTGGTAATAAGGATTAAAGCTATACCAAGGGCTAAACTGGTTATGATAGAAGTTGCTGTGTCTTCATAAAGTCTAAACGTTCTTTTTAAAACAAATATCAAAGAGGTGCAAAAGCTGGTTACCAGCCCCATGATAGGGTATTCTAAAAGAGGGTAAGTAAAAATATCTGGGAAATATTCAGAGATTATAGAAATAAGGATGATAGCTAAGAATAAAACGTGGGTTAGGGCATGGGGAAAAAGAGAATTTCTTTTTAAAATTAAAAAGGGTGAAGTAAAGGCAAAGGAAATCCCAAGAAAAACTCCAGCTAAAAGCCCATATTTTAACAATCCTAAGGATAACCAAAGTTCAGTCATTTTTACCAATGGGAATGTTCTATCCGGTGATAGTCCGAATAGAAATCCTTTTGTTGGCTTACCGTACAAAACTCTTCATGGGTTCCGTGGAAAAAGAGATTCTTATTGATACAGGCTATTTTGTTTACCGATTTGGTTATTAACCAGGTTTCATGGGTAATTAGTAGAATGGTTAACCCTTTTTGATGCAAGCTCTCTAATAACTTATAAAACCTTTCCTGAGAAAAAAAATCTAAGCCTACCGAGGGTTCATCAAGTATCAATACCTCTGGCTTTAAGATCAAAGACCTCCCGATATAAGCTCTCTGGAGCTGTCCATAAGAAAGTTTCCCTAATTTTTGATTTAAAAGGTTTTGGAGACCTAAAAGATGGATCACCTCTTCCAAATAACTTTTATCTAAAGACTTATGGTACCATTTTGCAGGTAAAGATAGAAATTCTTTTACTGTAAGTGGGGTTAAAAAATCTATCAAATCTCCAGCTCTTTGTGGGACATATCCTAACTTATACCACTCTTTGAAATTTTTTAGTTCTTTCCCCCACCAAAGGATTTTCCCTTTAATAGGTTTTAGGAACCCCAAAATACATCTGATTAAAGTGGATTTTCCCCCTCCGTTAGGTCCGATGATGGCTAAAAAATCCCCTTGTTCTATCTCAAAGTTTATGTCGTTAAGGACCAAGCTTCCGTCGTAGGCAAACGAAAGATGTTCTACCTTCAATATGGTTTGATTCATACAGAGGTTTTTACCTCTTCCCAGATTTGGTCAAGTTGGGTTAAATTAAGGTCCTTCCAAGAAAGTCCTCTTTTTTCTACTACTTCTTCTAACCGTTTAAAACGGTTTTCAAACTTTTCTAAAGCCACCTTAAGAGCTTCTTCAGGGTTGATGTTTAGCTTGCGAGAGAGATTGGCTATCGTAAAGAGAAGGTCACCTATTTCTTCTTTTAAGGCCTCTTTTTCCCCCTTTTGGATAGCTTCTTTTAACTCTTCAGCCTCTTCCTTAAGTTTATTCAAAACCTCTTCAGGTTTTTCCCAGTCGAACCCTACCCTGGCTGCCCTTTCTCCTAAACGAAAGGCCCTTTGCAGGGCTGGTAAACTTTTAGGGATGTTCCCTAAAACAGAAGAACTTTTTCCTTCTTCTTTCTTTATCCTTTGCCAGTTTTTGAGGACCTCTTCTGCTGTTTTAGCAACCTCATCACCAAATACATGAGGATGTCTTTTTATCATTTTCTGGGCGGTATAATAAAAAAGGTCCTTATAGGAAAAAGCGTTTTTTTCCTCATAAAGATATAAGATAAAGATCAACAAAAAAAGAAGGTCCCCTAACTCTTCCCTTACCTCTTCATCTTTTTCCTTTTCTATAGCTTCTATTAACTCATAAGTTTCTTCTATAAGGTATTTTTTTAAGGTCTGAGGAGTTTGTTCCCTATCCCAGGGACATCCGTTTTCTCCTCTTAAGGTTTTAACTATCTCTCTTAAGGTTTCAAAACTTACTTCTTCTTGGGTAACCTTCATTTTTAACCCTGTTTTAATCTTTTCATGATATGAGGGATTAACCCTCCGTCCTCTAAAATTTCTTTCATAAACTGTGGTAAAGGTTTGGTGGTATAGGTTTTATTTTTGGTTAGATTGACGATTTTTCCTTCTTCTGGGTAGACCTCAAGCTCATCTCCTGTTTCTATATCCTTTGAAGCTTCAGGACATTCAAGGATAAGGAGTCCGGTGTTAAAAGCGTTACGGTAAAAAATTCTGGCAAAGCTTTCAGCTATCACGCAAGAAATACCACAAGCTTTAATCGCTATGGGGGCATGTTCTCTGGATGACCCACATCCAAAGTTTTTACCTGCTACAATTATGTCTCCAGGCTTTACTTTTTTAGAAAACTCTGGGTCAGCATCTTCCATACAATGCTTGGCAAGTTCCTGTGGATCGGTGGTGTTAAGGTATCTTGCAGGTATGATAACGTCTGTATCAATGTTGTCTCCAAACTTCCAGGCTTTACCTTTTATGTTATTCATCATTTAACCCTCCCTTTGAGTTTATAAGCCTAATTCTTCTGGTGTAGCGATGTAGCCCAATACGGCACTTGCAGCTGCCACAGCCGGACTGGCTAAATATACCTCACTTTCAGGATGTCCCATCCTCCCTACAAAGTTTCTGTTGGTGGTAGCCACCGCCTTTTCACCCTTAGCAAGAATGCCCATATGCCCTCCTAAACAAGGCCCACAAGTAGGAGGAGAAACGATAGCCCCGCTTTCTATAAAAATTTCTATCAACCCTTTTTTCAAGGCTTCCTTGTAGATTTTAGGAGTAGCAGGTATGATGATACACCTTACGTTGGGATTTATTTTTTTTCCTTTAAGGATTTTTGCCGCTATGATAAGGTCTTCTAATCTTCCGTTGGTGCAGGACCCGATTACTACTTGGTCGATGTAAATCTTAGGTAAGTCTTTTACCGGTTTTACGTTAGAAGGAAGATGAGGCAAAGCAACCACTGGGTCTATTTTAGATACATCATACTCCCTTATTTCTAAATAGTTTGCTTTTTTATCAGGTTTTAGGACTAAAGGCGTTCTGTTAGAATGTTTTTTAACAAAGGCTAAAGTTTTTTTATCTGGAGCGATTAGGCCCACCTTCCCCCCAGCCTCTATGGCCATGTTACACATGGCAAACCTGTCACTCATAGATAATTTTTCTATAACCTCTCCGGTAAACTCCATTGCCTTATAAAGGGCTCCGTCTACTCCGATATCTCCTATGGTATAAAGGATTAAGTCTTTTCCTGTAACCCAGGGTTTTAGAGTACCATAATAGACAAACTTTATGGTTTCAGGGACTTTAAACCAGGTTTTTCCGGTTAACCAAGCCCCAGCAAGGTCTGTAGACCCAACCCCTGTAGCAAAGGCACCCAAAGCTCCATAAGTACAGGTATGGCTGTCAGCACCTATCACTATATCTCCAGGCACAACCAATCCTAACTCAGGTAAAAGGGCGTGCTCTATACCACAGGCTCCCCCTTCATAATAATGGGTGATTTTATGTTTTCTCGCAAATTCCCGGCATATCCTTACCTGCTCAGCACTTTTAATGTCTTTGTTAGGGGTAAAATGGTCCATAACCAAGGCGATTTTTTCTGGGTCAAAAACCTCATTTATCCCTGTGGATTCGAAAACCTTGATGGCCAAAGGCCCGGTGATGTCGTTAGCTAAGGTTAGGTCTACCGGTACCTCTACCAGTTCTCCTGGCTCTACATACTCTTTTCCAACTTTTTGGGTTAAAATTTTTTCTGCTAAGGTCATTGGCTTTTTTCCCATAGGTTAACCCCTTTTAAAATTTTTTAAGAGATAATAAATTTTAAAACTTAAGCCAGATTTTGCAACCTAAAGTTTTTTGCCCTGCCTATAGGTAATTGGTTAATTTTGGAGTTCCTATTAAAAACGTTTTTTTAATTTTAGACCTGTCCTGATGTAAAACCTAAAAATTATGTTAATTTATTAAAGTATGGGGCAACAATTTGAATATCAGCTTAACCAACCGATAGAAGGTTTAGAAAGATCCTACTTTACGGTAAAAGAGCTTACTCAAAGGGTTAAAAAACTTGTAGAAGAGGGTTTTTCTCTTTTATGGGTAGAAGGAGAGATTAGTAATCTTAGACATGCTCAAAACAGAAATCTTTATTTTAACCTTACCGAAGAAGAAGCCTCCATTAAAGCCATAATCTTTAACGACCAGAAAGATAGAGAAATAGTTTCTTATCTTCAAAATGGGCTTAAGGTTTTATGTTGGGGTAAGCTGAACTTTTATCCTAAGACAGGTGAAGTCTATCTCATTGTTAGAAGGATAGAACTTCTTGGAAATGGATATATCGAGTTTAAAAAACAACAGTTAATAAAGAAATATCAACACTTGTTTGCCCCAGACCGCAAAAAATCTATACCTTCTTTTCCAAAGAAAATAGCGGTGATAACCTCTATCTTTAGTGCTGCCTTGCAAGACTTTTTAAAGATAGCTTCAGAAAGATGGGAGATAGAGGTTTTGGTATATCCCTCGAGAGTACAAGGAGAAGGGTCAGAAAAAGAAATCGTTCAGGCTATCAAAGATATAAACCTTCATTTTTACGATGTAGATGTAATCTTTATTACCAGAGGCGGAGGTTCTGCTGAAGACCTTGCCCCGTTTAACACAGAAGAGATCATCTTGGGGATAAGTGAGTCAAAAATACCGGTAGTTTCTGCTGTAGGCCATGAGATAGATTATACTCTATGCGACATGATAGCTGATAAAAGATGTCCTACCCCTTCTGCCGCCGCTCAGGAGGTTATTCCTGATAAACATAAATGGCTTGAAAAACTCGAGCATTATAAAAAGAAGTATAAACAGTTTTTAGACATCATCCTTTCTAAAAAGCAAAATAAACTCTATCAAATACAATTAGCCTTGACAGAAAGAAGCCCCTTTAACCTTTTGCATAGCTTAGAAAAGGACCTAAAACAAAAGTTTTACAGGTTAAACGTACTCTTAAACGAGGTGATAGCTTATAAAGAAAGAAAGGTTCTTAACCAGAAAATTTCTTTAAGAAGATATCATCCTGCCGAAACTTTACAGAGGGAATTTGATCGTTTACAGAACTATAGAAGGCGCCTTGAGTTGAGTTTTGAGAATTATTTTCAGTTCTGTGAAAGCAGAATGAATAGCTTAAAGAGTCTTTTAGCCTCGCTTTCGCCTTTAAATATTTTAGAAAGAGGATATAGTATAGTAAGAAAGTTAGAAACCAAAAAGGTAGTTAGGTCGATAGAAGAGGTGCAAGTGGATGAGGTTTTGGAGGTAAAGCTTAGCAAAGGAAGTTTACTGGTTAAGGTTTTAAAAACCGAAGAGTAAGGAGTAGGGGATGGAGAAAGAGCTAAGCTTTGAAGAGGCTTTAGCTGAAATAGAACAAATTTTAAGGCAGTTAGAAAATAAAAACCTTGAGTTAGAGCGAGCCATAGAACTCTATGAAAGAGGGTTGTTTTTGATACATTTTTGTGAGGAGAAGCTTAAAAAAGCCAAGGCTAAGGTAGAGGTTATCTTTAAGGATGAGAAAGGTTTTAAATTGGAAAACTTAGAGAGGGCTTCAAAGATCTTAAAAGATGGAAACTAAAAATTTTGATTTTTTTTCTTACCTAAGGGAAAAGGCTGATAAGGTAGAAAAGGTTTTAACCGAGTTTTTTCCAAAACCCAAGGGATATGGTGGCCGTGTGGTTGAGGCTGCCCGCTATAGCCTTTCTGCCGGAGGAAAAAGGATAAGACCGGTTCTATGTTTGGCAAGCTGTGAGGCTTTAGGGGGAAAGGATGAGGACGTTCTCTTTTTTGCTGCAGGCATAGAATGTATTCATACCTATTCTTTGATCCATGATGACCTTCCGGCTATGGATGATGATGATTTTAGACGAGGTAAACCCTCTTGTCATAAAGCCTATGACGAAGCAACAGCTATTTTAGCTGGAGATGGGTTGCAAAGTTTGGCTTTTTGGTTTTTTACCCACCCTGAACAGGTAAAAAGGGTGAGCAAAAGCGCACTTTTAAAGGCCATTCGTCTTGTTTCCCAAGCCGTAGGCTTTGAGGGAATGGTAGGAGGTCAGATGGCTGACCTTTTGATGGAAGGGAAAAAAGCAGGACTTAAAATATTAAAATGGATCCATCTTCACAAGACCGTAAAACTCATCGAGGCTTCAGTTTTGGCAGGGGCTCTACTTACCAAGGCTAAAAAAAAGGAGTTGCAAGCCCTAAGATCTTATGGTAAACATCTGGGGATGGCTTTTCAAATAGTAGACGACCTTTTAGACGTGATAGGAGACGAAAAAAAATTAGGGAAAAAGACCCTTTCTGACGTAAAAAAACACAAACTCACCTATCCTTCTGTGGTAGGGCTTGAGAAAACCAGAGAACTTGCAGAAATCTACACCAAAAAGGCTATTTCTTCTTTAGAGCCTTTTGGAGAAAAGGCTCTACCTTTAAGAGCTATGGCTGAGTTTGTTTTAAAAAGGGTGTATTGATGAAGTTTTTAAAAAACGTAAACTCCCCTCAGGATTTAAAAAAACTTAAGATTTCTCATCTGAAGGCTTTGGCTCAAGAGATAAGAGATTATATCATAGAGGTAACCTCTAAAAACGGAGGTCATGTTGCCCCTAATTTAGGGGTAGTAGAGCTAACCTTGGCCTTACATTATGTTTTTGACTCACCTAAGGATAAAATCATCTGGGACGTAGGTCATCAATGCTATACCCATAAGCTTATTACAGGAAGAAGAGATCAGTTTCACACTTTAAGGCAGTATGAAGGTATAGCTGGTTTTCCTAAAAGAGTCGAAAGCCCTCATGATATCCTTGACACAGGTCATAGCAGCACCTCTATTTCTGCAGGGCTTGGGATAGCAACAGCTTTGCGTCTTAAAAAAGAAAAGGGAAAAGTAATCGCCGTTATAGGTGATGGATCTATTACCGCAGGGTTAGCCTTTGAAGGGTTAAACAACGCAGGTTTTTCTAAAGAGGACCTTTTGGTGGTCTTAAACGATAACGAGATGTCTATCGCTCCTAACGTAGGTGCCCTTTCTTCTTTTATCTCGAAAAGGCTTACAGGAAACCTGGTAAGGTTTATCAAAAGAGAAATAGAGTCTATCAGTCATAAAGTTCCAGGGGGAGAAAACCTGCTTAGCCTCCTTAAAAAAGGAGAAGAGTTGTTAAAGGTGGCTATAACCCCTGGTGCTCTTTTTACAGCTTTAAACTTTGAATATGTAGGCCCGGTTGATGGTCATAACTTAGAGGAACTGATAAAGGTACTCAACAACCTAAAATCTTTAAAAGGTCCTGTTTTATTGCATGTGATTACAAAAAAAGGCAAAGGTTATCCCTACGCTGAGGCAGACCCAGAGACTTTTCATGGAATAGGTCCCTTTGAGATCAAAACAGGCAAGCCTCTAAAGTCTCCTAACTCTCCGCCTTCTTATACAGAAATTTTTGGGAGAACCATGATCAGGCTTGCTGAGATTGAGCCCAGGTTGGTGGCTATTACTGCTGCGATGCGTTCAGGCACAGGGCTTAAGGAATTTTCTGAGAGATATCCTGAGAGGTTTTTTGACGTAGGTATTTGTGAACAACATGCCGTTACCTTTGCCGCTGGCTTAGCCTTAGAAGGTTTTGTCCCTGTGTGTGCTATCTATTCTACCTTTTTACAAAGGGCTTTTGACCAGATAATCCATGACGTAGCCTTAAACCAGGCCAAGGTAATCTTTGCTTTAGACCGTGCAGGCTTGGTAGGAGAAGACGGTCCAACCCATCACGGGGCTTTTGACCTTTCTTATCTTAGACTTATCCCTAACTTAGTGATAATGGTACCTAAGGATGAAAACGAACTTCAGCACATGCTCTACAGTGCTTTAAAATATCCTAACCCTGTAGCTATAAGATATCCAAGAGGCACTGGGGTAGGGGTAAGCTTAGACTGGGAGTTTAAGGAAATACCTTTGGGAAAGGCAGAGGTTCTAAAGTCAGGTAAAGACCTAACCATTCTTGCTGTAGGATCTATGGTTTATCCAGCCTTAAAAGCAGCTTGGGAAGCAGAAAAGTTTGGCCTTTCTGTAGAAGTAATCAACGCAAGGTTTGTTAAGCCACTTGATGAAGACCTGATTTTAAGTTCTGTGCAAAAGACCAAAAAAGTACTTTTGGTTGAGGAAAACACCCTGATAGGTGGTTTTGGTTCGGCGGTGCTTGAATTTTTGGGAGATAAAGGGATCAAAGGAATCGAGGTCAAAAGGTTAGGTCTTCCAGACAGGTTTATAGAACACGGAGATCTTAAAACTTTACATGTAAAATATCACCTTAGCACCGAGGGTATTCTCCTAAAAATCAAAGAGTTTTTAGTTTAAAAAATATCAAATCGATATTTTTATCAACCTTGTAAAAATTGGTAATTGTTTAATAATTATTTATATGATTACGTTAAGTAAAATTTTAGACCAGATACAGAGTTATCTCCCTGGGTGTAACACCCGTTTGGTAGAGAAGGCTTACGTTTGGGCTGCCAAACTACACGACGGTCAGGTTAGAAAGTCAGGAGATCCTTATCTTTCCCATCCTATGGAGGTAGCCTATATTCTTGCCCAAATGAAGCTTGACCTTCCTACCATAGCTGCTGGATTGCTCCATGATGCGGTAGAGGACAGTGCGATAAGTTTAGAGGAGATAAAAAAAGAGTTTGGAGAAGAGGTAGCTTTTATCGTAGATGGGGTAACCAAGCTTAAAAAACTGCCTAATCCTGCTGAAAAGACAACTTCCAAGGATAAGCTTACAAAACAGGCAGAAAACATAAGAAAGATCATCCTTGCGATGTCAAGTGACCTTAGGGTGATCCTGGTAAAGTTAGCAGACAGGCTGCATAATATGCGCACGTTAGAATATCAACCAGAACATAAAAGAATAAAGATTGCCAGAGAGACCCTTGAAATATACGCTCCTTTAGCCGGTAGGTTAGGAATAGACTGGGTAAAAAACGAGTTAGAAGACCTGAGTTTTAAGTATTTATATCCTGAAGAGTTTCGCAGGTTAGAACAAGAGTTAAAAAAGAGAGTAGAGGCCTCTCAAGAGTATATAGAAAAAGTTAAGTCCCTTTTAAGAGCCCTTTTAGAAAAAAACGGGATTAGTGGAAGGGTTTTAGGTAGGAGTAAACATCTTTATAGCATCTACAAGAAGCTTCTCAAATACCACCTAACCATAGAAGATTTGGACCAGATTTATGATATCATAGGGTTTAGGGTTATCGTAAACACCGTAGAGGAGTGCTATAAAACCTTGGGGTTGGTGCATGCCCTTTGGCCTCCTATTCCTGGTAGGTTTAAAGATTTTATAAGCCTTCCCAAACCTAATATGTATCAAAGTTTACACACCACGGTTTTAGGGCCTGATAGTAAAAAGATAGAGATACAGATCAGAACTGAGTACATGGATAAGGTGGCTAACGAGGGAATAGCCGCTCATTTTCTATACAAGGAAGGTGTCTTTACCTCAAAGCATGGACAGTATAAATATTTAGAATGGCTAAGCAAACTGATAGAACTTCAAAAAGAGCTTAAAAACCCGCGCGAATTTCTTGAGTCATTAAAGCTTGACTTTTTCCCTGACGAAATATATGTGTTTACCCCTAAAGGAGATATTATCACCCTTCCGGTAGGAGCCACTCCCCTTGATTTTGCTTATGCGGTCCATACCGAGGTTGGTAACAGGTGTATAAGGGCCTATGTGAACGATAAACTTGTGCCTTTAGACTATAAGCTTCAAACAGGTGATATCGTTAAAATCGAAACCTCTCCTAACCAAACCCCCAGCAGAGACTGGTTAAAAATCGTAGTAACAGGTAGGGCCAAAAGCAGGATAAAACAGTGGTTAAACCGAGAAGAAAGACAAAAAATGATAGAGTTAGGAAAAGAACTTCTGAACAAAGAAATAAAAAAACAAGGATTAAGTACCACCTCTATAAAAGAAGAGGATCTTATCAGATTTTCCCAAGAGTTTAGGATAAAAAATACAGAAGACCTTTATTTTCTTATAGGTTCTGGAAAGATTACCCCAAAGCAAATATTAAAAAACTATTTAGAAACCAAAAAGGTAGAAGAACCTCAAGAAGAGCTTCCGATAGAAGAACAAGTAGAAAAGTTAGGAATAAAAGAAGATCTAGTAGAAAAGTTTTTAACCCAGAATCTAAAAGATGTGGTGGTGGTTGACGGAACTACCAACGTTCTTTTCCATTTAGCCAAGTGCTGTAGACCCATTCCAGGGGATGAAATCATAGGTTATATCACAAGGGGCAAGGGAATCTCGGTTCATAGGTTTGATTGTCCAAACTTAAAAGATTTAGACACCGAAAGGCTGATCGAGGTTAGATGGGGTAAGATAGAAAACCGTTCCTACCCTGTACATATCTCTATAGTTTGTTCAGACCGTAAAGGATTACTGGCTAACATTTCTTCTGTGATAGCTGCCTCAGAAAGTAACGTATTAAAGGCAGAGGTGAGGACCACCTCTGACCAAAAAGCTTATTTTGATTTTTATATCGAGGTTAACAATAAAGAACACTTAGACAAGATTATTTCTAATCTTTTTAAAATAAGCGGCGTCCTTTTCGTAGAAAGGAAATTAGTTTAACTCACCGCTTTTTTAACCTTCCCAGCCTTTAAACAGCGGGTGCATACCTTCATCCTTTTAACCTGGCCATTTTCCAATTTTACCCTAACACTCTGAATGTTAGGATACCACCATCTTGTAGACTTTTTAGCAGAGTGGCTTATCTGGTTTCCTGCATGAGGCTTCTTCCCGCATACTTCACAAATCTTAGACATCTTTTCCTCCCCTTGCTGATATGATGATACTTTTAGAGACTTCTAAAATATAAAATAACTTGACAAAAAAACAACCCTGTTTAAACAGCCTTTTTTATCTAATTTTTGTTGAAATTTTTCAGATTTATAATAACTTAATTGAGTAAGAATTGGGTCTGAGAGGTAGGGATATGAGGATATTAGTTGTGGGTGGTGGTGGAAGGGAGCATGCCATCTGCTATGTGCTTAAAAAATCTAAACATCTTGAGAAACTTTATTGTGTTCCTGGCAACGGGGGGATTGAAGAGATAACCGAGGTTCCCAAAGATATTCAACCTATTGATTTTTCTACCCTTGCAGAGTTTTGTAAAAAAGAAGGGATAGGACTTGTTTTGCCAGGGCCTGAAGAGCCTTTGGTAAAAGGGATAAGAGATGTTCTTGAAGAAAAAGGGATTAAAGTTTTTGGGCCTGATCGTTTTACCGCAAACCTTGAAGGGAGCAAAATTTTTGCCAAGGAGATAATGGTTAAAGCAGGGGTCCCTACCGCAAGGTTTGAGGTGTTTGACGACCCAGATAAAGCAAGGCAATACATAGAAAAAGTTGGGGCACCTTTGGTGGTTAAGGCAGACGGACTTTGTGCCGGAAAAGGGGTGTTTGTTTGTGATACCAAGGAGGAAGCCTTTCAAGCTGTGGAAAAGTTGATGGAACAAAGGATTTTTGGAGAGGCTGGCCAAAGGGTAGTGATCGAGGAAAAACTTGTAGGAGAAGAGGCCTCTTATATCGTAATCACCGACGGAGAACATTTTAAAGCGTTACCCACCTCTCAAGACCACAAAAGACTTTTAGACGGAGACCAGGGCCCAAACACAGGAGGAATGGGAGCCTATTCTCCTACCCCTTTGATTACTAAAGACCTAAGAAAGGAGATCGAAGAAAAGGTTATCTCTCCTGTTTTAAAGACCTTAGCCAAAGAAGGTCATCCTTATCTTGGGTTTTTGTATGCAGGGCTAATGATCGTAAACCACACTCCATATGTGCTTGAGTTTAACTGCCGTTTAGGAGACCCTGAGACCCAGGTGATTCTTCTTCGAGTAGAAAATGACTTTGTCGAGCTTTTAGACACAGCCCTTAACGGCAGGCTCGATAAGGTAGATCTTGTTGAAACCGAGAAAGCCTGCGTATGTGTGGTGATGGCAAGCAAAGGCTATCCAGGAAGCTATGAAAAAGGGAAAGAGATAAAAGGTTTAGATAAGGTAAAACAGCTTGAAGACGTAATCGTTTTCCACGCAGGGACAAAAAAAGAGGGGGATGCCTTTTATACCTCAGGCGGAAGGGTTTTAGGGGTTACCGCCCTTGATAAAGACATCCCCTCAGCCATAAAGCGGGCCTATCAGGCGGTATCTTTAATCCACTTTGACGGTGCTCATTACCGTAAAGACATCGGGCAACGCTATTTTAAGTACTTAGAACCCTAAACGGTTAATCTTCTAAGTATTTTTTATAGCCTAAGGCTTCGAGTTTTTCGGCTTTTTTTAGGACCTCTTCTTTCATCTTTTCTTTATAGGCCACAAGCTTTTCTTTGATCTCAGGGTATTTAATCCCAAGGATTCGTATGGCTAAAAGGGCGGCGTTTTTGGCACTGTTTATGGCAACGGTGGCTACAGGGATTCCAGGTGGCATCTGGACTATAGAAAAAAGGGCATCTAATCCTTCTAAGGCTTTACCTTTTATAGGAACTCCTATTACTGGAAGGGTAGTAAGAGAGGCAACCACCCCAGGAAGATGGGCTGCCATCCCTGCCCCTGCGATGATTACCTCTATTCCTCTTTGTTCTGCGGTGGTTACCCACTGATGAACCCTTTCAGGTGTTCTGTGGGCAGAGGCTATGGTAATCTCAAAGGGTATACCAAATTTTTCTAAGGTCTCTGCAGCATCTTTCATAACAGCAAGGTCAGAATCACTTCCCATGATAATACCTACTTTCATCTTTCCCTCCTTGTTTTTTATTAAAAAATTAATATACCAAAATTTTAAAAACATTCAAAAGGATAGGCAAGTTTTTTGGCTACTACTCAAAAATTTATAAAAATCCGCTTATTTTTTATAAATTTTTATAAAAATTAACTGATTTTAGTTATTGACTTTTATATAAAAAGTTGTTATTTAATATTAATAAAAAGTTAAAAAAGTTTAGGAGGTGTGTTATGAGTAGAGGTAAGGGTTTTACGTTGATTGAGCTTTTGATCGTGGTTGCCATCATCGCTATCTTAGCTGCCATTGCCATCCCTCAGTTTTCAAAGTATCGTAGAAACGCAGCAATAGCGGGTTGTCAGTCAGACTTGAGAAACGCAATGACCCAATGTGCAGCTTATCTTGCAGAACATCCTGAGGCTCAGAATATGGCTGCTTGTCAAAACGCTGCTGATATTCTGAGGAGTACTACCTATGTAGACGTAACTTTTGGCAACGATACCGCTACGGGTACTTGTAAAGGTCCTGCAACAGGTGTGACTTGCACTATAGCTGCCAACGGAACCATGACCTGTTCATAATAATGTTAAATTAAAAACCCTCTCCTCCTTTTGCGAGGGGAGGGGTTTTTATGTCTAAAGCCTTTACGCTGATTGAGCTTTTGGTAGTTATAGCGGTGATAGCCATCCTTGTAGGGATGGCTATCGTTTTTTACCATCAATACCTACCAAAGGCCATAAGAACTTCCCTACTTTCTGACATAAGAAACTGCCTTAATCAAATCGCCATCTCTAAGCAAGAGGACTCATCCTTTTCTACAGCCGAAATAGTAGCCAACTGTTCTAAGTCTAAATACACCCAAACTCTGATCCTTGAGTCAGAGACTCCCATCAAACTTACTGCTACCTCTGTCTCAGGCGATGTTTCCTGCAGTTATAACGAAACCTCTGGTGCTGTTTCCTGTAGCGAAATATAAAAAGTCTTTTTTATCTGAAGATTAGAGTTGGTAGATTAGAGTTGGTAGATTAGAGTTGGTCGTTCAAAGGTTTTGTCTTTGTTTTTTTACCAATCTAATTTTTAAAAGAGAGAGGGTTTTTTCCTCTTTTTTAGAAACAAAAAAGTGTTATATTATTTTCTTTAGTAAAAAACTTGAGAGGATTTGATGGAAGGTTCTTTTATTCCCCCTAAAAGGCTACTTTTTGGTCCTGTTCGGTCAAGAAGGCTTGGCAGGTCTCTTGGGATAGATTTGGTTCCCCAAAAGGTTTGTTCTATGGACTGCCTGTATTGTGAGGTAGGAAAAACCACCTTTCTTACCGCTGAAAGAAGGTTTTATTTTACCAAAGAGGAGATAGAAGAGGCCATACTTAATGCCAGAGAAAGACAGGATTTTTTTGATGTTTTTACCCTTACCGGAAGCGGAGAGCCTTCCTTAAACCTTTATTTTGAAGAGACCCTGTTTTTAGCTAAAAAGCACCTTTCAAAGCCTGTGGCTGTGCTTACCAACAGCACTTTGTTGCATATCTCTTCGGTTAGAGAGGCTATGTGTGAGGCTGACCTTGTGCTTCCTTCCCTTGATGCTGCCCGCAAAGAAACGTTTGATCGGATAAATAGACCGGAAAAAGGGGTAAGGTTAGAAAACATTATCGATGGGTTAAAAGAGTTGAGAAAACAGATGAAGGGTGAGATGTGGGTTGAGGTGTTTTTCCTTGCCGGGATAAACGACAGCCAAGAAGACTTGGAGGCACTTAAAAAATGTATAGAAGAAATAAACCCTCATAAAGTTCAGTTAAACACAGCGGTAAGGCCGGTAGCCTATCGTGAGGCTCACCCTTTATCTTATGCCAGGTTAGAGGAAATAGCCAGATTTTTAGGAGAAAAGGCAGAGGTTATAGTAAATAAAGAGAGGCTTGAAAAAAGGCTTTTAAGCCTAACTCTTGAAGGTTTAGAGAAACAGGTGGTAGCCTACGTAAAAAGAAGGCCTGCCTCAGTCGAAGAATTAAGCGAAGCCTTTGGAGTAGAGTCTAAGGTTTTGTTAGAGCTTTTAGAAAGGCTTTCCCAAGAAGGAGTCTTAAAGTTAAAAGAACTTAAAGGTCAAACCTACTATTCAGCCTAAAAAAGATGTTTTACGAGAGGGATTTTTATAAAAAGGTGGTTGAGGCGGTGCTTTTTGTGGCAGGTCGGTCGGTAAGTTTAAAGGAGTTGTCTCAGGTTTGTGACAACCTTTCTAAGGAAGAAATTTTAAGCATTTTACAGGAACTTAAAGAGGAATATCAGTCAAGAGGGGTTAGGCTGGTTGAGGTGGCTGAGGGTTATCGGTTAGAAACTGCCCCAGAGGTAGCAGACTATCTTAAAACCTTTTTAAAGCCTAAAGGCTTTAGATGGACGAAAACCCTTCTTGAGACCCTGGCGGTGATAGCCTATTTTCAACCGATTACCAGGGCTGAGATTTCTGCCAAAAGAGGAGGGGTTGATGTAGGGGCTGCCCTTAAGACCTTACTTGAAAACAACTTCATCAGGGTGGTTGGTAGAAAAGACGTGCCTGGAAGGCCCCTTCTTTATGGGACCACCACTTTCTTTTTAGAATATTTTGGATTAAAATCCCTGAAAGACCTTCCACCTATAGATGAGCTAAAAAGTTTAGCTGAAAGAGAAGACTAAGCACTACAGGAAAAGATGGGTATAAGAAAAGAGGTGTTACAAGAGATAGAGTTTATACTTTATGAAGGAGGGGAAATCCCTGAGGTATGCTTTTGGAATAGTTTTTTTTATCTTACTTCTCATCCCCCTGAAGGGTTAGGCCTTACCCTTACTCAAGAAGAGCTCAAGGCCTTAAAGCAAGCTGTAATAGAAAGGTATTTAGCTATCATAGAGCGTGATTTGACGGCTGAGTTTATAGAAAAACCCTTTTATCGTGGCCTCTCTCGGGCAGCTATAAACGTAAGGAGGCTTAAAAATTTCATTAAGAATTCTGGGTTGGAAGAAGAATTTAAAGACGGGGCTTTGAGAAGAAAGCTTAAGAGACTTTTTAAAAGGTTTGAGGCAGATTTAAAAAGGAAGAGCCTCAGTTTAGAGAATGTAGCTACCAGGGAAGAGGTTAGAGAATTTAAAAGAGAGGTGGAAGGGTTATGATAGGGATAGTTGACTACAAGGCCGGTAATCTTACCAGTGTAGCCAGAGCGCTTTCTTTTTTCGGATATAGATGGATTATTTCTGACGACCCAGAGGAGCTTAAAAAGGCAGAAAGGATTATCTTCCCAGGGGTAGGAGCGGCTAAAAGTGCGATGGATAGTTTAAAAGAAACGGGTTTAGACGAGTTTTTAAAAGAGACCTTTTTAAAAGGAACCCCTATCTTAGGGATTTGCCTTGGCACTCAGGTAATTTTTGAAGAAAGTGAAGAAGACGGAGGAACTAAAACCTTAGGTCTTCTAAAAGGTAAGGTAAAAAGATTTCCTGATCCTCTTTTGTTTGAGGGAGAAAGGTTAAAGGTTCCGCATATGGGGTGGAATCAGGTGGTTTGGCAAAGGCCTCATCCTGTTTTTCAGGGCCTTGACATAGAGTATGAATATTATTTTGTTCACAGTTATTATGTAGTGCCAGAAGAGGAAGAGGTAATATACGGGATTACCTTTCATGGTATCCCCTTTCCTTCGGTGGTAGCCTATAAAAACTTGGTAGCCCTTCAGTTTCATCCTGAAAAAAGTGGAAAGCCTGGTCTTCAAATTTTAGACCAGTTTTGTCGTTGGACACCTTAGGTTCTCTTGGTTTTTAAGTTGAAAAAATATAAAACTATGTTTTAATTAGGAAAACATTTAAAAAGCACGTCTAAGGTTTGGGGTGCCCTTTTTTTGAGACAAGGGTTCTGTGTTCCATTACCTTAGGCGGAAGCTAAAACCCCAAAAGGAGGAAGGAGAAATGGCCCACATTACGATGAAGCAGCTTTTAGAAGCTGGTGTTCATTTTGGACATCAGACCCGTCGTTGGAATCCAAAGATGAAGCCCTTCATCTTTGGAGAAAGAAACGGGATCCACATCATCGACCTTCAACAAACCCTTAAGTTTTTTGAGATTGCCTACGAGTTTGTGGTAAACCTGGTAGCAGAAGGCGGAAAGCTTCTGTTTGTAGGCACCAAAAAACAGGCCCAAGACACCATCAGAGAAGAAGCAGAAAGATGTGGGATGTATTATGTGGATTATCGTTGGCTTGGTGGTACCCTTACCAACTTTAGGACTATCAGACAGAGTGTGGAAAAGTTAAAAAGGATTGAGTCTTGGTTCGAAGATGGGACGATAGAGAGGTTTCCTAAAAAAGAAAGACTAAGACTTGAACGTTTAAAAGACAAACTTGATAGGAACTTAAGGGGTATTAAAGAGATGGAAACCCTTCCTCAGGCTTTGTTTGTGGTAGATCCGGTCCATGAGGAAATTGCGGTAAAAGAAGCCAGAAAACTTGGTATCCCTATCGTAGCCATCGTTGATACCAACTGTGACCCAGATTTAATAGACTATATCATTCCTGGAAATGACGATGCTATAAGGGCAGTTAAACTTATTACCGGAAAGATCGCTGATGCTTGTCTGGAGGGTTTAGAGATCTATAAGGAAAAGGTGGCTGCTCAGACAGACAAAGAGTTAAGTTTGGAGGAAGAATTTTTAAAGAGAGATGAAGAGGCTGCGGCTGAGGCTATTTTAGAAGAGATACTGGCAGAAGAAAAGAAGGAAACCGAGTTTGAAGAACTTGCTAAAAACATAGACTAAAAGAAAAAAAGGAGGTTTTACGAGATGGCTCAGATTAGTATAGACCTTATAAAACAGCTTAGAGAAAGAACGGCTGCTGGTTTTTCTGATTGTAAAAAAGCCTTGGAAGAGGCAGGAGGAGACATAGAAAAGGCCGTAGACATTTTGAGGAAAAAGGGGCTTGCTATCGCCGCTAAAAGAGCCGGTAAGGCAACCAGTGAAGGGGTGGTAGCTGCCTATATTCACAGCAACAAAAAAATCGGTGTGCTTGTTGAGGTAAACTGTGAGACAGATTTTGTGGCAAGAACAGAGGAGTTTCAGCAGTTTGCCCATGACATAGCCATGCAGATTGCTGCCACCAACCCTGTAGCTGTCACCAGAGAAGAGGTGCCTCAGGAAGTAATCGAAAGGGAAAAGAAAATCTATGAAGAACAGGTAAGAGAAAGCGGAAAGCCTGAAAACGTCATTCCCAAAATCGTGGAAGGCAAGATGGAAAAGTTTTATAAAGAAAACGTGCTTTTAGAACAACCTTTTATCAAAAATCCAGAGGTTACCATCCAGGACCTCTTAAATGAGTTGATAGCCAAGACAGGTGAAAGAATAGTTATCAAAAGGTTTGCTAGGTTTCAGATAGGAGAATAGGGTGACTGAACTAAAGTATAAAAGGGTGCTTCTTAAGATTTCGGGAGAGGCTCTCCTTGGAAGCAAATCTTTTGGTATAGATGCTAAGGTGATCAACCAGATAGCAGAGGAGTTAAAAGAGGTATATCAGTATGGGCTTGAGATAGGTATAGTTATTGGGGGAGGAAATATTTTTCGAGGAATAGCTGGAGAAAAGCAAGGGATGGATCGAGCCCGGGCAGACTACATGGGGATGCTTGCAACCCTTATCAACGCTTTAGCCCTGCAGGATGCCTTAGAAGCGCAAGGAGTATCTTGCAGGGTGATGTCTGCGCTTGAGGTTATAGAAGTGGCAGAACCTTACATAAGAGAAAAGGCTATCAGGCATCTTGAAAAAGGTAGGGTGCTTATCCTTGCCTGTGGCACCGGAAATCCTTTCTTTACCACTGATACCGCAGCGGTTTTAAGAGCCCTTGAGCTTAAATGTGAAGTTCTTTTTAAGGCTACCAAGGTAGATGGTGTTTACGATAAAGATCCAAAAAAACATCCTGATGCTAAAAAGTTTAACGAGCTTACTTTTGATGAAGCTTTGCAGAAGAGGCTTAAGGTGATGGATGCTACAGCTTTTTCCTTAGCCAGAGATTATAAACTTCCTATTCTGGTTTTTGACCTTTTAAATTATGGCAACATAAAAAAAGCGGTTGTAGGAGAAAGTGTGGGAACTTACATTAAAGCTTAAAAGGAGGTGAGGTCTGTGAACCAAGCCTTAGAGGATGCTAAGAACCGGATGGAAAAGGCAGTTAAAAGCCTCAAAGAAGAGTTTTCCCATTTAAGGACTTCAAGAGCTTCTATAGGGTTGTTAGAGGGTATCAAGGTGGACTGTTATGGGACAAAGATGCCTATTCCTCAGATAGCAACCGTTAACATCCTCGAAGGGAAAACCATAGTTATTCAACCTTGGGATGCAAGTTTGGTAAAAGAGATAGAAAAGGCTATTCAAAAATCTGACCTTGGGATCAACCCTACCTCAGACGGAAAAACCATCAAGCTTGTGATGCCACCTCTTACCGAGGAAAGAAGAAAGGAACTGGTAAAGGTAGCTAATAAACTGGCTGAAGAGTCTCGTATTGCCATAAGAAACATCAGAAGGGATGTGCTTGAAAAGTTTAAGGCAGCTAAAAAGAAAGGAGAGATCTCAGAGGACGACTACAATCAACTTGAAAAGAAAGTGCAAAAACTTACAGACGATTATATCAAAAAGGTAGATACGATTTTAAAAGATAAAGAAAAAGAGATCCTCTCCGTATAACCCGATGGCTTTTTCTTCATTTTCTTTAGATCTTTCTAAGCTTCCCAAGCATGTTGCTATAATCATGGATGGTAACGGTCGATGGGCTAAAAAGCATGGATTTCCTCGATTTTATGGTCATAAAAAAGGGGCAGAAACCGCTAAGAAAGTGATAGAAAAGACCTATGAACTAAGAATTCCCTATCTAACCCTTTTTGCCTTTTCTAAAGAAAACTGGAAGCGCCCTAAGAAAGAAGTAGAGACTATTTTAGAACTTTTTAAGGTTTCTCTTGCCAAAGAAAAACACTTTTTAATAGAAAAAGGTATTCGTTTAAAAGTAATCGGGGATAGGAAGGATTTTTCCGAAGATTTGGTGGATTTGATAGAAGAGATAGAGGAAGAAACCAGACACAACTCTAAGCTTACTTTGTGTTTAGCCTTAAGCTATGGAGGTAGGGCAGAGATTTTAAAGGCTGTAAAAGACATATCAACTAAGGTCAAACAAGGCCTGTTAGACCCAGAAACCATAGACGAAAAGGTATTTAGAGAACATCTTTATACCCAAGACATACCTGATCCAGACCTCCTTATCCGCACAAGCGGAGAAGAAAGACTTTCTAATTTTTTGCTTTTTCAGATAGCCTATACTGAGCTTTATTTTACCTCGGTTTATTGGCCAGAATTTACCGAGGAAGAGTATCTAAAAGCGCTTTATTCCTATCAAAAGAGAGAAAGAAGATTTGGTGGTGTTCATGAGTTTTAAGCGGGTGTTTACCACTATATTTCTCTTTCCTCTTCTGGTGCTTGTTTTGATGAAAAGCCCTTATCAATTACTTATAACCTTGGTGTATTTCTCTGGCTTAATCTGCCTATATGAATGGACAAGGCTTTATGACTTAAAGTTTCCCTGGTTTTTGGGTTTGTCTATTTTATGGTTCTTTGGATTGTTAGGCTTTTTTTGGTTAAAAGACCCTTTGATGGTTTTTTTTATGTTCTTGGTATTTCCTTTCTTACCTTTTCTTAGACAGTATGAAAAAGATAGGTTTGCTAAACAGTTTTTTCCGGCGGTTTTAGGCCTTTTTTATGTGGCGATAGGTTTTTATCCTTTTTTAGAAATTTTAGGTTTTTTTAGTAGGGAACATCTGGTATATTTTTTTGCGGTGGTTTTTGCTAATGATACTGGGGCTTATCTAACAGGAAAACTCATAGGAAAAAGACCCCTTGTACCCACGCTTTCTCCTAAAAAGACATGGGAGGGATTTATAGGAGGAATATTGTTAGGGGTTGTGGTAAGTGTTTTTTGTAATTACCTCTTTAAAATTTTTAGTTTTGAGATAAACTTTTTAATCAGTTTGATTTTATGCTTGTTTGGGGTGTTGGGTGACCTTTTAGAGTCTGCGTTTAAGAGGATGGTAGGCAAAAAGGATTCAGGGAGAATTGTTTGGGGACATGGTGGCCTTCTTGACAGGATCGATGGGGTTATGGTGGCCTCTCCTGTCTATCTTTTCTGGCTAAAATTTATAACCTAAACCTTTAAGCGATGCTTTCGGTAAAAGATTGTTATTCTCTTTTAGAAAAAGAAGGAGTCCCTCCTCATATCATCAGTCATTCTGAAAAAGTGGCTTTACTTTCGCTATTTTTAGGATGTAGATTAAAAAAAGAATTTAAGGCAAACCTTGAGATTCCTTTACTGATCGCAGGGGCTTTGCTTCATGACATCAAAAAATACGAAGCTATCTTAAAAGGAACTAACCATGCTATAGCAGGTTATAGGTTTTTAAAAAGTTTAGGCTATCCTAAAATAGCTTCTATCATAAAATCCCATGTATATTTAGACCTTAGCACCCTAAAAGGTCCGATAACCGAAGAGGAGATCGTTTATTATACAGACAAAAGGGTAAAACACGAAGAGATAGTTTGTCTTAAAGAAAGGTTTTCTGACCTTAAGATGAGATATGGCAGAACTCCCTCTTCTCAAATTAGGATTTATTTTTTAGAAAAGCTTTCTTATGTGATAGAGGATAGGATTTTTAAAGGTTTAAGCTTTGGGCCTGAAAAACTTTTAACCTTAGAAAGACTTGAGAAGGAGGCAAGGGATGTGTTCGAAGCCTGTTTTAAGGATTGCTCTAATTGCAGGGGGGAGGTCTTCTGAAAGGGAGGTTTCTCTTAAAGGAGCCCAAGCAGTAAAGAAGGCTTTAGAGGCTTTAGGACATAGGTATGAGTTTTTTGACCCAGCAACCGACCTTTTGGCTTTGATGCAGAGGGCCAAAGAGTTTAATTGTGCCTTTTTGGTAGTACATGGACCTGGGGGAGAAGATGGAACCTTGCAGGGTTTTTTAGATTCTATAGGTCTTCCTTATCAGGGGGCAGGGGTTCTGGGGAGTGCCCTTGCCATGCATAAAGTTTTAGCCAAACAACTTTATCGTTTAGCAGGGCTTAAAGTACCAGAAGGACACGCTTTTACCAAGGAAGAAGGTTTCGAAAAAGCAAGAGATTTTGCTAAATCGTTGGGATATCCTGTGGTGGTAAAACCTGCAACTCAGGGTTCAAGTATCGGTTTAACCATAGTCAAACAAGAAAAAGATTTGTCTGAGGCCTTAGAAAAGGCCTATGCTGTCGATAACGAAATCTTGATAGAAGAGTATTTGAAAGGGCGAGAAATCACAGTAGGAATCTTAGATGACAAACCTTTACCTGTGGTAGAGATCATACCTAAGGCCTCTGAGACCTTTGATTATACTACAAAATATACACCAGGACTTGCCGAAGAAATTTGCCCTGCACCTATAGGAGAAGAGCTGACAAAAAAAGCACAAACCTATGGCTTGATAGCACACAAATGCCTCAAACTAAGACATTATAGCCGAACAGACATGATCATAAAAGACCAGGAACTTTATGTTTTAGAAACTAATACCATACCTGGGATGACAGAAACAAGCCTTTTACCTCTTGCTGCTAAAGTAGCAGGCTATACCTTTGAAAGTTTAATCCAAAAACTGTTAGAGTTAGCCTTAAGAGAAAGGCGTTAAGAATAAAAGCCTTTTTTTATTTTCTGGGCTTCTACCCCAAGGAGAAAGACCCAGTCTTTGATAAATTTTTTGGTATAAGACTCAGGTAAAGAAGAGACGATTTTATCTATCTCCATCGCTTGAGAAAGTAGAAAATCTCCTATAGTTTCTGCTTTTGAAGAAGATAATGAAGAGTTTACCATACTTTCTAAGATTCCTAAAGTTTGCTCTATTTTGTTAAAAGCCATCTGGATTTTCTCTTCTTGAGTCTTTTGTAAAAACTCCTGTTTTTCTAACTCAGAAAGGGCTACCTTTAGATATTCAGCAAAGGAGCTGACCACTCCTTCTACTTTTTCAGGCTTTATGGTAAAATTAAAAGAAGTTAGGTTTTTATTCTCTATTTTCATAAGGAGGCTCCTTATGCTTAACTATTTTTATTTTAGATATAAAATCGGAAAAAATCAAGAAACCTTTAGTCAGATGATTTTGAAAAAATTAGGGTTGGGTTTGATGATTTTAGGTTTAGGGTTAAACCTTGGGGGATGTGGTTGGGTATTGGTAGGTGGTGGGGTTGCGGCAGGGTATAAGGTGGCTACTGATCCAAGGAGTGTAGGTATACAGATAGATGATGCAAAGATCACCGCTAAGATCAAAATGAAACTCATAGAAGATAAAGATTTAAAAGCCTTTTCTATAGATGTAGATACGGTAAACGGTGTGGTAACCCTTACCGGGGTGGTAGAAAACGAATATCAAAAGTCTAAAGCAGTAGCTATAGCTAAAAGTGTGCCAGGGGTTAAGACCATAATAAACAACCTGCAGATAAAACATTAAATACGGTTGAAATTTTTCCCTTGATAAAGCTGATTGGCTTGCATAAACTTTTGGATCTGAGATACTATCTCGTGTTTTTGGGCAACCCATAGAGGTGCAATCAAATCTTCTTTTCGCGCTTCTGAGCATAGTCTATGGATCACCGTTGTTTCTGGAAGATAAGTTAAAGCTTCTGCCACTAAAGAAACATACTCCTCTTTTTCTAAAGGTGTGTATTTTTGTTGACGATACAAATTTTCGAGTTGAGAACCTTTAGGGATGTATAAGGCGTGAAATTTAATTCCGTCAACCTTAAGTCTACCAAGGGTTTTTACTGTTTCTAACATCATTTCTCTGGTTTCTCCAGGTAATCCAAAGATAGTATGTACCACCACCGGTATACCAAACTTTTTTAACAGATTATAGGCTTTTAAGAAATCTTCAAAGGTATGCCCCCGGTTTATCTGTTTTAAGGTTTCGTTATGGATGGTTTGTAACCCAAGTTCTACCCATACGTAGTAACCCAGATCTATGTAATTAAGTAAAAGTTTGATTATTTCTTCGTTTACACAATCAGGGCGAGTCCCTATCGCCATCCCTACGATGGAACGATCTAAAAACAGGACGTTATAAAATCTTTTAAGGGTTTGAAGGTCTGCGTAGGTATTACTAAACGACTGGAAGTAAGCGATAAACTTGTTAAATCCTTTAGGTTTGTAAAGATTTAAGAAGTGTAAAACCTGTTCTTCTAAGGTTTTACCCTGAGTATAAAGCCCTGTCCCTGAACCCTTAGCATCGCAATAAATACAACCTCCATACCCTTTAGTGCCGTCTCGATTGGGACAGCTAAGCCCAGCATCTAAAGGGATTTTTTTTACCTTTTCTCCAAATTTTTCCTTTAAAAAGGAGTTTAGCGACCTATAAAGAACTAAGTTTTTCATGTTTTAAATAATAGGGTTTTTCTGTTTTTTTTCAACTAAAAAAATACGCAAGCCTTGACTAAAGGGAAAACTTAATTAATTTAAACTTATGTCAAAAATCAAGACAGATTTTCTTATCATCGGAGCAGGCATCGTTGGACTTTCTTTAGCTTTAAAACTAAAAAAGCGGTTTCCAGAAAAGGAGGTCGTTGTCTTAGAAAAAGAAGAGGAACTTGGGGCTCATAGTAGTGGAAGAAATAGTGGGGTGCTTCATGCAGGTTTTTACTACTACCCAGATTCGCTAAAGGCTAAATTCACTAAAAAGGGTAACGAAGAACTTACTCGTTACTGCGAGGCCAAAGGGCTTAGTATTAGAAAATGTGGAAAGGTAGTAGTAACTAAATCCGAAGAAGACCTTCCTACCCTTTATGAACTTAAAAGAAGGGGAGAGGCTAACGGAGTAGAAGTTTATCTGATAGACGAAAAAGAACTTAAAGAAATCGAACCTAACGCAAGAACCTTTCAGTTAGCCCTTTGGAGCCCCAACACCTCTACCGTAAACCCGATAGAGATCCTCCATGCCTTTAAAACAGACTTAGAGGCAGAAAGAGTAAGGTTTTTCTTTAAAACCCCTTATCAAAAAAGACTTAGTGAAAATACTATTTTAGCTGGAGATATCGTTTTTTCTGCAGAAAAAATCATCAACGCAGCCGGCCTTTATGCAGATAAGATAGCTAAAGACTTTGGTTTTGGTAAAGACTACGTTATCTTACCTTTTAAAGGACTTTATCTGGAATATACAGGCAATTCTCAGTTTATTTCGAGAAACATCTATCCCACACCCAATCTTAAAAATCCTTTCTTAGGTGTTCATTTTACGATAAAAATTGACGATACCATTAAAATAGGTCCTACGGCTACCCCTTGTTTTTCGAGAGAAAACTATCAGATTTTTTCTAACCTAAGGTTTTCTGAGTTGGCTGAAATTACAGGTTATTTAGGCTTGCTCTTTTTTAAAAATCCTAAGTTTAGAAGTCTTGCCTGGGATGAGTTGAAGAAATATCATAGGAGTTATCTGATAAAGGAGGCTAAAAAGTTGGTCTACCGAATGGATGAAAAAGGTTTTAACAGATGGGGCAAGCCAGGGATAAGAGCTCAACTTTTAAACAAGAATACGTTGGAGTTAGTTCAGGATTTTGTGATAGAAGGAGACAAACATAGCCTTCATATTTTGAATGCCGTTTCTCCAGCCTTTACAGCCTGTCTTCCTTTTGCAGAATATGTAGTAACTCGATTTTTTTAGAGAAAAATGGACAGGTTTTCAGAAAGTTGTAAAACAAAGGAGAGCGAAGATTATCTTACGTGTAAGTATTGTAGAGGAAAAGCAGTTTTAGATGGCACTTGAGCTAAGGCTAAGGTAAGGTGTCTTACCTGTGGTATGGAGAGGCCTGCAAAAGAATATGAGGAAGAAATTGAAAAACTAAAAGAGAGCTGGATTTCAGGTTTCGGTTGTAAACTTTCAAAATAGCTTTAAAATAGTAAACATGTCTTATTTGGTTTTAGCCAGAAGGTATAGACCTCAGACTTTTAGTGAAGTAATTGGACAGGCTCATGTAGTTAAGACTATAGCTAATGCTATAAAATCTGGGAAACTTTCTCATGCCCTTTTATTTTCTGGTATCAAGGGAACAGGTAAGACCACTATAGCAAGGATTGTGGCCAAAGCTTTAAACTGCTTAAACTTAATTGACGGGTACGAGCCCTGTAATCAGTGCCCTAATTGTTTGGAGATTAACCGCGGGGTTTTTGTAGACGTTATAGAGATAGATGCTGCCTCAAACAGAGGTATAGACCAGATCCGTGAAATCATAGAAAACTTTAAATATGCCCCTACCAGAGGTAAAGCTAAGGTCTATATCATAGACGAAGCTCATATGCTTACCAAAGAGGCTTCAAACGCCTTGCTTAAGTCTTTAGAAGAGCCTCCTTCCCACGTTTATTTTATCTTAGCTACCACAGAGCCAAATAAACTTTTACCTACCATACTTTCGAGATGTCAACGTTATGATTTTAGAAAGTTAGACCTGCCTCAGTTGATAAAGCATCTCAAGTCTATTTGTGAAAAAGAGAAATATCAAATAGAAGAAGATGCCTTAAGGCTTATTGCCAAGGAAGCTCAAGGGAGTTTAAGAGATGCCCTATCGCTTTTAGATCAGGCTATGGCCTATGGTAGTCATACCAAAGAAGATATCATCCAGGCTTTTGGATGGCATGAAGCCCTTTTGGTAGAAGAGTTAGCCCAGGTACTGTTAGAAAAAAATCTTAAAAAAACCTTAGAAGTGGCTCAAAAGATTTATGAACAAGGAACTGATTTGATCTATCTTATGGAAAAACTTACCGAATTTTTTAGAGAACTTTTCTTGATGAAAGCCTTACCTCATGAAAAAGCTCAGCCATTCCAAAATCCTCAGCTTGTGGACCTGGTTTTAGAGTATGAGTTGGAAGAAATCTTTTTGGTTTTGCAAAGTCTTACCAGAGACCTTGAGGTTTTAAGAAGAAGTAGTTATCCTCAACTCCAGTTTGAGTTAGCGCTGGTAAGGATTTGTGAACAAGCTAAATTGATCCCAATAAATAAATTGATAGAGAAACTTGAAAACTTACCTAACCTTGCTTTTGGTCAGGTAAGCTCAGAACCTTTGGTGACTGAAGTTGAAGAAAATAAAGAATCTCAGGTTTCCTCTGAGAAAACCTGGCAAGAGTTTTTAGAAAAGCTTCAAAGGGAACGTCCTCTTTTGTTTGGTCTTGCCAAAACTTTACCTAACCCTTCTTTTGAGGCACAACATATATATTTAAGAGTTAAAGAAACATTAAAAAATTCTCCACATTTTGAAGAACTTATAGAAAAGATCAAAGATTTTTTTAAAAAACCGGTAAGCATAGAGGTTGAGGCTGCATCTCAACCTAAGGTTGAAGAAATAAAACAGAGGCCTGAAGTAAGGGAGGTTTTGTCTATTTTTTCTGCTAAAATAGCTAACATTCAAATCTTAAATCAGGAGTAAAGATATGAAGCTACCACCCCAATTACAACAAATGATGAAAGAAATTCAAAAGATGCAAAAAAAACTTGAAGAGGCCCAAAAGCTGCTTGAAGAAAAGACGGTTACCGTACAGGTAGGCGGAGGTATGGTAACCGTTACTGCTAACGGAAAACAAGAAATCCTTTCTATAGAGATAGAAAAAGAACTTTTAAACCCAGAAGAAAAAGAAATGTTAGAAGATTTGGTCTTAGCCGGAGTAAACGAAGCCTTAAAAAAAGCTAAAGAAATGGTAGAAGAAGAAATGGCAAAGATTACCGGTGGTTTAAAATTACCAGGAGGTTTTAATCTTCCTGGCTTATTTTAGACGTTATGTCAGTTGGTTATCCATTTACTTTAAGAAAGCTTATAGAATCTTTTTCTAAAATTCCAGGGATAGGGGAAAAGAGTGCTACCCGGATTGCCTTATTTTTGTTATCAAAGCCTGAGTTCTGTGAAAACTTAGGTGATTTAATAAAAGAACTCCCTTATAAGATAAGGTTGTGTAAGTTTTGTAGAAATCTTTCTGAAGAGGAAATATGTAAAATCTGTAATGATGATACCCGAGAGGTCAAATCTCTCTGTATCGTAGAAAATCCGGTTAACCTTTTTCACATAGAAAATACAGGTATATATAAAGGGTATTATTTTGTGTTGCACTATCTCCTATCCCCTAAGGATGGAATAGGTCCTAAAGAGATAGAGATAGATAAACTTCTGTCTTTGATAAGAAAAAGAGGGGTTGAAGAGGTTATTTTTGCCCTTTCTCCAACCTTAGGGGGAGAAGCCACCATAAGCTACATCCTACAGGTGCTGAAAGACTATCATATAAAGGTTAGCAGGTTAGCCTGTGGTGTTCCTATGGGTATGGATTTACAGTTTGTAGACCCTTTAACCCTTAAAAGAGCCCTACTTTCAAGAGAACTTCTGAAAGAACAATGAAAGAAGATCTTTTTTTCTGCAAAACTTTGGCCTTAGGAAGTTTAACTCAAGGTCATTTCCATAACCTCAGAGGAATACTGCAAGGGGCTTTTTTAGAACTTCAGATACTTTTGATGAAAAAAGATTCGTTATCCTCAGAAGAATTAGCCATAAGGTTAGAAAAGGTTTTTAACCTTCTTAAAAAACTTTTGCAACATTTAGACATAGCCTATGCAGACATAAACGACACCTCATTAGGGTCTTGGGACTTAAAAGCTTTGTTAGAAGAGACTTTAGTCTTTTGGGAAGCAGATTTAGTTTTTAAACATAACGTCTTAAAAGAGGTGGTAGAAGAAGAGAAAGGAGAGGTAAGACTTCCTCATAATCTTGTAAAAGGTTTGTTTTGTGGGATTGGTGAACTTTTATTTTTGACCTTAAAACAAGGTAAACTTGTGATTACCATCAAAGGGAAGTCTGTTAAGTTTAACTGGGATAGACCCTTAGAACTCGAAATTTTAGAACGCTTTAAAGCGTTTTTAGAAAATTTTTCCTCTTTTATAGATTTTAAGCTTTCAAGTCAAAGCTTAACCTTGAGGTTTATGGATGGATAAAAAGATCCTTTGGCTTGGTTTTTATCTTAAAGAAAAAAATGTCTTAAAAACCATAAAATTTTTTGAGGAAGATATTCTTTTAGAAGAAATTTTAGCTTATAAAAAATACAAAGTTAAAGAGATAGAGATTTTAGGTCTTAAAGAGTTTGAAAAGGCAGAAAAATTAGGAATAAAGATCCTTTTTCGAGAGGACAAAGAGTTTCCAGAAAAACTAAAACTTATCCCTTATGCCCCTATTTTTCTTTATGTAAAGGGTAATCTCGAGAAAATAAGTCCTTCGGTTGGGGTAATAGGATCAAGGAGGCCTACTAACTATGGAAAAGAGGTAGCCTATAAGTTTTCTAAAAGGCTTGCAGAGGTAGGTGTAGTCCTGGTATCTGGTCTTGCACGGGGAATCGATACGATAGCACATAAGGTTTGTTTAGAGGTTGAAGGTAAAACGATAGCAGTATTAGGCTCAGGTTTAGATGTGGTGTACCCTCCTGAAAATAAACCTTTATTTGATGAAATTTCTGATGGATACGGGGCTGTAGTCTCAGAATTTCCTTTCGGTACTTCTCCCAGAAAGGAAAATTTCCCCATAAGAAACCGACTGATAAGTGGTTTTTCAGAGGCTATTTTGGTTGTAGAAGCCGGGAAGAAAAGCGGAACTCTTATCACTGCTAAATGGGCTTTAAATCAGGGCAAAGAAGTGTATGCTGTTCCAGGGAGTATCTTTTCTCCTCAAAGTGAAGGTACCCATTTTCTCATAAAATCAGGGGCTCAACCAGTATTTTCTCCAGAAGAATTGTTAGAATTTTTAGGGGTAGAAGAAAAGGATAGAATTTCTAACCTGTTTGATTTTGGTCAAGCTGAAGCAACTCAAGAAAAACTAACCAGAGAGGAAAAAGAGGTGTTATCTTTTCTTTCATCTTATCCTATACACTTAGAGGACCTTCTTTTGCAAACCGACCTGCCCGCATCTGAGGTTTTGTCCACCATCACAGAGCTTGAGTTTAAAGGAATAGTCCAGGTTTTACCAGGCAATTTTATAAAACTTAAAGATTAAACAAATCTTTTATCAGGTTTTCAGTATCTTTAAGGTTTAACCGTAAAAAGATTTTCTCTAAAAGCTTTTCCATGTCTTCTAAGATGGTTTTTTTTACCCCAAAATCAAGGTCCCACCAAGCTTTTTTAAAGGCACCAAAACCTTTTTTTCTGATTTTATAGATAAACTGGGCCTCTGACAGTCCTTCTTTCCATTCCTGTTTGAAGTTGTCTTTAAGATACTGATAGATTGTTTGTCTAAACTCAGAGGGAAGGGCTGGATGATCGTAAAGCAGGTTTTGGAATCCGGTAGCTAAGTGAACTTCTACACATTCGTTTTCTGGGAAAAGACTAAAGTATTCTTCAGGTAAGGTAGAGGCTCCATGTTGGACGGCTCCTGCAAGACCAAACTCTTCTCTGGCTATCTTAGAAAGCTCTCTTAACGTATTGAAATCAAGTTTGATTTCAGCTATTTTTCCATCAGGTAACATCACTCCACCATGGATGGTGCCTGTCTGCACACTAATCTTAGAGATTCCCTCTCCCTTTTTTAAACTCTGATTTAACCCTTTCATAAAGGCTCTTAGTTCTTCTGGAGTGCTGTTTTTACTTCCTATCTCTCCGATTTCTCCTCCTAAGGTTACTTTAATCCCGTTAGGTTCGTTTTGTCTCACAAAATCACAAAACTCAGCGGTTACTTCATAGTTGTATCTCTGTTGTTCAAACACATCCTTTTTTTCTAAGTCTACCAAAGTTGAAGCGTCTATGTCTATGTTATAAAACTGGGCTGATAGAGCCTCTTTTATCAGGTTTTTAAGATTTTCTTTTTCTCTTTCAGGGTCTGCAAAGAAGGATTTTCTGTTAAGTTGAAAATGATCTCCCTGGATAAAAATCGGCAGACGATAGTTTTCTCTAGAGGCAGCGGCTAAAATTACGGTAGCATACTCTAACGGAGGCTGTTTGGTATACCCTATTTCAGATTTGGCTATTTCAAAGATAAAAGCTCCAGCTTTAAGCCTTTTGGCTGTTCTAAAAATAGCCCTGGCTATATCATAAGTCATCCCTCGAATGTTTATGGCAGGGACAGTAAAACCAAGAAACTTTTTCGAAAATTCCCTATATAAGGGATAGATGCTATAACCACGAAACCCTAAATCATTCAGTGCTCCCTGTAAAACATTTAACAAAGATCTTTCTTCAAAAACAGCTTGATAAACTAAACGATCTATAGTCTCAGGGTTTTGTTTAAGTTGATCTAAAATTTGAGCTTTCTCCATTAACCCCCCTTCTTTTACACTTGACTCAATTTTTCTAAATCTTTATTTTTAAATTAAACATAAAAAGTAATTTTTACAATCTAAGGTTTATATGGTATACACTGTAACTAAAAATCAAAGTTGCAAAAACCATAAAGGAGAATAAAATATTTATATGGCAGAACAACCCATAGGCAAACAACCTGTACTTTTTCAGCTGCAGACAGGCCTTTTTTTAGGTATCGTTTGTTATAACCTCATTTTTGAAACCATCCAGTTTGTGTTAGAAAAAAAGGAGTTTTTTGAGGTAGAATGGCCTGCTTTGGTTAATTTTGATAAAACAGGGCTTTATCCTTATTTGATTGGGATACCTACGATTACTTTACAGAGGATTCATATAGTTTGGTATACCCTTGATATACCTAAGACACTTTTAAGCTTTTATCAACAAGCAGTTCCTATTAAGTTTGCCGAACCTTCTTTTTCTTACAGCCAAAAAAAGGAAATCCCTAGAAAACCAGAAAAAAAAGAACCTGAAGAAAAGGTTATTCCTTTTCCAGGTAAAAAAGAAGAAGAACAAGAAGAACCAGAAAATTAGCCTTTAAAAGCTTCTTTTATAATATTAAAACTTTTAATCCCTTCTTTTAAGATTAGATAAAACAACAAGAAAAGTAGTGAAAATCTTATCTTTCCCCAAAGGATAGCTTCAAGCATTCCTGCTAAGGATAACAAAAAAAATCCTAAAAGAGTAATTCGTTCTTCTTTTTTGTCTGTCTCTAATTTGTTGGCCCCTTTTAAAAATAACATTCCTGTAAGGAACGGTACCCCCCAGAAAAAACTCTCTGTAAACGGAAAAAACAACAATAACAACAAAGGACATAAAACTTCATAGAGTAGTTTATTCTGAAATTTTTTTTGAAAGATATAATTTAACTTATTCATGATTTGTAGAATATACTTTAGAGCACTTAGGTAAGAAAGTAGCACCGCTATCCAAACCAGGATTTCTACTAAGGTAGGGTTTAAGTTAGGATAGAGGGTTTTAGCAAATATTACCCCTACAGCTAAGGACATCTGGAAAAAAGTTTTAAATTTAGCTATCAGATTAACTTTCATGCTTTGAGGAAGTATACTTCTTAAAAAAGAGATTAGAATTTCTCTCAGCAGAAGAAAAAAGACAGGTAAAAAAGGGAAATAGGCGAGTTTTACCAGTATAAGATAGATGGTAGTTACAAAGATTTTATCGGCTATCGGGTCAAGGAGTGCCCCAAGTTTTGAGGTTCGGTTGTATTTTCTGGCTAAGAGGCCGTCAAAATAATCGGTTAGAGAAAGAAATAACAACAAGCCCATGGCTATAAATTTAGTGATCGATGAGTTTATAAAGAGAAGCACGCAAGGAACAGGCAAACACACCACCCTTAACAAGGTAAGAAGGTTAGGATTTATCCTTTTGGTCATAACTTTGATTTATTTATATTTTTTATATTATGATCTTTGATTATACTACAAGTTTTGATAGTTTACACTAAGAGTTTGTTGAGTTTTTAAGGTAAAGTTTGAGTTAGGCTATTGAATTTTCTATAGGGTATACTATAATATTATTCAACTACAGGTGGAGGCCGTAGCTCAATGGTAGAGCACCGGGCTGTGGCCCCGGGTGTTGCGGGTTCGAGCCCCGTCGGCCTCCCCATTTTTATGTTTTAAAAAGAAAAAAATCAAAAAGGCACCGGAGATAAGGAGGTTTTTTATGCATCCTTTGGTAAGAGAGGTAGAAAAAAATTATTTCAAAGAAGGTCTCCCTAAGTTTAATCCTGGGGATACTGTGAGGGTTCATTTTAAGTTAAAAGAAGGAGAAGAAAAAGAAAGAATTCAGGTATTTGAAGGTATAGTTATCAGAAGAAGAGGTTCAGGAATTAACGCTACTTTTACGGTAAGAAAGGTTTCCTTTGGAGTAGGTGTGGAAAGAACTTTTCCTTTACATTCTCCAAGGATAGAAAAGATAGAACTCGTTAAGAGAGGCAAAGTAAGAAGGGCAAGACTTTACTATCTTAGAGAACGTTTTGGTAAAGCGGCCCGTATTAAAGAAAGGTTTGACAACAAAGTTATGGAATAATACAGGAAGGGGCTTAGCCCCTTCCTGTATTATAAGTTAAAGTTGAAGAAAAAAGGTCATTCCTTTTTTTTAACCAAACCTTCAATAATCCATTTTTCAGACTTAGAACATCATCTAAAAGAGAGGGGCTATAGTCTTATAGCTGGGGTTGATGAAGCAGGAAGAGGGGCTATTGCAGGCCCTGTGTTTGCTTCAGCAGTTATCCTTCCAGAAGGTTTTGACCCTAAGGAAATAAAAGATTCTAAAAAATTAAACCCAAAAAAAAGAGAAGAGCTGTTTGATTACATCTGCTCTAACGCTTTAACCTACGCTATCGCTAAGGTAGACGTTGACGAGATAAATGCTCAAGGAATTCTCAAGGCTACGTTTAAGGCTATGTATGAGGCTTTAAAAAGACTTAATCCTCAACCGCAGGTGGTTTTAGTAGACGGACCTTTGTTGATCCCTGAATTTCGAGGAGTACAGAAAGCAGTAGTAGAGGGTGATAATCTATGCGTTTGTATAGCTGCAGCCTCGATACTGGCTAAGGTGGCAAGGGATAACTATATGAAAGAGCTTGCCAAGGTTTATCCCCAATATGGTTTTGAAAAGCACAAAGGTTATGGAACTAAGCTTCATTTTAGTAAGATTAAAATTTACGGTCCTTGCGAGGTCCATAGAACTTATTATCAGTGTTTTCTATGATTAAAAAATTGATCGGCCTTTTTTCTTCTAAAGAAAAGGGAAATTTAGCCGAAAGCTTAGCAGAAAAATACCTTAAGTCCAAAGGATTTAAGATTATAGGAAAGAATTTTCGTACTAAGCAAGGGGAGATAGATCTGATTGCGGTTAAGAAAGATTTATTGGTGTTTGTAGAAGTAAAGACTGATTTTCAAGACTTAGGACTTATTGCTGAAGATAAGGTTGATTTAAGAAAAAGGAAAAAAATTCTTGCGGTAGCTGAAGAGTTTTGGGTTAAAAATTCTCAAAGTTTGAGTAAAATAAAGAATATAAGGTTTGACGTGTTAGTGATTAAAGGGTCGGAGGTTCTTCATTATGAAGATGCTTTTCAACAGGACCTATGAAGGTCTCACGTTAGAGGAGATTTTAAAAACTCCAGACCAGGAATTAGAGAAAAAGCTTCAAGCTTTAGATTTTTATAAGATGTATGAATTAGTGCTCAGTGTTCCTTGGGAAGCTAAAGCTAAACTTATACTAAACTCTCCTTATCCAGAGGGTTTGGTAAAAAATCTACCTTGTCAAGAGTTATTCTTAACCATAAAAGCTTCTTCTCTTGACTTAACGGTAGAACTTCTTTCCTATGCTAAAGGTACCCAGATTCAGTTTATGTTTGACATAGATTGCTGGTATAAAGATCGTATTAAAGCAGAAAGGGTAGCTTCTTGGATTTTGTTACTTTTTCAGGCAGGAGAAGGTAAGGTTGTAGAGTGGTTAAAGGTAGCGGATTTTGATTTTTTGATAGCTATTTTTCAAAAGTTTGTCAAGGTATACAAAAAGCCAGATGATATGGAACTGATAGAAGCTATGGATTTTTTGCCTTATTTTACGTTGGATGATTTCTATTTTATAGAGTTTAAAAATGAAGCCTTAGAGTTTTACTTTAGAAGGATGGTAGAACTTTTAAGAGAAGAGATGTCAGAAACTTATTTTTCCTTGCTTGAGTCTGTTATCTGGGAGATACCGGTAGAGGTAGAAGAGAGAGCTTATAGATGGAGGAATGGTAGGTTAGCTGACGAAGGAATTCCCGAATACTTTGAGGCTTTAGATGTTTATACTCCTCAGCATCCTAAAAATTTAAAGAAAATAGAGCCTGTTTATCTTTCTCCCTCTGAAGAGAGGGAAGAGTTCTCTCCGGTTAACATCATGGTTTATCCCGGAGATAAGACTTTGATGATTTTTAAGGTTTTAGAAAAAATCGAAGATTCCTATCAGATAGACAGGATTAAAAAAGAGCTTGCCTGGTTATCTAATAAGGTGATTATCGTTGATAATGTAGTGATAGACGAGATAGAACAGGTAAAAAAAAGCCTTGATAAAGTCTGGGGTAGTTTAAACTTAGGGATAGAATATCTTTCTCAAGGGAACTTGGAGGTTGCTAAACGGTTGGTAGAAGAACATATCCTTGAAGACCTTTTTAGGATAGCCCAAACCTTACTTAAAAACCTTAGAAAGTTTGCTTTATCCATGGTTAAAGGCAAAGATTTTGACCCTTCGGTTTTGAGATATCTTGACCAACCGTATAAAGGATACTTAGACGGGGTTTGGGTGAAAAATCTTAATCAAATTAGATATTTTCGTCCAGAAAAAATAGGTACTTTAGAAGAATATACATTTTTTAAAAGAGTTAGTGAGGTCAATACCGTCCGTAGATACATCGAAGAGATCGGATATATGGCTCCTGTGATAGAGAGGATGTTTGGTTCAACCCTTGGCTGGATTAGAGAGGTAAACCTTCCGGGTAGAAACTATGATGTAAACTTTTTAACCTGGAGTAACCTTATTATTACTTCTCTTTTTTACTGGAAAGATAAAGGTGAATTTGTGTTTAAAGCTTTACCTAAAAGTTCTTGGACAAAGGTTATAAACGAACTTTTTTATGAAAAAGAAAATCGTTGTGAACTTAAACCAGAAATAAAAGAGATGTTGTTTGCAAGTTTTGAAAATTATGTAAAAAAGAACTGGTATTATGAAAAGGAACTTTTAGAATCTTTCCTTAACTTTGTTCTTAACAAACTATCTTTAGAGTTCCAAAACATCGACCTACAAAATCCACCTGAGCCTAAATATCAAACCTTGGTTCTGGTAGACCTAAACCATTAAAGATTTTTGGATTTTATGACAAAAAGCCCTGTTAATTTAACCGAACCAGCTTGGCTGATTTTGAGAGAAAGATACCTTTTAAAAAAAGAGGGTGAAGTAGTAGAGACTCCCGAAGAGCTTTTTCAAAGGGTAGCAAGAGCAGTGGCAGAAGGAGAGCTTGCTTTTGGTGGGAACCCTCAAGTAGCTTTTTATCAGGAAAAATTTTATCAGCTTATGGCTAATTTAGACTTCTTACCTAACTCTCCCACCCTTATGAATGCAGGAACTCCTTTGGGACAGCTTTCTGCTTGTTTTGTTCTTCCTGTTGAAGATTCTTTAGAATCGATCTTTGAAACTCTAAAACACGCTGCTCTTATCCATAAATCTGGTGGAGGAACAGGTTTTTCTTTTTCAAAGATCAGACCTAAAGGAGACATGGTAGCAACCACTCAAGGTATAGCAAGTGGGCCTATTTCGTTTATTAAAGTGTTTGATGCCGCTACTGAGGCTATCAAACAGGGAGGAAAGAGAAGAGGCGCTAACATGGGAATTCTCAGGGTAGACCACCCTGACATAGAAGAGTTTATAGAAATAAAGTGCAGAGACCCTGAGGCTTTAAAGAATTTTAACCTTTCCGTAGGGATAACCGATTCCTTCATGGAGGCTGTAAAAAAGGGAGATGTTTTTCCTCTGATTAATCCAAGGAATAAAAAAGTTGAAAGATATGTAAAGGCTAAGGAACTTTTTGAAAAGATAGCCTATTGTGCCTGGGCATCTGGAGATCCTGGAGTTTTGTTTGTTGATACCATACACCGGTATAACCCAACCCCGCATTTGGGAGAAATCGAGGCTACTAACCCTTGCGGAGAACAACCTTTATTACCTTTTGAGTCTTGTAATTTGGGATCTATAAACCTGGCAAATTTTGTTAAAGATAAAAAAATAGATTGGGAAAGACTAAAAGAGGTTGTATGGTTAGCAGTAAGGTTTTTAGACGACGTGATAGAGGTTAACAGGTTTCCTCTCCCACAGATTGCTAAAATTACCAGGCTTACCAGGAAGATAGGATTGGGAGTGATGGGTTTTGCTGATATGCTTATCAAGTTAGAGGTTTCTTATGGAGAAAAAAGAGCGTTAGAGTTAGCAGAAGAGATTATGAGATTTATCGAAAAAGAGTCTGTAAAGGCGTCTCATCAGTTAGCTAAAGAAAGAGGATGTTTTCCTGCTTTTTACGGTAGTTTTTGGGATAGCCTTAATTTACCTATAAGGAATGCTACCACTACTACCATCGCTCCTACAGGTAGTATCTCTTTGATAGCTGGTGTGTCTTCAGGTATAGAACCTCTTTTTGGAGTTTATTACGAAAGAAAGACTTTAGAGAATAAACTTTTAAAAGGATTTCACCCGTTGTTTTTAGAGTTTTTGTATAAAGAAGGTTATAAAGACGATGAGGTAGAAGAGATTTTATCTCAAGTAAAAAAAGTAGGCACCTTAAAACATGTAACAATTTCAGAAAAAATTAAAAAACTTTTTGTAACCACCTATGAAATATCTCCTGCAAACCATCTTTTGGTTCAAGCCACTTTCCAAAGGCATACCCATAATGCCGTTTCTAAAACCATAAATTTATCTCCAGAAACTACCGTCGAAGAAATAAAGGCTATTTATTTAAAGGCTTATGAGTTAGGTCTTAAAGGAGTTACCGTTTATCGTTATGGCTGTAAAAAGGAACAGGTGATATATTTAGGGGAAGACCAGGTTGAAGGATTAGGTTGTTCGGTATGTGACCTATCTTTAAGATAGATTAAGAAAGGGGGTTTTATGAAGGAGGTAAAGATAGGGCTTTTAGGTTTTGGAACGGTAGGGACAGGGGTTTATGAGTTGTTAGAAAAAAATCGAGAGGTTATTAAAGAAAGAATAGGTTTAATCCCTGTGGTTAAACGGATCTTAGTAAGGGACCCAAAGAAAATAAGAAGTATTTCGGTTAGTCCAGAGATTTTTACCACCTCTGTTGAAGACATATTAGAGGATCCAGAGATATCTATCGTTTGTGAGTTGATTGGAGGAATTATACCGGCTAAAGAGTATGTGCTAAAGGCTTTACAAAAGGGAAAGGAGGTAGTGACAGCAAACAAGGCTATACTTGCTGAATATGGAGACGAAATTTGGGGGGAAGCTTTAAAAAGGCAGAGGTTTTTAGGTTTTGAAGCCTCAGTAGGTGGGGGTATTCCTATCATAAAAACTCTTAGAGAGGCACTTATAGGAAATAAGATAAAATCGATAGTAGGTATAGTGAACGGAACGACTAATTATATCCTTACTAAAATGCTGGAAGAAAAGACAGATTTTAAAGAAGCCTTAAAGGAAGCTCAAAAAAAAGGCTACGCAGAGGCTGATCCCACTTTAGACATAAACGGTATGGATGCAGCCCATAAGATAGCTATTTTGGCTTCCCTTTCCTTTGGTAGTTTTATTAAAGCTTCTCAGGTTTATTTAGAAGGAATAGAAAATATAGACCTTATAGACTTAAATTTTGCTAAAAATTTTGGTTATGTTATCAAACTTTTAGCCTTTGCTATCAAACATAAAAATGACATAGAAGTACGAGTTCATCCTACCCTTATTCCTGAAAATCATGTTTTAGCCTCTATTCGTTTAAATTACAACGCTTTTTATGTGACAGGAGATTTTGTAGGAGACGTTCTACTTTATGGGTTGGGGGCAGGTAAAGAACCTACTGCTAGTGCCGTAGTAAGCGATCTTATAACAGCTATAGAGTTTTCTTTTTTTAAAAAGAAACCCTTTATAAAGTATCCCTTGACCTTTGATGAAAAAAGATATAAAATAAAGCCTATGGAAGAAGTAGAGTTTAAATATTATTTTCGTTTTTCTGCAGTAGATAAACCAGGGGTATTGTCTAAAATTTCTGGTGTTTTAGGCAAGTATAACATAAGTATTGCCTCTGTGGTTCAGATTGGAAGGCAAAAAAAGAAACAGGCGGTTCCTATAGTTATGCTTACTCACGAAGCCAAGGAAAAAAACGTGGTAAAGGCTTTACAAGAAATAGACAGTTTAGAGGTAGTTAGCGCTCCTACCAAAAAATATCGTATCATGGATCTTAGTTAAAAAAGGACTGAGTATGAGAGTAAAAGTAGATATAGGTCAATATCAAATTTTAAAAGATAAACCAGTTGTTTTAACCACAGGTTTTATTGGAAGTGGTTTAGCTATAGGAGTGGTTGACAAAACAAAAATGCAAGGTGGATTATGTTGTTTTGTTTTGCCTTATAAGGATTTAGATTTAGAAATAGAAGAAGGGGTCACAATTTTTTCTGGAGAATCTCTTATTCCTTCGTTTTTAGAAGAAATAGAACGTTCTGGGATAAACTGGAGTAACGCTAAAATTGTGGTTGCTGGAGGTAGTGTATACCAGAACAACCCCGATTTTTTAAACCTTACAGAGGTAAATCTAAAAATAGTAAAGATGATGTTTAAAAGATATATGATACCAGAAGATCAGGTAATATTTAGGGTAGGGCTTAACAGTGGTGTAAAAGTTGAGGTGGATTTAGAAGAAAAGGTTGTCAAAATAAAAATTGACGGGAAAGAAGAAAAGCTATGATAGAACAAGTTTTAGAAAAAATTTTTGATAAGGTTGATAAGATTCCTACTTTTCCTAAGGTAGCTATGCAGGCTTTAGAGATCTTAAGAAAGGAAGAGGTAGATTTAAGAGAGGTAGAGAAGGTTATCAAAAGTGATCCTGGTATTGTAGCCAATTTTTTGAGGATAGTTAACTCTCCTGCTTTTGGACTACCCCAAAAAGTAGACTCCTTGTTTAAAGCCTTGATGCTGCTTGGGGTGAACCAGATTAAGTTTATCATTGTCGCTTCTGTAGCTAAAAACTATTTTGAAAAAAGTCTGATAGGTTATGGATTAAGCTCGGAAGATGTTTGGTTGCATTCCTTAGGTTGTGGTTTTATCGCAGAGGAAATAGCTTTAGATGTAGGTTTTTCGATAAATAAGATAGAGGCAGTTTATGTAGCTTCGGTATTACACGATATAGGAAAGATCGTATTAGATCTTTACACTAAACTTGAATTAAATAAGTTTATTAAAACCTTTGAAGAAAATCCAAAACAAGACTTTATTCAAGTAGAGTGGTTAGTGCTTGGAGTAGACCATGGTTTGGTTGGAGCTACCCTTTTACAACGATGGGGATTCCCTGAAAACATCTGTTTTGCCATAAGAGCTCATCATGACCCTGACCTTATGTTACAAAGTGATGTGGCAGCTATAGTTGCTCTTTCAAATATGTTAATCAATATGTTAGGGATAGGCGGGGGAGTAGATGTTTTTAAATATAAGGTTCCTTCTCAACTTTTAGGTTTTCTTGATATAAAACAGGACAGATTATTAAAATATATGAAAACAGGTTTATACAAGAGTTTAGTTTTTAAAAAAGAATTTTAGAATTTAGATTAAAAACCCCTTGACAAAAAAAATAAAAGTTGAATACTTTATACAAATCAAAAATTAAAGGAAGGAGGTAAGAGAGATGAGGAAGGTAGTATCTTTCATGTTAAGTTTGGCTTTAGCTGGTGTGATTGGATTAGCAGGATGTCAGCAGAAGAAGGAAGAGGCTCCAAAGCCTGAAGCACCTAAGACAGAGGCTCCTGCTCCAGCAGCTCAGCCAGCTCAGCCTGCAGCTCAGCCAGCTCAGCCTGCTGAGAAAGCAGCTGAAAAACCCGCTGAGAAGCCAGCTGAAAAACCCGCTGAAAAACCTGCTGAAAAGAAGTAATTTTATAGGAGGGACTAAGTATGTTTAAAAAAGTATTAGGTTTGATGGCTGCTTTAGCCCTTTTAGCTTCTCCTGTTTTTGCAGCTGAACAGGCTGCTAAACAGGATGGTGCTAAGGCTAATGCTACCGCTACCGAAAAAAAGGTAGAAAAGAAAGTTAAAAAGAAAGAAGCTAAAAAAGAAGCTAAGAAAGACGAAAAGGCTAATAAACCCGCTGGCGCTAAGAAAAAAGTAGAAGGGTGCTAATTTAAAAATTTAGAAATTTACCCCCGGAAAACTATCTTCCGGGGGATTAATTTTATTACCTAATTTTTATTCGGTGTTTGGTTCTAAATAAGTGTTCATGTAGTATTAGGATATCTCGATGTGTATCAAGCTTTTGTTTTATTTTTATAGGTTTAATTTGATAATAGTTTGACATAAAATGGACGTTAGATAATATTATCAAGTCATGATCAGTAAAAATTATTTTACGGGTAGGATGTTTTTTATGGTATCCCCACGCCTTTCCATAAGGAGGACCATAATAGGGCTGATAGATCACAACCCATTTTTCAAACTCCTTTTCTGGTTTAAGACCAAAATAGAGAAAAATTTCATACCAACTATAGCCTCGACTACGTAGGTCTATAATAAACTCTGGGCTTATTTTCTTTTTTTGGCTTAAATATAAAACTAAAGGAAGTTCTTCTTCCTTAAGGATAGAGCCTTTTTTTAGGATAACAATTTTTTCCTTAGGGACTTGAAAATAGTTGCTTACTGCGAAATAAAAATGGGTTATCTTGTCTTCCGAAAAAGAGACATCGAGCTTAAGGTTTTCTGCTCTTAAACTTAAAGGGTTTAGCAAGAGAAGTATTAAAGATCCTAAAATAAAAAATTTTACCTTTTTACTCATAAGTTTTTACCTCCTGCAGTTGTTTTTTGTATTTTTAAAAAACAAAAAACATGCCTAAAATACCCGGACAAATCTAAAGAATAACCAGTTTGATTTTTAAGAAAATTTCAAAAGGAAACGAAAGGTTATCTAATTTTGGTTTTGTAAAAAATAAAAAATTTTGTAAAAATTACACGTTTAAAAGGTAAAACTTTTAAAAAGAAAAAAGAGGTTGTTGTTTAAGGAAGGGTTCTTCTGGTTCAAAATTAGAAAAGACCTTTACCACCCCATATTCTCCGTCATAACCTGGTTTAACAGACACCTCACCTTTTCGTACCTTGAGGATGGCTTCTGCTAATTTTTCAGGTAAAAAAGAAACTATTTCATCTTTTGTCAATTTTAAAAGAAGGTTAAATTCATTTTCAGCAAGTGAGGTATATTGCTCGTAAAGTTTGGCTAAAGTTTTAGAAGTAGGAGAAAGATTAAAAATTTCACTTAGGAGCTCTATTAAAGGTACCAGGTGTACCGAAAGAGGTTTATTAGGTGGGATATATCCCTCCTCTCTGTCAGCCAGATCTTCTATCCGATGAAGAACCCCAATCGTAATTTTTTCTCCACATTTAGGACATTTAAGACCTAAAGCCTTGGCTTCTTTAGGAGAAAGGCTGACTTTACAATTTCTATGGCCGTCAAAGTGGTATTTCCCCTCTTCAGGATAAAACTCTATGGTAAATGCTATCTTTCCTGTTTTTATCGAAAAATAGATGTTTTCATAAGTAAGAGGGTAAAAAAAAGCAGTAGCTTCTCTTCCTAATTTAGCAGGGGAATGGGCGTCAGAACAAGAAATAAGAGTAATTGAGTCAAGCTTAGAAATTCGCCAGTTCATTTCTGGGTCTGAAGAAAGGCCAGTTTCTATCGCATAGATATAAGAGTTAGCTTCTTCAAAAGCTTCTTCGAGGCTATCAAAGCCTGAAAAGGCTCCAAAGACTGAATACCAGGGGGTCCAAGCATGAGCAGGGATAACCATTATTTCCTTTGAGATTGTCATCAGGTCTAACACCAGTTTTTTACAAGAAATTCCAAAGGTAGGTCTTCCATCTGCCGTTAGAGACCCAAGTTTAGAAAGATAAAGATTTATTTCTTCGGCTACCTCAAAATTAGGAGATATAAGGATAAGATGAACCCTTCGGTTGGTTTTTTCTCCTTGAGAAAAAATCAGGGAAACCTCGGAAGTAAGGATAAATTTAGGACCTTCAGGTAGGTTTTTAAAAACCAAAAGTCCTGAAGATGGGTCAAACTCAAGCCAGGTTTTTAATTCTTTAAACCAAGCAGGATGGGTAAAATCCCCTGTACCTATCAAGGAAAGTCCTTTTTTTTGCCCTATCTGGGCTATCTGAGGAATTTCCATTTTTTGACTACAAGCTCTACTGTATTTGGAATGGATGTGAAGATCAGCAAAAAAGGAATTTTCTAAAAGTTCTTTTGAAGGAAAGATTTGGTTTTTCTTTGACATTTGTTTTTCAAAATTTTTTATCTTCCAATTTTATCAGACGTGAAACTTTTGTCAATTCTACAGAGAGGTCGTTCTTTCCCTTGACAAAACCTGAAAATATATTTTACTAAAAGAAGACAGATCAAAAAATTAAAAGGGAAGGGAGGTCATAATAAATGGCTTTTCAGGAAATTGCTAACTTGGAAGAAAAGATAAATGCACTTATAGCTTTGGTAGTCCAACTTAGAAACGAAAAAGAAGAACTTATAAATAAATTAAAAAGCAAAGAGGAGGAAAATGCAAGGCTTATAGAGGAAATAGAAAGGAGGGAGGAGGAAAGAAAGGTTTTAAAAGAAAAAATTGGTAGTTTGATAGAGAAACTCTCCCAAATATAGATTTTAAAGATAGATGTAAAAGCCTATGTTAAATTCAAAAGAAGTAGTTTTTGAGTTTTTAGGGCAAAGGTTTACCTTCCGAGCTTATATCTCGGAAGAAGAAATAACAGAGGTGCTTGCTTATTTAGAGAAAAAAAAGAAAGAGGTAGAGAAGATTAAAAAAGTTCCTACTTTTAAGCTGGCGGTTTGGCTACTTTTACAGGTAGCTCATGATTATGTAAAGCTTAAAAGAGAAAAAGAAGAGTTAGAAGAATACCTTAGGGGACAAATTTTAAAACTGGGAGAGTTTTTAGAACAAGAAAAACCATCCCTGGGGTGTTCGTGAAAAGAGTAGAGCCCTGCCAAGCTAACACTAAAAGTTTCTTGGGGTTTGGTGGATCTGGAGTCTTTTGCTCGTCAAGAGCGTCTAAGACTAGCCAGACCCCACCCCTAAAGTTTTTAGAATAAGAGCTTGGAGCAGGGAGCTCCCACGGCACCCTGGGGTTTTCTTAAGTCTTTTTAAATTTTTCTTTTCTCCTTCCTCCTTAAAAATCATATATAAGGGAGGAGTCTTATGGGTCTTGTTTTAGGCTTGATTTTAGGTAGTTTATTGGGAATAGCCATATTATGGGGCTATTTATACTTCCAGAAGAAAAAGAACCTTTTGGTTCAAAAAACTGCTGAAGAAATCATCAAAGAGGCAGAAAAAAAAGCTAAAGAGGTTTTAGAGAAGGCAGAAAGAGAGGCTAATTTTAGGCTTCAACAGGCGGAACTTAAGGTTAAAGAACAAATTTTGTCTCATAAACAAAAATTAGAAGAAGAGTTTAACAAAAGACTTCAAGAAGTAATCCTAAAAGAAGAAAGAATAGTAAGTAAAGAAGAATATCTTTCTAAAAAAGAAAGCGATCTTTTTAAGAGAGAAGAGCAGTTGTTAAAAAGAGAAGAAGGTTTAGATAAGAAATTAAGAGAGATAGAGGAACTTAAGAATTTTTTAGAAGAACAAAAACATGAAATAGAAAAATTATACCATCAGGCAAAGGAAGAACTTGAAAAAATAGCCGGACTTTCTGAAAAAGAGGCTAAGGAAATACTTCTTAAAAGAGTTGATGAGGAATTGATAGAAGAAAAGGCAAAATTAATCATGAAAATAGAAAATGAAATCAAAGAAGAGGTTAAAAGAAAAACTCAGGAACTTCTTTCCTATTCAGTGGCTAAAGCAGCCATACCTTTTGTAACCGAAAAAACCGTTTCTACAGTTCAACTTCCGAACGAAGAGATGAAAGGTAGAATTATAGGAAGAGAAGGAAGAAACATAAGAACCTTTGAAACCTTAACAGGGGTTGACCTTTTGATAGATGATACACCTGAAGTGGTAGTTCTTTCCTGTGTAGACCCACTTAGAAGAGAAATAGCTCGTTTAGCCTTAGAAAGGCTTATAGCAGACGGAAGAATACATCCTACGAGAATAGAAGAGGTGGTTAGACAGGTAGAAGAAGAAATGGAGCAACATCTTGTAGAGGTAGGAGAAAAGGCTTGTTTTGAATTAGGAGTTTATGGTCTTCATCCAGAATTAGTAAAAATGCTTGGAAAGCTTAAATATAGGACAAGCTATAGTCAAAACGTGCTTCAACATTCTATAGAAACAGCTATTATTTGTGGAGCTTTAGCAGGAGAACTGGGTATAGATGTAAAAAAAGCCAAAAGGGCTGCTTTATTACATGACATAGGTAAGGCTGCTTCTTATGAATTAGAAGGTCCTCATGCTTTGATAGGGGCTGAAATTGCGAGAAAATACGGAGAAGATGAGGAAATCGTAAATGCTATCGCCTCTCACCATGAAGATATACCTATAAATAGTCTCTTGGGTATTCTTTTGCAGATAGCTGATGCTATTTCAGGGGCAAGACCTGGTGCAAGAAGAGAACTTCTTGAGGCTTATATAAAGAGAATAAAAGAGTTAGAGTCTATCGCCTACTCTTTTGAAGGGGTAGAAAAAGCTTTTGCTATTCAGGCAGGAAGAGAAATCAGGGTTATAGTAGATGATAAAAAGATTTCAGACGAGCAAGCTTACGTATTAGCTCGAGAAATTGCACAAAAAATCGAAAAAGAAGTAACCTATCCTGGGATTATCAGGGTAACAGTAATAAGAGAAACCCGGGTAATAGAGTACGCAAAATAAAAGGGTATTAACAGGATGAATCTATGGAAGAGACTAAAGAAATAAGGATTTTGTTTTTAGGAGATATCGTAGGTAGTGCCGGAAGAAAAGCGGTTAAAGACCTTCTGCCAGAGGTCTTTAAAAAATATCAACCTGATTTTGTGGTAGCTAATGGAGAAAATGCCGCAGGTGGGTATGGTCTTACCGAGAAAGTAGCTGACGAACTTTTTTCTTATGGTATAGATGTTTTAACCTCAGGCAATCATGTTTGGAAAAAAGAATTTTATCCTTATCTTAATAAGTCTGAAAGAGTAATAAGACCTGCTAATTATGGGGAAGGGGCTCCAGGCAAAGGATGGACTGTATATACTAAAAAAGATTTAAAATTAGGGGTAATTAACCTTGAAGGACGCATCTTTATGCGTCCTTTGTTTAATCCATTTTTGGTAGGTAAAAAATTAGCTTTAGAATTAAAAAAAGAAACACCGTTAATCTTGGTTGATTTTCATGCTGAAGCCACCTCAGAAAAAATAGCCCTGGGTTACTTTTTAGACGGAGTGGTCTCTGTAGTTCTGGGTACTCATACCCACGTTCAAACCTCAGATGCCAGGATTTTATCTCATAAGACCGGGTATATAACCGATGTAGGGATGTGTGGAGCAGTAGAAAGTATCATAGGTATGAAGATAGACCAGGCATTAGAGATGTACTTAAACATGGTTCCAAGAAAGCTAGAGGTAGAAAAAACAGGACAACTTAAACTCGAAGGCGCCTTTATAAAATTAAATCAAAAAGGAGAAACCATTTTTATCGAAACTTTTAGGGTTATTTCTTAGGTTTATTTTTTTTCCACCATTTTTGGAAAAGGCTACGTTTTAAAGGGGACAGATGGTCTATAAAAAGGATTCCTTCTAAATGGTCATATTCATGTTGAAAGGCTATAGCATGTAACCCTTCAAGTTCTCGTTCAAATGGATTGCCATTTAAATCTAACGCTCTAATATAAAGCTTGGCATGTCTTTCTACCTTGGCATAATATCCAGGGATACTAAGACATCCTTCTTCATATGTAGTGTATCCCTCAGTTTGTAAGATTTCTGGGTTTATATAGACTTCTAACTTTGGGGTTCCTTCTTTCTGTGAAACATCTAATAAAAACACTCTTTTTAATACTCCTACTTGATTGGCTGCTAATCCAAGCCCTTTGGCTTTATACATGGTTTCCGCCATTTGTTCCACCAGGCTTTTGATCTCTCCATCTATGTTTTCTATAGGTAAAGCTTTTTCCTTTAAAACTGGATGACCTAAGATTACTATTTCCATCCTTATCTCCTTAAAAAAACTTTTTATAAATATTATTTTAAAATTGATTTAAGAAATTTCAACGCGCTTTTTAATTTTGAGAGTTGTCAAAAGTTCTATTAAAAGGCATAATATAATTAAAAAGGATAAGGAACAAGGGGGTAAGGAGATGAAATCCATATTTTTGGTATCAAACAGACCGTTTACCGGAAGAAACGTCTTAGCGTTAGGCCTTGCTTTAAACCTGAAAGAAAAAGGAAGTAAAGTTGGTTATATGAAGTTGATAGGCAAAGTGCCTGTCAAGGTAGGAGACAAAATTCTTGATGAAGAGGCGATGTTTATCCATAAGGTCTTAGAGCTTGAGGACCCTGTAGAATGGTCCTGCCCGTTTGTGTTTACCTATGATGTGCAGTACAAACTGTTTGAAGGAGAAGACATATCAGTAGACCAGCAGATAAGAGAGGTTATAAAAAAACAGTCTGAACTTAAAGAT